>CALRXX020000013.1:0-92675 GCA_943372245.1 bacterium
GCGGCCCGGACCTGGATCCAGTCGAATGGCAGGGACTGAGCGGCCGGCGGGTGGGGCGGCGGGTCAAGGTCCCGCTGCACGCGCGTAAAGGCCGACCAGGCCTCGTCGTCGAACGGTTGCCGCCGCCAGGCGGAAGCCTGAAGGACGCCGTCCCGCCAGACCTGGGCCTCGAAGCCCGGGGCCGAGCGAACGATGCGCCAGCCCTCGCCTCCCGGCTGGGCCAGACTCGCCGGCAGCAGGCGGGGGAGGGGGACATTAAACCGCCTGGCCAGAAGCGGCTGCACCACGTCGAGGTCCCACCACCAGATGGCGAAGCCGCTCCCCTGGCGGCGCACAAGAACGCCGGGATTGACGAACGGGGCGGCTTGCCGCGATCGCAACTCCGCCGCGTCGGCGGCCCCCGGACCGGAGGGAGGCCGGAAGTACTCGAAAGCACAGAGTTCACGCGCCAGCAGGACAACCGGCGTCCGCCGCTCCGACGAGGGGCCGTCTACGGGCGACAGCGATCCGTCGGCGGAAAGACGCTCAATCGGCGGAAAGAGGAAACGCGGCAACATCCTTGTCAACTTGCGCCTTTTCGCCCGGAGTCAGCAAGGTGACGCCGCGATCCACCACGACGAAGGGTCGGAGACCGTCCGGCGGGTTCAGGATGATGCGACTGCTCCAGGTCCGTTCATCTTTCGGAGAATCCAGAGTGAAGCGGATCCGTCCGGCGGGCTTGATCACGCTGCGTTCGGCGTCTCCAATCAACCGCACCCCGGCGGCGCGTCCCAACTCTTCGAGGGTCGCGAACGGCCGCTGCCGCCGTTGGGCCGCGGCCCGCTTCGCGTCCTCGGGCCTCAGGCCGTAGAGCACCTGCAAAACCGCAGGCGGCATGGTGTTGATATTGACCCCGATGTTGGCCGCATCAGTGACGATCAGGTCTCGCGCTCTCCGCCAGGCGCCTGGCGGGGCCGCGTCCGCCCAGCCTATCACGCCGAGCACGTCCGCCCGGCTGCGCAGGCGCTGATTTGGCGGAGGCGGCAAGCCGGCGCGTGTGTAGGCGTCCGCCTCGGCGCCCTGGTCGCGGACCAGGTCATCGTGATCAACATAGTCGGCCAGCCGGGCCGCCATCGTGGCGGCGGGGGCCGGCGCGATCCCGAACTGGACGAACAGTCTGGGAAGATCCCGGACGGGCAGCGTGTCGAGATTGATCAGCCCGGCCTCATCCTGAAGCGCAATCTGGAGACCGTTGGCCGTCGCATAGGGTGTACCGTCCAATTGGATCAGACGGACGTCGCCGCGGCGATCGCGTATCTCGATCGCGCCTGACGTGATGGGCGAGGTCAGGGTCGCGAACGTCGCCCGGGCCTCGATGTCGAGGGAGCGTTCCTCGAACCTCGCCCGGTCAACGGCTTCGCGCGCGGAGGCGGCAAGGCCCTCGATCGCGGTCACCGCCGCGAGCAGGGCCAGGCAGGTGGTCGCCGTGACCACCAGCACCGAAGGGAGGGCGAAGCCGGCCTTCACAGCGCCGGCGCCGTCACGGGAGTCACGGCTTCCACCAGCGTGGCGAGATCGGCCTGTTCGACGATATCAACCGTCCCGTCGTCGCTGGTGAGCCGGACATACAGCCGGCCCGTGGCCGGCGGTGACCGCCGCGCCCAGCTGTCGCGCCAGACGACCGCGTCCTCGGAGTAACTGAGCCGACCACGTGACGGGGTCAGGTCGATCAGAATGATCGCCGGTCCGTCCTCTGTGGTCCGACAGGTCAGAATATCGCCGTGAGTGGTCGAGGAGAGGATCAGGCTGACAGCCGGCGCCGGCCCTGCTGGCGCGCAGGCCGTGCTGCGATCAAGGCTGGCCGGGGTGGAAAAGGTCCGGCTGTCGCCGACAGGCCCGCGAACCCGCTCCAGTGTTGCGACAGGGCGGACGACGTCGAAGCGCGCGCCACGCACAATGGTGCGCAGGCTGCCTGCACCGGGTTCGGCGTCAGCGGCTGCCAGGGCCCTGTTGCCAAGACGAAAGCCGCGCTGTGAGCCGGAGGCGCCCATTTCGAAGATCAGCAACAACGCTGTCCCGGAAATGGCGAGCACGATCAGCGCTTCGAGAATGGAGAACCCGGCGCGGCGGGAAGCGACGATCAAGTGGCTCACTCCGGCGGTTCGGGAAGCGCGACAATAGTCGTAAGACGGGACGTGGAGCCAGCCCCCCAAACGGGTCCACGGGCCAGTCAGGCGATCAGCCGGCCGTCCTTTATTTCCAGCACGCGGTCGCAATGGGCCAGACTCTCTGCCCGATGCGCGACCATGATGATCATGGGTCGCGGCTCCAGTGCGGCGAGGCGCGCCAGAAGGTCGGCCTCGCTGACCGGGTCGATGGCGTTGGTGGCCTCGTCCAGAACCAGAAGGCGGGGCGAGCGCAGCAAAGCCCTGGCGATCGCGATGCGCTGACGCTCCCCGCCCGACATCAGAGTGCCCCGTTCACCAACCACGGTGTCGAGACCCCGCTCCAGTCGTCGGACGACGCCGTCGACACCGGTCGCGGCGAGGGCCCGCCACATCGCGGCCTCATCCTCCACGTCGTTTCCCCAGGCGAGATTGCGGCGCACGGTGTCGTGGAAGAGGAAGGAGTCCTGCGCGACGTAGGCGATGCCCTGGCGCCAGCCGCCCAACATCGGGCCTTCTAGCGCCTCACCGTCCAGTGTGATGCCTCCGGATTGGGGCGGGAGGAGGCCGACAAGCATGTCGATGAAGGTTGTCTTGCCCGATCCGGATGGCCCCGCGATCCCCAGGAACTCGCCGGGCTCGAGCGTCACGCTGGCCTCGGTCAGCCCGCCACCGCCGGCGTGCTGATAGCGGGCGGCGCGAAAGGCGACGGGCCCGGCCGGCGCCACCGCTGCCGTCAGGCAACTTGCCGGCCTGACATCAAGGTCATCTTCCAGCGCCTTGATGGCCTCGAATGCGGGAAGGGCGAAGAAGAACTGCTGGGCGGCCTGATTGATCAGCAGGGCGGGGCCGGCCATGCGCGTGAAGAGCAGGATCAGGGTGATCAGAACCGCGGACTGCAGGTGGACAACATTGACGCCGACCAACACGATGGCGGCGCCGGCCAGGGCGGTCCCCAGAGCGAATGTGAGCCGGTTCCGCGCCTGCAGGCGGGTGAAGGCCATCTGCTGTTCCCGCATCCTGGCCTGGAGCGTCTCGAACTCGGCGACGAACAGGTGCTGGGCATCCTGGGCGGCCGCGGCCTTCAGCCCGCCCATGAAGCTGTTCGCGCTTGTCATCAGCGCCAGGGCGGTCTGGCCAACATGCCCGCCCGCGCCACGCGCCCGGCGTAGCACCAGAGAAAGGCCAAGGCCGCCGACCAGCAGCATGGCCGCCGCCAACGCCGCCAGTCCTGGAGCCAGCGCGAAGGCGACCGAGCCTTGAATGACCAGGATGGTGATCGCCACCATGCCCTGCAGCAGGAAATGGGCCGCGGATCCAACGCGCTGGATCTCGGCGCTCATCAGATTGGCCACACGGGCGTGCCGCAGCACCACGATGCGGCTCCAGGACGCGTTGGCGAGCCGATGCATGACGCCGTTGCGCATCGCCTCGACAAAGCCGGTCTGCAGGTCCGCCAGAGCGATGTCCCGGGCGTACAGGACCACCGCCCTCAAGCCCATCAAGCCCACGAAGCCGGCGAGCAGCAAACCGAGGCGCTCGCCGGTCGTCTCGGCTCCGACCGCGTTGAAAAGCAATGTCGTCATCGACTGGAGCCGGCCGGTTGATGGTCCCTTCATGACCAGCGACAGGATCGGCGCCAGCAGAACCAGCCCCATCCCCTCGAGCAGCGCCCCGCTGGCCACCAATGCGCCGGCTGCGGCGCAGCGCCGACCGCCGAAGGCGAGCACGGCGGCGATGAAACGGCCGGCCGGCCGCCAGGGGCTCTCGGATGCTTCGGGAACGGGACTTTCGGATGACAAGCCGGCGGGCCTCACGTCGGCTGGTCGAGATGCGCCGCGACGGCGGCTTGTTCCTGCAAGGCCGGGAACGTGGCCAGCAGCGCGTTCTCCGCGGCGGTTTCGCAGCCAATCACATCCAGATCGGCCTGCCGCACCCAGACGTGGGCGATGAGGCCGCGGCCGGGCTGGTCGGACACCCCGTAGAAGAGGGTCGAGGGCAGGCCGCGTCGACGCAGCATCAGGTGCGCCGCCAGGCCCCGCTGGAAACAGACCGCTCGCCAGGGCGCCCGGTTGGCGGCCGCGGCGACGGCCCGGGCGACGCGCGAGACCGCTTCAGCGCGGCCTGGCAGGGGGTTCGGCCTGGCGGCCAGCGGTCGCGACGCCATGCGGGCGATCGTGGCGAACGTCGCCAGCCTGATCGCAAGGGAGGCGAAGGCCAGCGTTGCGACCGCTTCGATCAACAGCGCCTGCTCTGACGGCTTTGCGCGAAAAAAGGCCCGCAAACTCACGGCCGAACGCTTCAAGCGCTGGCGTGGCGACGGTCTGGTCCCTGCCGACCCGTCGGCCCGCGCGGTCGCCCCTTCAGCAACAGCCGAGCGCGCGGAGGTGGTTCGTATGGAGGTCAATCAGGCCTCGGGCGTCCGGATCGGGGAAGGGCTATCGTATGTCTTTCCAACCATGTTAGCGTCCTTGAAGGAACGCGGCCATGCCGCGCATGCGGGCAGGGGAAGATCGTGACCAGATTTGGAAAAATTGCGGCCTTTGCGGGAGCTCTCTTCCTGGCGGTCGTCGGCTTTGCCGCACCGGCTTCGGCGCAGGCGACGCGCACCTGGGTTTCGGGCGTGGGCGATGACGTCAACCCCTGCAGCCGCACGGCCCCGTGCAAGACCTTCGCGGGCGCCATCAGCAAGACCGCCGCGGGCGGTGAGATCGATGTCCTGGATCCGGGCGGGTTCGGCGCCGTCACGATCACCAAGTCGATCACCATCGACGGCAGTCCCGGCAGCATCGGCAGCATTCTGGTCAGCAGCACCAACGGCGTTGTCATCAATGCCGCCGGCGCCGTCGTCACCCTTCGCAACCTCAGCATTGAGGGAATCGGCAACACCTCCTCCACACCGGGCCTGCGCGGCGTCAGTTTCCTGAACGGAGCCAGCCTCCTGATCCAGGACACGGTTATCCGGGGATTTCGCGATGCGACGAACGGCTGGGGCGTTTCCTTTACGCCGAGCGGGGCCGCGACGCTGACCCTGTCCAACGTCCAGCTTTCCAGCAACGGCAATGGAACGGTCGGCGGCGGCGTCCTGGTTCAACCGACGGGTACGGGTTCGGCAAAGGTCACGCTCAACCGCGTCGTCGTCGACGCTAATGGTGGTTCCGGCCTTCGCGTCGACACGGCGGGCAATACCGGAACCGGCCTCAACGTGGTCGTGGCCGACAGCCAGTTCACCAACAATGCGGTCGGCGTCCGGATTCAGACTCCGGCGAGTACGTCCAATGCGACGGTTACGTTGACCAGGAGCACGATCGCACACAACTCCAACATCGGTCTTCTGATGAATGGTAGTGCTGCAATTAGCTATTCCAGCGGCTCGACCATTACCGACAATACTACGGGCGTGGCGACCGGCGCAGGCGGCGCGGCAAACAGCTTTGGCGACAATGTCTTGATCGGGAATGCGACCAACGGCGCCTTCACCGGCGCAGTCGTGCCCAAGTCCTAGAAGGCGAATCAGCTTCGCCGACGCGACTGGCTTCGGCGTTCGGTTGGTGTTCCAGGATGTGGCGCGTGAGGTCGCATCACTGGAGCAGAGTGACTACCGGCCTCCGGAGTGGAAGCCGCAGAGTTGATGTAGAGAATTCTAGTGGCTATTCGGGTAGCCCTTTCAGGAGACACGAAGATGAACCTTGATCACGAAACAGGCGGGGAAAATGCCCTCGTCGAGAACAGCGCGCGTCCGCTGTGGCACGCGCCGGTGATCGAAGTAATCGAAGCCCGGACTGCCGAGGCCGGCTTCCTGGCCGGCCCGGACGCATTCAGCAATTCCTGAAGCCTTTTCGGCGGGGCTGGGTCTTCCGGGACATGTCCAATTCGACCTGCGCTGGCCGACCGGCTGCGCCGGGTGGACCGGCCGGCGACGTCTGTGTGGCGCCCCGTATTGGGGTGGTTCTTTGCTTCAGAGTCTGACGACCTCAAGATAGTCTTGCTCGGGGTGAGGCAAAGATGACTGTGCGCGCCCGCTGACTGGACGTTCGGGTTAGATCGTCTGGAGATATCTGCTGCTCATCTGGCCGCTTCACGGCAATGGCCCATTGTTTTCCTAAAGACTGGCAGAGCCAGAGGAGCCCAATTGTGACCGATGAATCTAATATGTGCCCGCCCCTCGAGGCCCGGGAAGACCAGTACCGCAGGCCATGGCATCTGCCGGTCATGACGGTCATTGATACGCGGACGGCCGAACTTGGTCACGGAAGCCACGGGGACGGGTATGGTTATTCCTCCTGACCCGTACTGGATTGCAGTTACCGGCTGTTTGACAGTCCGGTGACCTGTGGGCAGGCGGCTCCCCGAACTGGGGCGGTAATTCTCTCGATCCTCCGGCGTCCTCATGATAACGCGATCTGGGGGATCATCAGCCGCCTGTCGGTATCTGGTCACTGGTTTTCTATAGAACGGGCGAGGCTGGAGAGCGGACCGATGGACATCGAAAACAATATCCGTGAGACGCCTCCGACCCGGGAAGACCGGGATCGTAAGCCATGGCATCTGCCGGTCATGACGGTCATTGATACGCGGACGGCCGAATTTGGTCCCGTAACCCACACGGACGGGGCTGGTTATTCCTGACCCGTACGGGATTGCCGTTACCAGCTGTTTGACAGTCCGGCGACCTTGGCGCGCGTCACGTCGAGGCGCCAATTCCAGCCCTGACATTTTTGCAAGTTCCTGAACCTTTCGGGATCCACGGCGCTCGCTGTTTGGCGGCGCCGGGTGGACTGGCCATCAGCCTCGGGGCAGCATCGACCTTTAGGCACGAGTTGGGTCGGATCCCGTCGGGCGGTTACGCCGACCGCGGGCTGATAACAGGGGAATCTGAGTGGGTATCTGTGGTCGGGTCCATATCTCGCCCGACGTCGCGCCGTCCGTTGAGCGCACGCTGACGGCGCTCTCGATAGGCTCATCCCGCCAACACCGGCAGTGGACTGGCGACGGCGTTCGTCTCGCCCGCTGCGATGACGGCGACCTGGCGACGTCACGTCAGGCGCTCAGTGCGGTCGTCGATGGCCGCATCGACAATCTCGCTGATCTGAAGCGGCAGCTGGCCGGCGCGGACTTTCCCGATGCGGACCCTGCCGCGATCGTCCTGCTGGCCTATGACCGCTGGGGCGACGGGTTCTGTGACAGGATTATCGGCGACTACGCCTGCGCCGTCTGGGACGGCCCGCGCCGGCGTCTGGTCATGGCGGTGGATCCCACCGGCTCCCGCCCGCTGTTCTACTGGCAGGGAGCCGACGAGCTCCTCTTCGCCAGCGAGCCGCGCGGTCTGCTGGCGGATCCCGAGGTGCCCAAGGTCCTCGACGAGGAGCGGATGGGCAGATGGTTGAGCCATCTTCCGGCGGACCCGCAGAGCAGCCTCTACAAGGATATCCGCGCGGTTCCGCCCGGACACAACGTGATCTGGGACAGCGGCGCGACCCGCCTCGAGCGTTGGTGGCGGCCGGAGAACCTGCCCAACCTCAGATTCACGGACAGCCGGGACTACGAGGCGGCCCTGCTGGCGGCGCTTGAGCAAGCGGTGGCCTGCCGGATCGACACGGACGAGCGGGTCGGCGCGCACCTGAGCGGAGGGCTGGACAGCTCAGCCGTCACGGCGGTCGCGGCGCGTCAGCTGGCGGGGCAGGGCCGCCGCCTGACCGCCTTTACCGCCGCGCCTGACCACGCCTTTCCATCGCGCAGCGGGAGTTTCGGGGACGAGTGGGGCCACGCCGCGGCGCTGGCGGCCCTCTATCCCAACGTCGACCACGTCCGCGCGTCCAACAACGACAGCGGTCTGCTCGAGGCCGTGGAGTACCGCCAGTCTGCCCTGGACTGCCCGGTGCTCAACCCCAGCAACACCGTCTGGATGAATGCAATCGATCGCCAGGCGCGCGATCGTGGGGTCAAGGTCATGCTGACCGGGCAGATGGGCAACATGACCATCAGCTATGACGGTGGAGAACTATTGGCGGCGCGCATTCTGAAGGGCGATCTGCCCGGCGCGGTCCGGACGGCTCTGGCGAACCACCGCGGTGGTCAACGCTGGCGCGGCATTCTTGCCGAGATCGCCGACACTGTACTCCCGATCCCGGTTCGTCGGCGCCTGCGTGAGATGCTCAATCGCGGGGAGATGGCGCTGTCCGACTTTTCGGCGGTCAATCCATCCTTCCTGGAAGAGGTCGGGCTCGACGAGGCCGCTCTGACGATGGGCGGAAATCTGCGCAATCTGGCTCGCGGCGACAGCCGGGCGCTGCGTCTGGCCGTGTTTGGCCGCACGGGCGGCCGGGGACTTTGGGCTGCGGCGACCCGCCGTCTTTACGGCGTCGACACACGCGATCCGACATCGGACCGGCGCCTGGTGGAGCTGTGCCTGACGATTCCGGACGAACAATTCCGGCTCGATGGGGTGCCCAAGTCCCTGATCCGTCGCACCATGGCCGGCCTGGCGCCGGAGATGATCCTGACGGAACGCCGCAAGGGGAGACAGTCAGCCGACTGGTGGACCGGGTTTGACGCCGCGCGGGGCCAGATCGCGTCCGAGGTCTCGCGCCTGGCCAACAGCACCACGGCCAGCCGGGCCCTCGACATGGACCGCTTGCAGAGCCTGATCGACAACTGGCCGGAAGGCGGCGCGGGTAATGAAAAGGTTGAATACAGCTACAAACTGGCGCTGAGCCGCGCGCTAGGCGCAGGCCTTTTCATTCGTCGCGTCGAGGGCGGCAACGCCTGATGCGTCAGGAAAGGTAGCCCAGGCGTCGCATGACCGGCCTATGGTCGGCGACAATCCGGTCCGCCTGATCGGCGGACAACCGCGTTCTCCAGTTTCCCGCCTTGCCGTTGCGGAAAAACGGCGCATCCGCCCCCCGGTGGCGCTCATAAAACCCGTCGCGGGCCTCCTGGCCGGCGAGCGCCTGAAATCGAACCGCTTCCAGTGCCCGGTCGATGGTGGCCGCGTCGGCCGTCAGGCCCAGGAAACGGACGGCGGCCGTAAAGGTCGCTGTCGGATCGGCCAGCATGTCCTCGTAGCGCATCAGATGTCGCGTCAGTCCCGGCGCATCCAGCCAGCTCTCTGCGTTGACGCTCCAAGTCGAGACGAACTGTTCGACCTGAGAGTTCTCGTTCCGGGCGGATTTTCCCATCAGGTACAGCGGGTCGGCCATGGTTTCGATCATGGCGTCAACGGACTTGCCACTGTGATGGGCGAAAGACACCGCCACGTCGCGTGGATCCCGAACCAGGTAAATGACGCGATCAATGACATCGCCGGGAATGGCCGGTTCCTGGCCGCCCGGCGGGGGCAGGAAAGCGTCATGGGCCTTGATCGTCGCGGGCCCCTGGGCGGCGACCTGGCGACTGATCCAGGGGCGAACCCGGCCAATCTCGGCCGGCGTTAGATCACTGCTTTCGAGACCGATCAGCTTGTCGACCCTGCCGCGGCCCGACAGCTGGAAGATGCCCATGCCGCTATTGATATCGGGCGTTTCGCCACCGGCGGCCAGGCTGGCCAGGAAGGCCCGCATCCAGGTGTTGCCGGACTTGGGGTAGGAGGCAAGCACGACAAGACCGGTCATCCGCGCACCGTCGCCTCGACCGCCTCCATCCAGCCGTCCATGCGCGCGAAGTCAAATGGGCGGTTGAGTCGGTAGACCGGCACGCTGGCCGCGATCCTGGCCTGGGCGATGAAGAGCGCCCGTTCGCGGCCCAGGGCAGTGGCGACCTGGGGACGATAGGTCTCCGCGCTCAGGGCGGAAATGATCTCGGCAGGGTGTGTCAGCCGGACAATCCCGTCCGGCTGACCGGCCTGGGCCTTACCCAGCAGGAAGATCGCCCGGAGCGGAACAGGGTCCGTCCGGAAAGCGCCGGGCGGTCGGTAGTCGTACTTGTCACGGCCCAGGCGGATACGATCCAGGCCCTCGCTGTTCAGATCCGCGGACTCCAGCGAGTCCTGCCACAGCTTGGTCCTTGCAAAGGCCGGCAGGACACCTGGCTCGCCTGATGGTGCGACGTCGATGGCGCAGATGTCGTCGGTCAGCAAACCATGGCCACGTCGGGCGAAGTGAATCGCCGTGGTCGACTTTCCCGCGCCGGATGGGCCCGAAAAGGCGACCGCGCCGTCGTCGACAGCCAGGCAGGAGGCGTGCAACGGAAACAGCCCGCGTTTGTGACAGAGAAATCCGAGCACCGACCCGAGGAGAAACAGCCGGATGTCAGCGGCGGGCGCGTCGGTCCGGGTCGCGACGATTACGGTCGACTCGTCCGGCACCAGATAGCTGGCCACATCTTCCAGGATCAGCAGACAGGTTCCGCGGGTGTCAATCTGCAGGAACGGTCCCTGATGGACGACATCGTCGAGCTGAGACGGGACCGCGCCAAGGCGAATGGAGATGTCGGGGTCCCGATCCTCGCCCGACCAGGGCGCAAGCTCCGGCAGGTCTATCTCCGACCGGATGCGCCACCCGCACAGAAACCGGTCAGACCGTCCGTCATTGGCGGGTCCGCGAGTCAGGACGCCACCTCGATCATGCCTTGCTGCACCAGCCGATCGAGAAATTCGATTACATCGCGGGTTATCGTTTCCAGGTCGGCCTGGTAGGTGGCGGTCAGGTCGGCGCAAAGGGCCTCTACGGTGATCGGAGCCTCCAGACTGCGCCAGATGTGCGAGCCGATGGGGTCAAGGCCGACATAGACGCCGCTGTCGATGTCGAGCAGAACCTGCTGCTCACCGACCATTGCCCCGAGGAACCCCTCACGGCGCGAGACCCGTGCGGGCAATTCGATACTCATCCGGCGACTCCGCAAGCCATACCCAACACTTGTCGAAGCTCTAACATCCTGGATAGCGGCGTCCAACGTCCTTCCCGTCATCGGAGACACAACTTTTCCCGGGCTCCTGACCCAGGGGCCGTCGGGCGCGCGGCGTTGCGAAACGGCGCCGGGCACGGCCCGTCCAATGCCTTCCCCCGCTCAGGCTTCTACGCAGAGCGGGGGAGCCTGAGCGTCGTCTAGAAGTTCGCCGTCTTGACCATGCCGCCATCGACCCGGAGGTTTGCGCCGGTGATGTAGCTCGCGAGCGGACTGGCGAGGAAAGTGACGGCGTCGGCCACTTCCTGCGGCGTGCCGTGGCGGCTCAACACCGACCGTGCGGCCGCCGACTCGAACAGAGCCGGATGGTGGATCCGGACCTGGTCCCAGAAGCCGCCCTCGAAGAAGATCGGGCCGGGGGACACGCAGTTGATGCGTACGCCGCGTCCGCCATGACGGTTTGCCAGTTGGCCGGCATAGTTGATCAGGGCCGCCTTCATGGTCCCGTAGGCTTCCTCGCCCGGCGGCAGCTGCGTGAGGACGCTGGCGATCGACGACACGAAGGTCAGGGACGATCTGCCGTTGTCGAGCAGGTGGGGCATGGCCAGCTCGGCGACCCGGACGTGCTGAAGCAGGTCGGTCTCGAAGGTCTCGCGCCACATCTCGTCACCGGCCGTGGTCGGGCGGGTCGAGACATTGCTGACCACGATATCGACGCCGCCCAGCCCTTCAACGGCCCTGCCGAACCAGGCGGAGAAGGCCGCGTGGTCGCGGACGTCGAGCGCGTCCCCGATCACCACGCCGCCGCTGGCCCGCGCCTCCGTCTGGAGTCTGGCCAGGCCGTCTTCGCCACGGGCGCAGGTGGCGACGGCGCATCCTTCGCGCAGGAGGCCGCGAACGATCTCCAGACCGATGCCCCGCGTGCCGCCTGTCACAAGGGCGCGCATGCCCTGCATTTTCAGATCCATGAGGTGTCTCCTTGGCTAGCGGGCGCAGGCGCCGCCATCGACTGGCAGCGCGACCCCGGTGATGAAGCTCGCCGCGTCGCTGGCGAGAAAGACGATGGCGTCCGCGATTTCCGGGGGTTCGCCGTAGCGGCCCAGCGGGATGAACTTGGCGAAGTCTTCCGGGAAGCTGTCCGGGTCGTCAGGACGCATCTGACGTGCGAGGGCCAGGGTCATGTCGGTGCTTGTCGGCGCCGGGCATACGGCGTTCACACGCACGCCTGTGCCGGCGAACTCCATCGCTGCCAGCTTCGTCATGCCGACGACCGCATGCTTGCTGGCGGTGTAGGCGATCGTGTTCCGACCGCCGCCGAGCCCGGAAATCGACGACACGTTCACAATGGCGCCGCGCCGCTCGATGAGTGAGGCCGCGGCATGCTTCATGCCGAGGAAGACGCCCCGGGTGTTGACTGCCTGAACCCTGTCGAACGCCTCGACGGAGCAGTCGACCAGCGGCCCGATAGGCCCCGAGACGCCGGCGTTGTTGACCAGGATGTCGAGCCGGCCAAATGCCTCGCGGCATCGGGCGATCGCCGCTTCCCAGTCCTGTTCGCTTGAGACGTCTCCCGCGAAGACGACGGCCCGACCGCCGTGGGCGGACACGAGCGTCGCGGCCTCGCCGAGCGGTGAACTCGGGAGATCAACCAGCACGATGTCCACGCCTGAACGGGCCAGGGCGTTGGCCGTGGCCAGTCCGATCCCGCGTGCGGCGCCGGTGATCATGGCGACTTTGCGCTCAGGTGAAGTCATGACTTGGCGTCCGCGGCGGCTTTGAGGTGGAGATCGAAGTCCGCGGCCACCGCCGCCAGGATGTCGGGCGCCGAAAGGTCGGCGAGACGGCAGCCGTTCGCCTCGACGGCCCATTCGATCAGCTTGATGAGATTGCCGTCCGGGTCACGGACCAGCGATTCGCGCCAGGGGCCGACCTGCCTCGCGGGCTCCACCTGCCGGGCGCCGAGGTCGAGCGCCTGGGCCACGCCGGCTTCCAGCTCCTCGACTTCAAACCCGACATGAGCGTAGCCGGGCGCTTCCCGGGCACGGTCCGAGGTGCGGGCGGTGGTCTCGGGGTTGAGGTACTGCCAGAACTCGAGCGCGATGTTCGCGCCGCGCACCCAGGCCGCCAGCACGTCGACGTCCGTCAGACCGGTCACCCGGTCATAGTCGGCATTGTTTCTGAGTCGGGGACTGTACTGGACAGGCGCCCCGAGCAGCTTCCCGTAGAAGCCGGCCAGCCGCTCCAGATCGTGGGTGGCGTAGGCCACATGTCCGATCCAGCTTGCCGGTTGAGCGCGCGCGAAGGGCGCGCCCTCGACTTCGACAACGGATCCTTCTCCGGATCGGCCATAGGCGTAGAGGAAGCCCGTTTTCAGATCGACCGGTCGGTCCGGAAACGAGAATCCATCGCCCTGGAGGCCCTGGATGACGTCGTCAATCGACCCTCCCTGGACACAGAAGTGGGTAATCCCGGCTTCGTTGACCGGTGGGTGTTCCGGGGTCTGATCTGACGATCCCGGATAGCAGCCGAGTTCCAGATAGCCGTTCACGCCCTTCATCAGGGCGCACTGCGCGCCGGTCGCCGGGTCCTTCCAGCGGGCGACTTCAGCCAGCCCTGCGGCAGACCCGTAGCCACGAACCGACCCGTCGAGGTCGGCGACTGAAATTCCGATCTGATGGACGCCTCTGATCATTCCGGCCTCGCTTGCGATGCCGACCTATCTCGCTATTATACAACTAGTCAATAGTGTTGACACGGCAACGGCCTCTCACGCCTGCACGGAGTGAAATTGTCGTGCAGCCGGGGCGTTGCGCCGGCCGCGCATTGAGGGATGATGGCGGTCTCGCGCCGGATGATCTGAATGACGCTCGCTGAACCTCGCAAACGCACCCGCCTGGCGCCGGAAGTCCGCCGGTCGCAAATCCTCGACTTCGCCGCCCGGCTCATCCTCGACGAGGGATTGACGGCCGTGTCGATGGAGCGGCTGGGGCGGGAAAGCGGAGTCAGCAAGGCGCTGGTCTACAATTATTTCCCGAGTCGCGAGGTCCTGCTCGCCGCCCTGCTGCACCGGGAACAGGCCGACCTCGACAGTCGGGGCATGGAGCGCGCGCTCGAGGCGAAGACCTATGAGGATCTCATTCGCCAGACCACGCGCGTGTACCTTGAGCACACCAGCGAGCGGGGGGCCCTGATTCAGACCCTCGTGGCGGACCCTTCCGTGGCCCGGTTGATGGAGGCCGCCTCCGCCGAGGGTCTTGAGCGCACCGTTCGCTATTTCGTGCGTGAGACACGCCGCGAGTATGGCTTCAGCCGCGAGATGGCGACACTCGCCGTCCAGATGCTGATGGCGATGACGGACCGCGCCGGAAAGCTGGTCGCCGAAGGGCAGGTCGATATCCCGACCGCCGAGGAAATGTGCGTCCAGATCATTACCGGCGGTGGCAGGCAGCTGGCCGCGTGGCTCGGCTCCACTATTGACGAATAATATAATAGTTGACGACACCTGCCCAGGCTAGCAACCTGTCGGACGTGATCGGGAGCGCTGGCGTCCAGCCGGGGTCTCCTTCTCCTGTCCTCGATCCGCCTTGCGCAAAGGCTCTTCGCCCCGGCCTCGCGCCGGGGCTTTTTTTGATGATTGCTCGCTGGAGGCGCACCCATGCACGGCTTCCTGTCGCCCTTTCTGGCGACGCTCCTGCTCGCTGCCGCGACGCCGGTGATTGCGTGCGAGGCGGCGGTGGATGCGCCGGAGCTGGCCCGGTCCGGTCCCAGTCCGGTCGGAGTCACGGTTGTCCCGGTGGTGGTCGCTGAACGGCCGGACCTGCCGGCGTCGAATCTGATGACCGGGCGGATCGCCAGGGCCGACCGGACGCTCAGGGTTACAGTCTGGTATCCGGCTGTCGCCGGGGTTGGGGCCGGGAAATCATTTGAAGGACGGGTCCGGCGTCCGGGAGAAGCCGACACGGCGTTCGAGATTCCCGGCTGCGCCCGAGAGGGTGCGGTGGCCGAGAAGCACTCCGGCCCGCTGGTGGTGATTTCCCACGGCTACGGCGGCTGGGCGACCTACACAGCGGATCTGGCGGAGACCCTGGCGTCGCGCGGATACGTCGTTGCGGCGATCGACCATGACGATCCACCGTTCAGGGACGCCGGCGGCTTCGCGCTTTCCTTCGCCCATGTCGCGGCCAACCGGGCCCGTGACCAGCAGGCCGTCATCGCCCGCCTCCGCGTCCTTGCCGGCGCCTCGGACTTCGCGCTGGCCGGTGCGTACGATCCCGACCGGATCGCCCTGATCGGCTACTCGATGGGCGGGTTTGGCGCCCTTGCCACCGCCGGCGCGGGCTACAATTCATCCGGCGCCTTCTACCGCCGGATCCCCGGCGGGCTGCTCGCGGAACAGGCCGAAGGCCGGGCCCTGCCGGCGGACGGTCTGAAAGCGCTCGTGCTTATCGCCCCATGGGGTGGCCAGGCCGAGAACGGGAGCTGGACCGCCGCCGGTCTCGCGAATGTCAGAACACCTACCCTCGTGATCGCCGGCGACCACGACGATGTCGCCGGCTATGTCGATGGCGTGCGGGCGATCTATGACGGCCTGACGGGCTCCGACCGCCGCATCCTCGTTTTCGCCAACGCCCGCCACAATCTTGTCGGCGCCGACGCGCCGCCTGCCGCGCGGGCCGCGTTCGAGACCTTCGAGGGCTTCGAGGAGCCCGTCTGGCGCAAGGATCGCCTGCGCGCCATCAACGCCCACTTCATCGTCGCCTTCCTCGACCTGACGCTCAAGGGTGACGCGGGTCGGGCCGGGTATCTCAAGCCGTCACCGCCGGATGGGGTCGCCAGGGGGTTCCCCAAGCGCTGGTCGCTGGGCTTCAGCCTGGGCCATGACCCGGCCGCCGGGCCGTAAAGACACGGTCGGCGAAGGCGGCGATCGCCTCGCTGACGGCCTCGGCCCTCTCGCGCTGCAGCCAGTGGCCTGCACCTTCGTACATCCGGATTCGGAGGTCCGGCGCGAGGACGCGATGGCGCGCGGCCAGACTCGGCAGGAGCGCGTCATCCTGATCCCCCCACAGCAACTCGACCGGGCAGGTGACGGGCCCCTCGGTGCCGGTCGGCGCGCCGTCCTCGACGGGGTTCGCGCGATACCAGTTCAGCGCGCCGGTCAGGGCCCCCGGGCGCGACATGGCTTCGATATAGGCCGCCTCGTCAGCAGCGTCGGACAGCCCGAGCCCCTTGAGGCGATCGAGCATCCCGCGGATGGCATGGTAGTCGTCGGCCTCGAAATGCGCTTCGGCGCCGGCGGCCCGGAGCCGTGGCATATAGGCCGACGCCTGTCTCTGAGCCGGGTCGTCCCGGAGCGCCGCCGCAAGGACGGCAGGGTGGGGCGCGCTGAGCACGCAAAGGCCTGCGAGTCGGCCAGGACGCGCGGCGGCGTAAGCCCAGGCCACGGCGCCGCCCCAGTCATGGCCCACAAGCAGCGCGGGCCCGTCGCCGGCCTGGGTGTTCAGGATATCGTCGATGTCGGCGGTCAGCCGCTCCAGCCGATAGGCTGAGAGGTCCCGAGGCTTGCCGGACAGATTGCAGCCCCGTCCGTCGGGCGCGATCACGGTGAAACGCCGCGACAGGGTCTCGATCTGCGCCTGCCACCCGCGCCAGTAGTCCGGAAACCCGTGACAGAGCACGATCACCGGGCCAGACCCGCCCCGCATCAGATGCAGGGGGCAGCCGTCCGAAGCCGTGATCACGAGGCTAGTTAGCAAGGCAGGCGGCTCCCGGAACGTTGTTCAACCTACCGTCAATAGCGGCCGATTCAAAGGCCGCCTTGGCCAACGAGGCTCCCGGCCGGGCCCCCGCTATCAGGCACGCCGCTATTGACGCTATGAATAATAATGCTTGACGCCCTCGCGCCGGCGTGGCTAGTGTTATTGACGAAGAATATAATAGAGGGCGTGACCAGCGCTCAACGAAAATGGGGAGGGAACCAATGAACACCTGGACATCGCGTTCAAAGGCCATGCTGGCCGGCGCTTCGGTGGCCGCTCTGTGCGCGGCGGTGATCGCCGGACCGACGGCCGCGTCGGCTGCCGAAGCTACGCCCGCGGCGACGGGGGTCGAAGCGATCATCGTGACCGCGCAGAAGCGGGAGCAGGCCCTTCAGGATGTGCCGCTGGCCGTCAGCGCCTTTTCGGAAGCGACGCTTGATCGCGCCCAGATCGAAGACGCGACGGACATCCAGTTCTCGATTCCCAACGCCGTCCTGACCGGCAACGACCGTTTCACGCTGCGGGGCATCGGCACCAACGCGCTCGGTTCGTCGGACCTGGGCGTGCAGTCGTTCGTCAACGGCGCCGCCATCGGCTACCTTCCGCAGAACGAATTCTTCGACATGGCGCGCATCGAGGTGCTGCGCGGTCCCCAGGGCACGCTCTACGGCCGGAACACGACCGGCGGCGCGATCAACCTGATCACCAAGCGTCCGGGTAGCGACTTCGGCGGCGACTTCAGCGTCCAGCTGGGCAACTTCTCCAACGTGCGCATCGGCGGCGCCGTCGATATCCCGCTCGGAGATCGGGTCGCGGTGCGTCTGGCGGGCTACAGCCTCAAGCGCGACGGCTACACCGAGAACCTGGGCACCGGGAACGACATTGACGGTCGCGACCAATGGGCGTTGCGCGGGACCGTGACCTTCGATCTCGGCGAGAATACCGACGCCACCCTGATCGTCGGCCGCTACGACGAAGACAGCACCCGCGCCCGCGAGGGCAAGCGGCTCTGCAAGGCGCATCCAGTGCTCGGGTGCGATCCGCGACAGCTGGGCTTCGATTCTCCAACCGCCAGCACGACGATTCTGCAGACCCTGGCCCGGTTCTTCACGCCGTTCCCGGTCGGCGGAAACATCTATGCCGGCGCGCCCAATCCCCATGACCTGCGCAAGGTCCAGGCCGACACGGACCCCAGGTACCTGCTGGACCAGGACTTCGCGACGTTCAACCTGGACCACGACTTCGGGCCGGTGAAGCTCTCGACGGTCCTGGCCTATTCCGAAGGCTCGTCGGAGCAGAACACGGACTGGGACAACGCCGACCTGCCGTTCCGCTTCACCGCGCCGATCACCTACAACAAGGACCGCAACACGGTGGTCACCACCGACCGGTTGCTCACCACTGACAGCTTCACGACCCGCAGCACCACGACGACGGGCGAGCTGCGGCTGGCTTCCGACTACGACGGCGGGTTCAACTTCCTGATCGGCGTGTTCGGCCTCAAGGGGACCAGCTCGGGCGGGTTCGAGACCTGGCACCCGGCGATCGAGTATTTCCAGCGCGCAAATGGTCGGCCGGCTGAAACCTGGCACGTGTCCGCCCTGTCGCGGAACGGCAAGAACGAAACCTGGGCGCTGTTTGGCGAGACCTATTTCACGCTGTCGGACACGCTGCGCCTGACCCTGGGAGCTCGCTACACGGACGAGCAACGCTCCGGCGAGTCGCGTTCGATCGTTCTGACCGGGCTCGTGCCCTGGACCTACTCGGAGTATTCCGGGAACAAGATGACCTACAAGGCGGCGCTGGACTGGACGCCGGACCTGTCGTTCACCGACACCACGCTGGTCTACGGCTCGGTCGCCACCGGCTACAAGGGCGGTGGTCTGAACAACAGCGGAACGGTCCCGACCTACGGGCCCGAGACGGTCACGGCCTACGAACTGGGCGCCAAGAACACCCTTCTCGGTGGCCGGATGCAGGCCAACTTCGCGGCCTTCTACTACGACTACTCGGGCCTGCAGCTCGGCCAGCGTATCAACGGCGGCGTCGTGACCCGTAACGCCGACGCCACCATCTACGGCTTCGAGGCGGAGTTCGTGTATGCGCCGGACGACCACTGGCTGTTCGACGCCAACCTCTCGACGCTCAACACCGAGATCGGGACCTTCTTCAGTGAGGACGCCGCCAATCCGGCCCAGAGCCTGACGGCGACGACGCCGACGGTGCAGGTGAACCTCGCCGGCAACGAGCTGCCTCACTCCCCTCCGGCCAAGATCAAGGTCGGTGGCCAGTACACGACGGGCGCGATCTGGGGGGACTGGACGTCCACCTGGCGCGTGGACGCGGTGTGGCAGGACTCCTATTTCGCCCGCGAATACAACACGCCCACGGATCGCATCGACTCCTGGGGCGTGATCGACCTGCAGGCCCGTTTCCGCAACGACACGACCCAGACGGAGGTGCGCTTCTTCGTCAAGAACGTGACGGACGGCGACAACATCACCAACATCATCATCGAGGACGCGCTGATCGGCCGGTACCGCAATGCGCGTCTGCTCGAACCGCGGACCTTCGGCCTGATCGTGTCCAAGGCCTTCTGATCCGGCAAACTCCCTGACGACCTCATGACTGGCGCCGGGACCCTCAGGGGCCCGGCGTCTCTTCTTCCACGGCGGGGGCGGCGGGTTAGGATGCAAGATCGACGTTCGCCGTCAGGCGAGTCGCGCGAAGAGGCGGAAGACATCCGCCCGGACCATGGGGGAAGTAGTTTTGACGACCGTTGCATCGCCAGTCGCCGAGTCGCCGCTAAAGCCGCCGGTTCTCGTGAAGCTTGCCTACAGCCTTGGACAGGCCGCCCAGAATGGCGGCTTCGACGCCGCCATCGGCTTCATCTTCTTCTACTATTCGGCCGTCCTCGGCCTGTCCGGCGCGCTCGTCGGGGCCGCGCTGGCGGTCAGCCTGGCCTTCGATGCGGTGGTCGATCCGATCGTCGGGTCCTGGTCGGATAACCTGAAATCGCGGTTCGGGCGGCGCCTGCCGCTGATGATCCTCGCGGCGCCGCTGATCACCGTGTCGATCGGGCTGCTGTTCTCGCCGCCGTCGGGCCTCGGGCAGATGGGCCTGTTCGGCTGGCTGGCGGTGATGTCCGTCGCCGCCCGCAGCGCCATTTCGCTGTTCAATGTTCCCTACATCGCGCTCGGGGCCGAAATGGCGACCGACTACGGCGAACGCACCAGCGTCGTCATGTACCGCGCCTTCGCCGGGATCGTCTCGGCGGTGATCATCACCGCCGTCGGCTATTCGGTGTTCTTCGCCAACGGCGGACTGCAGCGGCCGGAGGGCTATCCCGGCTTCGGCTGGTCGGTGGCGGGCTTTCTGCTGGTCTGCATGGTGCTCTGCTGTCTGGGCGTGCGCCGCTACGCCGCGAGTTTGCCGCAGCCGAACCAGGTGCCCTCGACGATGTGGAAACGCCTGCCGGGGGAGGTCGCGGAGATCTTCGCCAACCGCTCGTTCCGCCTTCTGTTCATCTCGGCGGTGGTGCTGTTCACGGCCCTCGGGCTGAACGCCAGCCTCAACAACCATGCCTTCGTGTTCGTCTGGCGCATGAAAAGCGAGCTGATCCAGTTCATCGGCTACGCCTATCTGGTGGGCATTCTGCTGGGCGTAACGGCCGCGCCGGCGCTGCAGAAGGTGCTGGAGAAGAAGGTCGTCGTCGTCGTCGGGTTCGGTCTGCTGATCGCCAACTGGCTGGTGCTGCAGGGCGCGATGATCACGGGCGTCTGGCTGCCGCTCGGCGACGCGGCGCTGCTGCCGATGCAGGTCAACTCGTTCGTCGCCGGGATCGGCACCGGGTTCGTCTCGGTCGCCTATCCCTCGATGATGGCCGACGCCGCCGACGAGCATGAGCACCTGTTCGGCCGCCGGCGCGAGGGGCTCTACTTCGCCGGCCTCGGGTTCGCCAACAAGGCGGCGACCGGTCTGGGCGTGATGGTCGCGGGCATGGCGCTGGATCTCGTCCAGTTTCCCAAGGACGTCGGGCGCACCGTCGGCGCTGTGCTGCCGCACGAGATGCAGATTCGCCTCGTGATGATCTGGGGTCCCATCGCGGCGGTCATCGCGGTCGCGGCGCTGATGATCTTCGCGTCCTACAACATCAGCCGCGCCCGCCATGCCGAGATCGCGGCGGCGCTCGGACGAGGCCCGGGGCCCGGCTGATCCGACGGTCTTTGCTTCCAACCCGTCGTTCCGCGCGGACGGCGGTCAGTACGCCACGGAGGGTCGAGATGACCTATGACACCCTGACCGCAACACCCCTGACCGACCGGTCGCTGGATACCCCCGAGGTCGCCGCCCTGCGCGCGCATCTGGAGGCCAACAACGGCATCAAGGGTCTGGATATCCTGAAGCCCGGCGACACCGCCCGCGCGGTCGAACTGTTCCAGCGCGACGGTTTCGTGGTCATCGCCGACGTGCTCAACAGCGAGCAGGTCGACGTCCTTGCCCAGGGCTGCAACGCGGTCATCGCCGACATCCTCGCGCTGGACCAGGACCGCGCCGGCAACCGGGGATCGCATCGCTATTCGTTCGGCGGCTCCAGCCTGACCCGTAGCCAGCTGCACCGGCCCGAATGGCAGATGCTGCTGGATATTCCGGCGGTGACCGACGTGGTCAGCGCGATCTTCGGCTCGCCCGACTATTCGTTGCGCGCGGCGAGCGGGGACTTCTGCCTGCCCGGCGCGGTGGAATACCAGCCGCTGCATTCCGATATCCGCGACTGGCAGAGCAACAGGACCACGCCCTTCAGCGCCTTTCACGACCCGCGCGGCCAACTCACGATCCGCGATCTGCCCTGTCCCTATGTCTGCGTAAACTTCCTGCCCCAGGAGGTGACCCGCCTGAACGGTCCCACCCGCCAGATTCCCGGCACCCAGCATTCGCGCACGCCGATCCCAAGCCTCGACGCCGAGCCCGAATGGATGCGGCTGAGCACCGTGTGCCCGGCGCCCGCGGGCGCGATCATGGTGCGGGACGTGCGCGCCTGGCACGGCGGCACGCCGAACATCTCCAATGCCATCCGCGCCATCCCGAACCTCGAGTTCTACGCGCCCTGGTTCCGCGAGCCGATTGTCCCCGGCATCAGCTATCGCGACGCCCGGCGCCTCTCCGAACACGCCCAGCGGCTGGTCCGCTATTGTGTCGCGGATTCGAGCGAAACGCTGGTCACCGGTCCGACCCTGCGCGCGCCCTGACCCCGACGTCCGGAAGAGATATCATGAAGTACCGCCGACTTGGCCGTTCCGCGCTGAAGGTGAGCGAACTGTGCCTCGGCACGATGAACTTCGGCCCGCGTACATCCGAACAGGAGAGCTTCGCGATCCTCGGCGCGGCGGTCGCCCAGGGGATCAACTTCATCGACACGGCGAACCAGTACGGCGGCCATCTGGGCGTGGGCGCGACGGAGACCCTCCTGGGCAAATGGTTCGCCGAGGACCGTGGCCGGCGAGACCGGATCGTGCTCGCCACCAAGGTCCACGAGCCGATGTCCGACGACGTCAACGACCGCGGCCTCTCGGCGCGGCATATCCAGATGGCGTGCGACGCAAGCCTGCGCCGGCTCGGGGTCGATCACATTGACCTGTACCAGCTGCATCACATCGATCGCACCGCGCCGATGGAGGAGATCTGGCAGGCGACCGACAGGCTCATCAGCCAGGGCAAGATCACCTACGTCGGCTCCAGCAACTTCCCCGGCTGGAAGATCGCCCAGGCCAACGAGAAGGCGGCCGCGCGGGGACGACTGGGTCTGGTCTCCGAACAGGGCCTGTACAATCTCCTGGAACGCCGGGCCGAGCTGGAGGTGATCCCGGCATGCCTGGAATACGGCCTGGGCCTCATCCCCTGGAGCCCGCTCGCGGGCGGCCTTCTGGCGGGTCCCTCGCCGGACGCCGGGGGGCGGCGCCAGTCGGCCGACGCCCGGGCGACCGCCTCGGCCCGGTCGGAACAGCTGTCGCGCTTTGATGACCTCTGTCGCGCGCTCGGTGAACAGCCCGGCGCCGTGGCGCTGGCCTGGCTGCTGCATCAGGCCGGGGTGACGGCGACGATCATCGGCCCGCGCAGCCTCGACCAGCTGACCTCGATCCTGCATGTCCCCGGCATTCGTCTTGACGATGAAGCGCTGGTGGCGATCGATGCGATCTTCCCGGCCTGTGGGCCGGCGCCGGAGGCGTATGCATGGTGATCGACAGCGGCGTCATCCCGGTCACCGGCGGCCATCTGGCCTACCATCGTACGGGTGGCGACGGCCCCGCGCTGGTGCTGTCCCACGGCCTGACGGACAACGGCCTGTGCTGGAACCGGCTGGCGGCCGCGCTCGCGCCGGAGTTCGACATCATCATGCTGGACGCGCGCGGGCACGGCGGCAGTTCGCGCATCGCCGGCGCGCCGCCGGACTACGCAGGCCGCGATATCGCCGAGGCGATCGATGGTCTGGGACTGCGGTCGCCGATCGTGATGGGCCACTCCCTGGGCGCCCGGGCCACCGTGGACTTCGCGGCGGCCTGGCCCGGCAAGGCGTCGAAGCTGGTTCTCGAAGATCCGCCATTCATGCCGGTCGCCGATCTCGGGGCGGCTGCAACCCGCCGGCGGAAGTTCCGCGAGCAGGTGGAAGCCTTCGAGGCCATGTCTGACGCCGACATCACCGCGCTGGGCCGGAAGACCTCCCCCGACTGGCATGACGACGAGTTTCCCGCCTGGACAGCCGGCAAGCGGCAGGTCGATCCGGACGCCATGCCGGACTATCGCGTGGCCTGGCAGGATGCGATCAGACCCATCACCGAGCCGACTCTGCTGATCCACGGCGACCCGGCGCGAGGCGGCATCGTCACACCCGGGATCGCCGCGGAGGCTAAGGCCATCAACCCGAACATTTCCGCGGTTCAGATCGACGGCGCCGGCCACAACATCCGCCGCGAGAACTTCCCGGCGTTCCTGGCGGCGGTGAAGGGCTTCTTGTCCGGGCACTAGGCCGAAGGTGTCGATGTTGCGGCGCCGATGGTTCATCGCGGGTTGGAACGCCAGCCTGGGCTCTCGTACCTGAAGCAAGGCGCGAGCCGTTCGCCGTTTCGGGCTGCGTTTCGCAATCACCAGAAGCCATCCTTCCATCGACCGATGGATTCTCGTGCGGTCATCAGACAATAGATCTGTGCGCTTCCCCGGTCAGATCCGCTTCCGGCGCGGCTCGTGCACGGCGACCACCAGCGTGAGCAGGGCCGTGGCCAGCAGGCCCAGGGACGCGCCGAAGACCACGCTGTAACCGAAGAGGTCGGCGACCGTCCCGCCGATCAGCGGGCCAAGGGTGGCGGTGACCCCCTCGGCGGTCGCCGAGATGCCTATGCGCATCGACAGGTCGTCGCGGTGACCGAACTCCAGGATCATGGTCTGTGAAGCCATGCCGTATCCGGCCTGGGCGGCCCCCAGGACAAAGAAGGCGATGAAGATAGCCGCCGGCGTGTTGAGGGACATCAGCAGGAGCGTCGCGGCGATCCAGCCGACAATCGACAACAGCAGCACGAGCCTGAAGCCCGACCGGTCGCCCAGGTAGCCCCAGGCGACGTTTGACACCGTGTCGGCGCCCAGGAAGGCCAGCGACAGCAGCCCGAGGGTCGCGCCGTCCAGATGCATCGTGGTTCCGACATGCAGGATGTAGAACGGCGTGGCGATCCGGGCGGCGGTCGCCAGCATCTGCACCACCAGAAACCAGCGATAGGCCGGATCGGCGCCGATCAGACCCGGCACGTCGCGCATACGGTCGCGCAGCCGTACCGGCTCGCGCAGGGTCGGCGGCTCGGGCTCGCGGATCTGGAACTGCAGGAACCACAGGCCCGCGCTGGTCAGGATGAAGGCCAGGACAAAGGTCGTCGAGTAGCCGTTGCCCAGCACATTTTCGCCGATCAGATACTTGCCTGAGACGTAAGCCAGGATGGCCGCGATCAGTCCCCCGACGGCGTTGCGCCAGGCCTGCAGCCGACCCCGCAGGCCGATGGGGATGACCTTCGACATCAGCAGGGAGAAGGCGACCCGCTGGGCGCCCATGAACACCCCGAACAGGAAGACGAACATCAGCAGGGTGACCACGAGCGCCCGGTCCTTGAGGAACCAGCCCGCAAGCGCCATGCCGAGGATCGCCAGGCGCCCGAGGCTGCCCAGCACCACGGCCGTCGGCATGATCCTGCGCAGGTGTTCGAGCTTCGCTCCCGCCACGATCGGCGAAATGATGCCTCCCATCTGCTGCAGGGCCAGGCCCAGCCCGACGATCGTGTTCGAACCCGAGATCAGGTGCAGGTAGGCCGGCAGGAAGGTCGGCGCATTGACCAGCCGGAAGCCCGTCATGCCGAGCATGCCGTGCACGAAGTTGCCGACGTAGTTGCTGCGCAGGTTGTCCCAGACGAACGTCTCGTATGCGGCTTCCCGCTCGGCGTGGTCCTCCGGGGTTGCGGCGGGCTCTTCCGGTTCCTCGGTCAATACCCCTGCATCCTGCCCCAACGGTCGCGATGCCAGGCGGTGGAGCCGAACAGGGCTTCCACGGCGCGAGCGCGCTTGAGGTAGAGGCCGGCGTCGTGGACGTCAGTCATGCCGATGCCGCCGTGCATCTGGACCATCTCCCGCGAGATCAGGTTCAGGGTGTCGCCGGCCACGGCCTTGGCCAGCGCCGCCTGCTGCGACAGGTCGTCGGCGTCCTGGTCGATGGCCGTCAGGGCCGCCTCGACGCAGGAGCGGGCCAGTTCCAGTTCGCTGAACATCTTCGCCGCCCGGTGCTGCAGGGCCTGGAAGCTGCCGATGGTCTGGCCGAACTGCACGCGTGTTTTCAGATACTCGAGCGTGGTGTCGAAGGCCTGGGCCGACATGCCGAGCATCTCCGCCGAGACGGCGATGCGGGCGATATCGAGGGTGCGTTCGAGCAGGGCGTAGCCGCCGCCGACCTCGCCGAGCACCGCATCCGCTCCGACCGTTACCCCGTCGAGCGTCAAGGCGGCATAATCTCGGCTGTCGGCGGTGTGCCGGGGGGCCTTCGACAGCCCGGCCGAGTCGGCAGGCACGAGGAACAGGGTGATCCCCGTCGCGTCGCCCGGCGCGCCGGCGGTGCGGGCGGCCACGATGAAGAGCGACGCCGCCATGCCCTCGGCGACAAAGGTCTTGGTCCCGGAGAGGCTGTAACCGCCACCGGCAGCCCTGGCGGCCATCGCCGTGCGGACCGGGTCGTGGCGAGGGCCTTCGTCGACGGCCAGGGCCGCCACGGCTTCACCCGAGGCGATTCCCGGCAGCCAGGCGGCCTTCTGGGCCTCTGTGCCGGCCCGGACCAGGGCGCTGGCGGCCGCCATGGACGACACCGCCAACGGCGATGCCGCCAGGGTGCGACCCAGCTCCTCGAGCACCAGCCCCAGGCTCAGATAGCCGAACTCTGATCCGCCGTGGTCTTCCGGGATGACCACCCCGGCCCATCCCATCCCGGCCATCTCGGCGAAGGTCTCGGGCGCATAGCCCAGCAGGTTGCCGCCGTCGCGCGCCTTGCGCAGCGCCGCCACCGGGGCCTTCTCCTGCGCCCACGCCCTGGCGGCGTCGCGCAGCATCGTCTGTTCTTCGGTCAGGACAGCCATGGTCCGCGCCCCCTACTGGTGATCAAGAAGGCCAAGGATACGCTTGGCGATGATGTTGTTCTGGATCTCGGCGGAGCCGCCGTAGATCGTTGTGGCCTTGCCGCCCAGCCAGTTGCGGGTCTGCTCCAGCTCCTTGTCGCTGAAGCCCTCGCCTTCCCAGCCGAGACCCTGCAGGCCCATGATCTCGATGGCCAGCTCGGCCCTTTCCTGGCCGACCTTGGAGCCGACGTTCTTCATGATCGAGGTGGCTGCCGACGGTCCGCCGCCGCCCTTGCTCTCGGCCTGGGCGCGCATCAGGGTCAGCATGAAGGCCTTCGCCTCCATCTGGTGCCGGATCAGGCGCGCGCGAAGGTCGGGGTCGGCGATCCGGCCGGACTCGTCCACCCCGATGTAGTCCTTCGCCAGCTTGTCCAGAGGCGTTCCGGCCGCGAACCGGCCGGCCGAGCCGGCGCCGCCCGACAGGCTGTTGCGCTCATGCATGAGCAGCCGCTTGCCGATGGTCCAGCCCTTGTTGAGCTCGCCGACGAGGTTCTCCTTGGGCACCTTCACGTCGGTCAGGAAGGTCTCACAGAAGGGCGACACGCCGCTGATCAGCTTGATCGGCCGCACCTCGACGCCCGGCGTGCGCATGTCGAACAGGATGAAACTGATGCCCTCGTGCTTGGTGGTGAAATCCGTGCGCACGAGACAGAAGCACCAGTCGGCGTACTGGGCGCCCGAAGTCCAGATCTTCTGGCCGTTGACCAGGAAGTGGTCCCCCATGTCCTCGCAGCGGGTCTGCAGCGCCGCCAGGTCGGACCCGGCGCCGGGTTCGGAATAGCCCTGGCACCAGCGAATCTCGCCACGGCAGATGGGCGGGATGTGGCGCTGTTTCTGCTCTTCGCTGCCGTATTCCAGCAGCGTCGGGCCGAACATCATGATGCCCATGCCGCCGATCGGGTTGCGGGCGCCGATGCGGTTCATCTCCTGCTGCAGGATGCGCGCTTCAGCGGTGCTCAGGCCGCCGCCGCCGTATTCCTTCGGCCAGGTCGGCGTGCCCCAGCCCTTCGCGCCCATGCGCTGTTTCCACAGCAGCGCGTCACCCTCCACCGGGCCTGTGGCGTTGGCCATGGCCACGTCCACCCCGGCCATCGACGGCGGGAAATTGGCCGCCAGCCAGTCCTTCGCCTCTGCGCGGAAGGCTTCCGCGTCGGCGCCGCCGAAATCGGCCATGTCGTTCCTCCTGGTCGTCGTCTTGTTCTTGTGCGGTCGGGCAAGGCCCGTCAGATCTGGCGAGCGCGGCCTTCCCAGTAGGGCGCGCGCACCTTGTTGCGTTGAATCTTGCCGGCCTCGGACCTCGGCAGTTCGGTCACGAAGTCGAGGCTTTTCGGGACCTTGAAGCTGGCGAGACTGGCTTTGGCGAAAGCGAGGATTTCCTGCGCCAGCGCGTCGCTCGGCTCATGTCCGGGATGGAGCAGGATGACCGCCTTCACCTGCTCGCCCCACTCGTCGTGCGGCGCGCCGATGGTCGCCGAGTCCGCCACGGCGGCGTGCTTGACCAGCTCATTGTCGATCTCCTGCGGATAGATGTTCACCCCGCCGGAGATGATCGTCTCGGCGTTGCGGCCGGTCAGGAAGAGGTAGTCGTCCTCGTCGAAGTAGCCGACGTCGCCCATGGTGAAGAAGTCGTCCACGCGGGACGCCTGGGTCTTCGCCTCATCCTTGAAATAGGTGAACGCTCCGCCCGGCGGCAGTTGCTGGTAGATGGCCCCGGCCTGGCCGTTGGGCAGGTCGCGGCCGGCCTCGTCGAGAATGCGCACCTGCAGCAGGGCAGGGCGTTTGCCGACGCTGCCCGGCTTGCTCAACCACTCATGGGAGTCGATGAGGAACCCGGCCCCGCCCTCGGAGCCCGCGTAGTATTCTGTCAGCACCGGGCCGAACCAGTCGATCATCGCCCGCTTCACGTCTGGCGGGCAGGGCGCGGCGCCGTGGATGATGAAGCGTACATGGTCGACCGGGTAGCGGGCCTTGACCGCGTCCGGCAGCGCCAGCAGCCGCTGGAACATGATCGGGACCAGGTGGAAGTGGGTTACCTTCCGTTCTGAAATCGTCCGCAGCACCTGCTCGGAGTCCCACCGGTCGATAAAGACCAGCGCCGCTCCGCCGGCCATGGCCGCCCGGACATCGAAGGCCAGGGGCGCGGCGTGATAGGCCGGGCCGGCGCACATCTGCACCGACGTGCGCGGGTCGTACCCTCGCATCAGGTAGGTGGCGTAGGGTGTCACCGGCGGGTTGGGCCGGAACACCCCTTTCGGTCTGCCGGTGGTGCCGGACGTGTACATCATGCCGTTGCCGAGCACGGGATCGTCGATATCGCTCCCGTCGAATGCGGCGATCGCCACGGCATAGGGGTCGAACCCGTCGATCGTTCCTCCGACCGAGAGCTTCAGTTCAAGGCGGGGACACAGGGCGACCGCCCCCGCGACGTTGGCGACGCGTGCGTCGGCGATCACAGCGCGGGCCTCACAGTCCTGGAGAATGTAGGCGATCTCGTCCGCCGACAGGTGCCAGTTCACCGGCGTCAACCGCATCCCGCCGCGAAGGGTCGCGGCCAGAACCTCGACGAACTCGACCCGGTTGGAGCAGACCAGCGCGACAGAGTCGCCCACGCCCAGCCCCCGCTCCCGGAACAACCGGACGAGGCGATTGGCGTTGGCGTTGATCGCCGCGAAGGTGTGGGTTGTTCCGTCGGGATCATAGACTGCGACCTGATCAGGCTGCACGTCCGCCCACACGGCAAGCGTCATGCCCCGCAGCGCGGCGGCGTCCAGGCGCTCGACAAGCGCGGGGTCAGGTTCAGCAAGGCCCATCAATGTCTCCGGAGACGCGACCGCGACCCCTCAAGTCTGGAGGTTTCGGACGGAGTTCGACAAGGCCTTTGTCGACAGGCTGTTTCGGCCGGGCCGACTTGGCTTGTCAGTTCCGGGTCGGGGAGGCGCGGCGATGTGGCCGGGGCAGGCGACCAAATCGCCCCGGAAAGGCGGCGGCAAACGGTCGCCAACGGCGGTCGGGCCGGGAAAAGCGGGGTCTTTGGCAGGGGTTGTGGGCGCCAGCGACGAGCGGAGCCGAGTGCGCTGGGTCGGTGGCGGGGCCCTCTAGCTATTGCCGCCTTCGACCCTTCTGATGAATCTGCCCGCCGTCAGGCCGCGGCTGAAGGCGGCGGTGTAGGTGATCTGGACAGCCAGGTCGGTGTTGTCCACCCCGGGCCAGGTGTCGAGCATGGTCTGCTTGCGATCGAGGTCCACGCTTTCGCGCGCGAGGGGGGCGTTGCGCAGACGCGCCACCTCTTCGCGCAGGGCGGGCAAGGCTGCGTCGAAACCAAGGCGCCAATCCGCCGCCTGGCGGCCGCGTCGCCGCTCAATGAGCGGAATGACCCCCTGCATGGCCCGGCGTAACAACGAACGGCTCTGTCCGCCCAGGATGTATGGCTGCTCGGGTATGGACAGGCAGGGTTCGATCGGCTGCCGGTCCGAGGTGGGGTCACGGATATCGACCCCGAACACCCGCCGTCCATATGCCCCGATGGATGTTGCCTTGACCAGACCGAGGCTCAGCACTCTCCCGGTAAGCTGCTGGCGGGCGAGGCGTCAGGCCTTCAGTCACGATGAACGAGAGGGCCGAGGCGGCAAGCCGCCCCGCGACGGGGCTTAGGATGTACCCGGACCGTCGGTCCGCCCTGCGAATCCAACCTCAGCGTTCCCCGCAGGCACCACGGTCAGCACAGGCGAGCGCCAGACCGGGCGCTCGTCCGCGACGGTGGCGTCAGTTTCATTCAATTCCTGCGAATCCGAGTTCATGGGGGCCCCCTTCAATATTTATAACCTCAACGTGGATGACTTGGGGTGCATGGTCAAGCTTTCCCAAGAGAAGTTTCGCCCTGCAGGGGTAGATTGCTTTCAACTCAGTCATGGTTGGCAGCGCGGGGGGCGTATTGATCCGGCGGATCAAGGTGGACTACACGGCGCGTCGAGTAGCGTCCGCCAGTTCGTCGAATGAGGCCCGTTGGCATTTCTCGCTCCGTACCAAGTGTAGCAGGCAGGGGCGCTTGGCCATTGTAAGGACTTGATTTCGCTGTCTTCCTTTGAGGATCAAAGGCTTGGGCTGATGTGGCGGTGGAGGCAGTCTCAGGCGCACTCGTCTCCACTCCGACCCCGCAAGATCGTTCAGGCGGGAGGATTGGATGGGCGTGTCTTTCAGGCGTCGTAGGCTTCCACCTGTCCCCATTCTACATGCGGTTTGGCCATTTTTCAGGAAGGCCCTGAATCTTCGAGACGTCGAGGAGGCGCTCGCATGACTTGGCGTCCGTCTAGGGTCCCAGCCTTTCAGGCAAATTGATCCAGGCTTGGGTGACTGCGGCGCGGAATGCGGGAGTGGCGGCCAGCGTCGGTGGGAACACCTTCTCCAGCGCCAGGAAGGGTGCGGGATCGGCTTCGTCGCCGTGGCGGGCAAGGGCCGCTGATCGCAGTACGTCCGCCATCGGGTCGGTGATGGGCTCGCCGGTCGCTGTGCGGGCGACGACGAACCGCATCCAGGCCGCCACGGGGACGGCCAGCCGATCAATTGAACCGTCTGCCGCTAGTCGGTCGGCAAGGGTCGACAGAATGCGGATAGGCAGCTTCTGCGAGCCGTCCCAGGCGATCTGGGAAAGGTGATGGGCGATGGTCGGGTTGCGGAACCGCGCCAGCAGCGCCTCGACATAGGCCGGCACGTCGAGTCCGGACGGCGCGCGCAGGGTCGGGGCGATGTCGTCCAGCATCATTGCCCGTACGAAGGCGGCCAGCGGCGCGTCGGCCATGGCATCGCGAACGGTCTGGTGGCCCCGTAGCAGGCCGACATAGGCGAGCGTGGAATGGGCGCCGTTGAGCAGGCGCAGCTTGGCGCTTTCCCAGGCCTCGACATCGTCGGTCAGGGTCGCGCCGACCGAGGCGAGGTTGGGCGCGTCCGGGCCCAGATCATCCTCGATCACCCACTGGGTGAAGGTCTCGCGCTGGATCGGCCAGGCGTCCTCGAGACCCGTCTCCGCCAGAACCCGGGCGCGCAGGGCGTCGTCGGTCGCGGGCGTGATGCTGTCGACCATCGAACAGGGGAAGCGGGCTTCGGTGGCGATCCAGGCCGCGAGGTCCTGATCGCGGGCGGCCGCCAGCCGCACCACGGCTGCCTTCAGCTTGCTGCCGTTGGCCGGGAGATTGTCGCAGCTGAGCGTCACGAACGGCGCGAGACCTGCTGCCCGGCGTTGCGCCAGTCCCCTGTCAAGCCAGCCGACCACGCTGGCAGGATGCTCCGGGCGCGCGAGGTCGTGGCGAATATCCGGATGATCGAGGTCCAGCGAACCATCGGCCGCGAGGCAATAGCCTTTCTCGGTCACGGTCAGGGTCACCACGCGCGTGTCCGGCGACGCCAGCCTCCGCGTGACAGCGGCGGCGTCCTCGCTGGCCACGAGCAGCTCCCGGATGGCGCCGATCGTGCGCAGGCGAGTCGCCTCGCCCAGCTCGACCAGCGAGTAGAGGCCGTCCTGCGGGGCCAGTGCGTCGCGAACGCCTGGCGTCTTCAGCGCTACGGCGCAGATCGCCCAGCGCGGATCGACCGCCAGCAGGTCATCGAAATAGGCCGCCTGGTGCGCACGGAAGAAGGCGCCCGGGCCGAAATGCACCACGCCGATGGTTGTCCTCGCGCGGTTGTATGCCAGGGGCTGCGGCAGGGCCGTCATCGACAGCCGGGTCACAGGGTAACGCCTCGCTTCCACAGGGCGATCTCGCGTTCGCCGTTCTCTTCGGCCTTCGTCGGCAGGCCCGAGGCGGTCGCCAGCACCAGCTCCATCAGCGCGTCGCCGGCGTCCGTCATGGAGACGCCCTGGAGCACCACGCCCGCGTCAAAGTCGATCCAGCGCGGCTTTCGCTCTGCGAGCGCGCTGTTGGAGGCGATCTTAAGGGTCGGGGCCGGAAAGCCCAGCGGCGTTCCCCGGCCGGTGGTGAACAGCACGATGGTCGCACCCGCCGCCACCAACGCCGTCGAGGACACGGCGTCGTTGCCGGGCGCCTCCAGCAGCGCCAGCCCCCGGTCCCGCGTGCGCTCGCCATAGGCCAACGCCTGGGTCAGCACCGCGTGGCCGGCCTTCTGCACTGCGCCGAGGGACTTTTCCTCAAGGGTGGTGATGCCGCCGGCGATGTTGCCGGGCGAGGGGTTCTCGGAGACGGGCTGGCCGTTGTCGAGGAAGTGCCGCTTGAAGCCATTGACCAGCGCCGCCGCCTCCTCGAAGGCCTCGCGGCTGGCGGCGCGGGCCAGCAGCAAGTGCTCGGCGCCGAAGATCTCGGGGATCTCGGTCAGCACCGGCGTCCCTCCCGCGTCGGCCACGGCGTCGGCGATGTAGCCAACCAGCGGATTGGCGGTCAGACCGGAGAAACCATCGGAGCCTCCGCACTTCAGGCCGATGATGAGGTCGGAGACCGGGCAGGGAACGCGGCGGTCCTGTTCGGCGACAGCCACGAGATCGGCGATGGCCGCCAGGCCGGCCTCGATCTCGTCGCCTTCGCCCTGGGTGGTGAAGGCGCGAATGCGGCTGCGGTCGCCGATGTCGGCCAGCAGGGCGTCCAGCTGGTTCGACTCGCAGCCCAGCCCGAGGATCAGCACGCCGCCGGCGTTCGGATGCTGGGCGAGCGAGGCCAGCATGCGCCGGGTCGCTGAGAGGTCGTCGCCCAGCTGCGAACAGCCGAGCGGGTGTGGGAAGGCATGGATGCCATCGACCCGGCCGGCGAAGTCCCTGCCGGCGATCTCCGCCAGCCGCCGCGCCGTGTTGGCCACGCAGCCCACGGTGACGAGGATCCATATCTCGTTGCGCGTTCCGACGCGGCCGTCGGCGCGGCGATAGCCCTGGAAGGTCCGGTCGTCAGCGACCGGGGCCGGTCGCGCGGCGGCGGCGTCGAAGCGGTAGGCCACCTCGCCCGTCAGGCCGGTGGCCAGGTTGTGGCTGTGAACGTGGTCGCCGGCGGAGATGCCCTGCGAAGCCCGTCCGATCGGAAAGCCGTACTTGCGCACCGTCTCGCCCGCCGCGACCGGCCGGACGGCGATCTTGTGACCCCGGGCGACGCCGTCGCGGGCCGTGAGGCCGTCGACGGTCTCGCCGGCGGCGATGTCGCGCAACGCCGTGGCGACGTCATCTTCCGGATGGACGCGGTGCAGGGCGGCGGCGGTCTGATCTTCGGCCATCGCGGAGGGATGATCTCGGAAGACACCGGTGTCAACGCCCCTGCGCCAGCGGCTGGCGCCTGGCGGGACAGCGGGGTATCACAGGCGCGCAGGATACAGCGGAGCCCCCCTTGAGCCCCAGGACGCCGAAAGACTCTGACGACGCCGCGCTCGAAGGCGGCCGGCGCCGGGCCACGATCAACGACATCGCGCGGCTGGCGGGCGTCTCCAAGAAGACCGTCTCGCGGGTCATCAACCGCTCGCCGTCGGTGCGGCCGGAAACGCGCGAAAAGATCGACGCGGTGATCGCAAAATACGGCTACGCACCAGACCCGCAAGCGCGCGGCCTGGCGTTCCGGCGCTCGTTCCTGATCGGGCTGATCTACGACAACCCCAATCCGCAGTACGTCGTGAACATGCAACTGGGCCTGCTGGACGGCATGCGCGGCTCGGGCTTCGAGCTGGTCGTCCACCCCTGCGACCGGGGCAGCACGACGCTGGTCACCGACATCCGCGGCTTCATCGAGCGGCAGAAGCTCTACGGCGTGGTCCTGACCCCGTCGGTCTCCGAAGACGAGGGCGTGGCGGAGATGCTGCGCGAGACGGGCTGCGAGTTCGTGCGGGTGGCCTCGGTGGCCGTCGACGGGCCGGACCATTCGATCGTCACCCAGGACCGCCACGGCGGCCTGCTGGCCGGGCGACATCTGGCCGAACTGGGCCACAAACGGGTCGGCTTCATCAGCGGTCCGCTGACGTTCCGCTCGTCGCATGAGCGGCGCGGCGGGTTCGAGGACGGCCTGGCCGAACACGGCCTGACGCTGGATTCGGCCTGTGTCGGGGAGGGGGCCTACACCTTCGAGTCGGGGCTGGAGGGGGCGGCGAAGCTGCTGGCGCTGCCGAACCGGCCGACCGCCATCTTCGCTGGCAACGACGAGATGGCAGCCGGCGTGCTGCACGCCGCCCGCCATGCCGGCCTGTCGGTGCCCGAAGACCTGTCGGTGATCGGTTTCGACGACTTCCAGATCGCCTCGCGCGTCTGGCCGCCACTGACCACGGTGCGTGCTCCGACCCGCGAGATCGGCCGACTGGCCGCCGAAAAGCTGATTGGCCAGGTCGAACCCGACAAGAGGGACCCTGCCGACCGCCTGCCGTCGCTGGTGGTGCGGGAGTCGACGAGCACGCCGAAGGGGTAGGGGGACGGACCGGGTGCTTCGGCGCCGGTTCCTGATTATTGCCGCCGTTTCGGCAGGAAGGGGACCTGCACTACGATGCGAGGTTCCATGTTCAAGCTTGCCCGGACAAATGACACCGGTTACCAAACGACTGTGCCCACTCCGCTCAACCTTTATGAGGACCGTCTGTTTCCCACCGAGCTGTCGGTGCGGGGGATTGCGCGTGAGCTCTATGGAGACGTGAAGGGGTTACCGATCATAAGTCCGCACGGACATACCGATCCGGCCTGGTTCGCGACAAACGCTCCGTTCGGCAATGCGAGCGAGCTGCTGCTGCAGCCGGACCACTACCTCTACCGCATGCTCTACAGCCAGGGCGTCTCGCTGGAGGCGTTGGGAATCCCGGCGCACGGACGGCCGACGGGCGCCGACCCGCGCGAGGCCTGGCGGCTGTTCGCCTCGAACCAGCACCTTTTCCGCGGCACGCCGTCTTCGCTATGGCTCGATCACGTGTTCGCCAAACTGTTCGGCTTCGAGTTTCGGCTGTCCGCTGAAACCGCCGACGTCTATTTCGATGTGATCGGCGACCTGCTCTCAAAGGATGCGTTCCGCCCGCGCGCTCTGTTCGAAGACTTCAACATCGAGCTGCTGACGACGACCGAGGGACCGCAGGAAGATCTCGTCCACCACCGGGCGATCCGCAACAGCGGCTGGGCGGGCCGGGTGGTCACCGCCTACCGCCCGGATCCGGTGATCGATGCCGAGCATGAGCAGTTCAGGTCCGCGCTGGAGGCCTTTGCCGGCCTGACCGGCCAGGATGTCTACAGCTGGCGGGGCTATCTGGAGGCTCACCGCGTGCGCCGCGCGGCCTTCGCCGATGCCGGCGCGACCTCGACCGACCACGGCCATCCGACCGCGGCCACCGCCGACCTGCCACAGGTCGAGGCGGAGGCACTTTTCAACATCATCATCTCCGGCAAGGCCTCGCCCGCGCAGGCCGAACTGTTCCGCGCCCAGATGCTGACCGAGATGGCCCGCATGAGCCTCGACGACGGGTTGGTGATGCAGATCCACCCTGGCAGTTTCCGCAATCACAACCGCCTGCTGTTCGAGGGCTATGGCCGCGACAAGGGCGCCGATATCCCGACGTCGACCGACTATGTCCGGGCGCTCAAACCCCTGCTCGACGCCTTCGGCAACGATCCGCGCCTGTCGGTGATCGTCTTCACGCTCGACGAGACCGCCTACAGCCGCGAGCTTGCCCCGCTGGCCGGGCACTATCCCTGCCTCAAGCTCGGGCCCGCCTGGTGGTTCCACGACAGTCCGGAGGGCATGCGGCGGTTCCGTGAACAGACCACCGAGACGGCCGGCTTCTACAATACCGTCGGCTTCAACGACGATACCCGCGCCTTCCTGTCCATTCCCGCTCGCCACGATGTGGCGCGGCGGGTGGACTGTTCCTTCCTCGCCCGGCTGGTCGCCGAGCACCGCCTTCCGCTCGACGAGGCCCGCGAGGTCGCCGTCGATCTGGCCTACACCCTGCCCAAACGGGCCTACAAACTCTGACCGACCGGAGCGCCGACATGTTCAACAAGACCTATCACGCCACCCATCCCGACATGATGGAGTGCGTCGACAACGACCAGCTGCGCGACCGGTATCTCGTGCAGGACCTGTTCGTCGCGGGCGAGGTGATGCTCAACTATTCGCACAACGAGCGCTTCGTCATCGGCGGCGCGGCCCCGGTCGACGCGCCGGTCAGCCTGCCGGACCAGACCGAGCCGGCCTCGGCCGCTGGTCATCCGTTCCTCGAGCGGCGCGAGCTGGGCCTCATCAACGTCGGCGAGGGCGCGGGCAAGGTGACGGTCGATGGCGTCGCCTATGACATCGGCCCGAAGGACGGCCTCTATGTGCCGATGGGTGTGAAGAGCGTCGTGTTCGAGACCGTCGATCCGGCCAATCCGGCCCGCTACTACCTCGCATCGACCCCGGCTCATGCGGCCTACAGGGTGCAGAAGATCTCCATCGCCGACGCTACGCCGCTGGAGCGCGGCTCGCTGGAGACCTCCAACGAGCGGACCATCTACCAGTACGTCATTCCGGGCGTCTGTCAGTCGGCGCAGTTGCTGCTGGGCCTGACCATTCTGAAGACCGGGAGCGTATGGAACACCATGCCGCCGCACCTGCATGACCGGCGCTCGGAGATCTATTTCTACTTCGGCCTCAAGCCGGACGAGCGGGTTTTCCACTTCATGGGCGAGCCTGACGCGGCGCGGCACATCGTTGTGGCCAACGAGGAGGCGGTGATCAGCCCGCCCTGGTCGATCCACATGGGCTCGGGCACCGCCAACTACGCCTTCATCTGGGCGATGGGCGGGGAGAACCTCGACTACACCGACATGAACGTCCTCGACATCTGCCAGCTGAAATAGGGCAGGGCATGAGCAACCCGTTCGACCTCACCGGCAAGGTGGCCCTGGTCACCGGCGCCAACACCGGCATCGGTCAGGGCATCGCGATCGCGCTGGCCGCGGCTGGCGCTGACATCGCCGCCGCCGGACGGTCCGCGCCGGACGAGACGCAGAAGGCCGTCGAGGCTCTCGGCCGCCGGTTCGTCTCGATCCAGGCCGATTTCGGCTCGACCGAACCTGTCGCGCGAGTGGTCCAGGAGACCGTTGCGGCGCAGGGCGGGATCGACATCCTGGTCAACAACGCCGGCATCATTCGCCGGGCGGACTCGATCGACTTTTCCGAGGACGACTGGGACGCGGTGATGAACACCAACCTCAAGACGGTGTTCTTTCTCACCCAGGCCGTGGCGAAGGTCATGCTCGCGAAGGGCGGCGGCAAGGTGATCAACATCGCCAGCCTGCTCAGTTTCCAGGGCGGCATCCGGGTGCCCAGCTACACGGCGTCCAAAAGCGGCCTGGCCGGTCTGACCAAGATTCTCGCCAACGAGTGGGCGGCGAAGGGTATCAACGTCAACGCCATCGCGCCGGGCTACTTCGACACCAACAATACCGAGGCGCTGCGGGCCGACGAGAATCGCAACCGATCGATCCTCGAACGCATTCCCGCCGGCCGCTGGGGCCAGCCGTCCGACATCGGCGGCGCAGCGGTGTTCCTGGCGTCATCGGCCAGCGACTATGTGCACGGGATCACGCTGCCGGTGGATGGCGGCTGGCTGGCGCGGTAGGTTGCGGCGACATGTATCGAAGGTACGTGTCCCCTAAACCCGGAAGCTCGATTGGGGGACATGTACCTTCGGTACTTGTCTCCTAGACCAGCCCGTTCAGCCAATCCTCCAGGTTCGTGAACCCATCCCCGTCGGGATCCTTCGCGCCGTCGGCCCTGTCCTTCGGGGCAAACCCATGCGCGCGCTCCCAGTGATCCGGCATTCCGTCGCCGTCGCTGTCGACCCAGGCCGGGCCGCTCTTCAGGTTCGGCCAGGCGCCGACATCGGTCTGGCTGTTGATCAGACGGCCGGAGCGGTCGCGAACGCCGGCGACAATGCGAAGGTCGACCGCGTCCCGCACCCGTGACGCGCCGGCTCCGGCCAGCACCCGCTCGTAGGCGACCGCTGCCGTGTCGGTCACGATCCCGGAGTCGGCCAGCGGGACAGGGGAGCGGTAGCCTTCCGGCGGCGCGCAGCCGACAAGACTCCAGGGATCGGCCGGAACCACTCCGTTCATGGCATTGTCGGCGAAGAACGCCCGGGCGAAAGGATCGTCCTCGCAGAAGGCCAGGGTGCCTTCGCTGTCGGGCCCGGCCTGGTACCAGTTGGCGATGAAGTCGTAGCCGGAACGGCTGTCGGTATCGGCGTTGTAGCCCGAGCGGCCGGCGCCCCAGTTGTAGAAGACGTTGTTGCGGAACTCGAACAACGGTCCTTGGGAGTCGAGCGCGGCGCTGTTGTAGTTCCCCGGTCTTGGCATCCGGGCCTGATGATCAGCCCAGAGGTTGTGGTGCCAGGAGAAGCGGGCGCCGTAGCCGCCGCGGATGAGACTTCCGTAGCCGTGCCTGCCCTTGAGATGCACCGAGACGTTCAGGGACTCGGCGATCAGCGACCACTGCACCGTGAGGTCGTAGATGCCTTCTTCGGGCGGATTGTAGCGGCTTCCGGCCGAGAGGGTCTCATCGATCGACCAGCTGGCCGAAACATGGTCGACCATGATCCGACGGCCGCGAGTGATCGACAGGGCGTCATCCTGGACCCTGGTTTCGTCGCCGAGCCGGGCCCGAATGTAGCGGACAACGACATCGTCGGCGGCGATCACCAGGGGCTGGCCGCGCAGGGTGATCCCGTCGCCCGGCGCGGTCTGGCCCGCGATCGTGATGCTCGCCTGGCTGATCTTCAGCGGCGTCTGGAGCACAATCGTACCGCCGACGTCGAAGATGACCGTGCGGGGCCCCTTGGCCTCGACAGCAGCGCGCAGACTGCCGGGTCCCGAATCGGCCAGCGTGTAGACGTGAAAGACCGCCCCGCCACGCCCTCCCACCGAGAACCGCCCGTGACCTTCCGCACCGGGAAAGGCGATTGGGGGCGGTGTCCGTGCTGCCGCGCTCATGGATACGACGCAGGCAAGCAACGTAGCGACAGCCGCAATGGGCTTGAGACGCAATGCGTTGCGATGGGAAAGGGGCGGCGCCTGGGGGAGAAGTTCGCTCATGGCGAGAAAGTGACGATCCTGTGTCTTGAATGGCTTGTCAGCCACATGGCTCTTACGGTATCCATAGCAATGATACCGGTGTCAAACGGATCGTATCCATAAATGACACCGGTGTCACTTGATCGGCGACAACGAGCGCGGTCGACGGTCCGGGCAGGCGAATGACAAGTATCGGGGGCAAAGATCCCCGGGGAATCGCGCCGTAGGGGAGGGAGTTGAACGTGTCGACCATCATCCGTTCGCGGCATGCGAGCCTGCGCCTTGGCGCGTCACTGGCGGTCATCGCCATCAGTCTGGCGGCAGCCGGCGCCGCCACGGCTCAGGACTCCGCCGCGCCAGCCGCGACCGCGGGCGGCGACACAGAGGTCGAGGCCGTTGTCGTCACCGGCTTCCGCGGAAGCCTGGCGAGCGCTCTTTCGGCGAAGCGCCAGGAAACAGCCATCATTGACGCCATCAAGGCGGAAGACATTGCCGACTTCCCGGATGCGAATCTGGTTGAAGCGATCCAGCGCATTCCGGGGGTGTCGATCGACCGGGATGCCGGCGAAGGCCGGACGATGACCGTGCGCGGTCTGGGCCCTGACTTCACCCGCACCCGCATCAACGGCATGGAAGCCCAGGCGACCACCGGCGGTACGGACAGTTCGGGCGGCGCGAACCGCGGCCGCGGCTTCGACTTCAACGTCTTCGCCTCTGAACTTTTCAACAGCGTCACCATCCGCAAGACGGGCTCGGCGGAAGTCGAGGAAGGCTCGCTCGGCGCGACCGTTGATCTGCGCACCAGCCGGCCGTTCGACTACAGCGGCTTCAAGCTCGGCGGGTCGCTGCAGTACGGCTACAACGACCTGTCGCAGGAATGGGACCCGCGGGCGGCCCTGCTGATCAGCAACACCTTCTTTGACGGCAAGGTCGGCGTACTGGCGTCGGTCGCCTACAGCGAACGCAGCCTCTACGAAGAGGGCTTCAGCTCGGTGCGCTGGGAACGGGCTACCGACAACGGCGGCTTCTGCAGCCCCTTGGGATTCGCCCCGCAAAACCCGACCAACAGCGGCTCGACGGGCAGCAGCGCGGCCAACTGCGCAACCGGCGTGCCGCGTCCGGCCAATACGGCGGCCAACAACACGGCCTATACGACCGCCAACCAGGCGTCGGTCTTCATTCCGCGCCTGCCGCGCTATGGCCGGCTGGTGCATGAACAGGACCGCCTCGGCTTCACCGGCGCAATCCAGTATCGCCCCAATGACTCAACCCTGCTGAGCCTCGACGTTCTCTATTCGGATCTGAATGCGACCCGGCAGGAGAACTTCCTCGAGTCGCTGTCGTTCAGCCGTAACGCCGCCTCGGCCGGCAAGACCCAGATCGGCGTGGTCGACGCCTTTGTCGACGCCAAGGGCCAACTGGCCCGCGGCACGTTCAACAACGTCGACGTCCGGAGCGAGCAGCGGTCGGACGAACTGGAAACCAAGTTCACCCAGTACACCCTGACTCTCGAGCAGGACCTCGGTGACGACTTCAGCTTCCGCGCCTTCCTTGGCCGGGCGGAGTCTGACTTCAGCAACCCGATCCAGACGACCGTCACTCTCGATCGTCAGAACATCCAGGGCTATTCCTGGGACTTCACCGGGCACAACAGCACGCCGCTGATCAACTACGGCTTCGACGTCGCCAACCCGGCCAACTGGGGCTGGCGCGACGCGACCCTGGGCACGGCGACGGCGGCCCTGCCGCGGTCGGAAATCCGGATGCGTCCGAACGGCGTGCTGACCACGTTCGACGCCGCTCAGCTCGATTTCGAATGGCGCGCGACCGACTGGCTGACCTGGAAGTTCGGCTACAACTACAAGAAGTTCGACTCTGACTCCTTCGAGTTCCGTCGTACGGACGAAACCGTTGTGCCCGTGCTTCCCGTCGGCACGACGGTCGCCAATATCTCGCAGATCCTGACGGGCTTCGGCCGCAACCTGGGCGCGCCCGGCGGCAACGCCACGCAGTGGGTGGTGCCAAACCTCAACGCGATTGCCGCGCTGTTCAACATCAACTGCAACTGCAACACCGGCGTCACGGGCGGCGACTTCCGCCTGACCAGCATCACCAACGGCAATGCTCGCGGCGGCAACCGCTTCATCAGTGAAGAGGACCGCGGCTTCTACCTGCAGGCCGACTTCAGGACGGACATCCTCGACATGCCGCTGCGCGGTAACCTCGGGTTCCGTCAGGTGTCGACCAATCTCTACGCCGAGGGCTACAGCTCGACCGGCGGCGGGACGCGGGTCTACGGCTCGCACAAGTACGATGACACGCTGCCGTCCCTGAATCTGGCCCTCGAGGTGACCGACAAGTTCACCGTGCGCTTTGGCGCCTCGAAGATGATGGCCCGCCCGCAGATCGGCAACACACTGGCCGGAACCAACTATCTGGTGCCAACCACGTCGCTGGCGGCCAGCGGCCCGAACTTCACGGCCAGCATCGGCAACGTCGATCTGAACCCGTTCATGGCCAAGACCTACGACCTCAGCTTTGAATGGTACTTCGCGCCGGAGTCGCTGCTTTCGATCGCCTTCTTCAAGAAGGACATCGACAGCTACATCCAGATCATCCGCCAGGACCTGCAGTACCAGGAGCTGACGACGATCAACCCCGTCGCCTTCGCGCCTGGCTTCTGCACCGGCGCCTGTTCGCCGACCCAGGTGTTCCAGCTGACGCGCGCCGTGAACACCGACGGCGGCCCGCTGACCGGCTTCGAGATCAGCTATCAGCAGCCCTTCTCGTTCCTGCCCGCGCCGTTCGACAAGTTCGGCGTCCAGGCCAACTACACCCGGGTCAAGTCCGAGATCGACTACTGCAACGACGCCCTGTGCCTGACGACCCTGACCGACGACCTCGTGAACCTGTCCCCCTCGGCCTACAACGCCACCCTCTACTATGAGGATGACAGGTTCAGCGCCCGCGTCTCAGCGGCCTATCGCGAGGGCTATCTGCAGAACGTGCCGGGCCGCAACAGCAACACGAATGAAGGCAAGCTTGAGACCTTCAACGTCGACGCCGCGGCCTCGTACAAGTTCAACGATCAGCTGAGCTTCACGTTCGAGGGTCTGAACCTGACCGACGAGTTCAACCGCCAGTGGGTCGGCGACGACAGCCGGCAGAGCACGTCCGTCTATCACCACACCGGACGGCAGATGAACTTCGGCCTGAAATACACCTTCTAGCTTAACCTCCTTGCGCGACTGGGCGCCGGCTCACCCCGGCGCCCTTCTTTTTTCCACCATCCGGCGCAAGGCTGGGTCAGGCGCAAGGACGTGAGAGATCCGCATGACCAAAGACCGCATGGCCGTTCTGGCCGCCATGATCGATCAGGGGGTCATCCCCGTCTTCTATCACCCCGACGTCGAGACCTGCGTCAACGTCATCCAGGCCTGCGCGAACGGCGGGGCTCGCTGCATCGAGTTCACCAACCGCGGTGAGTTCGCGGCCCACACCTTCCTCAATGTCACCCGGCATTTCGCCAAGGCGGACCCGAACGTCATCATGGGCGTCGGCAGCATCGTCGATGCGCCGACGGCCGGCCTCTACATCGCCAACGGCGCCAGGTTCGTCGTTGGGCCGATCCTCAACGCCGAGGTCGCCCGCGTCTGCAATCGCCGAATGATCCCCTATTCGCCGGGCTGCGGAAGCGCGACCGAGATCAGCTACGCCCAGGAACTGGGCTGCGAGATCGTCAAGGTTTTCCCCGGCGAGAGCGTCGGCGGCCCGACCTTCGTCAAGAACGTGCTGGGGCCGATGCCCTGGACCAGGATCATGCCGACCGGCGGGGTCGACCCGGACGAGACGTCCCTGCGCGAATGGTTTGGTGCGGGCATCGTGGCGGCTGGTATGGGCAGCAAGCTGATAACCAATGACCTGCTCAAGGCGGGCGACTGGAACGGCATCGAAGCCCGCGTGCGCAAGACCGTGAATCTCATCGCCAAAATCCGGAGAGAGCTCGCTTGAGCGACAGCATTCTGAACATTCGTCCGGCCAGCGAGACCCGCTGGGACTGCGCCTCCTTCGGTGAGGTGATGCTTCGCTTCGACCCAGGCTTCGGCCGGGTCCGCAACGCCCGCCAGTTCAACGTCTGGGAAGGCGGAGGCGAGTACAATGTCGCCCGCGCGATGCGCAAATGCTGGGGCAAGCGGGCCACCGCCGTCACCGCCCTGCCGGTCAACGACCTGGGCTGGCTGGTCGAGGACCTGATCATGCAGGGCGGCGTTGACATGAGCCACGTGGTCTGGCGCGAGTTCGACGGTCTGGGCCGCAACACCCGCGTCGGCCTGAACTTCACCGAGAAGGGCTTCGGCGTCCGCCCGGCCCTGGGCTGCAGCGACCGTGGTCACTCCGCCGCCTCGCAGATCCGTCCCGGCGAAGTGAACTGGGAGAAGCTGTTCGGCGAGGAAGGCGTGCGCTGGTTCCACACCGGCGGCATCTTCGCGGCCTTGGCCAGCAACACCGCAGAGGCGGTAATCGAGGCGGTCGAGGTCGCCCGCAAGTACGGCACGATTGTCAGCTATGACCTGAATTACCGCGCCTCGCTGTGGAAGAGCCAGGGCGGCAAGCCGGGCGCGCAGAAGGTCAACCGCGAGATCGCAAAGTACGTCGACGTGATGATCGGCAACGAGGAGGATTTCACCGCCTGCCTCGGTTTCGAGGTCGAAGGCCTCGACGAGCACATCAGCGAGATCGATCCGGCCAACTTCAAGACCATGATCGAGACGGCCGTGAAGCAGTTCCCGAACTTCAAGGTGGCGGCCACCACCCTGCGCAACGCGAAGACCGCCAGCGTCAACGACTGGTCAGCCATCCTCTATGCCGGCGGTGAGTTCTACCAGTCGATGATGCGCGAGAACCTGGAGATCTACGACCGGGTCGGCGGCGGCGACGGCTTCGCCTCCGGACTGGCCTACGGCTTCCTGGAAGGGAAGGGGCCTCAGGCCGCCGTCGAATACGGCGCGGCCCACGGCGCACTGGCCATGACCACCCCTGGCGACACCTCCATGGTTCGCGCCGCCGAGGTCGAGGCGGTGATGAAGGGCAAAGGCGCGCGGGTCATTCGCTAGGCCGCGACCGGCGTCATCCTCGGGCTCAGTACCTGAATCAGTCCGAGTGACACCAGATAGGCGCAGCCTGCGACCAGGAAGACCGGGCGGTAGTCGTTGCCAGTGTCGAGCACCCAGCCGGTGTATTTCGACATCATCATCCCGCCCACTGCGCCCAGCGCGCCGCCCATGCCGATCACCGTGCTGACCCCGCCGCGCGGCAACAGATCGGTGGGCAGGGTGTAGAGGGTCGCCGAGAAGCCCTGGTGCGCCGCAGCCGCCAGACCGATCAGCGCGACCGCGATCCACAGGTTGCTGGCGGAGGCGGCAAACATCACCGGCGTGGCGGCCAGGGCGCAGACCAGCAGCGTCGTCTTGCGGGCCCGGTTTACGCTCCAGCCGCGCTTGAGGAAATGCGATGACAGCCAGCCGCCGCCGACGCTGCCGCCGTCCGAGAGCAGGTAGATGACGATCAGGGGTAGGCCGAAGGTCTTGAGGTTCAGGTTGTGTCGCCGGTCGAGGAAGTCCGGCAGCCAGGACAGGAACATCCCCCAGATCGGATCGATGGTGAACTTGCCCAGCATGTAGGCCCAGGTCTGGCGAAGGCGCAGCAGCTTGAGCCAGCTGATCCGCTCCACCGGCGGTGCCCGGTCACGCTCGATCCAGGCCAACTCCGCTGGCGACAGCTTCACGTCCTCCCGTGGCCGGCGGTACATCAGCCACCAGATCGGCAGCCAGATCAGCCCGGCAAGGCCCGTGGCCACGAACGCCGCCCGCCAGCCCCAGGCCAGGGCGATGGCCGGCACCAACAACGGCGTGACGATGGCCCCGATATTGGTCCCGGCGTTGAACACCCCGTTGGCCAGCGCCCGTTCGCGCTGCGGGAACCAGTCGGCCGTGGCCTTGATGGCGCTGGGAAAGGCGCCGGATTCGCCGACGCCGAGGGCCATGCGGGCGATCATGAAATGGCCGATGCCACGCGCCTGCGAGGTCAGCACCTGGGCTACCGACCAGATGGCGAAGGCCAGGGCGAAGCCCCAGCGAGCGCCGATCCGGTCCACCAGTCGACCGAAGGCGATGTAGAAGACCGCGTAGGCGCCCTGGAAACAGAGCAGGACGTTGGCGAAGTCGCTCGCCGTCCAGCCCAGTTCCTTGCCGATGGTCGGCTTGAGAATTCCGAGTGTCTGGCGATCGACGTAGTTGATCACCATGGCCGCGAAAAGCAGCCCGACGACCAGCCAGCGACGACGGCCCGATGGCGCGGTCTCTGTGTCGGTCACGGCCGACTCCGCCCTAGACCTCGACCGGCTCCATCTTCGGGCTCAGCAGGTGCACCGCCAGGATGGCCGCAAGGTAGATGAAGGCGCAGACGGCGAAGATCGCCGGATAGCCCAGCGTCGTGGACAGGGCCTTGCCGACGCCCTTGGCCATGATCATCCCGCCGATGCCGCCCACCATGCCGCCGATGCCGATCACCGAGCCCACGGCTTTCCGCGGGAAGACGTCGCCCGGCAGGGTGTAGAGGTTCGCCGAGAAGGCCTGGTGCACGGCGGCCAGCCAGCCGACGATCAGGATCGCGCCCCACAGATGATGGACGTGGGTGACCAGCAGATAGGGCAGGGCGCAGACAGCCAGGACCAGCATGGTCATCTTGCGCGCCCGGTTTATGCTCCAGCCCATCTTCATGAACCGCGAGGACATCCAGCCGCCGCCGACGCTGCCGACGTCGGAGATCAGGTACACGACCGCGAGCGCCGTCATGTAGAGGATGTCGGTGGTCTTGAGCTGGAAGGTCTTGTTGAAAAAGTCCGGCAGCCAGAACAGCAGCATCCACCAGACCGGATCGATCAGGAACTTGCCGATCGCGTAGGCCCAGGTTTCCTTCTTGCCCAGCACGACAAGCCAGCCGACTTTCTTTTCCGTGTCGGCCGGATCCTGTTCGATGTGGGCCAGTTCGGCGGCGTTGACGTGCTTGTCGTCGCGCGGATTGCGATAGACCACCACCCACGCGACCAGCCACAGCAACCCGACGACGCCCGTGGTGATGAAGGCGGCCTGCCAGCCCCACAGCGCCATGATCGCCGGGGCGATGACGGGCGTGACGACAGCGCCGATGTTCGATCCGGCGTTGAAGATGCCGGTGGCCAGCGCCCGTTCCTTCTTCGGGAACCAGTCCGTGACGGCCTTGATGCCGCCCGGGAAGTTGCCGCCCTCGCCGATGCCCAGGGCCACGCGCACGGCGAAGAACGAGCCCAGTCCGGACGCGAAGCCGTGGGCGATGTGGGCCAGCTGCCAGAGCAGGAAGGCCACGCCATAGCCGATCTTGGCCCCGACCCGGTCGACGATGGCGCCGAAGGCCAGGTAGCTGAGCGCGTAGGCAGCCTGGAAGTAGAAGACGATGTCGGCGTAGTTCTGCTCGGTCCAGCCGAGCTCCTTGCCCATGGCGGGCTTCAGCACGCCGAGCATCTGGCGGTCGACGTAGTTGATCACCACGGCGGTGAACAGCAGGGCGCAGATGACCCAGCGCCGGCGGCTCATCCGCGGCTCGGACGCGGTAGCGGCTTCCACCATGACGGTGTCGTCTCCCTAACGGGCGGCCGGTCTTGCGATCTCTGCGGCGCAGAGAATCTCGCCGAACTCACCAAAGCTGATGCGGGCGGACTGGCCCGCGGAAATCTCGTGGATGCCGGTGGCGGCTCCGGTGGTCACGTACATGCCGGCCTTCAGCGGCAGGCCCCGCGAGGCGCAGTGGCCGAGCAGGAAGGCCAGGGCCGGCGCGGGCCCGCCCGGCACCGACGCGGCCGTGCCGACGCCGACGGACCGGCCGTCGATGAAACTCTCGCAGGTCAGGCTGGTGTCCGGGCGGTCGCGCCAGCCGGGGATCTCGGGACCGACGATCAGGCCCGCGTTGTTGCCGAAGTCGGAGGCGACGACGGTCGAGCCCAGGTCGTTGATGGTCTTCAGCGGGCTGCCCGCGAATTCGACGCCGACATGGAGGGCGGCTACGACGCCGAGCGCCTCTGCCGGGGTCCAGCTGATCTTGTCGACCGGCGCATCGACGGCCAACCGGTATATGAACTCGCCTTCAACCGCCGCGAACCCGCCGGGGATAACGGACAGCGTGACGGTTTCACCCTTGCGCGGGCAGCGCAGGGCAGCGGTGAACGTCGGCCCGGCGACGCGCTCTTCGCCCAGGCGGGCCTGCAGTTCGGCGGGCACTCTGCCCACCTTCCAGCCGGCGACGGTGTCGGGCACGAGGGCCAGAGCGGCGTCCTGAACAAGGTAGGCTTCCGCCAGCGTGGCGGGGACCACACCGGGATAGCCGGGCAGGGCGCGGGCGGCGCGGCGCGCCGAAACAAAGGCGGCGGCGATCTCGCCAGGCGCGGTCGCCAGCGCGACCGGCGTCGTGGATGCACTTGCCCCTGACGTCACGCCCCTTGTCCTCCCCAACAGTTTGGCCCCAGTTTCAGGGTCTCGATTGTGTCTAGAGGAAACCGGTGTCATTTTCAACGGCGCGCGGCGCGAAGATCCAGAATAGCGTCCGGACAAGGGAGTGAAACCGGTGTTCCGATCCATGCTTGTCGGCCTTGGCGTGAGCCTGGCCATCGCCACCACGGCGCTCGCGGCCTGGCCGCTCGGCAGGCCCGCGCCGCCGACGCCGGCCGCGCCGCTGGCCTTTGCAGGAGCCCAGGGCTGGGCGGCCGCAACGCCGGGCGGCCGGGGCGGGCAGATCCTGCGGGTCACCACCCTGGCGGCCGAGGGCCCCGGCTCTTTCCGCGAAGCGGTCGACACGAAGGGCCCGCGGATCATCGTCTTCGAAGTCGGCGGCGTCGTCGACCTGGGCGGCAAGACCCTGACGATTCGCGAGCCGTTCCTGACGATCGCCGGTCAGACGGCCCCGTCGCCCGGCGTGACCTTCATCCGCGGCGGCATCGACATCACCACCCACGACGTGGTCATCCGGCACATCCGCGTCCGGCCCGGCGACGCCGGCTTCGCAAAGAAGAGCGGCAACGACTTCGACTCCATCTCCACCCAGGGCATCGCCTACAACGTCATCGTCGACCACTGCACCCTGACCTGGGGCACGGACGAGAACCTGTCGGCGTCAGGCAAGCGATTCGTCGGCAATACCCCGGACGAGTGGCGCGCCGGCACCTCGCGCAACATCACCTTCTCGCAGAACATCATCGCCGAGAGCCTGCGCTACTCGGTGCACATGAAGATCGAGCACTCCAAGGGAAGCCTGATCCACGACAACGTCACGGGCATCCTGATCTGGGGGAACCTCTACGCCCACAACTACGAGCGCAATCCGCTGTTCAAGGGCGGCGTCTACGGAGTGATCGTCAACAATCTGATCTTCAATCCGGGTCAGCGGGCCATCCACTACAACCTGATGGCCGAGGAGTGGGGTTCCAACCCCTGGCAGGTGGGCAAGATGGTCGCCGTCGGCAACGTGTTGCGGGCGGGCCAGGACACGCCGGAAGGGCTGCCCTTCCTGATGATCGGCGGTTATGGCGATCTTGAGTACTACGGCCGCGACAACACCGCCGTCGATCGCTGGGGCAACCCCCTGCCGATGTTCGGCCGCTACACGACCACGCCGGCGAAGATCATCCTGCTCAACAAGGCGCCGTTCTGGCCGACCGGGCTGGTCGCGCTGCCGGCAGTCCAGGTCCAGCAATGGGTCCTGCAGAACGCCGGCGCCCGCCCCTGGGACCGCGACGCCAACGACGTCCAGCTGATCTCCGATGTCGCCGAGGGGCGTGGCAACATCATCGACTCCCAGGACGACCTGCACGGCTATCCGGTGGAAAAGCCCACCAGCCGGCCGTTCAATCCGGCGGACTGGAACCTGGACGACATGTCGCCGAAGCGTCCGGAGCTGCTCGACGCCGGCGCGAAGGCGAAGGGAACCTGACGGCTACGTTCCTGGCTGGATGTACGGCACGCGCGCGAACAGCACGCGCTCGGCGCCGCGCGGATCGTCGGCCAGGCGCGGCGGGACATCGAAGATCATCGTCTGCCGACGGGGAAGGGTGTAGCCCGGCCAGCCCGGGTCGCCGGTCCGGGCGAAGGCGATGAAGGCGTCCTGCATCGCGTCGGACACTGCCCGGGCGTCCGGCGCGGTTCCGGTGATCGAGCCCGCCGCGTCCAGCGTGCCGAACACCAGCGGGATATCGAGCATGTGCGGCGCGCCCCACCGGCCGCCGTCCTTCGGGCTCTTCCAGTCCAGCTGGTAGACGAACGCGGGCGAGCCCTGCGCCGCCCGGGCCTCGGCCTCGATGACGGCCGCCCGCCATGACCTGGAGGCCGTGCTGGCGGCGAAGAACACGTCGCTGGGGCTCCAGGCCGGATAGAGCCGGCGGTACTCGGCGATGACGGTCTCGGGGCTGATATCGACGCGAAGTTCGGGCGCCAGTCGCGCCGGAAGCACGTCCCAGGTCAGGGCATGGTTGCGCGGGTCTCCGCCGAGAAAGGCCCGGGTCTCGTCGTGGGTGTTGCCGATCATCATCGGGATGCCGGCGGACTGGGCCGGGGCGTCGGGCCAGAACGGGTGACGCGGCAGGGAGCGGTCGTCCACCACCGGCCCGAAATAGAGCGCGCCGGACGGAAGAATGGGGTCCCTCGCCGCCATGGCCTCGACCAGCCTGGCGACGGGCAGGGCGGCGAGGTCGCCGACCCGGCCAGCGTCCAATCCGAGCGCGGCGAGAAAGGTCTCCGCCCGCTGTTGCGCGTGCAGGGGCCCGGACGCTGTGACCTGCTGTCCGCTCATGGTCGCCGCCCTGTGGAACAGACCCTTTGCCGCGGGCATGGCCATCAGGGTGGCGATCTTGGCGCCGCCGCCGGACTGGCCGAACAGCGTGACCTTGTCGGGATCGCCTCCGAAGGCGGCGATGTTGTCCCGCACCCACTGCAGGGCGAGGATCAGATCCAGCTGCCCGACATTGCCGGAATCGGCCCAGCGCCGGTCGCCGACCCGGCCGAGCGAGAAATAGCCGAACGGCCCCAGCCGATGGTTCAGCGTAACGACCACGACATCGCCGCGCGCCGCGAGTCGGGCCCCGTCACAGAGGGGGCTCGACCCCGAGCCGGTGCTGTAGGCGCCGCCATGGATATAGACCATCACCGGCCGACGGGCCGCGTCGGCGCCGGGCGTCCACACATTCAGGAACAGGCAGTCTTCCGAGGTGTTGGCTTCATCACCCCGCTGCGGCGATCCCGGACCGAACGCCAGCGCGTCCCGGACGTCAGTCCAGGGCTCGGGCGGGACAGGCGGCTGGAACCGAAGCGGGGCAGTGTCCGCGCCGTAGCGCACGCCCTTGAAGGTCAGGAGTCCCGCCGTCCGCTGACCGCGAACGGGCCCGTGGGTGGTCCGCACCACTGCATCGGACGGGCGCGCCACCGCGGTCCCGGCGACCGCCGCGACAGCCACGCCCAGTCCGAAAGCCCGCCGAGTAAGCCGCATGGGTCACCGCCTTGACACCGGTGACATAGCGCACGCTGGCGTCCTGGAGAAGCGGTAGGCGCCGTCAGCCGACGACGGGCTGTCTCGATCTGGAAACAATGGCGGTCCGGGCAGGCTAGCGCCAACCCTTCTCCACCCAGGGCCGCCGGTCTACCCTAGGTGTCTGTCCTTCCTCCCTCGAGGTAACGGGTTGACGGTGTCAGCGGGCTGATATGGGGTCTCAAGTCCCGCGCGACGCCCCTGGCTGGCTCGCGAGCCCAATGCCGGGCCTTCGACCGCCGGAACCACTGCATAGAAGGATTTGCGCGTGATCTTCAGGACTTGCATCATCGGATTGTGCGCTACCCTCCTTGCGGGGTGCGGCACGGTGCTGTCATCCGGCCTCCCGGCCGAGATATCGATCCCCGGAGACCGCCTCTTCACTGAAAGCCTGACGTCCTCACGTGACGGCGCTGTCTACGTCGGCAGCTATGGAATCGACGGCTATGGCGGCCGCACGATCTATCGTGCATCGCCAGGAAGTGCTGTGGCCGAAGTCTGGATAGCGCCACCGAGCGAGACGTCTCCGGGCTACCTCGGTGTACTCGCGGACGACAAGACACATACATTTTGGGCCTGCGTGCTACCCGGTCGCATGGCGGCGGGCGAACCGCAGACGACGCCTTCGATCCTGCGCGCTTTCGACCTCACTTCAGGCGCGATCAAAGCGAGCTATCCGCTCCCGACGCCGGGGGGCGTCTGCAATGACATCGCGATCGCCGCGGACGGCGCGGTGTTCGTCACCGATACCGAGAACATGGAGATCCTTCGCTTGGGGGCGGGCGCTTCTGCGCTCGAGGTGTGGTCCGGCAACGGAGCATTCGGCCCCAAGGGCGGCATTCTCGACGGTATCGCGATCCTCGGGGATCGCCTGTTCGTCAATACGCTCGCGACGAACAAACTCTTCGCGGCTGCGATCCTGCCGGATGGCGCTGCGGGGCCCGTCTCCGAGATCGCCTTGAGCCGTCCCATCCTTGCGCCCGACGGAATGCGCAGTTTCGGGCAGGATCTGCTGCTGGTGGAGAGCGGCGGTCCGGGGAGGTTGTCGCGGGTGACTGTGTCCGGAAATTCCGGCGAGGTGGTGACGCTGAGCGAAGGCTATCCGGGTGGCGCTGTGGCCGTCACGGTTGTCGGGACAAACGCCTACGTGCTGGAGGCGCAATTCGCCGCCGAAGAGACGCTCCCGAAGATGCCGACAAAGCCTTACAAAGCCGTCGCTGTGGATGTCGGCCCGCGCCCCTAGGCCAATTTGCCGTTCGTTTCACACCGACGACGGCCATGCGGAGAGGGGCGGGGAATTAGGGGCCTGGAGAGCCCTCATGTTGACAACGAGAGACGCGACTCGCGTGTCTGATCCGGCGCAAGCGGCGGTAAAGTTGGGGGTATTTCGGGGCGTTCCCTGAAGCGGGATTCAGCGCGTGACTGGATGGCGGTGGAGGCAGTCAAATGCGAACCTGTCTCCGCCACTTGCCCGCTATCCCGGAACGGCGACGAACTTGCGAGTGGGCGGATAACTTGTCATGTCGTGGTCGTGGCCCGTCAGGGCATCGACGAGCCCTCTGAGCTTGTCGAGGTGGTCGTCAAGGAGGCCGCGGGGTGTTGTGTCGTGCTCGTTGCACAGGAACGCCGCGGCCGCGACGGCGACCCCGTGCTGCGCGCCATTGCCCATGAGCTTCACCGAAGATCCAGCGACATGGGTGACGCTGATGTGTTTGCCGGCCATCAGGAGGTTGTCGATGTTGGCCGAGTAGAGACAGCGGAACGGGATGCCGTAGGACTGCTGGTCGCGGCTGTCGAAGATCCAGTCCTTGAGCCTGAAATCGTATTTTCCCTCGCCAGGCCCCCAGGCGCAGTGAATGCAGAATGACCCGTCGTTTGCGATCAGCATGTCGTTGAAGCGGGTGTGATTACGGATGTCGTTCTCGGTCAGGACGTAGTCGCCCCGGTAGCGCCGGAATTCGCCCTGGGCCGCCACGAACGCCATCCACTCGAACTCGAGGTGGGCATACTGCTCTGGCTCAAGTTTCTTGACGTTGGAAAAGGTCCCGTAGAGCGCCCGCATCAGATAGTCGCGAACGAATTCCCCCGACGTGTAAGGGTCTAGCCACTGGCCGTATTCCCAGAAGTGCGTGGCTGGAAACTCCATCATCCAGGACTTGGTCGGACTGTCGGTGAACTGGAAAGTCGGGTTGTCAGGATTGGCCGAGGGGCCAGGCCCATTTTCCAACCCGGACCTGATCAGCTGTCCGCTGAGATTGGCGTAGTCCTTCGACACCTCTGTCGCCCAGGGCACTTCCGGGAAGGGGACTGGCCGGTCCGCCATACGCGTACGGAAGAAGAGGGTGTTGCCATGGTGCATGTCATCGGCGACCTCGGGGGCGTAGGGCTCGTCGAACTCAGAACGCGCCTCGCGGCCGAACAGGGTTTCCGCATCAACCAGCACGCCGAGCTGGGCGACGCCGCTGGCGTCGATGAACATCCTTCCGTTGAATCGGCGCTCCTGCCCGCCGCGAGCTTGAACGGCGTCCACCGAGACGATCCGGTCGCCCTTCCGCTCTGCGGCGACAATCCGGTGCTCCAGGAAGACCGTCGCGGTCGCCTCCGCTTCGAGCAGGGACAGCGCCATCAGGTCGCCGTCCGGCGTCCGCTCTGACAGTTCGCGTAGGATCGAGCCCTGCGCGCCCCGGGGCATCAGGCCGATCTCCTTGCTGGCGTTGCCGCCGAGCACCGGGCGGTCGTGGATCAGGGCCACCCGTTGGCCGAGGCGGGCGGCCGTCAGCGCCGCCGCACAGCCGGAGACGCCGCCGCCCACGACGACCACGTCGAAGTCACCCGCCTCGATCGGATCGGCTGGCAGACCACGCAGGGCCTTGCGCCAGGCGCGGCTCGCGGCGTCGACGGCATTGGGTGGAGGCGTGTCGTCCTGGCCCAGGAAGATTGCGTCGCAGCGGCCGTTAAAGCCCGTGAGGTCATGCAGCGCCAAAGTCACCGCACCCTTCGGCAGGGAGATCTTGCCGGCGGGATGCCAGGACCAGTCCTCCCCGTTGGCGCCGAACTCGGCGGCGATCCTGGCGCCGTTGATCGAAAGCATGAAGCGCCCCGGTGAATGCGGGGCGGCCCAGTCCCGGGTGCGAACCCAAACAGCGTAGAGGCCGGCTTCAACCACGTCGATGGTCGTGGCCGCGTCGGCGACCGGCCGTCCGAGCCCGTGGGCCAGCAAATAGGGCGAGCCCATCTGCGCCTCGAACTGGGAGTCGAGGACCCAGCCCCCGTAACTGTCGAAGTCCTCCGCCTCGACGAGGATTCCCGAGGGGGCTTTAGGTGCTGACATGTTCATGCTGCCGCGTCCGACTGGATCGTTGTGCAAATCAACGGTTCGAGCCGACCCGGGACCTTCCACGACGCACGACCGCTTGTCTTCCGGGCGATCAAGTCGTTGTCGGTGGCGCCGGGGTGCCTCGCTTCACAGGAGTAGCGGTACATTGTGATTGAACAAATGTATAGTATGTGGCCAGGCATATCCGCTCGCAGAGGCGCGGGTTGGACGCTACGCGTGAGGCGACATGGACCTGGAACTTGGACCCGCCGACGAGGCGTTTCGCAGCGTTGTAAGGGCTTTCCTTGACGAAAATCTCTCGGAGGATCTCAAGGCGGCGGTGACTGCCAGCACGGGCACCTTCTGCGACCTGTCTGCGATGTCCCGGTGGCACGCGATCCTTCACGAGCAGGGGTGGGTCGCGCCGGATTGGCCGAAGGAATTCGGCGGACCTGGCTGGACCGATACGCAGAGGCACATCTTCTCATCCGAGTGCGCCCTGGCGGGCGCCCCGCCGACCCATACATTCGGCATTCGGATGTGTGGCCCTGTGCTCATCCGGTTCGGCACGCCCGAGCAACAGCTCCACTTCCTTCCACGCATTCTGACCGGCGAGCATCGCTGGTGTCAGGGTTACTCAGAGCCAGGATCCGGTTCGGATCTGGCCTCCCTGAAGACCGCGGCGAGGTCGGATGGCGACGACTACATCGTCACGGGCAGCAAGATCTGGACGACCCTCGCTCACCAGGCGACGCACATGTTCTGCCTCGTCAGAACGGATTTCGAAGTGAGGGCCCAGGCCGGGATCACCTTCCTGTTGATCGACATGTCTTCCCCCGGGATTTCCATACGGCCGATCGTCAACATCGCCGGCGACCACGAGTTCAACCAGGTCTTCTTCGACGAGGTTCGGGTCCCGAAAATCAATCGCGTGGGCGAGGAAAACGCCGGCTGGGCTGTCGCCAAGCACCTGCTGGAGTTCGAGCGGGGTGGAAACTACGCGGCCGGACTGCGAGCGCGGCTGGCGTGGGTGAGAAGGCTGACGGTCAACGGACAGGCGGACGATGAAACCTTCCGGGGCAGGCTCGCGCGCGCGGAAATCGAAGTGACCGCGGTGGAAATGCAGGAAAGGCGGGTGATCTCCGCCCTGAGCCTCGGGGAAGCTCCCGGAAACGCGGCCTCACTGTTGAAGCTTCAAGGCAGTGAGCTGACCCAGAAACTCGATGAGCTCGCCATTGAAGCGGTCGGCCCGAGGCAGTCGACAATCGACGGGGAGGCGGACGTGGCCATGGGTCGCTACCTGTACGATCGTTCGGTGACGATATTTGGCGGAACCAGCGAGATTCAACGCAATATCATTGCCCGGACCGTATTGGGGCTCTGAAGAGCCTCAGGTTGTTGAACTTAGAACCAGGTCTGGTGGGCGGCCATTCGCTCTGCATGGCCGGCCCCGAGAGACCCGGAACGCCGGCTCACCTTGGTGACAAATCTCACCGGCACCGGGGCTTCACACGGCACTGAACAAGTGTATAGTCCCCTCAACAGACAGGGAGATCGCCGGTGGACGTAGCCAAGGAAATTCCCGTTCGCCGGATGAACTTCGAGTTCCCGGACGACATGGATCTGGTGTTCATCGAGGGCGACCCCGCGATGTCATACTATTTTGTTGGCGCCTGGATGATGCTCCCTTACCTGGAGCCGTTCCTGATCCGCACCGTTCAATCCGCTATGGACAAGGTGGATGACCCAGTGCTTCGCGAGGAAATGAAGCGGTTCTGCGCCCAGGAGGGGCAGCACTACCGTCAGCACGCCAAGGCCAATGAGGTGGTGAAGCGTGTCCATCCCGCGGGTCCGCGTCTTGCCGAACTTGAGAAGGAAGTCGAGGCGCTGTTCGCCCGCTGGTCGGTCGAAAAGCCCCTGAAGTTCAATCTCGCCTACGCCGAAGGCTTCGAGTCGATGACCTGCGCGGCGGCCCGAACCCAGATCGACATCGACATGTTCGGCTACATGAAGGAGCCGATCCGCGGCCTGATGTACTGGCACATCATGGAGGAGATCGAGCACCGCTCGGTTTGTTTCGATGTCTACGAGAAGCTGGTCGGCGACTATCTGTACCGGACCCGCATGAGCCTCTGGTTCCAGAAGCACTATCTGGGTCTGTGCAAGAAGTTCGCGACCGTGATGCTCGAGGCCGATCCCGAGACGGTCGCCCGCTACAACACGCCTGAATGGGCGGCCATTCGCAAGAAGCGCCTCGCGACCTACACCCGAAACTACCTGCCCCGGTATCTGGGCACGTTCTCCCCTTGGTACGACCCGGCCAAGGTCGACCTGCCTGCCGGCTTTCACCTGGCGCGCCAGACCTACACCGCCTTGGCCACGGGCGTTCAATAGCTCGCTAGTTCGACGGAGAAACCCATGGACGACGCTTCAATTCTCTCACCCGATGAGCGGCTCGCCGCGCTGATCCAGGACCGCGCCTCGCGCCCGATGATCCCGGCCGAAGGCGCCCTTGAGACCCTTCACGTCGGCGATGACGAACTTCCCTGGATGGAAATCGGCGGCGGCTCAGCCCTGCAGATGCTGCACGTGGATCTGAACCAGGGCCTTTGGATTTCCAAGACCCGCCTTCCACCGGGAACCCAGGTGCCGACGCACTACCACACCGGCCTGGTCTTCGCCGTGACCCTCAAGGGGACCTGGCACTATCTCGAGAGCCCGGAAGCCGTGAACCGCCCCGGATCCTATCTGTTCGAGCCCGCGGGTTCGCGACACACGCTGGTCACCCCTGCCGACGCCACCGAGGATATGGTCACCTGGTTCGCCATCTACGGCGCCAACATCAATCTCGACGAGGACGGCAAGCCGACAGCGGTCGTGGACGCCAAGGCCGCGCTCGACCTCTACCGGGACTACTGTGACGCACTCGGCCTCGACTACTCCAAGCTGATCGTCCACGGGGAATAGCCTTGAAATCCATGCGCGCCGCCGTCATGCGCGGCGATCGGTTTGTCGTCGAGGAGCGCCCCATCCCCGTTCCGGGCTCGGGCGACGTCCTGGTCAAGGTTCGGGCCTGCGGCATTTGCGGGTCCGATCTGCACTATTTCCATCATATCGACGGAATGATCGAGAACGTCCGCGCCTTGGGCGCACCGACCGACGCGATGGAGAAGACGCTCCGTGACGGCCCGGTCCTGGGACATGAGTTCGTTTGTGAGGTCGTTGAGTTCGGTCCGGACACCGACCGGCGGCTCGAACAGGGCGAGCGGGTCTGTTCAATGCCATTCCTCAGCAAGAACGGCGTACCCATCCTGATCGGCTCCACCTCGGACGTTACGGGCGCTTATGCCGAGTACATGTTGCTGACCGAGGCCCTGCTTCTGCCGGTGGACAGTTCGATCGTCGATGATGCCGCGGCTCTGACCGAGCCCGTCGGCATTGCGGTCCACGCCGTCAACAAAGCGGTGCTCAGGCCCGAGGATGCGACGGTCATCGTGGGGTGTGGGCCGATCGGCCTGGCGACGATTGCGGTTCTCAAGTCCCGTGGCGTCAGCCAGATCATCGCGTCCGACCTGTCGCCGAAGCGGCGCGAGCTGGCGACCCTCATGGGTGCGACCAAGGTCGTCGACGCCGGGCAGGCCAGTGTGATCGCCGCCGCCATGGACGCCGCGCCAGGGGCGCCTCTGGTGATCTTCGAGAACACCGGCGCACCCAGGATGCTCCACAAGCTGGTGCTGGAAGCGCCCCAGAATTCGCGGATTATCGGAACGGGTATTCCAGCTGGCGAAGAGAGCTTCATTCCCATGCTGGCGATCAGCAAGGAGCTACAGCTCACCTTCGTGATCTTCTACACGGCGGAGGAATTCGCCGAAGCGTTGCGGCTGATTAAGGACGGCGAAATTAACTGGAAGCCACTGATTACCGGCAAGGTCGGTCTCGACGGCGTGACGCAAGCCTTCAAGGACCTTGGCGACCCGGAGCGGCACGCCAAGATTCTGATTCAGCCGTGGGCCGACTAGGCCGATGGCTGGCATCCCGGGTGCAAGGCAGCGGCGACTGACCGTCGGAGCCCTGACGTTTACGGCCTGGGAAATGGGCGAGGGGCCGTTGGCGCTTTGCCTGCACGGGTTTCCGGATACGCCGGCGTCATGGCGCTACCTGCTCCCAGCCCTGGCGGCCAATGGCTGGCGCGCCGTGGCCGTCACCAGTCGGGGTTACGAGCCAAGCTCGCAGCCCGAGGATGGCGACTACGGGATTGCCGCGCTGTCCGACGATGTCGGCGGATGGATTGAGGCCCTGGGCGAGACATCGGCGGTCCTGATCGGTCACGATTGGGGGGCCGCGATCGCCTACGCCGCGGCGGCTAAGTTTCCTGACCGGATCAAGAAACTGATCACGCTGGCGGTGCCCCATCCGCTGGGATGGGCGACCGAACTGCCGGGCGACTTCGATCAGCTCAAGCGGACCTGGTACGTTTTCATGTTCCAGGTTCCCGGCCTGGCGGAGCTCCTGTTGGCGGCCAACGACGGGGCCTATATCGAGCGGCTGTGGCGCGACTGGTCGCCGGACTGGGATTTCGACCAGGAGGTTCTGACGGCCGCGAAATCGGCCTTGGCGAGCCCCGGAGTCACGGCTGCCGCCCTCGGCTACTATCGTGCCGCCTTTGACGCTTCCGCGCCACGCCTGTCGGAGGGACAGGGGCTCGCTGTCGTCCCGATTCAGGCGCCCACGCTGGGACTGGCGGGTCAGACAGATGGTTGTGTGAGTGCGGACATCTTTGTCCGGGCGATGCCGCCGGCGATGTTTCCTGGTGGTTTGGATGTCCGGGTCATCGAAAAAGCAGGTCACTTCCTCCAGCTTGAAAACCCGGATGCTGTGAACCGCGCCATTCTGGATTGGCTGGCGAAGGACTGATCTTCGCCCGCTGGCAGGTTCGTTTCAGGGGCCTCGGGCAAGGTCACGTGGCGGCGCTATCCGCTCTCCCCCATCGCCACCGATGGTCAGGGCAAGGGGAGCCGTCGTCTTCAAGGGCGACCATGCGACCCTCCCCGGCAGGTCGGGTTCGTCGCCTTCGACGAACGCCAGGATGCGGTCGCGAAGACCGGCGGCGACTCGCCAGTCGGTATCCGTCGGCGTCGCGCCCAATTCAGAGTAGGCGGCGTCGAGCGTTCCAAGCATGGCATAGAGCGCCGCGCCGTGGCCGGCGCCACGAGCTTGACCCCTCAGGTGTTCCGGCACGTAGCCGAAGTCGAATAGCCAGGTCTCCGCGGCCTGGCCCGCCGACAGGATGGCCAGGTCACGCGCGGGGCGACGAAACACAAGTTCTCCATAGAGATCGTAGCCATCCGCCCGAGGCGAATTGTCCGGGCTGGCGAAGACCTGGGCCAACAAATCCGCCGGCAGGCCGAGCGTATCCAGCAGGCTGCCTTCGAAGGTCGAGTAGCCGACGATGACGCGGCGGGCGTTCGACGCCCCGGCGGCTAGCGCCTGTGACGGAAGGAGATCGACAAAGCGCCCATCGATGAAGGGGGTCTCACCTCTCCCGCCTTCGAAAGCGACCGCTCGAATCGGGGCCGGACCATCCTGGTCGATCGTTGGAACCCCGGATTGCGGGCCAGGCGAAAACAGGCTGTCACCGCCGCCGGATATGATGATGGCCTGGTCGAACAGGCCTTTGGCTTCCGGGGACAGGTTCAGGGCGTTGACGCTGACGCCGCCTGCCGACATGCCGACCACCGTCACCCGCGCCGGGTCCCCGCCGAAGGCCGAAATGTTGCGCTGAACCCACTTCAGGGCCGCGATCTGGTCCTGAATCCAGAGCGGGCCGTGATCGAAGCCCAGCGCGCCGAGCCGATAGTTGAAGGTGACGACAACAATCCCGGACGCGGCGAGACGGCCGCCCTGGTAGGCCGGGGCCGCTCCCGAGCCAATCTGGAAGCCGCCGCCGTGAACGATGACCAGCACGGGACTTTCCATGGCGCTCGTCGGCGTCCAGACGTTCAGATAGAGACAGTCTTCCGACGATGTCTCCGTGGCATGGGTCGACATCGCCGGGAAGTGCGGCTGGAGCGACCAGTCGCCAAACACGGTGGCCTGTCGCACACCCTGCCAGGGCTTGGCGGGCTGCGGCGGCAGACCCCGTCCTCGCCCCGTTGGCGGCGCGGCGAGCGGTATGCCGAGAAAACTGTCGACACCGTTCGACCGCACCCCGGACACCGCGCCCTCGGCCGTGCGGGCGAAGGGGCTCTCAGTCACCTTTGAACTCGCCCGGCCGCTTCTCGAAGAAGGCCTTCACCCCCTCCTGGAAGTCCTGGGTCTTCACCGTCAGCAGGTACTGGTCACGATCCATGAAGCTCGTGGCGTAGTGATTGGCGTTCGCCTGGGCGTTGACCGCCTCCTTGGTCATGCGGATGGGGAGGGGAGGCAAGGCCGCGACCTTTGCGGCCCAGGCCCGGGCGGCGTCGAGCGCCTTGCCCTTTTCCGTAACCTCGTCGGCCATGCCCCAGGACAGGCAGACCTCGGCTGTCGCCGGTTCGCCGAACATCACGAACCGTTTGGCCCGCGACGGCCCGGCCATCGTGGTGATCCGCGGAACGCTGTTCCAGCTCATGTTGATCCCGAGCGGAACCTCTGGGAGCCGAACGAAGCTGCCTTCGCCCATGATCCGGAAATCGCAGGCGACGGCCAGAGCGCAGGCCCCGCCGACGCAATAGCCCTCGATGGCGACGATCGTGACGGCCTCGATCTCCTCCCAGGCGCGGCACATGTCCGGTCCCGCCATGATCGCTTCACGGGTTTCGAGGACCGTCGGCGCCGACACCCGGTCCTGGATCCCGCCAAGATCCGCGCCGGCGGAGAAGTACTTGTCTCCACCCGCCAGGACGACCGCCAGGACGTCCGATCGGCGTCGCAAGAGGGCGGCGACTTCCGTCAGTTCACGCATCATTCGGCCGTTCAGCGCATTGCGTGCATCCGGGCGGTTCAAGGTGACTTCCGCAATCGGCCCGTCACGGGTGACGAGCAGGTGCTCCCACGAGCGGTCGAACAGCGCATCACTCATCAGGAATAGATCTCCACCAGGCCGGCCGCGCCCATGCCGGCGCCGACGCACATCGTTACGACGCCATACTTGGCCTTGCGACGGCGACCCTCAAGCAGGACGTGACCGACCGAACGCGCCCCGGTCATGCCGTAGGGATGTCCAATGGAGATCGCGCCGCCGTTGACGTTGTACTTCTCGGGGTCGATCCCGAGGCGGTTCCGCGAGTAGAGGCACTGGCTCGCGAAGGCTTCGTTCAGTTCCCAGAGGTCGATGTCGTCGACCGACAGGCCATGCCGTTCCAGGAGGCGGGGCACGGCAAAGACGGGGCCGATGCCCATTTCATCCGGCTCGCAGCCTGCCACGGTGAAGCCGCGGAAGGCGCCGAGCGGTTCAAGCCCACGCCGGGCCGCCTCTTTCGCCTCCATCAGGATACAGGCGCTGGCGCCGTCGGATTGTTGGCTCGCGTTGCCTGCGGTGACGGTCTTGCCTTCCTTGATCAACTGACCGTCACGGTGCACCGGCTTCAGCGCGGCAAGAGACTCGAGCGTGGTTTCAGGGCGGTTGCATTCATCGCGGTCGAGCACCTTGTCGACCATGGTGGTCTCGCCCGTGGCCTTGTCGACCTGAGCCATCTTCACCGCGAGCGGGACAATCTCGTCGTTGAACAGCCCCTGGGCCTGGGCGCGGGCGGTGCGCTGCTGGGAACTGAGCGCATACTCGTCCTGCGCTTCGCGCGAGACGCCATAGCGTTCGGCCACGACCTCGGCGGTCTCGATCATCGACATCCAGAGCGCCGGCTTGTGGGCAAGCAGGTAGTCTTCGGTCAGATGAAAGCGGTTCATGTGACCCCCCATCTGCACCAGGGAAATCGACTCGACGCCGCCGGCGGCCATGATCGGCACGTCCTCACCTCGAATGCGTCCGGCTGCGACGGCGATGGCTTGCAGGCCGGACGAACAGAAGCGATTCACGGCGAGGCCGGATGTCGTGACCGGGCAACCGGCGCGAAGCGCGGCCGTTCGCGCGATGTCGTAGCCCGTGGCGCCTTCAGGATGCCCAGACCCCAGGACGACGTCCTCGATCTCGGCCGGATCCACCCCGGCGCGGCTCATCGCGTTCGCCAGAACGTGTCCTGCATAGGTGATCGGGTGGGTGGCGTTGAGACTGCCGCGAACGGACTTGGCCATGCCCGTACGGGCCGTGGAAACGATGACAACTTCGCGCACGACGCGGCTCCTTCGAGGGTGATAGAGACTATGGACTGAACAATAGTTCAGTCACGATGTGCTGTGCAACCCATTGTCAGGATCGTTGTGGCCCTTTTTCCGTAAAGGGTGGCGCGACTCGATGTTAGAAATGGCGAGAGGACACCGACTGAACAGGCGCAGGGCTGGTTTGGTCGGGGGAACTATTCGGAATGGGCGGGCCCGACCCCTGCCGTGCCCCCGCGGGGTTGGGCCCATCCGGGAAATGCGAGGATCGAGTTGGCGAAAAAACCAGTCAATGAAGCGGGTGATGGTCGTACACGGTTGATCTCAACCGCCTTGCGGCTGTTCGCGGAGAAGGGCTTCGATGGTGTCACGGTGCGTGACATTGCAACGGCCTCTGACGTGTCCGTTGGCTTGATCAACCACCATTTCGGCTCAAAGGAGGGGCTTCGTACCGCCGTTGATGATCATTTCATTCGGCAGTTTGAAGAGGCTCTGTCCTGGGAGCCCAAGCGCCAGGAGCCGGGGCGTGTGACGTCCGAAGATCTCGCTGTCACCGTCGATGAGTGGATCTCGCGCCATCAGGACACCTGGCCCGATACCGCGAACTATTTCCGCCGGGCGCTTCTGGAAGAGAGTGACTGGGGCTTTGCGATCTTCGCCCGTTTCTATGCAATCGTTCAGCAGTCAGTGACCAAAATGGACGCCGACGGTGTCCTGGGGCCGCAGGTTGATCGCCTCTGGTTGCCATTCCTGATGATGTATCTGGAACTGGGTACCCTGTTGCTCGACCCCTACATCAAACGCACGATTGGAAAATCCGGGTTCGAGACAGACCTGTGGCGACGGCGTCACCGCGCCTACATGGATTTGATACGACGGGGCGTAACGAGACGCCCTGCCGTGGAACAGAGCTAACCGGCGGCCAGGGCGCGAAGGGACATTTTGTCGATCTTCGAGTTTGGCAACTTGGGAAGCGCCTCCTGCACCACGAATGACTTGGGCACCTTGTAGTTCGCAATGCGGCCCTTGAGATATTCCTTGAGCTCATCGGCTGTCACCGACATGCCCGGGCGCGTCTCGACAAAGGCGAATCCAACTTCCTGAAAGGTCGGGTGATCGACGGGAACAACGGCCGCCAAAGCAACAGCCGGATGTTCGCTGATCGCCTGTTCGACCTCGACGGGATAGACGTTGTAGCCACCCGACTTGAACATCTCCTTCAGGCGGCCGACGAAGACCAGGTTGCCGTCGGGGCGGCGCACGCCGAGGTCGCCGGTGCGCAGGAAGCCATCAGCGGTAAACGCCTCTGCCGTCGCCTTCGGATTCCTGAAGTAGCCGGACATGACGTACGGCCCACGGATCTGGATTTCTCCGGTCTCGCCGTCGGGCAGCGGGGCGCCCGTGGCATCGGCTATCCGCCCCTCGGCGCCTTCGATCGGTTTGCCGATGGTCTCAGCATGAGCAACAAGGCTGTCTTCCGGGAGAGTTCTGGTGATGATGCCGCAGGTTTCCGTCTGGCCATAAACCGACGACAGCCGTGCTCCGCTCGGCTCGATTTTCTCGAGGACCGAAAGGGCGGTCATCGCCCCGCCGAAAACGATCAGCTTCGTGGACATGAGCCGGCTGCCCATGCTCTTCGGATTGGACATCATCATCGCGAAACCCGTGGGCGATGACACCAGGTAGGTCGGGCGCTCCTGTTCGCTGATGGCCGCCAGCGCCGGAATGTCCACGCGGGGATAGAAGACGATCGCGCCCCCGCCGGCCAGGACGTTCATGCAGATATTGTTGATGGCGCCCACGTGATTGACGGGTGCGGCGCATACGCTCTTGGCGAGGCCGTCCGCGCCCATCCATTCGGCATTTGCGATGGCGGACGACACGATCGCCCGATGAGAAAGCATCGCGCCTTTGGGCTTTCCTGTGGTGCCGGAGGTATAGACAATGACGGCGATGTCTTCCGGGTCGACCAGACGGCGGGCGTCCGCCAGCGCGTCATCTGAAACCGAGCGGCCTCTTTCGACAAATTCTTTTCGAGTCATGGCGCCGGCCGTCGCCTCACCATGCGCGACGATCGGCGTGCCGGCGGCCAGGAAGACTGCCAACTCTTCGCAATAGTCCCGATCCTCAAACGGCGAGATCGCAATCAGCAGCTTCGGCTCGCTATCGCTGATCAGGTGTTCAAAATCCCGACTTTGGTATCGTGGATTGATGCCGACCCAAATGGCTCCGATCGACGTCGCCGCGTGGATCGCAATCCAGAAGTCGAGACACGGCGGCGTCAACATCGCAACACGGTCGCCGCGTTGAACGCCCAATGAAATAAGCCCCTTGGCGTAGTCATCCACCGCCTTTCGAAGCTGGCCGTAGTTCAGCCTCTGCGCGCCATCCACAGCCGCCAAAGCGTCAGGGGCTCTCTTCTCAACGGCGTGCAGCAGGCTGTCGATCGTCAGTTTTCCGACTTCAGCGATCCGCGATATCAAACGATCGTTCATTCCGGCAGCCTTCTCGACAATCAACGCACTGCGCTGTTGCACATCCAATACGAGGAAAAATGGGCATTGAAAATAGACTGCGCAAATGTTTAGTATGTCCCAACGTCAGGTAGCTGGCGTACGAGTCGCGACGCCTGCGTCGTGATCATTCGGAAAAAAACATCATTGGGCCGCACCGCGTGGCTCGAGGGGAGGGATAGATGACCAGACCGATGCGAGTGGCGCTGTGCGCCGGCGCGAGCTTCTTCGCGATAATTTCGGGCGGCGCTGCTCAGGCCGCCGATGCGCCCGCCTCGACGACCGAGGTCCAGGAGATTGTCGTTACGGCGCAGAAACGTGAGGAACGCCTCCTCGACGTGCCGCTGCCGGTTCAATCAATTTCGCAGGAGCAACTCGACAAGGCCGGCATCAGCAAGGTCGCGGACCTGACCTCGTCCATCCCTGGCGCCTCGCTCGTGTCCGGCACGACCCCGGGCTTCGAGACCATCCAGATCCGCGGCGTCGCGAGCGGCACCACCGGCGACGGCCTGGTCAGCTACTATGTCGGCGATACGCCCTTCGGCATTCCCAACCTGCAACTCACGCCGCCGGCCCGCATGCTGGACCTGGAACGGGTCGAAATCATCCGTGGTCCCTCTGCGACCCTCTACGGTCAGGGCGCGATGGGGGGGACCATCAAGATGGTGCTCGCCCAGCCCGACTCGACGGAATTTTCTGGCAAGGCGCAAGGCGAAGTGTCGAGCACGTCGGGCGGTGGAAGCAACTACAACGGCGACGTGGTTCTCAATTTGCCGCTCGTTGAGGGCAAGCTCGCAGCCCGAATTTCCTATGGCTACGATTCCATCAGCGGCTACGCCGAGGTTCCGGAGCTCGGTCTGAAGGACGCCAACGGCTTCGAGGGCCGAAACGGACGCATCACGCTCGCCTGGACGCCGTCCGACGACCTCACGGTCACGGCGATGTACTGGAACATCCGCAACCGTCAGGATTTCTCCAACAGCCTGACGCCGCACAATGCGCTGAGCGGCATTCCGCTCTACTTCCCGATCCCCTACGGCTTCCCGGCGATCGCCGGCACCGGCGGTCGGCGCGGCTTCACTAACGTCGACGCTGACGTCTATTCGCTGACGGCCAACTGGCGGACCCCGATCGGCGACCTGACGGCCAACACCTCGTATATTGACCACGAGCTCGATTTCGTGACTCCGCTGCTCAGCATTCTGGTCAATGACAGCAACTTCGCGACCGAGACCTACACAAACGAAATTCGCCTGTCCTCGCTTCCGGACAGCCCGGTGACCTGGTTGATCGGCGCTTCGAACCGCAAGGCCGATCTTACTGCAGACATCTTCTACTACAGCCAGATCGGGCTAGGTGGCGCGAAGGGCAGCATCATCAACACGCTGGGCGTCGTTTCGACCGACTCCTACTCGATTTTCGGGGAAGCATCGGTCGAGCTCTTTGACGGCAAGCTGACTCCGCTCGTCGGCCTTGCCTACTTTGAGGATGATCGGTCGTCCGTCGGCGTCGATCGCGCGACCGGCTTGCCGCGTGTGGCTGGAGGCAAGTGGGACAGTCTCAACCCGCGCTTCAACCTCAAGTACAAGCCTGCCGACAACGGCACGATCTACTTCAACGCGGCCAAGGGCTTCCGGAGCGGCACGCTCCAGACACCGGCCCAAGCGGCCGCGGCTGACGTCGCGCTCGGTCTTCCGGCCGGCACGATCAAGACCGCGAACGAGCCGGACTCGCTGTGGACCTATGAGCTGGGCACACGTTGGGAACTCGCCAACCGCCGCTTCCTGGTCGAGGCCTCCGTCTATCGCACCGACTGGAGCGATGTGGTGGTCCAGTTCGCCACCGCGGCCGTTATTTCACTGGCCAACGCCGGCGACGCCGAGATCAAGGGCGCGGACATCGGCGTGGTGTGGCGTACGCCTGTCGAAGGTCTCAATCTTCAGGGCAGCGCCGCCTACACGGACGCACAATTCACGCGAGTGGTCGGTGCGCTGTCGGTTGGTACGGCGATCAAGGTCGGCGGCCCCGTTCCGAACGTGCCTGAGCGGACCTTTACGGTCGCCGCGGACTATTCCCGCGAACTGGACTGGTTCGGCGGCGCGACTGGCTCGCTCTACGTCGGCTATTCCTATCGGGACAAGACCTTCGATGCGACGACCAAGAAGCTGGCTTCTGGCCAGCTCAACGACCTGACGGTCCGCGCGGGCCTCAAAAAGGACGGCTGGAGCCTTGAGGCCTTCTCGACCAACGCCCTGAACGACGATGATCCCGCCGTGGTGAGCTCCACGGCCCTGCAGATCCTGTATCCGCGCAAGATCGGCATTCGCCTCGGCGTCGACTTCTAGTCCAGATTCACTCCCTCGGACGAACAACTGGCGACCGTGGCTTCCACGGTCGCCATCTTCTTTGGCCCAGGCGATAAAGAGCAGGAGGCGACATGAGCGTCAGCTTTGGAGATGTCTTCGACTCCGTCGCCCGTGCGATCGAGGACGACGCCCCGGCCGTTGTCTGCGACGGCGCGGTAACGACATGGGGAGACTTCGATCGTCGCTCCAACGCGCTCGCGCGACACCTCGTTGGCCTGGGCCTGGAGCCAGGAGCGAAGGTCTCGCTGTATATGCGCAATGGCCCCGACTACATGGTGGCCTTCGCCGCGGCGCTGAAGGCCCGTCTGGCGCCGGTGAACATCAACCACCGATACGGGGCCGATGAGGTCGCCTACCTTCTCGACAACTCGGATAGCGAAGTCCTGATCTTCGACGTCGAATTTGCCGGACTGATCGATCAACTGCGCGCGAAGTGCGCTCTCAAGGACTGGATCGCCGCCAGAGGACACCTGCCCGGGGTCCGTGCGCTGTCCGACATCTATGCCGGGAATGACGACTCGACGCTCGATCTACCACGCTCGCCTGACGACCTTTTCCTGCTCTACACCGGCGGCACGACGGGCATGCCCAAAGGGGTCATGTGGCCATCGAGCGCACTCTGGGGAACGCTGTCGGCAAGCCGTGCGGCCCGGCCGGAAGACCCGCCCCCGATGACCTTGCCAGACCTTGAGGCCCAGATCCGTTCGGGCGAAGGCCGCGTGCGCTATCATATCGCCCCGCCCTTGATGCATGGCACGGGTCTGTTCGCGGCCCTGAGCGTAATGTCTCGAGGCGGGTCGATTGTCTGCTCCGCCAGGCCATCGTTTGACCCCGAGGCGACGGTCGCCGAATTTGCGGAGCTGCATTGCGATGGCGTGGTCATCGTCGGTGATGCGTTCGCCAGACCCATCCTGGACGTTCTGAGGCGCACCGCCGGCCGATACGACGTTTCCCACATGAAGATGGTCGTCTCGAGCGGGATGATGTGGAGCCCGGAGGTCAAGCTGGGCCTGCTGGAGTTCATGCCGGACGCGATCATGTCGGACGGCCTGGGCGCCAGCGAGTCCGCCGGAATCGCCTATTCCGTCGTCACCCGCGACGCACCACCCTCTGAGGCCCGCTTCAACCTGGCCAACGCGGTCGTGCTTCGTCCCGACGACCTGACTCCCGTTGAAGCGGGTTCTGGCGAAATCGGCATCATCGCCAAGTCGGGTGACATTCCGCTCGGCTACTACAAGGACCCTGAACGAACCGCGCGAACCTACGTGTCGATCAATGGCGTCCGCCACATTCTGGGCGGAGATCACGCGCTCGTCGAAGCGGATGGATCCATCCGGCTGCTCGGTCGGGGAAGTCACTGCATCAACACCGCCGGCGAAAAGGTCTACCCGGAAGAGGTTGAAGAGGCGCTCAAGACGCACCCGCGCGTAACCGATGCGCTGGTCTTCGGAATACCCGATGATCGCTTCGGCCAATCGGTGGCGGCCGTGGCGGCCGTCGACGGCGATGTCGCGGAGTCCGAGCTGATCGCTCATGTTCGTAGTCAGCTGGCTGCCTACAAGTCGCCCAGAGCCGTTGTCGCTGTGGCGGCCGCTCCAAGGGCGGTCAACGGCAAGGCCGACTACGAGGCCGCCCGGAAACTGTTCGCCCAGGCGCGAACGGCCTGAGTATCCTCAGTTCGCATAGGTCGGGTCGATAGCGTCGAGTTTGCGCAGCAGCGCCGGCCAGGTGAAGGCGCCGGCCGTTCCGGTGAACAGCGAGGTGCTCTGATCGGTGACCTTCTGCGGCACGCCCTGTCGGGGCTGCGTCAATCGGGCGCCGGTCGACTGAGCCCGAACCTGCATCGTGCAGGCCCGTTCCAGGAAGTAGATCGCCAGCCAGGCCGCGGGGCAGCTGACGCCGACGGCCAGCGTGCCGTGATTTCGCAGAAGCATCAGGTGCTTTTCGCCCATGTCGGCCACCAGCCGTTCCCGTTCGTCGAGGTCGAAGGCGATCCCCTCGTAGTCGTGATAGGCCACTTCATCCGCGACCATCATGGCGTGCTGAGACAGGGGAAGCAGGCCGTCTTCCTGGGCCGCAACGGCGACGCCGTCGTCCGTGTGAAGGTGGATCACACACTGGGCGTCCTCCCGCGCCATATGAAGGGCGCTGTGGATGACGAACCCGGCCGGATTGACCATGTACGGGGTCTCGGTGACCGGCTGGCCCTCGAGATCAATCTTCACCAGATTGGAGGCGGTGACCTCGTCGAACCGAAGGCCGAACGGATTGATCAGGAAGTGATGCTCAGGGCCGGGCGCCCGGGCCGAAATGTGGGTGAAGATCAGGTCGTCCCAGCCGTGGAGCGCCACCAGGCGGTAGACTGCCGCCAAGTCGCGGCGGACCGACGCTTCGTCTGTAGGGTAGGTGGACACGTCCATTACGCAGGCCTCCAATGGGCGAGGGGTTCAGACTTGGTCCTGTCGCGCGGTCCGGGCGGCCATCGCGAAATGGGCGCCCGCCCAGATCAGGGCTCCGGTGGAAATGACCAGCGCATACCTGAGGCTTTCGGCGCCGAGCCGGGGTTCGAGCAGGTCGCTGATCAGGCCAACGGCGAATGGTCCGGCGCCCAGACCCAGCAAGGAAGACAAGAACAGGACCAGCGATACGGCGGTCGCCCTACGGTGGGGTTCGGCGAAGGACTGGATGGCGGACAGCGCCACACCGCCGCCGGACGCGGCGATGAAGGTCGCGACCACCTTGATCGCAATGGCCACGTAGGGCGACGGCCAGAGGAAGACCGCCAGGTAGAAGGGAGCCGATCCGGCATAGGCGATGGCTGGCAGCCAGAGCTCCCACCGGCGGTCGCGGGGCAAGAGCTTCACCGCCGTCGCGCCGCCCGCCAGGACGCCCAGAATTCCGCCGATGCCGACGGCCAGGCCTGACCATACGCCGATCTGGGTCAGCGAAAGCCCATGGCTACGGATGAAGAAGGCGGGAATCCACTGGGTCAGACCGTAGGTCGCAAAGCTGCCGACAGAGAGACCGAGGGTGAGGTGGAACAGGGCTTTGCGCTTGAGCAGGATCTTGACGACGGAAAGGGCTGATTCACCGGACGGATTGGCTTGCGGTGTCGTTCGGCGCGCCGGCTCCTTGAGCGTGAGAAGGATGATCAGGCCGAGAAGGGCGCCGGGCAGACCGACCACGCACAGGGCAAGTCGCCATCCGAGCTGATCGGCGAGTATTCCGGTCAGCATCAGTCCGCCGGAAAGGCCGGCCAGCCCGCCGGCCTGAAAGACGCTGATGGCGAAAGCCCGCTTTTCCGGTGGGAACAGATCGCCGATCATCGAGTGGGCCGAGGGCACGCAACCTGCCTCGCCAACGCCGACACCCATCCGGATCGCGAACAGCTGCCAGAAGTTGCGGGCAAGACCCGTGGCGGCGGTCATCGCGCTCCACAGCACCAGGCAGACTGAAAGAATGACCACCCGCGATTTTCGGTCCGCCAGTCGTGCAAGGGGAATGCCGAGGGTGGCGTAGAGGGCGGCGAAGGCGAACCCGGTCAAAAGGCCCAGCTGAGAGTCGCTCAGGCCCAGTTCGGCCTTGATAGGTTCGACCAGCACGGCCAGGACCATCCGGTCCATATAATTGAATAAGCTGACAAAAAAGAGCAGCGTGAGGGCATAGGCGGCCACGGCCGGCCGGAGGGAGCTGGCGCCCTCCGCAGTGGTGTCCGTCATGGTCGCCTCCGGTCCCAGGGGGTCACGGCGCCGTTCTTCCGACGGGCTGCCGACGCCGACACTATGGCGGCTTGTCGGACTATGCAAATGTTCAGTATGGTGTGGCCGAGGGACCTGGAAGCCCTCGTCTGGGGCTCAGACGGCCATGTCCGACACGTTGAAGACACCCGCCTTCACCACTTTGGCTGAGACCACGCGCGGCGATTGGGAGGGAGTCCTGGAGCATTGGGGCCCCTACATGGCCGCGCTGCCCGATCGCGTCCTGCGGCACCTCAAGCTGCTTGGCGGCGACTTTGGAGGCTACCCGGTCGACCGGCTCGAGCACTGCCTGCAAACGGCGACGCGCGCGCATCGGGACGGGCGCGATGAGGAATACGTGGTCTGCGCCCTTCTCCACGACATCGGTGATCAGCTGGCGCCGGCGAACCATGCCGAGCACGCGGCGACGATCCTCAAGCCCTATGTCTCCGACGCAAACCACTGGATGGTGCAGCACCACTGCATCTTTCAGGGCTACTACTTCTTTCATCACCTGGGCCTGGACCGGGACATGCGCGAGCAGTTCCGCGGCCATCCGCATTTCGAATACACGGCCCAGTTCTGCCACCTGTACGACCAGGTGGCATTTGATCCGAACTATGACTCGATGCCGCTGGAAGCGTTCGAGCCGATGCTGAGGCGAGTTCTGTCGCGCCCGCCGCGCCCCCTGGTCGCGGAATAACCCCCACATCCGGAGGATCCATGCCGTTTCCTGCTGATCGGGTCGGCCTGTCGCTCTCGCCGATCGAGACGACGCTCGACGCCCGGAGCATCCTTGCCTACGCCGCCGGTCTGGGCGCGTCCGAGCCGGCGTTTCTCGACGACGCGGCGTCCGGCGGGCTGAAGGCTCTGCCATTTCAGTGCGTCAGCCCCGAGTGGCCGGTCGTCCTGTCGTTGCGGGAATCCCTGTCGGACCGCCTTTCGGCCGAGGAGGCGCGCGGCGGGGTCCATGCCGTTCAGGACTCCCACTTTCACCGGCCGATGGCCCCGGGCGATCAACTGACGACATACGGTCAGCTGGTGAGCGCCCGTCAGATCAGGTCCGGCGTCCTCGTCATTTGCCGCCTGGAGACCCGGGATCGCATAAGCGGAGATCTTGTCACGACGTCTTGGACGAGTTCCGTCTATCGCGACGTCGTCCTGGACGGAGAGGAAGCAGCTCTCGCCGCGCCACCGGACACCGGGGCGGCAGGTCCTCTCTCCGACGCCGCGCAATCGACCCGGATCGCCATTCCGCGCGGGATGCCTCACGTCTATTCGGAATGCGCCGACATCTGGAATCCTATCCATACCGAGCGCGCCGTAGCCATTGCCGCCGGCTTGCCCGACATCATTCTGCACGGCACCGCGACTTGGGCGCTGGCGGGGCTGACCGTCCTTCGCAGCTACGCCGACTGCGATGTCACGAGGCTGGCCAGAATAACCGGGCGGTTCACCGGCATGGTCATTCCGGGCGACGACATCGTTGTCCGCCATGAAAAAGGGGCAGGGGACACGGTACTTTTCGAGGTGCTCACCGCATCAGGCGCGCCCGCGATCAGTCAGGGCATGGCGTGGCTCAGATGATCTCGCGACGACTGACGGCCTCAGAGGTCGAGTCCTATGACGGCGAGGGCTATCTGCTCCTGGAGGGACTGATAAGCGCCGATGTTGTCGATCAACTGGTCGAAGCCATGCAGTCGTTCGTTGAGCGGAGCCGTTCTCTCAAAGAGTCGGTTCCGGACATCCTGCTCGGTCCGGGACACAGCGCGGAGCGGCCGATGCTCCGCCGGATCCCGCAGACTGTCGCCTTCCATCCGCTGTTCGAAGAATTCGGCCTGCGCGGGCCGCTTCTGGACATTGCCGAGGACCTCATCGGTCCGAACATCCGCTTCCATCATTCCAAGCTGAATTTCAAATCGCCGCACGGGGGCGAGGAAATCAAGTGGCACCAGGACATCCAGTTCTGGCCCCACAGCAACTACTCGCCGCTGACGATTGGCGTCTATCTGACCGACGTCGATGAAGACATGGCGCCGATGGGCGTGTTCGCCGGCAGCCATCGCGGGCCGATCTCGACTCTTCGGGACAAGAAGGGTGGCTGGACCGGCGCGTTGAGCGATCAGGAAGTCTCGATGCTGGAGCCAGGGGCCCTGCGATGGCTCTGTGGGCACCGGGGATCAGTGACGATTCACAACTGCCGTATCGTGCACGGCTCGCGCGCCAACCTGTCAGACCGGATTCGGCCGTTGCTGCTTCACACCTACGCCCCGACGGATGCGATCCCGCTGACGCGGATCATGGACCCGGTCCGGTTCGGCAATGTGATTGTGCGGGGAGGGCCCGCCAGCCACGCGCGGTTCGGCGCCGAACCCTGCCCGATGCCCCCTGACTGGGGGGCTGGCGACTACAGTTCGATCTTCTCGGCGCAGCAGGAAAAGCTGGGGTGAGAGACCGTTTGGCTGCGGTCTCCGACCATGGCGAACCCTGGCGGTCAGCACTTCACTGAAGGACCGGACGGGTTTGACACCCCTCTAGACTATACATATGTTCAGTCTGCGAGGCTGGCGACGAAACGCGCGCCATGAGTTCAGGGAGCCAGGTGTGCCGACCTACAGCCGGGAAACGATCAAGAGCGTCATCGGGACCGAAGTCGGCCTGTCCGAATGGACCACCATCACCCAGGAGATGGTGAACCAGTTCGCCCAGCTGACCGGAGATCCGGTGCGGCTCCATACCGACGTTGAGTTGGCGAGGAAGACGCCGTTCGGCGGTACGATCGCTCACGGCCTCCTGACGTTGTCCATGATCGGCGGCTTTTGCACGGCGGCTGAAGTGCTCATGGAAGGCATCACCATGGGTCTCAACTACGGCTTCGACAAAGTGCGGTTTGTCGCTCCGGTGAAGACCGGCTCCCGGATCCGCGGACGCTTTCATCTGAGGTCGATGGAAGAGCGCAATCCCGGCCAGTGGGTCTCCACCATGGACGTGACGATCGAGATTGAAGGCGAGTCCAAGCCCGCCCTGGTGGCCGAATGGCTCGGGATGCAGCTCGTCAGCTAGCGATCCGGTGATCGCGACCAACCCCTCATCAAACCCCCTCACGATCGAACAGCAGGAACAGAAGATGGCCATTACCTTTGATCAGCGCGTCGTCATCGTGACGGGCTCCGGAGGCGGGCTGGGACGCGAGCACGCCCTGCAATTCGCCGCCCGCGGCGCCAAGGTCGTCGTCAACGATTTCGGGGGGGGCGCAGACGGCACCGGCGGCTCGTCTGAACCGGCCGAACGTGTGGTTCAGGAGATCATCGCGGCTGGTGGCGAGGCGATGGCGCATGGCGCCAACGTCACGAACGCCGCCCAGGTGGCCGACATGGTCGAAAAGGTCATGGCCCGGTGGGGACGGATCGACGTCCTGGTCAACAACGCCGGCATCCTGAGGGACGCCAGCTTCCCCAAGACCACGCCGGAGTCCTTTCAGGCGGTCGTCGATGTCCACCTGATGGGATCGGCGATCTGTTCCATGGCCGTCTGGCCTCACATGAAGGCGGCGAACTACGGCCGGATCGTGATGACCGCCTCCACGTCGGGGGTCTACGGCAACTTCGGCCAGGCGAACTACGCCGCGGCCAAGACAGCTCTGATCGGCCTGATGAACGTGCTCCACATCGAGGGTGGCAAGAACAACATCCGCGTCAATACACTCGTGCCCGGGGCGGCGACGCGGATGACGGAAGGCCTGCTCCAGCCGGATGTGCTCGCCTTGATGGCGCCCTCGGCCGTTTCGCCAGCTGTGCTGTTCATGGCGAGCGACGATGCGCCGTCCCGCATCATCCTGGCCGCCGGCTTCGGCGGCTATGCGCGGATTCACATCCTGGAATCCGAGGGCATCTACCTGCCGCCGGCTGATCGAACGCCTGACGAGATCGAGCGTCGCTTTGCCGAGATCTCCGACAGGTCAACGCTGCACGAATACCTCGACGGCTCCGGCGAGTTCATGAAGTTCCTCCGCAAGTCGGCAGCCGACGCCGGCGTCAAGCTCGGGTAGTCGGGAGTGGGCCTGGAGCAACGGCCCGGTACTGAAAAAGAGGAGGTCTTGGCGTGAGTTTGTTGCCTCGCCCGCTACCCGAAACGCAACCGTACTGGGATGCGGCGGCCACCGAGACGCTGGCGATTCAGCGGTGCGGGGAATGTGGGAAACACTATTTTCCCCCCGCACCCGTCTGTCCCCATTGCACCTCGCGCCAAGTCTCCTGGGAGCATGTTTCGGGGCGAGCCACGCTCTACAGCTACGTGATCACCGCCAATCCCTGGCCGGTGTGGGAGCTGCCTCCGCCCTTTTCCGTCGCGACCATCGCGCTGGAGGAAGGGCCTCGCCTACTGTCTACCGTGCTCCATTGTGAGCAAACCCCGGCAGCCCTGAAGATAGACATGCCGCTGCGAGCCATGTGGCACACGCTCAGCGGCGGGCTCAAACTGCTCTGCTTCCGGCCTGCCGGGGAGCACGGCCAATGATCAAGCCCGGAAGTTTCGCGATCGTTGGCGCGGCGGAATCCACCGACATCGGGACGGTGCCACATCTGTCGTCGATGGGGCTGGCGCTCGACGGCGCAGTCAATGCGCTCAACGATGCCGGCCTCAAAGCCTCGGACATCGATGGCCTCGCGGTCGGCCATCTACCCGCGGGGAACGTCGCGCAGCAACTGGGCGTCTTTCCGCGCTGGGTGGACGGCACCAGCATCGGCGGCTGCTCCTGGATCTACCATCTGCGCAGCGCGGTGGCGGCGATCAACGCCGGCTATTGTTCGACGGTTCTCATCGTCTACGGAGAGTCTGGCCGTAGCCACGCCACTCTGCCCAACGCCTACGATGTGGGGCGACCGGGTTCTATCGAACAACAGTTCGACATCGCTTATGCCGGGTCGAGCCTGTCGGCGACGCTGTTCGGCCAACCCCTCGTTCGCTACATGGCGAAATATGGTCTGACAGAAGCCCAGCTCGCCATGGTGCCGGTGGTGCAGCGGGAGTGGGCCGCGCGAAACCCGCGCGCCAAACTGAAAACGCCCACGAGTGTCGAGGAGGTTCTGGCGTCGCCGTTGATCGCATGGCCGATCCGGCGGGCCATGACCTGCCTGGTCTCTGACGCAGGCGGCGCATTGGTCGTGACGTCGGCGGACCGAGCAAAGGACTTCCCGACCAAGCCGGTTTATTTGCTGGGGTCGGGATCGGCGATGGAAAATGGCGGGTGCAGCCCGGCGGGCACGCGCAATCCGATGGAACCCGATTTCATCCGCACTTCGGCGCGCGACGCCTTTTCATCGGCCGGCATGTCCCACGCGGACATTGATCATCTGATGATCTACGACGCATTCGCCTTCAATCCGATCTTCGGTCTGGAGGGACTTGGCTTCGTCCCGGTGGGCGAGGCGGGTGAGTTCATCGCCGCCGGCCATACCAGACCTGGTGGGACGCTGCCGATGAACACCAATGGCGGAGGCCTCTCCTACGCGCACTCGGGCGCCTACGGCATGCTGTGCATGCTCGAGGCCGTGCGGCAGATGCGGGGAGAAGCCGCGGCGCAAGTCGAGGGCGCTCGAACATCGCTAGTGCATGGTTGGGGCGGCTTCTGGTCCGCGTGCGCAACCGTCATTTTCTCAAACGAGCGCCCATGACCGCGCCCCTTCTTTTGGTCCATGGCGCGTGTCATGGAGCCTGGTGCTGGGACCGTCTGGCTCCCGTTCTGGCGCGCTCTGACCACAGTGTGATTGCGCCAAACTTGCCGGGCCGGGCAGGCCGCGGAAGGGCAGGCTGGCGGTTTACCTTGAACGACTATGCCGCCGCGATCGTCGATGTGGCGGTCAGCCAGGATCAGCCTGTGATCGCTGTCGGGCACTCAATGGGTGGCATGGTGATCGCGGCGGCGGCCGAGGCCGCGCCCGAGGCGTTCTCGCGGCTGGTCTTCGTGTCGGCCTTCATGCCGGTTTCGGGGGACAGCCTTGTGTCGCTCGCCGCGGCTGACACCGACTCGGACTTGAAGGGCGCGGCGAAGGTCTCCTGGCTGAGCGGCGTCGTGACGATCAACCGGGCCCGCTTCAAGCCGGTCTATTGCGGCGACTGCAGCGAAACGGACGTAGCTTGGGCGATGTCGCGCCTGGAACCCGAGTCCGCCCGACCGTCGACCGATACAGTGAAACTGACGGCAGAGCGATTTGGTTCGGTGCCGCGCTCGTACATTCGCTGCACCGAGGACCGCGCGCTATCGCTGCAAATGCAGGATCGGATGATCGAGCGCCAGCCCTGCGAGCGCGTGACGAGCCTGCATGCATCGCACTCTCCATTTCTATCGATGCCAGAACAATTGGCCGCCGCCATCGAGACGGTCATCTAGCCGAGATTGTTGAGAGACGACCATGAGCCGCCTTCATCTTTGTCAGTTCCTTGTCCGGGCCGCCGGATTGTTCCCGGACCGTTGGGCGCTCGGGTTCGGAGAGCGCGAGCAGACCTGGATGGACCTCAATCGGGCGACGGAAGAGCTCGCTGGAGGATTGCGAAGCCTTGGTGTCGGGAAGGGCGATCGGGTGGCGATCCTGTCGCTCAACAGTGATCGCTATGTGGAGTTTTTCTACGCCGCATGGCGTCTGTCGGCGGTCGTCGTTCCCATCAATACGCGGTGGTCGAAGGACGAGGTCGGCTACGCCCTGGCTGACAGTAGACCTCGCGTTATCGTGGTCGATGATGCCTTTGCCGACCTTGTCGAGGATCTGATTGCCGCGGACGACGAGGTGCGGCTGATCCACGCCGGCGACGGAGAGCCTGCTGCTGGGTCCATGCGTTATGACGCGTTACGACGGCTTGGCGCACCCGTTACCTGCCTCGGCGGGGCGGATGAAGATGTCGCCGGCATCTTCTACACGGGCGGCACGACCGGGCATCCCAAGGGGGTCATGCTCTGTCACACCGGACTGATCACGACATTGCTTGCGGGAAAAAGGGGCGAGGAGCCCAAGCAGGATGTCGCCGTCCTCTGTGTCCTGCCGATGTTTCATCTGGCCGGCGCCCAGCTTGCCGTGGCGTCCGCGATCGCTGCCCGGAAGCTCATCATTCACCCGACATTCGATCCGGGCGCCATCATCGAATGCGTCGTGCGTGACCGGATCGACACCCTCAGCCTGGTTCCCGCGATGTGGAACATGCTGATTGATCATCCCAAGGCGCAAGGCGCCGATCTCTCAAGCCTGACCAATGCCCTTTACGGCGCATCGCCCATGCCGGAGGGAACACTGCGGCGCCTGTTGGCTCGGCTGCCCCAGGCGCGGTTCTCTCAGGGTTATGGGCAGACCGAAACAGCCGGCGTCTGTACGCTGCTGGGACCTGAGGATCACGATCCTGACGGACCGAATGCGGCGCGACTGAAATCTGCGGGGCAGCCTATCCTCTTCAGCGAGCTCCGCATCCTGGGCGAGGAGGGGCAGGACCTGCCGCGTGGTGAAGTCGGCGAAATCGCCATCCGGAGCACCGGCAATATGCTCGGATACTGGAACCTCCCGGAGCAGACCGCCGCCACGCTAAAGGACGGCTGGATCATGAGCGGAGATGCCGGCTTCATGGATTCAGACGGCTATCTCTTCATAGTCGACCGCACCAAGGACATGATTATTTCGGGCGGTGAAAATGTATACTCCGCTGAAACCGAAAGTGCGCTGAGTACTCACCCCGATGTTCTCGAATGTGTCGTCATCGGCGTTCCGGACGAAAGGTGGGGCGAGCGAGTCCACGCCATTGTGCGTCGTGTGGCGGGATCTGATGTCGTTGCCGAAACGCTCATAGAATACTGCAAGTCCAAGATCGGTGGCTACAAGTGCCCGCGGACGATAGAATTTCGGGATCATCCGTTTCCTGTTTCAGCAGCTGGAAAGATCCTCAAACGCGACCTTCGGGCCTCGTATTGGGCCGGAAATGATCGAAACGTGAATTGATGATCGATTTGGGCCTTTGCGGGTCCCGTCCGGAAGCAGATCACCGGTAATGCTCTGTCTTGAGGCACGGCCTCGTTGGATTCTGAAAGTTGTCGCGAGGCTCGAAGATGACCCGGGTTGGCTTGACTAGACGTCCCCTGTTTTCGGCCATCGACCGGGCGGGCCGGCGATGACCGGCGAAAAGCGCACGGTCCTCGTCACGGGCGGAACCGGCTTCATCGGCAGCCGCGTGGTGCGCCGCTTTCTTGACGCGGGCTGGCGTGTCGTCAGTTTCGCGCTGCCCGGCGAGGCCCCCGATCCGGCCTGGCGCGGCGACGTCGAAATGGTTGGCGGTGACCTGACGAAGCCAGGAAGTCTGGCGTCGGCGGTCGGTGATTTTGACCTGGTGGTCCACCTTGCCGCGGTGGTGGGCCATGCCGGCGATTATGGGCGTCAATGGTCCGTCATCGCCGAAGGCACCGGTGAGGTGTGTACGTTGGCGGCCGATCGCGGCGCCCGCGCCGTCGTCGTCTCGTCGATTGCTGTGTACGGCGACAAGATAAGGCGTCAGGTCTGTCACGAGGCGGACGGGTTTGGCGTCTGGCAAGGCGCTTATGGCCGGGCCAAGCAGGGCCAGGAGGCCATTGCTCTGGAAATCGCCGCCCGTCTCGGCGTGCCGACGACGATCGTTCGTCCGGCCAACGTCTACGGGCTCGGCCGCGGCGGCGCATGGGGCGATCGGCTTGTCGCCTCGATCAAGGTCTCCGGAGGCCTCGTCATCGGGGCCGCCGACCAGAACAACGCCGGCCTGGTTCACGTGGAAAACCTCGCCGACGCCCTCTATCTCGCGGGGACTCATTCCGACGCGCCGGGGTGTGTGTTCAACGTCTGTGACGGCGAACCCGTGACCTGGCGCCGGTTCACCGACGATATGGCGGCCCTGGCGGGAAAGCCGCCGCCGCCTGTTTATCCTCTCGCGGATCTACTTCAGCTTGCGGAAGCCAACGAAGATCCGGCGACCCTCACCGGGCCTCGGCAGGAGGGGCTGCTCTTCCTTGAGGGGCTGAATCTCATCGGATTCGACAACCGCATCAGCGCCGATCACATGCGGACCCGCCTCGGCTGGCGCCCAGCGCTCACCTATGCCAGTGCGATTTCTGAGATGAAGACGCGGATGTCCTCGGCCCACTAAGCTCGCGCCTGCTCAGGAAGCCTGCTGCCGAAATTGCCCACAATGGAACCTGGGCGCGATTTTCGCCCGCCAACGTCGGCGATGCACCGAATGCCGACCTTGCCCCCAGAGCGGAAGGCGGACGTTGGTCTCACCTCCAGAAGCCACTTCGTTTTCCCACGTCCAACGCTGATCGGGCACAAAATGGTGCATTGGTTCGCGTTGGGGCTGGCTGGCGGGCTCAATGCCTGCTGACGTAGCAGGGCCGTCACCCAGGTTTGGCGCTGGGGTGTCAGGTTGCCCGTCTCAGTCTCATCTTCGAACCGTTACGTGGCCGCGGGCAGGGGGGGGCGTGTACCGCGCGCACGCACCGTGAGGCACACTGCGAGATGGGCCGATCAGTCCGGCCTGATCTTCCCGAGGAAAATCAGACCGTGGCGGTGCTGTCAGTCTAACGCGCACTCGTCTCCACTCTGGACCCCGCCAGGTCGTTGTGGAGAAGGGGTTAGATGGGCGTTTCATTCAAGCGGCATCGGTTTCCGGCCGACGTCATCCGGCATGCGGTGTGGCTGTATTTCAGGTTTACCCTGAGCCGTCGCGACATCGAGGAGATGCTGGCCGAGCGGGGTATCGAGGTCAGCTATGAGACCATTCGGTGCTGGACCAGGAAGTTCGGGCCTCAGTTCGCCAGGCAGCTGAAGAAGCTGCGTCCCGCGCCCTCGCCGCGTTGGCATCTTGATGAAATGGTCTGCAACGTCGGTGGCCGGCGAATGTACCTTTGGCGCGCCGTCGACGACGAGGGCGAGGTCCTGGACCTTGTGATGCAACGGAAACGGGACGCCGAGGCGGCGCTCACGCTGATCAAACGGCTGTTGCGAAATCAACGCACCAAGCCTACCCAAATCGTGACGGACGGCCTCGCGTCCTATCCCGCCGCGTTGGCGCAACTCGATCTGCTCGACATCCATCGACCTGGCCGGCTTCGTGAGAACAATCGCGCCGAGAACAGCCACCTGCCAATGCGACGACGGGAGCGCAAACAGCAGGGCTTCAAGTCTCAGGCCTCGGCGCAGCGGTTCCTGACTGTTCACGCGGCTGTCTACAACACCTTCTACACGGCTCGACACTTGACCTGCAGACGGACCCTCAAGGTGCTTCGCGCCGAAGCGTTTGAGGCGTGGTCACAGGCGACATGTGCCTAGATTTTGGCGAGGTTGGGATTGTTGCGGCATCTGCCGGTCAACCTGACAGCACTATCGACGCGGTGAGCCGCTTGGCCCGGGCCGAGACCAATCCGGCGTGCCTCAGCCAACACCTTCGCCGCGTAGAGCTTCACGCCGACTGCATCCACCTGGTCCTCAAGCGTCCAGGGCTGGCCGGACAGACCCGCGATGCCCAGACCGATATTGCAGCGATTGAGCGCCGTCTGGCGCCGGGCGAGCGTCTTCTTGTTGAGGAGACGGACCCCGCCCTCGTGCGCGTCGTTTTACCGGTCCGGCTGAAGCTCCGCGGCGGTCGTAGCTGGATGGCGCTGCCAGACGGTAAGTCTGGCGCGCGAAAGGCCAACGCCGATACCGTCCTGATTCAAGGTCTCTCCGGTGCCCATGCCGCACTCGATGAGATGAGTATCCGGCCTGACGGTCGCGCCGCCGACCAGCAGGACGCCAAGAGCCCGCCTTCGGCGTACCGCCGCAGGCTCGCCAACCTGGCCTTCCTCTCGCCAGACATCCAGGCCGCCATCGTCGCCGGACAACAGCCGGCTGGCCTCAAGCTCGAACATTTCCTTCGGAGCGACCTTCCGTTGGCCTGGGCCGATCAGCGAATCCAGTACGGCTTCTGATCGCACCAGCTCGGGGCCTGATCGGCTCCTGTTTCGGCCCTGATCCGGGCCTGTTCCTTCCCTGTTATGCGCCTGTTATGGCCCTGCTTTCGGAAGGACTATTCTGGTTAGCCCCTCCACGACAAGCTGCGGAAATCGCGAGGCTTTCGGCCGTGCTGAGCCCGCCCCAAGAAGCCAAATGGGCCGCCCGAAAAGTGTCGTAACAGGGAAACTGCACTAGATCGCGGACAGACGGAGACGGCCCGGCCCAGAACGGCCAAACTGCGCAGTGGAGGTGGCGCTTTCGGGCGCTCAATGGCGGATATGCGCGCAATAGGCCCGGAGTTACCGAGGCTTGCGGCCGATGGGATCGGCTGGAGACCCTTGCTCAGGGTTAGTGGCGGTGAGAGTGGGATTCGAACCCACGGTAGGCGTTAACCTACACACGCTTTCCAAGCGTGCGCCATAGACCACTCGGCCACCTCACCAGCACCATCGGTCAGGGGCTGGTCAAAGCCCCCGGCGCAGGAAGGCGCGGAATATACTCATCGACCCCCCTCAGGCAAGCGCGCACTGGCCGCGAGGCGCTTTGGATTGAAAAGGGAGCGCGGCGCATCCCGGTTTAGCGTGCGCCAGACGGCGGCCGACGCCGTGAACCAGTCGCCGATCCGCCCGTCGGCGGCGGGGTCATGATTGCGGATCAGGGTCTCGATGTCGGCCAGGTCCGCGCTGGCCTGGCGTAGCGCGGTCTGGCTGCGGGCAAGGCCGGCGTACCGCTCATCGAGCCGGCCGAGACGGGTGCGAGCCGCCTCCAGCATGGCGATCGCCGTGGCCTCGTCCCGTCTGGCGAGGGTCTGTCTGGCGGCCACGACGGCGCGATAGGCGTCAAGGTAGTAGTCGTGGGCGGTGAGCGGGCCCGGCTCCGCCTCGCAGGCGTCCGGGTCGATGGCCCGGATGTAGTCGGCGAGGCCTTTCAGGACAGCGGGCGAGGGCTCTGGTCCGTCGAACTCCTCCGTCACAAGGCCGTGGATGAAGGTCTCCAGCGCGGGAGACGCCGGATCGCGGGACACCTTTCGTCCAGATCGGGGGCCGCCCAGGTCGGGGATGGGCCTCGGATCATCGACGCCATTGCCGCGGTGGGAGCTGAACAGGGACGAGGTCACGTCGGCCGTGCCGGGCGCGCCCGACACCCCCGGGAACTGGAACAGGGTGTTGGTGCGGCCGTTGCGATGGCAGGTCTCGCAGGACACGCCGGCCCGCGCCGCCTGGCCGCCGAGCGTGAGGGGTGAACGAAAGGCCGCGCGGCCAATTTCGACGCTGAGGATCGCGTCGAACACGCCTGGTCCGCCAGGTCCGCCGGCAAGGCATTCCGAAGGCTGAAGCCCGAGCATCGTGATCGCCCCCGCGCCGGGCGCCAGCCAGCGCATCTCTGCCAGCGGCGGGGCGTCCGACGCGGCGAGGCCCCCCAGGGCGAGCGCGATGACTAGAGCGGCTGTCCGCCGGCCTCGATCCAACGGCGCAGCTCCTCAGCTTCCGGGCAGCCGTAGACGCACTGCTTTTCCAGACGGGACAGCATGACCTTCGCGCCCGGGATATCGCCCCGCAGCACCTTCAGCTCACCGTAGTATTCGGTGGCGCCGCGATGGGTCGGGGCGATGGCCAGGGCGGCCTTGTACCAGCCCTCCGCGGCGTCCAGCTGACCCATGCGGCGCAGGACGTAACCCCGATAGGTGAAGATGTCCGGGTGCGGGCCCACCGCGCGGCCGGCCTTGTCCAGGGCGGCGAGGGCGTCGGTCCAGCGGTGCTCGTTGATCAGGCTGACAGCGGCGACATAGGCGCGGTCGCCCGACGCCGGATCGCCCAGTAACAGCGAGGAGGTCGCGGCCGGCGCCGGGGCGGCGGCGGCCGGGCTGGCGGCGGCAGCCATGGCCGCCTCGACGCGGGTGACGGCGGTCTTCAGTGCGGCGGCTTCGGGACACTTGCCGGCGCAGGACGCGTCGCGCGCCTTCAGGGCCGTGAGCTCGGCGGTGGCCTTTTCCGTGTCGCCCAGTTTCACCAGGGTCAGGGCCAGTTCGCGGCGCGTGTCGATGTCGTCGGGCTTGAGCTTGGCGGCCTTCTCGTAGGCCTTGCGGGCGCCCTTCAGGTCACCCTGGCCGGCCTTGGAAAAACCGAGGAGGAACCAGCCCTCCGGCGCCTTGGGGGCGGCCTCGGTGACGTGCTGGAAGGCGCGTTCGGCGTCCTTCCACTTGTTCGCCTGGAGGGCGGCGACGCCTTTCTGGTACTCGGCGACAGGATCGTACTGCGGGCCAGAAGAGCCCATGTCGCCGCCGCCCCCGCCGCCACCGCCTCCGCCGCCCGAGGCGAGCGCGCCGCCGGCGACAAAGGACAAGGCCATCGCGCCGATCAGGGCGACATGTCTGAAACGGACCATCGTTGTTCCTCCGCGTGATCTCGTCTTTTGAGCCTGACATAACAATGATTGTCCGTCAGGTCGTGAAATTGGACTCGCCTGTCCCTATCTTGGGGACTTCAGATCGCCGAGGACGCCATGCTGTTCGCCAAGAAGACCCTGGAAATCCCCACAGCCGCCGACGCCCTGCCGGGCCGGAGTCAGGAAATGCCCACCGCGCGGGCGCATTTCGTCAATGGCCATCCCCTGAAGGGCCCCTGGCCCGAGGGCCTGGAGCAGGCGGTGTTCGCCATGGGCTGTTTCTGGGGTGTCGAGCGGATCTTCTGGCAGATCCCCGGCGTCTGGAGCACAGCGGTCGGCTACGTCGCCGGCGCTACGCCCAACCCGACCTACGAGGAGGTCTGCTCCGGCCGCACGGGCCACACCGAGGCCGTGCTGGTGGTCTTTGACCCCAAGGTTGTCAGCTACGAGACCCTGCTCAAGGCCTTCTGGGAAAACCATGATCCGACCCAGGGCATGCGCCAGGGCAACGACATCGGCACCCAGTACCGCTCGGGCGTCTATACGCTGAACGAGGCCCAGGCCGCCGCGGCGGCCGCGTCGAAGGCGGCCTATGAGCAGGCGCTGGCGCGTGTGCGCATGGGGCCGATCACCAGCGAGATCGCTCCGGCCGGACCGTTTTACTACGCCGAGGAGTATCACCAGCAGTACCTGGCCAAGAACCCGAACGGCTACTGCGGCATCGGCGGAACGGGCGTTACCTGCCCGATCGGCGTCGGCGTCGGGGCGTGACGCCGGCGGCCTTCGACAAGGTTTGCCGCGCCCTCCCGGGCGTGACCATGGATCATCCGTGGGAGGAACACGACGTCTACAAGGTCGGCGGCAGGATGTTCGCGGTCTACAGCCCCCCGGACGACACCTTCAGCTTCAAGGCCAGCGACATCGCCTTCGAGGTGCTGACGGAGACGGGTCCGGGCAAACCGGCGCCCTATCTGGCGCGGGCGAAATGGGTCTGGTTCGCGGACCTCGCCGCCCAGGACGAAGCCGAGGTGACGGGCTGGCTGCGGTCGGCCCACGGCCTGATCGCCGCCAAGCTGACGAAGAAGCTTCGGAGCGAGCTGGGGATCTAGGGACTGCTAGTCCTGCCCCCGATTCTCCCGCGCTTCCAGCACGGCCCGCAGCTTGCGGATGGCCCGGGCGGCCGGTGACCGGCTCTGACGCCAGACCAGCAGACCGACGGCGCCGACCGTGGCGATGGTCAGCGGGATCGGGCCGAACATCCAGGCCGCCGCCGCCAGCGCGAAATAGTAGCCGCGCACGCCCGCATTGAACGCAGACAGGGCCGGATTGAGCACCGCGCCGCCGGCCTCGGCGAAGGCGTCGCGCAGGGCGGGATCGGCGTTCTGGTCCTCCGGCGTCGCGCCGAAAATGGTCAGGCAGTAGTTCATCTGGCGGATCGACCAGATGAAGGCCAGCAGCCCCCGCGCCAGCACCAGCACGATCACCGCCATTTGCAACTCGAACAGCATCCGGCTGGAGGTCTGGATCAGCTGCAGGCTCGAGACCTTGGCGAAGGAGCCTTCTCCGCCGAACAGCACGCCGGCCGCGGCCGCGATCAGCAGCAGGTTGGACGAGGCGAAAAAGCTTCCGGAATTGAGGGCGTGGCCGAGCAGCTGGCCATCCATGAACCGGCTCTCGCGCCGCGCCATCTGGGCCATCCAGGCGCCGCGAATGATGGTCATGTCGCTGTTCAGAACCCCGCCGCGCGAGACCATCTTCAGCAGCGGCTCATAGAACAGCCAGCAGACGGCGAAGAAGGCCAGGGCGGCGATGTCGGCGGCGGGCATGGCGGATCAGTCTTCCTTGATCAGGCTGGCCTTGCGGGTGTCGGGCATCAGGATGACCGTGAGAAGGCCGACGGCGAGGATGACGCTGACATAGAGGTAGAAGCGGCTTTCATGCCCGGCAGCCTTGAAGCCCAGCGCCACCGATTCCGCCGACCCGCCGAACAGCGAATTGGCGATGGCGTAGGGCAGGGCGACGCCGAGTGCGCGGATGTGGGCCGGAAACATCTCGGCCTTGAACAGGCCGGAAATGGCGCTGTAGCCGGACTGGAAGGTCAGGGCGACCATGATCAGGCCAAAGGCCGTCCAGACGCTGGTGGTTCCGGCGATGGCGGTCATCAATGGCCAGGTGGCGAGCATTCCGCCGCCGAACGCGAACAGCAGCAGGGGCTTGCGTCCGACCCGGTCCGACAGCAGACCGAACAGCGGCTGCATCAACATGAAGCAGAACAACGCCCCCAGCATGATCTCGCTGGCGACGGCCTTGGAGAAGCCCGAGGTGTTGATCAGGAACTTCTGCATGTAGCTGGTGTAGACATAGTAGGCGAGCGAGCCGCCGGCGGTCAGGCCCATGACCATCACGGTCTCGCGCGGGTGTTTGACGAACAGCAGCATGGTCCGGCCGCGGTTCTCGCCCTCGGCCTTCGCGTTCTCGAAGCCCTGGCTTTCGTGGATGCCGCTGCGAATCCAGAACACCACCACGGCCAGCACGGCCCCGATAAAGAACGGGATCCGCCAGCCCCACGCCTTCAGGTCCGCTTCCGGCAGGACGTTCTGCAGCAGCACGACCATGCCCTGGGCCGACAGGGAGCCGGCGATCAGCGTCACGTACTGGAAGCTGGACCAGAAGCCGCGCCGCTTCGCGCCGGCGACCTCGGACAGGTAGGTGGCGCTCGCGCCGTATTCGCCGCCGACGGAAAGCCCCTGCAGGATGCGGGCGCCCAGCAGGATGGCCGGCGCGAGGGCGCCGACCTGGGCATAGGTCGGACAAAGGGCGATGATCAGGCTGCCCAGGCACATCATGGCGACGGACAGGGTCAGGGCCGCGCGGCGACCGGCGCGGTCGGCGTAGGCGCCCATGAGCCATGCCCCGAGCGGTCGCGCCAGAAAGCCCACCGCCGACACCGCGGCGGCCTTGAACAGCTGCGCGGTCTGGTCGCCTGCGGGGAAGAAGTGACTGGCGAAATAGACGGTGAAGAAGATGTAGGTCGACCAGTCGTACCACTCGACCAGATTGCCGGCCGAACCGCCGAGAATGGCCCGCAGGCGCTGGCCGGCCGTCATCGGTGGGGTGGGGCCCTTGGGCGTCTCGTCCAGGACCCCTGTTTCCGTCACCGCCATGCCGTCCCCCGAACCGTTTCCGGTCCGGAGGTTAGGCGGGGTGTGGGTTCAGGGAAAGCAATTCTCCCTCCCCTTCATGGGGAGGGTGGACGGGCGAAGCCCGGACGGGTGGGGGAGTCAGCCGCCAGTCCGATGCATCCGGCGGGGTGTCCGGGGCCCCACCCTGATCGCTGCGCGATCGTCCCTCCCCATGAAGGGGAGGGAGAAGATCAGAGCCGGCCCATCAGATACAGGATGATGAGGATCACCAGCACGAGGCCGAGACCGCCGCTGGGGAGATAGCCCCATGACCGCGAGTGACCCCAGGTCGGCAGGGAGCCGATCACAGCGAGGATAAGGACGACGATGAGAATGGTGCCGAGCATGGGAAGTCTCCTGAACAGCCGTTGTTTCAGGAACACAATCCTTGGAGGCGGCGCCGGGTTCCAGGCTAGCTGTTGTCCTCGGTCGGGGCGTCGGGGCCGTTCTTCTTGATCGAGGCGATGGCATTCTGCGCGGCGGCCTTGGAACTGTAGCCCTCGGTCGAGAACATCACCTCGTCATTGTACTTGAACCGGACCCGGAACTCGCCGGCCTTGTCCTTGTAGATCTCGAATTTGTGGGCCATCGGGCGCACTCCCTTGCGGTCGGTCCGGCCAGCTTCCGTGCCCTGGCCGGGCGGGTCAATCTTGCCCGCGGCCACAAACGCGTGAGGAAATCTATCCGTGCGCTGGCGCCGGGCGGATCGCCCAGAGCGCGCCGACGAAGGCGCCCTTGATCCGCGGGAGCAGGACCAGGATCAGCGCCGTCAGCCCGCCCAGCGCGCCCGGAACGATCACCCAGGGCGACGCCTCCCACATGAAGCGGAAGAAGAACATCGGCGCCACGACGAGGTGTCCGACCAGCAGGATGGTGAAATAGGCCGGGCCGTCGTCGGCCCGATACGCGCTCAGGTCATGACCGCAGGCCTCACAGGCCGGCGCGATTTTGAGGTAACCGCGGTAGAGCTTGCCCTCGCCGCAGTTGGGGCAACGATGGCGCAGCCCCCGCAGGAGGCCGGTCATGAGCGGGCGCGTCGGGGCGGTGTCGGTCATGCCGACCATATGGGCCATGTCTCGCCGTATTGCGAGACTCCCGGGGCGGATAATCCCGCGACAAGGGCGCATGGCAACAGGACAGGCTGGACGGCGTTGTCATCAGGGGCGGCAAGGCCTCTCCCCCTCCCGCGCCGTCGGGTTACAGTAGGTCGCAGAAGGATGGATGCGCGTTGCGTCAGTCGGGTCAGAACATGCCGGTTCCCGCACAACCGGGCGCAGATGCCGTTCCGGCAGGGCCGCTTGCAGCCCCTGGGCGGGCCGCCGACCCGGCTTTGAGCCGGCGATCGCCGATCCTCGCTACAGACGAGACTGCAACACCCGCGATCTCTTTTCGTGTCAGGGGCGACAACGATGCGCGAACCGTCAAATGCTCTGCTAGGGTTCGGCTGCTGGGAATGAAGGGACGTACGGGCTCGATGTCGCATCTGACGCGCAGGATCGCCACGGCTGGTCTGGTCGGAGCCTTTATCGTGGGCGCGCTGTCGCCTGCGCTGGCCCAGTCGACGTCACCGGCCTTCGCGCGGCCGACGCCTGCTCCGGCCTTTTCCCCCTCGGCGCCGATCACCCTCACGCCGGCCCAGGCTGACCTGCTCCGCCAGGCCCTGGCAGACTCCGACCGCCACGGCTTCGAGCCCGGCGAGTTCGCTCCGGGCGGCCCCGGCGATGCGGCGCTGATCGACGCGACGCTCCGCTACGCCAGGGCGGTCCGCACCGGCCGCCTCGCGGTCTCCGGGTTCCGCGAAGACTGGGGCCTGAGGCCCCAGCCGTTCGACGCCCGCGCCGGTCTTGCCCGTGCGGTCTATGACAACCAGGTCGACGCCTGGCTGAAGAGCCTGCCCCCCGACTATCCGGGCTACGAAACCTTGCAGAAGGGTCTCGTCACCTACCGCACCATTCGCGAACGCGGCGGCTGGCAGATCCTGCCACAGGGCCCGGACCTGAAGGTGGGCTCCACCGGCTTCGCGGTCGAGGCGCTTCGGGCCAGGCTGGCGATCGAGGATCCCTCGACTCCGGCGGAAGTCGCGCGGACCCCGGCCGTCCCCGCGGCCCCGGCGACCTTGGCCGCGCCGACCGCGCCCGGGCAGCCGCCGGCGCCGGTTTCCGCGGTCGTTCAGGGACAGCCGCTCTTTGACGACGCGCTCGCCGACGCGGTGCGCCGCGCCCAAAAGCGCATGGGCCTCGAGCCGACCGGCGTGGTCGGCGAATCGACCCGCGCTGCGCTCAATATTCCGGTTCAACGCCGCATCGACCAGATCGTCGCCAACATGGAGCGCTGGCGCTGGCTGCCGCGCACCATGCCGGCGGACCGAGTCCAGGTGAACGTGGCGGCGGGCATCCTGACGCTGTTCAAGGGCGACCAGCCGACCCTGTCGATGCGCGCCGTGACAGGCCGGCCGAACGGCGGCGAGACGCCGCTGCTCACCTCGACCATCGACAGCATCGTGCTGAACCCGCCGTGGAACGTCCCGGCCGGCATCGCGGCCAAGGAACTGTTGCCCAAGGGCCGCGCCTATCTGGCCAGCGCGGGCTTCCGTATCCTGCCCGGCGGTGGGTTGCAGCAGGCGCCGGGCCCGCGCAGCGCGCTGGGGCTGATCAAGTTCGACTTCCCCAATCCCTACTCGGTCTATCTGCACGACACGCCGAGCAAGGGCGGTTTCTCCCGCAATTCGCGCACGGCCAGTCACGGTTGCGTCCGCCTTGAAAGGCCGTTCGCGCTGGCGCGGGCGATCATGGAGGGCGACCCTGTCTGGACGCCCGAAGCCATCGACGCGACCATCGCCGGCGGCAAGACGACGCGCGCGCCTGTCGCGCGGCCGGTGGCCGTCTTCCTGCTGTACTGGACTGCCTACGTCACGCCGGACGGGCAGGTGAACTTCCGCCAGGATCCCTACGGATGGGACACCCTGCTGATCCAGCGGATCGCGGCCCAGGGGCGCATCGCTTGATCGGGCGGCGCGCGCTGCTGTCGCTCGGCGTCGCCGGGCTGACCGCCGGCGCGGCCGCCACGTCCCGTGCGCAGGATGCGCCGGCCTCCGCCGATCCGGCCCCGGCAGGCCCGCGCGACGATCCGGAAGACGCCTATCCGGACTTCCTGTTGTCGCCGGTCCCGCTGACGCCGCCGCCGCCCGGCCCGCGTCACCTCAAGTTCCACCACCTGCATACCGGCGAGAACCTCGAGGCGGTCTACTGGGACGACGGCAGGTACGTCTGGGACGCGCTGACGGCCATCAACCAGCACCTGCGCGACTTCCGCTCGCTGGAGGTCCACCCGATCGACGTGCGGCTGCTGGACATCCTGTTCACGCTGCAGTCGCTGACCGGGTCGAAGGAACCGTACCGGATCATTTCCGCCTTCCGTTCGCCGGAAACCAATCAGATGCTGAGCGATCAGAGCGCGGCGACCAACGGCTCCACCCAGGTGGCGAAGAAAAGTCTTCATATGGAAGGCAAGGCGATGGATGTTCGTCTCAACGACGTATCGTTGACCGGCTTCCGCGACGCCGCGCTGGCCTTACAGGGTGGCGGCGTCGGCTACTATGCCGACTCGGCGTTTGTTCATGTTGATATCGGCCCGGTCAGGACCTGGCAGGGCACGTAAGGGGATCAAGGATCATGGCTCAGAAATCGGGGGGTAGCTGGTTCTGGCTGCTGGTGGGCTTGCTGCTCGGCGTCGCCCTGACGCTCGGCGCTCTGCTGTTCCTCAACGCGGGCTCCGGCGACGGCGCCGACACCCGGACGGTGGCCGACGACGCGGCGACCACGGCCGCCGCGGCCGATCCGGCTGCGCTGCCGGCGCCGGCCGCACCGGCGCCGAAGGCGGTCGCGGTTCCCGCCGGCCATGATGCCGGACTCGATCCGGCCACGGACGATCAGATGGCCGACGATGCAGCGGCGTCCGGCATGACGTCCCGCGCTCCGGCGCCCTCCGGCGAATAATCGCCGCGAGAGGCTGGATAGGCCACGCGACGCGGGTTAAAACAAATGTTCGAGCATCTTGTGCGGGCGTAGGGCGGAGCAGTCCCTCAGTAGCAGGGACGGCCTTTCTCACTCAGACACGGGAGCGGGGGGAGAGGAGTTCTACGCGTTGGAGCCTACGAACACCGAGGCGCCGGAATACTTCCACAAGGTCGTCGATTGTCAGTGGGCCTGTCCGGCCCATACGCCTGTGCCCGAGTACATCCGTCTTATCGCCCAAGGCCGTCACGCCGACGCGTACATGGTCAACTGGAAGTCCAACGTCTTTCCGGGGATCCTCGGACGGACCTGTGACCGACCCTGTGAGCCGGCCTGTCGCCGCGGCCGGGTCGACGAGGAACCGGTGGCCATCTGCCGCCTCAAACGGGTCGCGGCCGACAACAAGGGCGACGTGGCCGCCCGCATGCCGAGCGCGCCGACGCAGAAGATCGGCAAGAAGATCGCTTGCGTCGGGGCCGGCCCCGCCGCCATGACGGTGGCCCGCGACCTCGCCCCCCTCGGCTACAGCGTCACCGTCTATGACGCCGACGCCAAGGCCGGCGGCATGATCCGCAGCCAGATCCCGCGCTTCCGCCTGCCGGAAAGCGTGATCGACGAAGAGATGGGCTTCATCACCGACCTCGGTCTGGAGATGCGGCTCGGCGAGCGGATCGAGAGTCTGGGCGCGCTGCTCAAGGAAGATTATGACGCGATCTTCGTCGGCACCGGCGCCCCGCGCGGCCGCGATCTGGATGTCCCGGGCCGGCAGGAAGCCGCCGCCAACATCCACATCGGCATCGACTGGCTCTCCAGCGTCTCGTTCGGTCACATCGACCAGATCGGCAAGCGCGTCATCGTGCTCGGCGGCGGCAACACCGCCAT
>CALRXX020000014.1:0-92074 GCA_943372245.1 bacterium
TCGCGCGCGGACTGGACCCCGCCCTGCCCGCCATGAAGGCCGTCGGGGTGCGTGAGTTCGCGGCCCATCTCGCGGGCGAGACGACGCTGGCGGCCGCCGTCGAGGCGACGCGTCAGGCGACGCGCAACTATGCGAAACGCCAGTTGACCTGGTTCAGGAACCAGACGCCGGGATGGGCGCGGGTCTGACGGCATGCTTGTGATCCAGAACCTGTGGACCCGGTGGACCAAGGTGTCCCGCGACGCCTCGGCAGAGCGACCGCGACTGCTGGCCCCCCTGCCCCTGGCGGTTCCCGTCGGGCCGCCGCCGCCGGGGCAGGCGTGGATCCATGACGTCCACCGCCGCGAAGACGAGGATTTTGATCTGCGGGCTTGGTCGGGCTGGGCGACGCAGGACGACTGGTCCCGCATGCGGTTCACCAACACCCTGGCCTGGACCCTGCGGTCGGCGGGCGTTGTGGAAGTCACGCTGCATCCCCCGTCCCCCGGCATGCGGCAGACCCGCTGGCCGGACGGTCTGGCCTCGCCGCTCTACGTCCTGAAGCCGGGCGAGACCGCGCGGATCGTCTGGAACGGTCGGTTCCGCAACAGCATGGCCGGCAGCAATCGGGGCTCCTTCTACGAGGAGCATCAGATCTTCGTCGCCGCGGCGACGTCGCCCGGCCCGGACCTTTTCACCGCCGGGCCGACCGATCATTCGATCGATCTGACGACCCGGATCTACTGACCGCCGGGATCAGGCGCCGGCGCAGCCGGTCAGGGTTTCGCCGGGGCGGATGACGGTCGCGTTCAGCGGGTAGACGGTCTCGCTCATGCCATCCGAGCAGGGGCCCGGCGTCAGGACCACGACGAGCGGATTGTTCAGGCTGGTGGTGACCGTCCAGGTCGCCACCGCGGTCGTGATCACGGGGCCCGGGTTGGCAGCGGTCTCCTGCGGCCGGTCGACGCCGGAATAGTCGAGCGTCGCCGAGGTGACGGCGATGGCCCAGAACGGCTCATTGCCGCGCACGGTAAACGGCTGGCTGAGGTCGAGGCCGCCGAAGACGGAGGACGTGGCGGGCGGCGGCGGCGCGGGTTCCGGTGCGGGGGCCGGGGCCGGCGTGAGCTGGTCGCAGGCCGCGAGCAACAGCAGCGGCGCGGCGGCCACGACGGCGAAGGTCACAAGACGCATCGAAATTCTCCCCTGGATGTCGTCACAGAACACAGTTCCCGGAGCTTGGGTCAAGGACGCTACCCCTGGCAGGCGAGTGCGGGGTCATTGCGGCTGCGCGGCGAAACCCTTGGAACCTCGGGGCAAAGCGCCTATATTCAGCCTGTCCGGGTTCGCCCGGACTATGGCGATAAACGCGCTTGTAATAAGCGGACCGGACCCGGGTGCGATTCCCGGCGGCTCCACCATTTCTTCCCCGCGTTATCGGCGGAGCGAGCATGGGGCCGACTAGCATCGACGGACGTGTAAAGAAGACTGCTTTCGCCCGTCCTGGCCCACCGTATCGGGCCATTTTCTAACTGCGAACGATAACTTCGCTGGAGAAGTCGCTCTCGCCGCATAAGCGGTTCGGGTGATTTCGAACACTTAAGTCCTCAGGGATCAGTTCCTGGGGCGGGGCCGCCGGGAGCCTGCCAACAGAATCCCGGCACTTTCATCATCGTCGATTTCGCCATCTTGGCGCCTTCCGCCCGCGCCCGCGCACAGCTATCAGTTCGCGCGAACAACCGAGGCGACCCATGGCCGAAGAGACGCCCCCCGTCGACGAGATGCACTATGAGCAGCTGGCTCAGGATGCATTGCGAGGCGTCATCCGCTCGGCGCTGGAACGGGCCGCCCTGCCCGACGGCATCCCCGGTGCGCACCATTTCTATGTGACGTTCAAGACCCGCGCGCCGGGCGTCAGCGTCCCGCCCGACATCCTGGCCAAATACCCTGATGAGATGACGGTCGTCCTGCAGCACCAGTATTGGGACCTGAAGGTCGAGCCGACGAAATTCTCGGTCATGCTGAAGTTCGGCGGCATGCCCAAGGTGCTGGCCATGCCCTACACCGCCGTGACCCGCTTCTATGATCCTTCGGTGCAGTTCCTGCTGCAGTTCGAGGCCCCTGCCACGGTCGAAGAGATCGCCGCAGAAGTCGCCGCCGCGGAGCCCGCCCGGGCCCCGTCGCATGAGGGCGACGACGACGGCCCCAAGGTCGTGTCGCTGGACCAGTTCCGGAAGAAGTAGGGCCTTTCCCTCGCCGCGCCTTTCGCTAGTCTCAGACCTGACTTGAGGGCCGGGGGAGCGCATGGGTCGGGGTCTGATCATTGTTCTGGCACTCGTGTGCGGGTTCGCGGCCTCCGCCCACGCCCAGACGGCCGCGGCGCCCAGCCGGTTTGCCAACTGGACGTCGGCCATCGTCGCGGCGGACTGGCGCGACGGGGCCAACCGGCCGATCCAGGCCTTCGACAACGCGCGCCGCGATCTGGTGAAGGGCTTCCTCGCCGCCGGTTTTCCGCGCGCCAATATGGTCGACTACAGTTTGAGGCCCGATGTGCCCCAGCCCACCTCGGCCTCGGTGGTGGTGGACGGAATCCATGCGGCCGCGACGCGGGGGACCGCCGGATGTCTGCTGTATTTCACCTCGCACGGCGCCCCGAACGCCATGGTGTTCGGCGAGGCACCGCGAATGACGCCGGACATGATGGCCAATATGGTGCGGTCGGCGTGCGGGACCCGGCCGACGGTGGTGATCGTCTCGGCCTGCTATTCCGGCATCTTCGTCAATGCCCTGGCAGCGCCCAACCGGATGGTGCTGACCGCCGCCAGCCGCGACCGGACGTCGTTCGGCTGTGGGGCCGACGAGACCTATCCGTGGTTCGACGGCTGCGTGATCGAGACCCTGCCGACGGCGAGCGACTTTCTGGCCCTGGCCGCCGGGACGCGGGCCTGTGTGGCGCGCAAGGAGGCCGCCCTCGGGGCCACCCCGCCGTCGGACCCGCAGATGTTCGTCGGGGCCGAGATGCAGATGCGGCTGCCGACACTGCGCTTTCAGCGCAGCAGTCCTTGAGGGCGCGCGGTCCCAAGGCTCAGACTTGTCGACTCGACGCGGCCCGGATCAGGAACGCGGGAACACCCTGATGGTGATCCGCTCGCGCTCACCCTCGCGCCGTTCGACCAGCAGGCGCGCGACCTGGGCGTCGTCGTGGAACAGATAGCCCTTGATGGCGTCCAGCAGGGCCTTGGCCAGGTTGTCGAGGTCCATCCAGGGCGGGTCGCCGACGTGCTCCATCAGGATCTCGACCGTGTAGTCGCCATAGGACGGGCGCGAGGTCCACTCCTTGCGCATGAACTCATAGACCAGCGGCTTGTAGTATTTGGCCTGGGTCGTCAGGCCGTCGATCGTCAGTTCGACGACGTCGCCGGTCTCGCGGGCGCGGACCTTTCCGGTCCCGATCCAGCCGGCCGTCATGGATGGCACGCGGGCGGAACCTGACCTTCGATTCGGGCCGAGCGGATGACGACCGCAGGGGTCAGCCGCTCCTCCGCATTGGCGGGCGACATCTGGATGCGGCGGGCGACATCGAGGCCCTCCACCAGACGGCCGAAGGCGGCGAAGCCCTGACCGTCGGGATTGCGGCGGCCGCCGAAGTCCAGCGCCGGCGTGTCCCGGGTGACGATGAAGAAGCTGGAGGTCGCCGTGTCGGGACCATCGCGCGCCATGGAAAGGGTCCCGGCCACATGGCTGAGGCCGGTGTCGCGGGTGCGTTCGAGCGGGATCGGCGGGCGAAGATGGTCGTCGTCACCGCGCGGCGTGGCGGCCTGGATAACATCGATGGGATTGGGGTTGTCGTTGGTGGCGCTGACCACGGTGCGGAAGAAGCGGCCGTCGCCATAGTCGCCGTCGGTGACATAGCTGAGGAAGTTGCAGGTCGTGAGCGGCGCACGCGCCAGCGCCAGTTCGACCACCATCCGGCCCGCGTCGGTCTCGATCACAACGCGCGGTGAGTCCTGCGGGGCGGTCGTCGTGGCGCAGGAGGCGAGGCCGAGCGCCGCCAGCGCCGCCGCCGTCATCATGGTTCGCATCGCCGGTCCTCCGCCTTGCCCCGTCGCCTGCCCGTGCTACACCGCCGCGCATCCTCCCGCCACGCCTTCGAGAGCCCGCGCCGCATGTCTGGACACCGCACCGAAACCGACACCTTCGGACCCATCGAGGTTGCCTCGGACCGTTACTGGGGCGCGCAGGCGCAGCGGTCGCTGGGCAATTTCAGGATCGGCTGGGAGAAACAGCCCCTGCCGATCGTCCGGGCCCTGGGCATCGTCAAGCGCGCGGCGGCCGAGACCAATATGGCGCTGGGCAAGCTGGACCCGAAACTGGGCGAGACCATTGTCGCGGCGGCCAATGAGGTCATCGAGGGCAAGCTCAACGACCATTTCCCGCTGGTGGTCTGGCAGACCGGCTCGGGCACCCAGTCCAACATGAACGCCAATGAGGTGATCTCGAACCGGGCGATCGAGATGCTGGGCGGGGAGATGGGCTCCAAGAAGCCGGTCCACCCCAACGACCACGTCAATATGAGCCAGTCGTCGAACGACACCTTCCCCACGGCCATGCACGTGGCCTGTGCGGAGCAGGTGGTCAACGACCTGCTGCCCGCCCTGAAGCATCTGCATGCGGCGCTGGACGCCAAGGCGAAGGCCTGGGCGCACATCATCAAGATCGGCCGGACCCATACCCAGGACGCCACGCCGCTGACGCTCGGCCAGGAGTTCGGCGGCTATGCCCAGCAGGTCGCCAACGGCATCGAGCGGATCGAACTGACCCTGCCGAAACTGATGGAACTGGCACAGGGCGGCACCGCCGTGGGCACCGGGCTGAACGCCCCGATCGGGTTCGCGGAGCAGGTGGCCGAGCGGATCGCCGCCATCACCGGCCTGGCCTTCACCACGGCACCGAACAAGTTCGAGGCCCTGGCGGCGCATGACGCCATGGTCTTCTCGCACGGGGCCATCAACACGGTCGCCGCCAGCCTGTTCAAGATCGCCAACGACATCCGCTTCCTCGGCTCCGGCCCGCGGTCGGGCCTCGGCGAACTGGCCCTGCCGGAGAATGAGCCCGGCAGCTCGATCATGCCGGGCAAGGTCAATCCGACCCAGTCGGAAGCCCTGACGCAGGTCTGCGTCCAGGTGTTCGGCAACCAAGCCGCCGTGACCTTCGCCGGCTCGCAGGGGCATTTCGAGCTGAACGTCTTCAACCCGGTGATGGCCTACAACTTCCTGCAGTCGGTCCGGCTGATGGCCGACGCGGCGGTGTCGTTCACCGACAATTGCGTGGTCGGGATCGAGCCGCGCGAGGACAACATCAAGCGCGGGCTGGACAATTCGTTGATGCTGGTCACCGCCCTCAACGGCAAGCTGGGCTATGACGCCTGCGCGAAGATCGCCAAGACCGCGCACAAGAACGGCACCACCCTGCGCGAAGAGGCCGTCGGCGGCGGCTATCTGACCGACGCCGAGTTCGACGAGGCGGTGCGTCCCGAGAAGATGATCTCGCCGGGGTGAGATGACCGCCCTCACCCGCCCCTACTGGATCGAGGCGCGGTTCGAGCGGCGCGATGGGTGGGATGATGCGGTCTATCCGTTCAACCTGCCCGTCCTGAAGGCCCTCGATACGCTCGCCTTCCACCCCCGCGTGACCTTTCTTGTGGGAGAGAACGGTGCTGGCAAGTCGACGCTGATCGAGGCACTGGCCGTCGCCTGGGGTTTCAACGCCGAGGGCGGGTCCCGGGACCATCAGTTCTCGACGCGAGCTTCGCACTCGGTCCTGCACCGGTTCATTCGTCCGGTGCGCGCGCCCTTGAAGGCGAAGGACGGCTATTTCCTCAGGGCGGAGAGCTTCTTCAATACCGCCAGCTACCTCGAAGCGTCCGGTACCGGCCGAAAAGGCCAGACCGGATTGCACGAACAGTCCCACGGGGAGAGCTTCTTCAACCTGTTCGACAATCGCTTCGAGGGGAACGGACTGTACATCCTCGACGAACCCGAGGCGGCCCTGTCGCCGAGCCGTCAGCTGTCGTTCCTGGCGCGGATGCATGAACTGGTCCTGCAGGGCTCACAGTTCATCATCGCCACCCACTCGCCGATCATCCTCGGCTATCCCGACGCCTGGCTCTATCAGGCATCAGGCCATGGGCTGGAACGGACCGCCTGGGAGGACACGGATCACTATCAGGTCACGCGCGGGTTCCTGAACCGGCCGGAGACCTATCTCAACGTCCTGCTGGCCGAAGACTGATCAGGGCTTGTCGCGGATCGTCCGGCCGATCGGGGCGAGGGCCAGCTTGGCCAGCTCCAGATCCTTCAGGGCGAAGGGGATGCCGATGATGGTGATGAACTCGGCCACGGCGATCAGCAGGTGCGACAGGGCGATGTACCAGCCGGCGAAGATGAACCAGATGATGTTCAGGACGAGGCCGAGCGGGCCCGTGCCGGCGTCCTGCTCGCCCAATTCGTCGCGCCAGACCACCTCGCGACCGAACGGCCAGAAGGAGTAGCTGGCGATCCGCCAGGCGGCAAAGGTCCAGGGGAGGCCAACGATGGTCAGGGCCAGGATGGCGCCTCCCAGGAGCCACAAAAGGCCGGACAGCCAGCCTCCGAAGATGAACCACAGGATATTGAGGATCAGGCGGATCAAGGGCGTCATTCCCGTCGCGCCGCGAGCGGGCGCATTCCCCAGATAGTTTGAACGCGGGCCCGGTGACAGCCAGTGGCCCATGAATTCGCGGTAAGGCGTCGGGTCGAGGGGGGACTGCCCGATCGGGCCACGAGGCAGGGTGGTGTTCGTCGGCCTGAGTCGACGCTATGGTGGCGGGGTCGCCGGCCGTCTCCGCATGGGCCGGCGCATCGGAGGTCGGCATGGGCGAGGTCGTCAATCTGAACCGGGTGCGCAAGGATCGGGCGAAGGCGGAGGCCCGGGCGACCGCGGGTGCAAACCGCGCCGCGCACGGGCGGACCAAGGCCGAGCGGACCCGCGCCGAGACGGAACGCGAGCGCGCGGCCCGACTTCTGGATGGATCGAAGCTGGAGGACTGAACATGGCCGATCCACGTCAGGATCCGCGCATCAAACACGGCCTGATCCCCATTCTCGTCGCCATGCGGGTCAAGGCCGAGCGCGATCGCCGGGCCGAGGAAGAGGCGAAGAAGGCCGGAAATGCCCCGGTGAAGCCGAAGAAGAAGCGCGGCTGGTTCGGCTAGGCCGCAACCTTCGGAGCACGGATCATCAGGGCCTGACCCGACAGGACCAGCAACAGCCCGGCCAGGGCCGACCAGCCGAAATGCGCGCCCTCGAACAGGACCGAGACGAGCATGGCGACCGGCGGGGTGAGGGCCGAGACATAGCTGGTCATGGCGTAGCCGATCATTCGGGCGATGGTGAAATACAGGCCGAAGGCGATCACCGAGCCGAACACTGAGAGATAGAGCAGCGATCCGACGTAGGTGAAGGTCGGGTCGATGGTGAACTTCACGCCGGTGGCCAGGCCGTACAACGCCAGCAGGCCCGTGCCATAGGCCATGGCCCAGGCGGTTGAAGGGATGGCCGTCGAGCCGTGGTTCTGGCCCTTCCAGGCGAAGAAATTGCCGAAAGCCGAGGCGGTTACGGCGATCAGGGCAAGGCCGACGCCGAGTGCCGCTTCGCGATCAAGGCCCGCGCCGAGCACCTCGCTGCCCGACAGGACCAAAACGCCCAGCAGGCCGAGGATCGCCCCGCCCCATGAGGCCGCCGCGGCCTTCTGGCCTGCCGCCAGCCGAAAGAGCACCAGATTGATGAAGGTCAGGGAGGCGAAGGTGACGGCGACGATGGCGGAGGCGACATGCGCCTCCGACGCGTAGGTGAAGCTGTAGCTGATCGAAAAGGTGAAGGCCCCCTGCCCCAGGGCGGCCAGATGCTGGGACCGGGTCAGCCGCAGGTTCTGGCGGGCGATCAGACAACCGAGGAACAGCAGCGCCGAAGCGAGACCGAAACGCCAGACGATGGACGCCAGCGACGCCACCGTGCCGAGTTGCAGGGTGATGGCGAACCAGGTCGTGCCCCAGATCAGGGCGCAGATCAGTACGCCGCCGACCCCCAGCAAGGTGGTCCGCGAGAGCGGCGGCCGAACGGCGGGCGTAAGGGAATCGGGGGAGGTCACGCACGGCCAGTGAAGGAAGGTGCCGGGCGGAGCAAGCGGGGTTTTGAGCCTGATGGCACAAGCCGGGCTTATGCCGACCGAAAGCCGCCGTCAGCCTCGCAGTTTGAGGGCGGCACGAACCTCGGCCGGCACCGCCTCGTAAATATCCGCGGGGCGGATGTTGAGGCGCGCGCGGGCGGCCTCCAGCGGCTGTTCGAACAGGGCTTCATAGTCGAGCGCGGGCAGCCAGCGGGCAGCCTTGCCGTTGCGGTACGCCTGCCACACGGCGCGGCGGGCTGGAACGGAGCGGATCTCGCGCTGGATCTCGCGGGCCGCGCCCCAGCCGATGAAGGCGAAGCCGAGGTTGCGGGTCTGGGCGTAGGAGAAGGAGACGACGCAGGCCTCGCCCAGGGCGTCGGTGCCGTAGCCCGTGAGGACATGCCAGACGTCGTGGACGTCCCGTATCCGGCGGGAATACCAGATCACAGGGTGCTGGGCGTCGACCAGCGGCGCCACCTTGCGGGCCTCGTCGGCCAGCCCCTCGGCCGTGAAGCCGCGGGCTTCGCGAAAGGCCCGATAGGCCGCCCCGACCGTGCCGGGACCGAACCGCGCGAGCCAGGCAGGATCGTCCAGCTTGTGCGCCAGCTCCTCGCGCAGGAAGGCCTGACGGCCACCCTCGAGGGTCCTCAGCATCCGATTGTAGCCGCGACCGATCGAGCGCCCGGAGAGGGCCCGCATGATCTCGAAGACCTGGCTGGTGTCTTCCTTGTTCCGGGCCAGTTTGCGGAAAGCCTGAAACGCCGCAAGCGGGCGGAGGCGCTCGGATCGGACCTTGCGGAAATCATCGATGTCGGTGGAAATCAGGGTCATGGCGGTATCCGGGGAGGAACGATCACTGTAGCGAATTCCGCTGCCGCTTGGAACGCCCCGACCCAGCCTGGGTTAACAGCGATAATCCATATTGAAAGCCGCGCCTTGATGTCTGCTGCTCATGCCTCGGCTCCGATCCCCCGACTGCAGTCACTCGCCCTCGCCTGGCCACCGCACCTACTGCGGCAGGAGGATGTGGCGGCCAATGGCGCCGAGATGTTCGCCACCACCCATGGCGGGTTCCAGCGGCTGGCGCCGATCTATCGCAACGCCCTGATCGAGACCCGGCATTCCTGCGTGCCGATCGCGTGGTATCTGAAGCCGCACAGTTTTTCCGAACGCAACGACCTGTTCCTTGAAAACGCGGTCGTCCTGCTGGCCGAGGCGGCCACAAAGGCGCTCGGCGAGGCGGGACTTGCGGCGGGCGACATCGACGCCCTCGTCGTGGTCTGTACGACCGGGATCGCCACGCCGGCGCTGGACGCCCGATTGATGCAGGTCATGCCGTTCCGGCCCGATGTCCGGCGCGCCCCGATCTTCGGGCTCGGCTGTGCCGGCGGGGTGATCGGCCTGGCGCGCGCCGCCGATCTGGCGCGGGCCCGGCCCGACGAACGAATCATGCTGCTGGTGATTGAACTGTGCGCCCTCACCTTCCGGGCGCAGGACCGTTCCAAGAGCAATCTGGTCGCCACCGCCCTGTTCGGGGACGGCGCGGCTGCAGCGATCATCTCATGTCGCCCGGATGCCGCGGGGCCGTCCCTCGGCGCCAGCCGGGAGCACACCTGGCCGGACAGCCTGGACGTGATGGGCTGGGATGTGGCCGACGACGGACTGAAGGTTGTCTTCAGCCGCGACATTCCTACCCTGGTGCGGGATGACTTCCGGCCGATCGCCACGGACTTTCTCGCCAGCCAGGGCATGACCGCTGGCGATGTGGGCGGCTATGTCTGCCATCCGGGCGGTGCCAAGGTGATCGACGCCCTGGAGGCCTGTTTCGGGCTTGAGGACGGCGCGCTGACCCACACCCGCGACGTGCTGCGCGACCATGGCAATATGAGCGCCGCGACCGTTCTGTTCGTTCTCAAGGCGGTGCTGGATGACGGCGGCAAGGGCCCCCTGTTGCTGACGACCCTGGGCCCAGGTTTCACCGCCGCCCTGATGCTGGTCCACCCATGATGTGGCTCTGGGTCGTCCTGACCGCCGTAGCCGCCCAGCGGCTGTGGGAGCTGTGGCTCGCCGACCGGAATACGAAGCGGCTGCTGGCTGCAGGTGCCGTCGAAATCGGGGCCGCCCACTATCCGCTGTTCATTCTGCTGCACGCCAGCTGGCTGGCGGCGATCGCCATCCTCACACCGTGGACGACCGTCCCGAACCTCGCGTGGCTGGGCCTGTATCTGCTGCTCCAGCTGGGCCGCCTGTGGGTCATCTCGACCCTGGGGCGGTTCTGGACCACGCGGATCATCACCTTGCCGGACGCTCCGCTGGTCCGGAGCGGGCCGTACAGATTCGTGCGGCATCCCAACTATGTCGTGGCGTCCCTTGAGATCGCCGTGCTGCCGCTGGCCTTTGGCCAGGTCTGGATCGCTCTGGCCTGGAGCGTCGCCAACGCGCTACTGGTCGCCTGGCGAATCCGGATCGAGGATCGGGCGCTGAACGAGCGGCGATAATGTTGAAGAAGCGCTCCGTCTCCCTGTCCGGCCACGCCACGTCCGTGGCGCTGGAGGCCGAATTCTGGGCCGTGCTGGATGCCGTCGCGGCGGCCGGCGGACTGTCCCGGGCCGGGCTGATGAAGCGGATCGACGAGCGCCGCGGGCGCACGCCGCTGGCGTCGGCCTGCCGCCTTCTGGCCCTGTCGTGGGCGGGCGGAGACCGATCCTTCATCGAACAGGATTCGACCGATTGACAGCCGTCAGGGTTGGCGCATGGTCGGCTTTCCAGGAGGACATCCGCCGTGTTCGACAAGATTGACAAGACCCTGATCCCGCCTGCCCTGTTCGGGGGCCTGATCGCCATCGGATTGATCGGCGGGGGGGCCTTCATCGGCTCGGGCGTGGTCAACGCCCAGGTCGGCAACCGGCAGGTGACCGTGCGCGGCGTGGCCGAGCGAAACGTCGTGGCCGATCTCGCCGTGTTGACGATCAACTTCAGCCAGTCAGGCGACGATCTCAACGCCCTGACCGCCGGGATCGACGGCGATCTGGTCAAGGTCCGCGCCTTCCTCAAGGCACAGGGCTATCCTGACGACACGCTGACGAACGGCCGTTTGTCAGTCACGGACAACAAGGCCAACGCCTACCAGCCTCCTGCGGCGAACGTGCTGCATTACACGGCCACCAACTCCGTCACGATCCGCACACGCGATGTCGCCCGGGTCGCCCAGACCCAGCGCTCGCTCGACGATCTGGTCCGTCAGAACGTGCTGATCGGCTTTGCCGACCCGGTGTACGTCTACACCAAGCTGAACGAGGTCCGCCCGTCGATGATCGCCGAGGCCACTGCCTCGGCCCGCTCGGGCGCCGAACAATTCGCCAAGGATTCCGGCGCGCCGCTTGGGCCGATCCGTCAAGCCACCCAGGGCTCGTTCGAAATCCTCGCCCGTGAGGACATCGACAACGAATCTACCTCGCTGAACAAGCGGGTCCGCGTCGTCGCGACGGTCAGCTACCAGCTCCGCTGAGCCTCAGTTCACCGGTGCCGGTTCGGGCGGCATGACCGGCGGATTGGCGGCAGGAACGTCCGGCAGGTCCGGCATCTTCGGCGCGTCGGGCAGTGCGGGACGCCGCAGGTCGATGTCGACCGGGACATCCGCGCCGTCGGGCGCTTCGATCGCGCCACGGTTCGAAAAGACCACGACGGCGATGATGATCACGACCAAAACCAGACCGCCGACGAGCAGGCCCATCCAACTGCCGCCGCCGCTGCGGGGCAGATTTTTTGTCGTGGGCTGGTGGACGACCTCCGGCCTGTCGGTCGGGGGGCTGTCGGGATCGGTCATCGGTCAGTTCGCCACGGGCACGGCCGGCACGGCGGGCGCAGCGATCTCCGGGAGGTTGACGTCGACATTGATGTCCTTCGCCTCGGGCGCGAAGCCGCCACGGGCGAAAACGAAATACGCCACGATCGCCAGAACGACGACCAGACCGCCGACGATGAAGGCCAGACCCGTATTGCCGCCGCCGCTGCTGTTGTTGGTGTCGTCCGCCATGAAGTCTCTCCCGTTGAACCCTGTCGGCAAACGGAACGGCGCTCCGGCTTGACGGTTCCGTGAAACGTCTCGCACGCCGCCGCTGACATCCGCCGCCGTGCCCCTTATGTTCTCCGGATGAGTCTCCCTGACAACCCGGCCCCCCGCATCTCCGACCTCGCCCGCTCGCGCGGCCCGGGCGGCGTTGAAGGGCCCGCTGCCGACTATCTGGCGGGTCTGAACCCCGAACAGCGCGAGGCTGTCGAGACGGTGGATGGACCGGTGCTGGTGTTGGCCGGGGCCGGGACGGGCAAGACGCGGGTGCTGACCACGCGGCTGGCGCACATTCTGGCGACCGGGCGGGCGCGGCCATGGGAGCTGCTGGTCGTCACCTTCACCAACAAGGCCGCGCGCGAGATGCGCGAGCGGATCACCCATCTGATCGGGCCGTCGTCCGAGGGGCTGCGCTGGCTGGGCACGTTTCACTCGGTGGCGGCGCAGATCCTGCGGCGACATGCGGAGCTGGTCGGGCTGAAGTCGACCTTCACCATCCTCGACACCGACGACCAGGAACGGGTCTGCAAACAGGTGCTGGAGGCCGAGGGGCTGGACACCAAACGCTGGACGCCGAAGTCGCTGAACGGCCTGATCGACCACTGGAAGAACCGCGGCTGGATCCCTGAGAAGCTGCCGCCGTCCGAGGATTTCGCCAACGGCAAGGGGCACACCCTTTATGCCGCCTATCAGGCCCGGCTGGTCAGTCTGAACGCCTGCGACTTCGGCGACCTGCTGCTTCATAACCTGACGATTCTATCGAAACATGCAGATATTGCGGAAGAATACCGGCGTCGGTTCCGCTACATCCTGGTGGACGAGTATCAGGACACCAATGTCGCCCAGTACCTGTGGCTGCGGCTGCTGACGTCCTCGACCGGCAATGTCTGTTGCGTCGGCGACGACGATCAGTCGATCTATGGCTGGCGCGGGGCCGAGGTGGACAACATCCTGCGTTTCGAGCGTGATTTTCCGGGCGCCAAGGTGGTCCGTCTGGAGCGGAACTATCGGTCGACGCAGCACATCCTCGGCGCGGCCTCGGGCCTGATCGCGGCCAACCGCGACCGGCTGGGCAAGACGCTGTGGACCGAGGATTCCAGCGGCGACAAGGTCCGGGTGCGCGGCGTCTGGGACGGCGAGGCCGAGGCGCGTCTGGTCGCTGACGAGATCGAGACGGCGCGGCGGGCCGGCACGCCCTATCAGGATATGGCGGTGCTGGTGCGCGCCTCCTTCCAGATGCGGGCGTTCGAGGAACGGTTCGTGCTGCTGGCCGTGCCCTACAAGGTGATCGGCGGACCGCGCTTCTTCGAACGCGCCGAGATCCGCGACGCCCACGCCTATCTGCGGCTGATCCTGTCCGAGGACGACGACCTGGCCTTCGAGCGGATCGTCAATGTACCCAAGCGCGGCATCGGCGACACCTCGGTGCAGAAGGTGCTGCAGATCGCACGGCTGTCCGGCGTGTCGGCCATGAGCGCGGTCCGGGACCTGATTACGTCCGACGAACTGCAGGCGCGGACGCGGACGGCCCTGTCGAACTTCGTGCGCGACATCGACCGCTGGCGGGCCTTCGCCCAGACCACGACCCATTGGGAGCTGACCGAGACCGTTCTGGAAGAGAGCGGCTACACCGACATGCAGAAGGCCGACCGGGCGACCGGCCAGACGCGGCTGGATAACCTCAAGGAACTGACGCAGTCGATGCAGTCGTTCGAGACCCTGCCCGCCTATCTGGAGCACGTCTCGCTGGTCATGGACCTGGACCGCGGCGGCTCGGACGACGCGGTGCAGATCATGACCCTGCACGGGGCCAAGGGGCTGGAGTTCCCGCTGGTCTTCCTGCCGGGCTGGGAGGAAGGCGTCTTCCCCAGTCAGCGCAGCATCGATGAGAAGGGCGAAAAGGGCCTCGAGGAGGAACGCCGTCTGGCCTATGTCGGCGTGACCCGGGCCAAGTCGGATGCGCGCATATCCTTCGCCGCCAACCGGCTGGTCTACGGCCGCTGGGCCTCGCAACTGCCCAGCCGGTTCGTCGATGAACTGCCGATCGACCATGTCGAGGCCGAGAGCGACACCGGCTACTACGGCGTCACCCCCGGCATGAAGGACGCCAAGTCCCGCTGGGACGAGATGCCGACCTTCGGGGCCGGCTATGCGTCTCCCGGCTGGAAGCGGGCACAGTCGTTCACGGCCGGACGGGCTCCGGCGGCCAGACCGGCGCGGCACACGCTGATCGAGGGCGACGGCCGACTGGTGGCGACGGCGGACCCGAAGGCGGGCGGCGGCTGGTCGCCGGGCCAGCGCGTGTTCCACCAGAAATTCGGCTACGGCGCGGTGACGGCCATCGAGGGCAACAAGCTTCTGATCGACTTCGAGAAGGCGGGCGAGAAGAAGGTCATCGATACGTTTGTGGAGAAGGCTTGATGGCACGCACCGCACTCTTGGCGCTCATCGGACTGCTTGTGGCTTCAACCTCGGTAGCTGCCCAGGATGTCATGCTTCGGTCCGACCTCCCGTTGTGGACAGGCGCGGAAGGAGAGGACTTCTACCCAACGAATTTCTCCGACGCTGACTCGTTCGGATGCATCAGCAACATCCGGTTTGGCGACTATCGCGAAGTGAAAGTGCAGGATCCGGATCATGTCGGTTGGTGGCGAATTGGAAACTATGGCGTTTTCCACTGCGCGCTGTTGCTCAGTCAGGCCTCCGAGCGGACCGAACTGGATACAGGGTTCAGGGATCATGCGTGGGTGATCGTTCTGGACAAGGTGCAGACGCCTGCCGGCGAGATCGAGCTTCTGGCCCTTCAGATCGGCGCCCGAGGCGGAAGCGAATACACCTTGCTCAGTCGACCGACGGCAGATGAGCCCGGTCGCCTAATGGCTGTGCTCGATCCAGTGTGCCCCCGACACTCCAGTCGTCAGGGCCGGAGCCTCGACGTCTGGAGAACGGACTACTGCGCCGTCGCAAGTCAGTCGGCCATGCGTCGGATCGCACGCGAGGCGTTTCGCCGTCCGCCAGTCGCCTTTCTCGAATATGTCGAGCCCGAACTGGATGGCGGGACATCCGAGGAGTGATCCTCAGTCGGGCATGGCCGCCGTCCCTGCGCCTGAGCAGGTTCGTCGCCATCCGATTCCAACCCTTCGTTAAGCCTGAGGGCCGACCCTGCGGTCGTGCGCGAATCCATTCCAGCCGACGCCCTGACCGAGCCCGCACCCAGCCTGTGGGAGCGGGTGATCTGCGGCGTGATCATCGCCATGCTGACCGGTGCCCTGATCGGGCCGGTGTTCGCGCCGCTGCAGGAAGAGACACCGGTGCTGCGGCTGGTCTGGCTGCCGGCCTACGCCGCCATCATCGGCCTGCTGCTGTTCCGGATCGAACGGCTGTGGCGGGCCTGGCCGGCGATGATCGCCATTGCCGCGCTGGTCGGCCTGGCCTTCGCTTCGCGCTACTGGTCGCTTGATTTCGCCACCACCATGCGGCGGGTGATCGCCCTCGCCATCAGTTGCGGTTTCGCCCTCTATCTCGGCGCGGTCTTCCGCGGGCCACACCTGCCGCGGCTGCTGATGCACACCGCGCTGGTCATGGCGGTGGGCAGTCTGGTGATGGTGTTCGCCTTCCCCGCAATCGGGGTCCACCAGCATGACAACGCCGGTCTGTGGCGCGGCCTCTGGTACGAGAAGAACCAGATGGGGGCAGTGATGGTGATCGGTGCCACCGCCGCCGCCGCCTGCCTGGCCTCGCCCGATCCACGCCGGTTCCTGCCGGCCGTGGCACTGGCCCTGTCCAGCGGTCTGGTGCTCGCGACCCAGTCCAAGACCTCCCTGCTCTGCCTGTTGGTGGGGCTCGGCCTGATCGGCGGCGTCTGGGCCCTGAGACGCGGCGGCGCGGCCTTTTCCGTCATCGCCATCTGGTGCGCCGTTGTGATGGCGGGTCTGGGTATCTGGCTCTGGGACACCCATTCGGTGGCGGTGCTGGAGGCGCTGGGCAAGGACCCGTCGCTGACGGGCCGCACCGAGATCTGGGACAGCCTGATGCGCAAGGTCGCCGACCGGCCATGGACCGGTTACGGCTATGGTGCCTTCTGGGGCCGGATCGGGGAGTCGCCGCCCGCTGACTGGGTGCGCAAGGAGACCGGCTGGATCGTGCCGTCGGCGCACAACGGCTGGATCGATCTGCTGGTCCAGCTCGGCTGGCCGGGCGCGGTGCTGGTCGGCGGCCTGATGGCCGGAACGACCCTGATCGCCGTCATGCGCTGCATGGGTTCGGGCCTGCGCGAGGGGTGGTGGGGGCTGGGCTTCCTGGCCGCCTTCTTCGTGTTGAGCCTGTCGGAGAGCATACTGATGGCGCACCAGGGCCTGCCCTGGGTGCTGTTCCTGGCGGTGCTGACGCGCACCCTTCTGCCCTCACCGGCGCGGATGGCCGCGCCGCTTGTGGAGAAGCCCCGCCGGGCCTACCAGACCGGTCCCCGAATCGTTTCACAGTATCCCTATGGGTCCCACCGCCGCGCCTTCCCTGTTCGATGATCTGCCCGAGCCTCAAGGCCCGGTGCCGACGCCCGCGTCGCCCTCGAACGATGTGACCCCGTCCGAGCCGGCCCTGAAGCCGCAGGCCGCGGCCCCGCGGCCGGAACCCGAACCTGTCCGCTCCGCACCCGCCCCGTCTGCGCCGCCGCTGGCCGGCAGCTATTCGGCCTCGTCGATCGAGGTGCTGGAAGGGCTGGAACCCGTCCGCAAACGTCCCGGCATGTATATCGGCGGCACCGACGAGCGGGCGCTGCACCACCTCTTCGCCGAGGTGCTGGACAACGCCATGGATGAGGCCGTGGCCCGCCATGCGAAACTGATCACCGTCGACCTCGATGCCGAGGGCTGGCTGTCGGTCAAGGACGACGGCCGCGGCATACCGGTCGACCCGCACCCGAAACATCCGGGCAAGTCGGCGCTGGAAGTGGTCATGACCGTCCTTCACTCGGGCGGGAAGTTTTCCGGCAAAGCCTATGAAACCTCTGGCGGTTTGCACGGCGTCGGCGTCTCGGTCGTCAATGCCCTGAGCGAGCGGCTGGACGTCACCGTCTGGCGCGACGGCCATGAGTGGACCCAGTCCTTCAGCCGCGGCCTGCCCCTGGGCCCGATCGTCCAGGGCGGCGCCTCGAAGAAGAAGGGCACATTGATCCGGTTCAAGCCGGATGAGGAAATCTTCGGCGTCGGCGCTGCCTTCAAGCCCGCCCGTCTTTTCCGCATGGCGCGGTCCAAGGCCTATCTGTTTCGCGGCGTCGAGATCCGCTGGACCTGCGCGGCCGAGCGGATCACCGACCACACGGCTACGGAAGCCGTTTTCCACTTCCCCAACGGACTGGCGGACGCCCTCGCCGAGCGGACCGGCGACCTGGAGACGGTCACGCCGGCCTTCTCGGGGCGGGTGGAGCGCAAGGGCGAGGCCGGGGCGGTCGAATGGGCCGTGACCTGGTCGCCGATCGGCTTCGGCGAGGCCGACGGCTTCGTCTCGTCCTATTGCAACACCGTCTCGACCCCTGACGGCGGCACGCACGAGGCGGGCTTCCGCGCCGCCCTGGTCAAGGGACTCAAGGCCTATGGGGAGCTGACCAATGAGAAGCGCGCCGGGCTGATCACGGCGGAAGACGTGATCGCCAACGCCGGGGCCATGATTTCGGTCTTCATCCGCAATCCCGAATTCCAGGGCCAGACCAAGGACCGCCTCTCCTCCCCCGACGCCCAGCGGCTGGTCGAGCAGCTGATGCGCGACCCTCTGGACCACTGGCTGACCGAGAGCCCGAAACAGGCCAACACCCTGCTCGGCTTCGTCATCGAGCGGGCCGAGGATCGGCTGAAGCGACGCAAGGACAAGGAGGTCCAGCGGGCCCAGGCGACGCGCAAACTGCGCCTGCCAGGCAAGCTGTCGGACTGTTCGCGCCAGTCGGCCAACGGCACCGAACTGTTCATCGTCGAGGGCGACTCGGCCGGCGGCTCGGCCAAACAGGCGCGGGACCGTACCACCCAGGCCATCCTGCCCCTGCGCGGCAAGATCCTGAACGTCGCCTCGGCCACGGCCGACAAGCTGCGCGCCAATATCGAACTGTCCGACCTGGCGCTGGCGCTAGGCGTCCAGCCAGGCAGCCGGTTCAACATCGAGGACCTGCGCTACGAGCGGATCGTCATCATGACCGACGCCGACGTGGACGGTGCCCATATCGCGGCCCTGCTGATCACCTTCTTCTACCGCTCCATGCCCGAGACCATCCGTCAGGGCCGGCTGTTCATGGCCCTGCCCCCGCTCTACCGGATCAGCGCGGGTCCCTTGAGCGAATACGCCCGCGACGACGCCCACCGCGACGAACTGCTGGCCACGGTGTTCAAGGGCAAGAAGGTCGAGATTGGCCGGTTCAAGGGTCTGGGCGAGATGATGGCCTCCCAGCTCAAGGAGACCACCATGGACCCGAAGAAGCGGACCCTGGCACGGGTCACCGTCCCGGCCTCCGAAGACGAGATCGAGGACCTGGTCGAACGGCTGATGGGCAAGAAGGCCGAGGCCCGGTTCCAGTTCATCCAGGACAACGCCCAGTTCGCGGTGGCCGATCTGGACGTGTGATCAGGAGGGCTCGAGCTTCCCCTTCGGTGTCAGCCCCGCCAGCTTCCGGCTCAGCTGGTTTCTCAGGAACAGCAGCGCCACACCTGCCTGCAGCAGGGCCGAGGCGGCCGAGGCCCACCACAGGTGTTCGAGCTTCGCCCAGGGCTGGGCCGACAGCCAGAAGGCGGCCGAGGTAAAGAAGGCCAGGCGCAATACGCCGCCGACCAGCGCCGGCCGCGTGTCGCCCAGGGCCTGGAAGGTCCCCGAGGCCGTGAAGATCAGGCCCGTTGCCACAAAGTTCAGCGAGACGATCCGCAGATAGGTCGCCGCGACCTCGGCGACCGCGGGATCGGGTGCGAAGGGCGCGACCAGCCAGCGCGACTCGAACAGGCACAGCACGGTCAGGCTGGCCATCAGGGCGGAGCTCATCACGGCGGCGTCGCGGACCGTCCTGCGGACCCGGTCCGGGAGCCCCGCGCCGAAATTCTGGCCGGCGACCGGGGCGACGGCGAAGGAGATGGCCATGGCCGGCAGGAAGATGGCCTGCATGACCCGCGACCCCACCCCGAAGCCGGCCTGTGCCTCACTGCCGAAATTGCGGATCACGGAATAGACCACGCCCATGGTGAGGAACATGAGCAGGAATTCGACCGCCGAGGGCAGGCCGATGCTGACGATCCGCGTCAGGATGGCGGGGCTGGGCCGGTCGAGGCGCAGGGGCGCGCTCATCAGGGTCTGAACCCGGCCGAACAGCCAGACCGAGCCGAGGAAGCCCGCCGCGGCGGCGATGGAGCTGGCGAGGCCCGCACCGAAGGCACCCAGGGGAAGGCCAGACCCCCAACCCGCGATCAGGACGGGGGCGAGGACGGCGTTCAGCAGGACGGTGCCGGTCTGGACCAGCATGGTCGGCCGGACGACGCCGGCCGCGCGCAGGGCGGCACCCATGGCTCCCGTGGGGAACATCAGGGCCAGGGCGGGCAGGAAGCCGTGCAGATAGGCCTTGCCCTGGACGGCCGTGGCGGCGTCGGCCGCCAGCGCATCGATCGCCCGCCCGCCCAGTCCATAGCCGAGCGCAAGGGTCAGCAGGAACAGGACGACGGACAGCAGCATCGACTGGCGATAGACGCCGTCGACCTGGCTGAAATCCTTGCCCCCGATGGCGCGGGCGATCAGGGAGAGCGAGCCCACGGAAACCATCTGGGCCGCCGCCATGACGAGGAAGAAGACCACGCCCGCAAGGCCGACGCCGGCGAGGGCATCGGGTCCGACGGAACCGACGAAATAGAGGTCGATCAGGAAATAGAGGGTCTGGAACAGCAGGCCGAGGCCGATGAAGGCCGCCATGCCGATCAGCTGTTTGCTGATGGAGCCCTGGGTCAGGTCCTGTTGCATCTCGAGTCGTCCGCCTCCGCGCATGGACTGCCCATGCCGATCGAGCTGGTTTTACCCGGCTGAAACTGGTTTGTCTATATTACCCGGATATTATTCTAATCGCAGTTCGCCGGCTCGCCGTATCGGCCGATGACGGCGGGCGAGTCACCGTCGTCCTGGACCGTGATCACGGTCATCCGGTCATATTCACAGTCGGCCATGTCCGACGCGCCGGTCTCGCCGAGCGCCCTGGCGATCAGCGGCACGGTATTGCTGTGCCCGACCACCAGGACGACGGCGTCGTCCGGAAGGGCGCGAATCCGGTCGGCGATCCGGAGAATATGGGCCTCCGTCCCGCCCTCGAATGAGATCACTTCCGGGTTGATGGCATGGGCCTCCGCGGTCAGTCGGGCGGTCAGTACGGTGCGCTGAAGCGGAGAGGTAAAGACATGGGTCAGGTCGGCGTCGCTGAGTGCGACAGCGAGATCCACGGCCCGACGCTGTCCGGCCTCGGACAGCACCGGGTCCGAACTGGCGTCGGCCTTCTCGGCGTGACGGACCAGAATGACGGTCTGTGCCATGGCCGAGCCGACCGTGATCATCGACAGAACGGTCGCAAGCAGGAGGCGTTTCATCGTCCCAAATCCCCGTTTCCGGTCAGACTGGCGGGCGGCGGGCCGGCTGTCGAGCGATCACTGCAGCTTCGGCGCGCCGGGCTGGGCGAAGGCCGCTTCGCCGCTGACCTCGGCATAGACCGAGCTGAGGTCCTCGAACACGCGGTTCCAGGAGAAGTGCTCGACCGTCCGCAGGCGTGCGGCGACTCCCAGGGCCTCTATGTCACGGGCGAACAGGGCCTCGATGGCTGCCGCGTAGTGGCGCGGGTCGGCACTCTTCGCCAGTTGACCGACGGTGTCGTCGACCGTTTCCTTCACACCGCCGGCGTTGACCCCGACGACCGGACGGCCGCAGGCCATGGCCTCCAGCACGATCAGGCCGAACGGCTCCTTGTCATTGGCGTGCACGAAGGCGTCGCAGGAGGCGATGATCTTCGCCACAGCCTTGGGATTGGCCTCGTACGGAAGGGAGATGACCCGTTCCTCGGCCGGCATGCCTGCGCCCGCGCCGACCAGGACCAGGTGGTAGGGGGCTCCGAGCGCCTGGACGGCCTGGATCAGGACATCGATGTTCTTTTCGCGTGCCGGACGACCGGCGAAGCACAACAGCCGCGCCGAGGCCGGCAGGCCGAGCTTCTTCAGTAGCCAGTCGCGGTCGCCGCGGTCCGGACGGAAGGTGTCGATCTCGACCCCCAGCGGCCGGATGACGATATTGCCGACACCCGCCTCTTCCAGACGTCGGGCGATGTAGCGGCTGGGCGAGATGACGCGGTCGAACTGGCCGAACAGCCGGGCCCAGCGCTTCTCGACCGGCTTCTTGGCCCACTCGCCGAAATGCAGGGCGGCTAGCCCGGCCGGATCGGAGTGACAGAAGCCGACGACGGGGCAACCGGCGCGCTGGCCGGCCGCCAGGGCCCCCTGCCCCGGCGTATAGGGATCCCCGGCCTCGATGATTGAAGGGTTGAGCGACGCGACCCAGGCGGCCCAGCGACTCACCGAGGTGGGCCAGCGGTAGCCGTCGCCGAAGGGCAGCTTCGTCGCGTGAAGTTGGACGATGCCATCGTCGCCGGCCTTGTGGTGTGCGCCGGGCACGACCAGTGAATGGGCCACGCCGGGGCGTTCAGCCTCCAGCCAGGCTTTCTTCGACAGCAGGTAGCGCTTCACTCCGCCGGACCGCGGCGCATAGAGCATGGTGGTGTCGACCAGCCGGGGACGGCCGTCCTCGCCGGCGGTCTTGGTCGCGGCAAGCGTCTCGGAAACCTCTTCGTCCCAGCCAGGGAAAAGGCGGAGTTCGCCTTCCTGGACCTCCAGCCCCGCGAGGGTCATGAGCTCCCGTTCGGTGGCGCTGATACTCGACGCGCCGCCCCGCCGGACCCGCCTCTGGATGCGGCGGGCCTTGCGGACCTTGGACATATGCGACTTCACCATGACCGGCCCGTAACGCCGCCGACGGCGAAGCTCAAGCGCTGTCCGTCAGCGGAACGTCTTCCGCAGGCGAAATGCCACGCCGGGCAAGGGCTTCGCGGAGCAGGCACTCGACCTGGGCGTTGACCGAGCGCAGCTCGGCGGCGGCCAATCGCTCGACCGCCGCCATCACTCCCGGAGAGGCGCGCATCAGAAAAGGCTTTCTGGGGCGGGCCATGTCTCAGCCGTACAGGGTGCCGGTATTGATCACCGGCTGCGCCTCGCGATCGGCGCACAGCACCACGAGCAGGTTCGAGACCATGGCCGCCTTGCGGTCCTCGTCCAGATCGACGACGCCGCGCTCGTTCAGGTCCGCCAGCGCGTTCTCGACCATGGCCACCGCGCCCCTGACGATCAGACGCCGGGCCGAAAGGATGGCTTCAGCCTGTTGGCGGCGAAGCATGACGCCTGCGATCTCGGGGGCATAGGCGAGGTGGGCCAGGCGTGCCTCATCGACGGCCAGGCCCGCGGCAGCGACCCGGTTGACCAATTCGTCGCGCAGGCGCGCGGCAACGTCTTCCGCGTCCGAGCGCAGGGTCATCTCGGAGTCGGCCCCTTCCTCGCCGTGGTCGTAGGCATAGTGGGAGGCGATGTCGCGCAGCGCCGTATCCACCTGAATGGCCACAAAGGCCTCATAATCGTTGACGTCGAACAGGGCCTGGGCGGAATCCTGCACGCGCCAGACCACATTGGCCGCGATCTCGATCGGATTGCCGCGCTTGTCGTTCACCTTCAGCTTGTCGCTCGTCAGGTTCCGGACCCGCAGGGAGATTTTCTTGCGGCTGTACCAGGGCAGAACCCAGCGGAGCCCGGTCTTTCGATCGGTGCCCCGGTAATCGCCGAACAGCATGATCGCCATGCCCTCGTTGGGCTGAAGCGAATAGAGGCCGCAGATCAACAGAAGACCGACAGTGGCGGCGGCGATCCCTCCGACCACCCGCACGGCCGAGTCAGGGTCCTGGGCCACGCCGGCCGGACCGGCGACGAGCAGCAGCAACCCGATCAGCAGCATCAGGATGCCGTTGGCGGTGCTGGCGGGGTGTTCGGTGGATCTGGAATGTTCGTGGGTCATCGTTCTCTCCCGAAGTCGATATGTAATTGATATCACTTTGATTGCGATATTGGCAATAGCCGCGCTTGCGGACCACGCCCCCTGCGCGCGTTCGGCCTTGCATTCGCCTCAAATTCGAGAAACTTGAGGCAGGCTGGCACGGTCCCTGTTAGAGGATCGCCCTCGTCTCTGCGTGTGTCGTCCACAGGGGTTTCTACCGAATGCGTATTCTACTCGCGACCGCGGTTGCGATCGCTCCCCTGCTGGCAGCCACCGGTGCCATGGCCGAAGTCGTGATCACGACGGTTCGGACGACGCCCATCACGACGTCGAACGCGACCGGAACCGGCACGGCAGACACCATCCGGATCTCCGGCGGCGGCGGTCTCACCCTCACGACGGGAACGGCCGTCACGGTGAATTCCAATCACAATTTCACGATGGAAGGGACCAGTACGATCACGATGTCGCCGGCCGCAAACGGTGCCACGGCCGTGCTGGTCAACGCGGGCGTGACGTCCAATGTGACGATCGGCTCCAGCATCGCGATCATCGACACGATCGACGCCTATCCTGACACGGACAGTGACGGCGATATCGACGGACCCTGGGCGACCGGAACGGACCGGTACGGCGTCCGCTACGCCGCCGGGGCGCCGGTCACCGGCAATCTGATCGTCAGCAACCTGGGAGCGATCGGCGTCGACGGAAACAACTCCTACGGCATTTCGATTGAATCCGGCCTGATCGGCAACCTCCAGTCCCAGGGCAACATCCGCGTGTTCGGCGACAACTCCGTCGCCATCCGGACCCTGGGCGGCGTGACTGGCAATGTCACCCTGCTGGGCACGGTGACGGCGCGCGGCCTGAACACCTCGGCGATCTCCATCGGCGGCAACGTCGGCGGCCGGCTGACGCTGCAGGGTGACATCAACGCGACGGGCTACCGCTACACCAACCTGGGCAATGACGCTTTCGAATCGAAGCTCGACCCTGAGGACAAGCTGCAGGGCGGCCCCGCGGTCATCATCGCGGGCAACGTCGCCGGCGGCGTGGTCGTTGATCGCGCGCCGACCGACACCGACGCCGCCAACACGGACGAAGATGGCGACGGGATCAACGACGGCACCGAGGGCGCCGGCAACATCAACAGCTACGGCGCGGCGCCGGCCATTCTCGTGGCTTCAACGACGCAGAACATCACCCTGGGCGTCGTCGGGACGGGCGACGACGGATACGGCTTCATCAACCGCGGCACGGTCACAGGCCAGGGGATCTATTCTGGCATAACCGCCAATGCGATCGTCTTCGGCGGCAACGCCGGCCAGTCGGTGACCATAGCGGGCGGCGTGCGCAACCAGGGCACTGTCGCCGCCCTTGGCAATGGGGCCAGCGCCACCGCCTATCGTTTCGGCGTCGGTGCCGCCCCGCCGCGCTTCGTCCACTCCGGCAACATCACCGGCGGTGTGGCCGGCGCAGTCGCGGCCAATGCGGTGGCCATCCAGATCGACACGGGTGCCTCCCTTCCGAGCCTCACCAACAACGGCTCCATCCTGGCTTCGGCCGGGGGCAGCGCTGCCGCCGTGACCGCCATCAATGATCTCAGCGGCACCCTGACGTCGATCACCAACACGCGATCCCTCCAGGCGACCCTGAACGCCAATACGGCCGGCGATCCGGTCACGGGCACCACGACGGCCATCAACGTCGCCGCCAATACGACGGGCGTCACCATCCTCCAGACGGGCGTCGCCGCGACGCCCTCCGTCCAGGACCCCGACACCGATGGCGACGGGGTGCCGGACAGCGTCGAGCCGATCATCATCGGCGACATCCGGCTCGGCTCCGGTGCGGACACGGTCGACATCCGCAACGGCGTCGTCTTCGGCGACATCAGCTTCGGCCTGGGCGCCGATACGCTTTCGATCTCGGGCGGTGCCATCGTCCGGAGCGCCCTGTCGGACGTGGGCGGCGGCCTGACCATCAATGTAACCAACGGTCTCCTCGACGCCCGGCACTCGGCCCCCCTGAACGTGACCACGCTCAACGTCGGCGCGAGCGGCGACCTCATCATCACGGTTGACCCCGCAAACAGCACCTCGGGCGGTTTCAACGTGTCCGGGACCGCGACCCTCGCGAACGGGGCCGGGCTCGGCGTCCGTTTCACCTCGCTGCTCACGGCACCCCAGCGCTTCACCCTGATCAATGCCGGAACGCTGAACTACGGCGCGATCGACCTGGGTTCTATCGAGACGAACTCGCCCTATCTCTACAGGGTCGCAGCGGGTGCCAACGTCCCGGCCGGTCAGGTCTTCGTCGACGTGCGCCGCCGCACCGCCGCCGAGGCAAACCTCATCCCGGTCGAGGCGGCGATGTACGACTCCTTCTATTCGGCCCTGGGTGGCACCGGCGCGGCAAACGTCCGCAACGCCTTCTTGGCGCAGACGGGCCGAGAGGACTTCATCAACCTGTACGAACAACTGCTGCCCGACCATGCGGGTGGACCGTTGCTCTCGCTGTCGTCGGGCGTGGACGCCGTGACCCGTGCGCTGACGGGCCGCAACGCCTCAGCGGCGCCGGGCGAAACCAGCGCCTGGGTGCAGGAGATCAATTTCTACGCCGACAAGGACAAGACCGACACCTACGGCTTCCGTTCGGAAGGGTTCGGAGTCGCCGGCGGCATCGAGCGCGGCTCGGGCCTCGGCTCGGTCGGCCTTTCGGTGGCCTTCACTTCTTCCGACCTCGAGGACCCCGAGTCGGCGGCCGAGGAAGTCCTGACGGCCAACCTGCTCGAACTGGGCCTCTACTGGCGCGCCCAGGGCCAGTACTGGACCACCTGGGCGCGGGCTGCGGCCGGCTATGCGACCTTTGAATCCGAGCGCCGATTCGTCGGAGCCGGGCTGAACCTGTCCAATACTTCGGACTGGTCTGGCTTCTCCCTCGCGGCCGCGGGCGGCGCCTCATACGAGCGCAGCTTCGGACGTTTCAGCGTCCGCCCCGAGGCCTATGCCGAATTCTTCTCGCTGAACGAGGACGGCCACGTCGAGACCGGCGGCGGCGACGGCTTCGACCTCGAGATCGACGACCGGAACGGTCACCTGTTCTCGGCGACGGCCGCGATCAATCTCGCGATGTCCATGGGCGAGGATGACTGGATTCGTCCCGAGGTTCGTGTCGGCTGGCGCCAGAACATCTCGGTCGATCCGGGCGAGACCATCGCCCGCTTCCGCTCGGGTGGTCCGGACTTCACGCTCGACGGCGGTTCGATCGAAGGCGGCGGACCGATCCTCGGCTTCCGTCTGAACATCGGCAATGAACTGGGCATGCTGTCCATCAACGCCGACGCTGAAATGATCGAGGACTACATCCGCTACATGTTGTTCCTGCGAGCCAGCTTCCGGTTCTAGACTACAGGAAACCTGCAGGTTTTAGCGGACGGGCGGCTAGCTCAGCTGGTCAGAGCACCTCGTTTACACCGAGGGGGTCGGGGGTTCGAACCCCTCGCCGCCCACCAGCCCTCTGCGGGACGCGCCGAGGCCGCCATGCCCGGTCAGAGTGCGTTCACCATTGCCGGTTAACCCTGCGTCACAGGGAGAAGGCGTCATGATCAAGACCATCAAATCCGGCGCGACCATCGTCGCTGTCCTCGGCGTCAGCCTGATGCTCCAGGGCTGCATCGTGGGCGCGGTCGTGGGCACGGCCGGCGCGATCGTCGGCGGGGCCGCCCAGGCCACAGGGGCCGTCGTCGGTGCCGGCGTCGATGCCGTCACCACCTCCGACGAGGAGACCCGCGCCAAACGCGAGCGCGAACAACGGGCCCGCGAGCGTGAACAGCGGCGCTGTGAGCAGCGCCAGCGCCAGGGCCGGGACTGCTAGGTTACAGCGTCAGCACGCACCGTTCATGGATCGTCGGGCGCGAGACCGTGATCCGGCTGAGGCCAGGCCACTCGGACTTCAGACGGCCGGCGAACCACAGACACAGGTGCTCGAGCGACGGCAGCTCCAGCCCGGCGTGTTCATTGAGCATGCCATGGTCCAGTTCCCCGGCGGCAGCCTTGAGGGCCCGGTCCAGCGCACCGAGATCGGCGACCCAGCCATGCTCGGCGTCCAGAACCTCGCTGCGCACCGTAGCCTCGACCTGGAACGAATGGCCGTGGATGCGGCGGTAGGGGCTGCCTTCCGGTTCGCTCGGAAAATGGTGGGCCGCATCGAAGGTGGCGGCCTTGGTGATCTCGAATACGCTCATCTTACGCCGATGTATTTGTGGGTCTGGACGCTGAGGCGCCATTTCGGATGGGTCAGGCAGTAGTCGATGGCCGCCGCCGTGTTGGCCGCCTGGTCCGGGCCGTCCATGGGCTGGAGCCAGAAGCGCTCGAAGGCGAGGTGCTCGAACCGGTCCGGCATGGCCATCGGTTGGGGGAAGACGAGCTTGAGCTCCTGTCCGGAAGTCTGGAGCACTGCGGCATCGGCCTTGGGACTGATGCAGACCCAGTCGATCCCCGGCGGGGTCGCGAGCGTGCCATTGGATTCGATGGCGACCTCGAAGCCGCGCGTGTGCAGGGCGTCGATCAGGGCGGCGTCCAGCTGCAACAGCGGCTCGCCGCCGGTACAGACCACCAGCTTCGGGTCCCCTGCCCGCCCGCGCCACATGGCGGCGACATGATCCGCCAGCGCATCGGCCGTCGCGAACTTGCCGCCTCCGTCGCCGTCCACGCCGACGAAGTCCGTGTCGCAGAAGGAGCAGACGGCCGTCGCGCGGTCGCGCTCCAGTCCGCTCCATAGATTGCAGCCGGCAAAGCGCAGGAAGACCGCGGGCCGACCCGCCTGCCCCCCCTCGCCCTGCACCGTCAGGAAGACTTCCTTGGCCGAATAGGTCATGCCGCCACCCATTCAGCATGCCCCGCCGCGCGCAGTTCACAGGCGGGGCAGTCGCCGCAGCCATAGCCCCAGGGATGGCGATGCGTCCGGTCGCCGCGATAGCAGGTGTGCGAAGCCTCAATGATCAGTTCGACCAGCCCAGCGCCGCCGATGCGGTCCGCCAGCGTCCAGGTATCCGCCTTGGTCAGGGCCATCAGCGGCGTCTCGATCACGACCGGCTTGTCCAGCCCCAGGCTGAGGGCCGCTGCCATGGCGTCAATGGTGTCACGGCGACAGTCCGGGTAGCCCGAATAGTCGGTCTCGCACATGCCGCCGATCAGCACATCAAGACCGCGGCGATCCGCCAGGGCGGCGGCGCAGGTCAGGAACACCAGATTGCGGCCGGGCACGAAGGTGGTCGGCAGACCGCGCGCGTCCATCTCGATGGCCCGGTCGGCAGTCAGGGCGCTTTCGGCGATACGGCCATAGCCGGTCAGGTCGACGACGTGGTCCGGTCCCAGCCGATCGGCCAATTGCGGCAACACCGCCGCCATGCCGGCGCGGACCGAAAGCCGCGCCTCCATCTCGACGACATGGCGTTGGCCGTAGTCGAAGCCGACCGTCTCGACGCGTCCGTACCGCTCCAGCGCCCAGGCCAGACAGGTCGCACTGTCCTGTCCGCCCGAGAACAGGACGAGAGCCGATTTGACGGGCGTAGTCAGGATATCGCTCATGACAAACCTGCGGTCGGCCGGTCGGCCGCGCGCATGGACAAGGGGATGGGCCGCTGATTGGCGGGGCCGGCCTTCTACACCAGCGTCGCAGGCAGAGCAAAACCGGCCCAAAAATGGCGGTTACCGCCTTAACCCTTCTGCAAACGGTTCCGTTGCACTGTCCACCGGTCCCAGTGGAGTAGCGGCCTGTCATGCCGACCCTAGAAGTCCTGACTGAACGCGCCGAGGCGGTCTCGCCCGAGACGCCGGGAATCGACGTCTTCGCACGCTTCGAGCGTGAACCCGACACCCTGGTGATCCCCGTGGTGGAGCACGACCGGCCGGTCGGCCTGGTCGAACGCAACGCCTTTCTGCTGAAACTCGCCAGCCCCCTGGGTCACGCCCAGTACGGCAATCGACCGATCCTGCATGTCATGGACCCCGAGCCGGCGGTCGTGGAAGCCGGCGTCAGCATCGACGCCTTCTGCGATGTCCTGCTGAAAGGCGGACCGGCTGCCCTGATGCGCGGTTTCATCGTGACCCGCGAAGGCCGCTATCATGGCGTCGGCACGGCCGGCTCCCTGCTGCAGGCGGTCAACGAAATCCAGCGCCAACAGAACCTCGAACTGGCCGAACAGGCCCGGGTGCTGAGCGATACCCAGACCCAGGCGCTCGCCTCGGCACGGGACAAGAGCCAGTTCCTGGCGATCATGAGCCACGAGCTGCGGACGCCGATGAATGGCGTTCTGGCCGTCGCCGAACTGCTTCGTCGCCAACCCCTGAACGCCCAGTCCCACGCCCACATCAACACGATCGTGGAGTCGTCGGAGACCCTGCTGCGGATCCTCCAGGACGCGCTGGACCTGTCGCGCGCCGAGGCCGGCGAACTGGACCTTCATCCCAAGGCCACCCCGCTGCGCGCCCTGATGGACGACATCCAGGCGACCTGGGCTCCCCGGGCCTCGCAGGACAATGTGACCCTGATGGTGAGCTATGAGGGCGACACCGAACTGGCGGCCGTCATTGACGGCGCCCGGGTCACCCAGCTGTTCAACAATCTGATCGGCAACGCCCTGAACTTCGCCCGCAACGGCGTCGTCGAGGCCGGGCTGAAGGCGGTGGCGGACGGCGACCGGATCCATCTGGAGGCCCGCGTTCGTGACGACGGCGCAGGGGTCGACGCTGATCGCGTCGACGCCATCTTCGAGCCGTTCGTCCAGGGCTCGGGCCAGGGCGGCGCGGGCCTCGGACTGGCCATCTGCCGCCAGATCGTCGATCGCATGGGCGGCCGGATCTGGGCTGAAAACAATCCGGGCCGGGGCGCAACCTTCGCCTTCGATCTGGACGTTGAACGGACCCGGGTCGAAGCCGCCGCGGCGTCCAATGTCGAGAGTCTCGGCGGCGAAGGCGACGTCGGAAGCAGCCCCCATATCCTGATCGTCGACGACAATGCGACCAACCGCGTGGTGGCCCAGGCCCTGTGCGAGATGTTCGGCTGCACCTCCGAGACCGCCGAAGACGGCGTCGAGGCCCTTGAGGCCGTCCAGGAACGTCGCTTCGACCTGGTCCTGATGGATATCAAGATGCCGCGCATGGACGGCGTCCAGGCGACCCGGGCGATCCGCGCCCTTACCGGTCCGGCGCGCGACATCCCCATCGTCGCCCTGACGGCCAACGCCGATCCCGACGATGCCAGGAAGTATCTCACGATCGGTATGGCCGCCGTCGTGGAAAAGCCGATCAAGCCGGAGCGCCTGCGTATGGCGATGAACCTCGCGCTCGAACAGGCCGCTGCGGCCGCCTCCGCAGAGGCAGAGACCGAGGTCGCTCCGGAAGGCCAGCGCAAGAGGCGCGCCGCCGCCTGACACGACGGTTGATGCGCGGGGGGCCTTGCGCTCGTTTCAGGACGGACCGAGAAGCGGGCGATGCGTTCCCCGATCCACGACATACTGCCCCAGCTGGCCGCCGGTGCCGCCCATACCCACGCGCTGGGCTTTGTCTACGACAGCGTGGACGGCGACCGGGTGCGTATCCGTGCGCCATGGCGTGAGGACCTCGTCGGTGATCCTGACACCGGCGTCCTTTCGGGCGGTCTGGTCACCACCCTGCTGGACCATGTCGGAGGATTGGCGGTCTGGGTCGCTCTCGGCCAGTTCGAGTCGATCGCAACCCTGGACCTGCGCGTCGACTACATGCGGGCAGCCAAGGCCCGTCGTGATCTGGTCGCCGAGGCACGCTGCTACCACCTGACCCGGTCGGTCGCCTTCGTTCGCGCCTGGGCCTTCGAGGACAGTCCGGACGATCCCGTGGCCGCGGCCCAGAGCGCCTATATGCTGTCGACGTTCCGCAGGCGCGGGATCGGCTCCAATCTCGGTGCCGGTCGGGAGGCCAGGCGATGAGCGACCTGCTGGACCGCCTGCCCTATGCCCGCTTCCTGGGTCTGACGACCGCGACCGACGGGCAGACCCTGACGATCACCATGCCGTTCGACCAGAAACTGATCGGCAACCCCGTCCTGCCCGCTCTTCACGGCGGGTCGACCGCCGCCCTGCTGGAACTGACCGCCGTCGCCCAGGTCGCCGCACTCTACCCCCGGCTGCGTCTGCCGAGGCCCATCAATGTGACGGTGGCCTATCTGCGCTCGGGTCGGCCGGTGGATGTTCATGCCCGCGCCCGCATCAGCAAGGCCGGGCGGACGGTCGCCCACGTACTTGCCGAGGCCTGGCAGGACGATGAAGCCCAGCCCATCGCCGCCCTGACCGCGCATTTCCTGATGGCTGAAGACGACTCTGAGTTGTCTTTATAGACAATCTTTGCTGGTTTTGTTCCAGTGACGCCAAGGTCACGGGGAGATCCAGCATGAACAGACTGTCCATCGGCGAGGCTCTCGCCGCCCGCCTCTACGCCGCCGAAACGGCCATTGATCAGGCCCTGATAGAGACTGCGACGCTTGCCGCGGCCCTGCCGGCCGCCCGTGCGAACGCCTGGTTGTCCGCCGTAACGGGCCAGAGCGCAGTCGCAGGGACCGCCGGCGCCATCAGCGCCCTGTCGGACGCCCGCGCCCATATCGTCCAGACCCACAACACCCTGACCGCCCTTGCCCGCAAGCTGGGTCTGGACTCGCTGGCCGTCGGGCCGCTGGACAAGCCGGGAGACGGCCCGCCGATCGGCGGAGGGGGCGGAGATGGCCCGGGCGTCGCGCCGGACATGGCCAACAAAGCCCTGTCACTCGCCCCTCAGGAGTGTTAACGTTTCCTTAATTCATATCTCAGTGGGAGGCTTACATGAATAAGGCTGAAGTGATCGCCAGCGTCGCCGGCGACCTGAACTCCGCGGAACAATCGCTGGATGCCGCCATCGCCCAGGCGACGACGCTGATCCAGTCGATGATCGGTGCGCGTACCGCCCTGACCCTGTCGCCGGTCGCCGGCGCCGTATCCCAGGGCAAGGCGATGGAAGCTGTCGCCGCCCTTGCGACCGCCCGTGAGGCGCTCGTGGCCTGCCATGAAGAACTGGCCAGGGATCACCGTCGCCTCGGCTACGGCGTCTATGCCGTCGGCCACATGAACAAGCCGGAAGAGACCACGCCGCCGACCACGGGCGAACTGGCCCGCACAAGCCGCCTGCGCGCGGTTTAAATCGCCGTAATGTGCCGGTCCGGTCATTCCGGTCCTGGCAGACTCGATGCAAGGTCGCCCCCGTGCCATCCGGCATGGGGGCGGTTTCATGTTTGACACCCTGTCAACGCAGATCGGGGCGGTCCTGACAGTCCTTGTGGTCGCCTTCGCCTTCCTCAAGGGCGACGAGCCTGAACGCGTCGCAGCCGGTGCCTATGTGCTGGGCTGGTTTGCCTCCCTGCTGATCCAGGGAGACGGTGCGGTCGACGGACCGCAATGGGGCATGATGGCGATCGACACCATCATGCTGATGGTTCTCGTCGCCCTGGTCTGGAAGAGCCGGCGTGCCTGGCCGGTCTGGGCCTCTGCCCTGCAGTCGTTGGTTGTCATGAGCCACATCCTGACCGTGGTCGACATCCGCCCGCCCGCCTCGGCCTTCTATGCCGTGATCAACCTTGCCAGCACCGGAATCCTGCTGGCCATCGCCATCGGAACCTTCTGGGCCTGGCAGGAACGCCGCGCTGCCGGTCTGGAGTGACCCGTCAGCATTGAGCTGATCGGCATTTATTCCTATAGTCTCCATGATTCGGCCGCCCCGGCCCCGGCGACTCCCATGCCCCTGTCCCATGCCCAGCTCTGGAAGGCGATCGACGGCCTGGCCCGGCATGAGGGGCTCAGTGTCTCGGCCCTGGCCAAGCGCGCCGGTCTGGACGCGACCAGCTTCAATCCTTCCAAACGTTTCGGCCCGGGCGAGCCGCCGCGCCCGCGCTGGCCCTCGACCGAAAGCCTGACGCGCATCCTGACGGCGACCGGATTGTCCCTCGGCGAGTTCGCCGCCCTGGCCCGGGACGCGGCAGAACGACCCTCGACCGTGCCGATGCTGGGCATGGCCCAGGCCGGGCAGGACGGCTTCTTCGACGATGCGGGCCTGCCGACCGGCGACGGCTGGCAGCAGACCGACCTGCCCCGCCCAAGGGACAGTCTGCTGAGCCTGGGCATTGTCGGCGACTCCATGGCGCCCCTGTATCGCGAGGGCGACCGGATCATCGTCGACCGCGAGGCGATCGAGGTGCGCAAGGGTGATCGGGTGGTGGTTCGGACGACGGGCGGCGAGACCCTCGCAAAGGAGGTGGCCTCCCTTATGCCGCAGGCCGTGACCCTCGCCTCGGTGAATCCGGCCTATGAGGTGCGCACACTGGCCCGCACGGACATCGTCTGGATGGGCCGCATCCTCTGGGTCAGCCAGTAGCAAAAAGGCCGCCCCTCAGGGGACGGCCTCTTCGTTAGCCAGTCCGACGGCGCCTAGTTGGCGGCGACGTAGCGGGCGTTCACCCAGCCGCCGCCGGCGATCTGGACCCATTCGCCCTGTGAGCCGATGGCACTGAACGACTGACCGGCGCGCAGCGTGCCGGCCTGGCGGTAGTTGGTGCCCGGGCCCGAACGGATGCGCAGGTTGGACGTGGCGCGATAGGCACCGCCAGCGGAGGCGTTGGTGGCACGTGCACGTTGCTGGTTACAGCCGATGTACGAGCCGGCAGCGGCACCGGCACCCGCGCCGACCACGGCACCGAGGGTCCGTTCATTGTCCGACACCTGGCTGCCGGCCAGGGCACCGAGAACGCCGCCGATCACGGCGCCGGCGCGCTGGCGCCCGCCCGGAGCGTCACAATTGGTGACCCCGTTGGCCTGCCGGGCCATCGAGACGGTGGGGACCGCCGTCACCAGCGCCGCCAGGGCAGCGGCAGTGGCCAGGGTGGTGGTCATGAATTTCGACATGGCTCTCTCCATTTCATCGAGGTTGGTCGATGTCAGGGAGAATGCGCGACGGCGGATGAAGGCTCCCGGAGCCGCGCCGTTATGTTCGGTTCATCCAGGTTGCCCGACGAACACCGCTCACCGGATCAGGCTTTGACAAGCTCGCCGTTCGCACCCGCTTCAATCAGCTGGATCGTCTGCGGCAAGCCATAGATGGCCGCGAACGAGCCGAACCGCGGCCCCTGCGACGCGCCCAGAAGCACCTCGTAGAGCGCGCCGAACCAGCTGCGCAGCGGCTCGAAGGCGTGTTCCTTGCCGACGGCATAGACCTCGGTCTGGATCAGCTCGCCGTCGGTCGTGTCGGCCGGGAGCGCCTTGAGCCGCGTGGCGAGATCGAGCAGCGCCGCCGCCTCCTTTTCATCGGGGGCACGGTACGACTTCGTCGGCCGGACGAAGTCCTCGTAGTAGTTCAGCGCATGACCCATCAGCCGATCGAGCAGCGGCTCGCTGGCCGGGGTCGCGTCCGGCAGGTATTTCGCGAAATAGGCCCACAGCTGGTCCTTGTTCGACGCATTGGCCACGGCGACGAGGTTGAGCAGCAGGGCGAAAGACACCGGCGAGGTGTGCGTCGGCGGCGACCCGGCGTGGATCGACCAGACGGCGTTGTCGATCTGCTTGGCGGGTTCCTGGGTCTTGTAGGCCTCGATGAAGGCCAGCCAGTCGTCGATGGCTCGCGGGATGACGTTGAAATGCAGGCTCTTGGCCGATTTCGGCGACTGGAACATGTACCAGCCCAGGGACTCCGGCGTGCCGTAGCGCAGCCATTCGTCCATGGTCAGACCATTGCCCTTGGACTTGGAGATCTTCTTGCCCTCGACGTCGAGGAAGAGCTCGTAGTTAAAGCCTTCGGGTGGCGTACCGCCCAGGGCGCGACAGACCTTCGAGCTCTCGCGCACGCTCTCGATCAGATCCTTGCCCGACATCTCATAGTCGACGTCCAGCGCCGTCCAGCGCATGGCCCAGTCGGGCTTCCACTGCAGTTTCACATGACCGCCGGTGACCGGGACCTCGGTACGTCCGCCCGCCGGGTCGTCGAAGGTGATCGTCCCCTTCGCCACGTTCCGCTCCAGCGTCGGAACCTGCAGCACATGGCCGGTGATCGGACTGACCGGCAGGAAGGGCGAATAGGTGGCGCGGCGCTCCTCGCCCAGGGTCGGCAGCATGATGGCCTGCACGGCGTCGAACCGCTCCAGCAGGGTCAGCAGGGTCGCGTCGAAGCGGCCGGACTTGTACTGTTCGGTCGAGGACAGGAATTCGTACTCAAAGCCGAAGCCGTCGAGGAAGGCTCGCAGGCGGGCGTTGTTGTGGGCACCGAAACTGTCATGCGTCCCGAACGGGTCGCGCACCACGGTCAGGGGCTTGTGCAGGTCTTCGGTGAGCATCTCCGGATTGGGCACGCCCTCCGGAACCTTGCGCAGGCCGTCCATGTCGTCCGAAAATGCGATCAGCCGCGTCGGCCAGTGGTCGCCGGTCAGGGCGCGGAAGGCGTTGCGCACCATGGTCGTGCGCGCCACCTCGCCGAAGGTGCCCATGTGCGGCAGACCCGACGGGCCGTATCCGGTCTCGAAGATGACGGGCTTCAGTAGCGCCTCGAACGTCGCCAGAGCCTCATCCGCCTTGCCGGCGTCGATCAGCAGTTTGGCCGCGGTCCGCTCGGCGTCGCCCAGCCGCTTCTTCAGCACATGGTTCAGAAGATTGCGGGCCTGTTCGAACGGCCACGATCTGGCTTCGCGCGCGAGGGTTTCGAGGGAGTGCAGCATGGCGGCGGTTTGGAGCGTCCGCTCCCTACCGTCAACTGCCGGCGTGGGCCCGATCCGGATGCGGCGACCCGGCGGCGACTGCGCCGCGCCATCCGCAGCCGCCCCACCAGGCGACCTTTCCAAGCAGCTCAGCCATGTCCACCGGCTTGGCCACCAGGTCGTCCATCCCGGCCTGGAGATAGGATTCGACCTGCTCGGCCAGGGTGTTTGCTGTTACGGCGATGATCGGCACGGCTCCGGCTTCACCGCCCAGCGCCCGGATACGACGGGCCGACTCCACCCCGTCCATCACCGGCATCTGGATGTCCATCAGCACAACATCCCAGTCGCCAGTCGCGGCCGCGGCAAGCCCGAGAGCGCCGTCGTCCGCCGTCTCGCAAACAAGGCCCTGCGCGGCCAGCATGGCGGTCATCAACATCCGGTTGGTCTGATTGTCGTCGACACAAAGCACCCGCAACGGCCCCCTTTCCCCAGGGCTCGCAACCGGGGCCACCGTCGGACCCGACCGAACCTCCTCCTCAGGCCCCGCCGTCGGCACCGGATCATCACCGCGTTCCGAGAGGTCGATCATCCGGTTGACGACCGCCCGCAATCCTTGGCCCGCCTGATGAATCGCCTTGGCCTGTTCGTCCTGCGCCGGTGCCAGACCCGCTCCGGACAGGAGTTCCGAGAATCCGATCACAGCGTTCAGCGGAGTCCGTAGCTCATGGGACATGTCGGTCAGGAATCTCTGCCGCGCCTCTGCCATGGCGGTTTTCTGCTCGGCGGACGCCTGGGCCCCTTCGGCCTCGACCCGCGCCGTGACATCCTGCTCGTTGAGCAGCACGCCCTGGGTACCGGTCACCGGATCGGAGACCGGGCGCGCATCCACATCGTGCCATCGACGGCCTGCGATTGTCTGGACCTCGCAGAGCCGGCTGACCGCCTGACCGGCCTGGACCCGGGTCAGGAACCACGCGGCCCGGTCGGGGTCGACGAAGCGCGTCGCCAGCGCCGCTTCGCCCGGCGCGTAGGCGGCCCAGGCCGCCGGATTGGAGAACAGGATCGCGCCGGCGTCATCCAGCAGCGTGATCAGCGTCGACGTATGTCGCAACGCCTCGACCGCTCGCCGTTCCTCGGCCCCGACCTCCAGCGGCGCGGCCTCGAACAGCAACACTCCGCGCCCATCGTCCATCCGGAATGTCGAGATCGTAGCCTGAACGGTGACCGGACGGCCGTTGGGATAGAAGGTCCACCGCTCGTTGAGCTCGCTACCGTCAGCCGTGGCCTCCCGGAGGCGGTCCGTCCGCGCCTTGACCGCGGGCGACAATTGGGAAAAGTCCCGGGCCAGGAGTTCGGCGAGTGAATCAGCGCCCCAGAGGGTCAGGGCGGCGGCGTTGGCGTAGACCCCGCGCGCGCTGACCGGATCGTACATCCAGACCGGACGGCGTAGCCGATCCCAGCCCCGCACTGCCGCTGACAAATCCGGATTGGCTTCTGGGCTCATACCCGAGTGATAGCGGGATCAACTGAAACAACATTTAACCGCCTTGACCCCGCACCTGCCTCATGGCCATTGCCCCGCCTGATGAAGACCGCCGATTTCGACTTCGACCTGCCCGACAGCCACATCGCGCTCCGCCCCGCCGAGCCGCGTGATTCTGCGCGCCTGCTGGTGGTGCGGGACGGCGGGCTGGAGGACCGGATCATCCGCGACCTGCCGGACTTCCTGCAGCCCGGCGACGCCCTGGTGTTCAACGACACGCGGGTGATCCCGGCGCGGCTTTCGGGCGTGCGCGAGCGCGTCGGACCGGAGGGCGAGATCCTGACCGTCGCCGTCGAGGCCACCCTGCATCACCGCGACGCGCCTGACGTCTGGTCGGCCTTCATGAAGCCGGGCAAGCGATTGAAGGCCGGGGACCGGGTCACGTTCCAGGGCCTGACCGCCACGGTCACGGCCAAGTCCGACGACGGCCTCATCACCCTGGGTTTTGATCTCGCCGGCCCGGCGCTGGACGACGCCATCCGGGCCGTCGGAGTCATGCCCCTGCCGCCCTATATCGCGGCCAAGCGGCCAGAGGACGATCGGGACCTTTCCGACTACCAGACCATGTTCGCGCAACTGGACGGGTCGGTCGCGGCGCCGACGGCGGGCCTGCATTTCACCCCTGCCCTGATGGAGGCGATCAGGGCCAGGGGCGTCTCGACCCACGCCCTGACCCTGCACGTCGGGGCCGGCACCTTCCTGCCGGTCAAGGCGGACGACACGGCCGACCACAAGATGCATTCCGAATGGGGCGTGGTGTCCGCCGACACCGCTGCGGCCCTGAACGCCGTTCGCGCCGCCGGCGGCCGCATCGTCTGCGTCGGGACCACATCACTGCGGCTGCTGGAGAGCGCCACGACGCCCGAGGGCGAGGTACAACCCTTCCACGGTGACACAGCCATCTTCATCACCCCCGGCTACCGCTTCCGCGCCGTCGATGTGCTGATGACCAATTTCCACCTGCCGAAGTCGACCCTGTTCATGCTGGTCTCGGCCTTCGCAGGCCTGGGGACGATGAAGGCGGCCTATGCCCATGCGGTGGCCGACAATTACCGGTTCTATTCCTACGGGGATGGCAGCCTGCTGTTCCGCGCCGCCTGATGGCCTTTCCATTCGATATCACCGCCACCGAAGGCCGCGCACGGACGGGGGTGCTGAGGACGCCGCGCGGAGATATCCGCACACCCGCCTTCATGCCCGTCGGCACGGCCGCCACGGTCAAGGCGATGACGGTGGATCAGGTCAAACAGACCGGTGCCGACATCATTCTCGGCAACACCTACCACCTGATGCTGCGGCCCGGCCCCGAGCGGATGGAGCGGCTGGGCGGGCTGCATAAATTCATGGGCTGGACGAAGCCGATCCTCACCGACAGTGGGGGTTTCCAGGTCATGTCCCTGGCGGGCATTTCGAAGGTGAAGGAAGACGCCGTCACCTTCGCGAGCCATATCGACGGCTCCAAACACGTGCTCAGCCCCGAACGCTCGATCGAGATCCAGGCCGACCGCATCGGGGCCGACATCTCCATGCAGCTTGACCAGTGCGTCAGCTGGCCCGCCGAGGAGCCCGCCGCCCGCGCCGCCATGGAGCTTTCGGCCCGCTGGGGCGCACGGTCGAAGACCGCCTTCGGGACCCGCGAGACCCAGGCCCTGTTCGGCATCCAGCAGGGCTCGACCTTCGAGACCCTGCGCCGCGAATCCTCGGACCGGCTGCAGGAGATCGGCTTCGACGGCTACGCCATCGGCGGCCTGGCCGTCGGTGAGGGGCATCAGGCCATGTGCGAGGTGCTGGACTACGCACCCGACATGCTGCCGGCGGATCGCCCTCGCTATCTGATGGGCGTCGGCAAGCCCGTGGATCTGGTCGAGGCGGTGTACCGCGGCGTCGACATGTTCGACTGCGTCCTGCCCACCCGGGCCGGCCGCCATGGACAGGCCTGGACCTGGGCCGGGCCGATCAATCTGAAGAACGCCCGCTTCGCCGAGGATCAGGACCCGCTGGAGCCCGACGTCCCCTGCCCGGCCTCACAGGCCTATTCCAAGGCCTATCTGCACCACCTCGTGCGGGCCGACGAAATCCTCGGCAAGGTGCTGTTGAGCTGGCACAACATCGCCTTCTTCCAGGCCCTGACGGCGGCCATGCGGGAGGCGATCGCCCACGGGCGGTTCGAGGCGTTCCGGCGCGACTTCCACTCCCGGCACACGTCAAACAACAAAAGCTAGCGCTGGCTTCGGCCTCGGGGGCGGAACCAGCCCGGCGCGGCGGGCGGTGCACAGTTGCGCTGCATCCCCGTGCCTTTCAGGAAGGCCCGGCGCATCCGGCCGGCCTGGATGGCGGACTGGACGTGGCGGCTGTGCTGTTCTGCGCCTGACAACTGGCGAATCCAGCTGCGCCCCGGGATGAAATCCGTCGTAGCGTCGCGGATGGCGTCCAGCGCGGCGGCCGAGGCTGCGTCGGCGGCCCGCTCGCTCAGGAAAGACCCGTCCTGCGCCGGCGGCTCGTCGGTATCGGGACCCAGCGCCTCGTTCAGCCGGGCGATCTCGGCCCCGATGGTCGCGCACTGGTTCAGATTTCGCAGGTCGTAGGGATTGGCCTCCGCCTGCAACAGGACGGTCGGAATGAACTGCCGGCGCAGATTGAGGTCGTCGAGCGGTGCCGTGGCCGCGGCCCCCAGGCCCGCGCCAAACTGTTGTGCCCCGCCGGCGACGGCCCCGCATGCCGTCAGCGGAATGCAGAGAGCGAGAATGAGACTGGCGGTGCGCATGCCTCCTTCAATCACGACCCGGGCCGGACCGGAAGCGGCCGTCGAAATTCGACCCCCCAGGCTTTGTCATATAAACGCTGGGTCCTGCCGATTGACCGGGGGTGGGGGCACCATGATCCAACGACTTGGAGCCTGGCTCGCCCAACTGAGGTGCAAACATCAGTTCCGCTACAGCCGCAGCAAGCCGGGAACGCTGGTCTGCAAGCATTGCCGCAAGCGCAAGCCCCGCCCCCGGTGACCGGCAGACCGCGGGACGACCGGGCGGAGGAGCGCCCGGCGCATCAGGTGACCGTGCAGGAAGGGATGGTACGCCCTCTCGGGCTCGAACCGAGGACCCTCTGATTAAAAGTCAGATGCTCTAACCAACTGAGCTAAGGGCGCATACCACGCCGGGCGCATTCGCGGACCAGCGACGCGCCTTCTGTTGCAAACCGTCGTCGGGGTCAAGGGCTGGCTCGACGCGCGGGCGAGCGGAGGTTAGGCAGTGACCATGAAACCGCTGTCCGGCCTGCGCATCCTCGAGTTCGACGGCCTGGGGCCGGTCACCTTCGCCGGCATGATGCTGGCCGACCTGGGAGCAGACGTATTGCGACTGAGCCGGAGCGCCGACGCCGGGGCACCGGTGTTCAGCGACGTGGGCGGCGAAGTCCTGCACCGCGGCCGCGCCGCGGTCGGCGTCAATCTGAAAGACCCCGTCGATCGCGCGGCCGTGCTTGAGCTGATCGGTTCTGCCGACGCCCTGATCGAGGGTTTTCGGCCCGGCGTCATGGAGCGACTGGGACTGGGACCCGACATCTGCCCGGCGCTCAACCCGAAGCTGGTCTACGGTCGGATCACCGGCTGGGGACAGACCGGCCCGATGGCGCGACAGGTTGGCCACGACATCAACTATATCGCCCTGAGCGGTGCGCTCCACGCCATGGGAGAGCCGGATCGCCCGCCGCGACCACCCCTGAATCTGGTCGGTGACTACGGTGGCGGTGCCATGATGCTGGTCACCGGCGTGCTCGCGGGCCTTCTGGAGGCCAGATCGACGGGCAAGGGCCGGGTGGTGGACGCTGCGATGACCGACGGCTCAGCCCTTCTGATGAGCCTGTTCCATGCCTTCAGCGCGCGGGGTCTGTGGAGCGAGGCCCGCGGGGCCAATCTGCTCGACGGCGGGACGCCCTTCTACCGCTGCTACACGTGCAGGGATGGACGTTTCATCGCCGTCGGGGCCCTGGAGCCGCAGTTTTACGCGGCGCTGATCGCCGGCCTCGGCCTGGCTCCGGAAACAGCGCCCCAGATCGACATGGCCGGCTGGCCCGCGTTGCATGCGAAGCTCGAGGCGACATTCGCCACCCGCGACCGCGACGACTGGGCCGCGCATTTCGCGGGAACAGACGCCTGCGTCACGCCGGTTCTGACGATGGCCGAGGCGGCCCGGCACCCGCACAACATCGCGCGTGGGACCTTTGTCGAGCAGGGCGTCACCCAGGCTGCGCCCGCGCCCCGATTCGACGGAACGCCCGCGGAACCTGGCCCGCAAGCGCCTGCGATGTCGCTGGACGAGGCCCGACGCCGCTGGATCTGACGGTCAGGCTGCCACGATTTCGGCCCCGGGCCGCTCCAGGGCGCAGGCCTGGGCCAGGGTCGTGGCCAGCATAACCGGATCGATCGGCTTGGTCAGGAAGGCATGCACGCCGGCCGCGTCCCAGGCCGCGCGGTGCAGGTCCAGCGCATTGGCGGTGAGGGCGATCACCGGCGTGGCTCCGTTGACCTCGCCGGCGCGAATCCGGCGCGTGGCCTCGAGCCCGTCCATGATGGGCATCTGCATGTCCATCAGGATGGCGTCGAACCGCTGTCCCGACGCTGCCTCAAGCGCTTCAGCGCCGTTCTCGACCAGGGTCAGGCGGCAACCGTGCGGCTCCAGCAGCAGTTGCAGGATGCGCCGGTTCACCTCGTGATCGTCAGCAGCCAGGATCGAGCGGCCCGCGAGGGATCCGCTTGTTTCCACGGCGCGAACCGGCTGGGCCGGCGCATTCTCGACCGCCGTCATCGGGAGGCTGAGGACGAACGTCGAGCCTTCACCGTCGATGCTCTGGACCGTCAGGGAACCGCCCATCAGTTCGGCGAGCCTGCGGCTGATGGCCAGGCCCAGGCCCGTGCCGCCATAGCGACGGGTCGTCCCGACATCGGCCTGTTCGAAACTGTTGAATATCTGGCCCAGCCGATCCGCGGGAATGCCGCAGCCGGTGTCGATGACAGCCATGTTCAGGCGACCATCCGTCCAACTGGCCTCGATCCGGATCTCGCCTTCGTGGGTGAATTTCACCGCATTGGACATGAGGTTGAAGAGGATCTGCTGCACGCGCAGAGGGTCGGTGCGCACGGCCGCAGGCACATCGGGCGCGATACGCACCTTCAGACGGACGCCGTTGGCGAGGGCGCGCGGCTCCCACAGGCGGACGACCGTCGACAGCCGGTCGCGCACGATCATGTCGGCGCTTTCCAGCTCCATCTTTCCGGCCTCGATCTTGGAGAAATCGAGCACGTCGTTCAGCAGCCCCATCAGCACGTCGCCGGCGTCGATCAGCATCGACACATGCTCGCGTTGCTGGCCGTCGAGCCGGGTACGACGCAGCAGATTGGCGGCCGAGATCACCGCATTCATGGGCGTGCGAATTTCATGGCTGACCACCGCCAGGAAGTCCGACTTGGCCGCGCTGGCGACCTCGGCCTTGCGGCGCGCGCTTTGCTCGGCATCCCGGGCCGCCTGGAGAGCACCGGTCGTCGAGGAGCTCTGCCGCACCGCCACGACCAGATGGGTCATGTACAGGATACAGCCGATGGCGATGAGCAACTCCTGCCAATTCTGGCTTGAGATCGCGGTGAACACCGGCAGGCCGAGGAAATAGGTCGCATGGGGCGTTACGGCTGAAATCAGGATCGGCCGGGCATGATGCATGTGAAGGCTGACGTGCAGCAGGCCGCCGGCGCACTGGACCATGGCGAACACCCGTCCGACCTCACCGCCGAAGAACCACATATAGGCGCTCATGGCGGCATAGACGGCGACGCTGAGCACCGTGGTGGCGCAACAGACGACCACATAGAGCCGATCCGGCTGCCAGTCCTGCCGCTGCCGGAATCGGCTGAAGACCGCCCAGTCCAGGGCCTGTGTAAGCAGGACGGCCGCAAACCATACGGGCGGCCAGATCGAGGGCACAACGAACCAGGCCGTACAGCCGATGAAGGCCGCCAACGCGATCCGTGTCTTGAGCTCCCGGTATCGCACCAGCGACACCATCGCATAGGCCGTGACAGTCATTCGCACCTCTCGGTCTTTGGCATACGCCAAATTCTGAAAGGATTGGTTGCTGCGCTTGATGACCGGGCGCGCGTTCAAGGTTATGGAACAGGCGAGCCGGCCGCGCGTTGGAAGGCCGTTCCGGGGGAGACACTGCTGATGAAACGCCTGATCGCCATTCTGGCCCTGTCGACCGCATTGGGCGTCGCCGCCTGCGACGATCCCAATGCCAATGATTCGGAAATCGCCGACGTGCCCGTCGAAGTGCCGGTCGCACCCGCCGCTGAAGAAGTCGGCGCACCGGTCGCGGCCCCGAGCGCCGTTGATGCTCCGCCCGTCGATTCGACCACCCTGTCCCCCGAGAAGCGGTCTTCCGCGGAATCGGTCCAGCCTGAAAGTGAAACCCTCTTCTATTGAGCCCGGTCGCCGCCTCATCGGTGCCACAGCGGGATCTGACGACCGAGAGGTCCGCGCCCTGACGAAGGTCCAAGTTTGACGCCAAGGCCCGCCCTGTTTCTCATCAGCACGGCGGGTGCCTTGTTGCTGGCTTCCGCTGCAACGGCGGACCCGCGCGCCCAGATTCGTGGCGACATGGACGCCGAGCTTCGCGCGCAGCTGGTCCGCGCGGTCGGCGAGGTCGATGATGCTCCGTCCAATCGGTTCGAGGCCCGACGCCGTGCGCGTGGCGCGATGGAGGCGGCCGAGGCCCTGTTGCGATCCGAGGGCTATTACCAGCCGGTGCTCGAAGACGCCGTCGAGGGCGAAGTCGCGCCGGTCGCGATCGTGAACGTCACACCCGGGCGCCGATTCGGGCTCGCCGAGGTGCAGGTGCTTTGGGCCGCCCCCTCCCCTGACCCGGCGACCGATACAGAGGTGCGTGGCGAGATCGGCCTGACTCCGGGCCAGCCCGGTCGTGCGGGCGACATCATCTCCGCCGAGGGGCGGATCATCGCCGGCCTCACCCGTCGAGGCTATGCCGACGCCTCGGCGCTGCCTCGAAGGGTGGTGGTCGATCACGCGGCGTTCACCGTCCAGCCCAGCTTCCGCATCGCCGCAGGGCCGCTGGTGCGGCTGGACGGTGTGAGGCTGGAAACCCGCGGCCCGACCCATCCCGAGTGGGTCTCCGGCCTGGCGCCCTGGTCAGAGGGCGAGGTCTATGACCCGGACGACGTCGCCGAGCTGGAGCGCCGGCTGCTGGAGACCGGCGTCTACGACGGGGTCGGCGTGGCCCTCGCGCCGACCGACCAGACGAACGGGGCCGGCAACCGGCCCGTGATTGTCAGCCTCACCGACCGTCCTCGCCGCATTCTGGAAGCCGGGGCGACCTTCTCGACCGCAGAAGGGTCCGGCCTCGACCTGATATGGACCTGGCACAATCAGTTCGGCCGCGCCGACACCCTCGTCTGGCAGGCCCGCGCCGCCAATGTCGACAGCCGGCTGGGCGCAGCCCTGAGTCTCCCCCACTGGCACCGCCCCGGCGAGACCCTGAGACTGTCGGGTGCCCTGCTGAACGAGGATACCGACGCATACCGACGCACCGCCCTGGCCCTGGCCGCCGACCTGCAACAGCGGATCGGCAAGACCTCCTGGGTCAGCTACGGCTTGGGGCTGGACGCGGGCCAGTATGACGAGAACCGCTTCGACCCCCTCACCCTGGCACCGGTCAATTTCAATCGCGATCTCGTGATCCTGACTGGACGGGCCAGCGCCTATCTGGATCGTTCAAACGACCCTCTCGACCCGATCACGGGCTGGCGGCTGTCCGCATCGGCCCAGCCGACGGCGGTCGCGGGCGAGGACACAGTGCTGTTCCTGCGCACCGAAGCACAGGCGACCGCCTATCTGCCGCTGCAGGAAGGTGGCCGGACCGTACTGGCGGGACGTATGCGCATTGGATCGATCATCGGTGGGGCGGAACTGACCGTTCCGTCGGACCGCCTGTTCTATTCCGGCGGCGGAGGCTCGGTCCGGGGCTTCGAGTATCAGGGGGTCGGACCGCGCCTGCCCGACAACACGCCGCGCGGCGGCCTGAGTCTGTTCGAAACCTCCATCGAAGTCCGGCGTGACGTCTGGCGGAACTTTCAGGCGGTCGCATTCGTCGACGCCGGGGCTATCGGCTTTCAGGAAACGCCGAACTTCAACAACCTTCGCTACGGTGCCGGGTTTGGCGTCCGCTACAAGCTTCCGTTCGGACCGATCCGCGCGGACGTCGCCTTCCCGCTCGACCGTCGCGACGGCGACGCCGACTTCCAGATCTATGTCAGCATCGGGCAGGCGTTTTGACCGACGGTGCCTCTCCCCCCGACGAGGCGCCCATCGAGGCACCTGACACACCCGCTGAAGCGGCAAGGAAGACGCGCACCCGCCTTCAGGCCGCGGCCTTCTTCGGCGGCATGGCGGCGGCCGTTTTGGCGGCGTTGCTGATCATCGTTGCGGTCGGCGGGCGGATGTATCTGCTGTCGGACTCCGGCCGCGGCCTGGTGACCAGTTTCGTCGCCGGCAAGAAGCTCGGCCGCTATGGCCGAATCAACGTCGAGGGGGTGCACGGCGACCTGTTCGATGACTTCACCATCGACCGCATCACCGTCACCGATGCAAAAGGGATCTGGCTGGAGGCGCGCAAGGTTCGAGTCGACTGGGACTGGTGGCCGCTGATCGCGCGACGGTTCCACGCCACAGAGGTCGAGGCCGAAGTCATCCGGCTGATCCGCCGGCCGGAGGTCGAAGCCTCAGCGGAGCCGCCGGGACCGCAGCCCCTGTCCATCGATATCGACCGGTTCTCAGCCGACGTCGAACTGCTGGAAGGCTTCAGCCGGGAGTACGGCCACTGGAAATTGTCGGGCGAGGCAGACGTGCCGCGCAAGGGCTCAAAGACCGCTGTCGTCAACGCCGTCAGCAACACCCGGCCGGGCGACTATCTGCGCCTCAACGCGACGATCGGCGAGGGTCTGGAAGACCTGCGGCTGAACCTGCGGGCCAATGAGGCGCGTGGCGGCCCGCTGGCCGGCGCACTCGGCTATTCGCCGGATCGGCCCTTCTTCGCCACCGCGGTGGTCAACGGAGAAGTCATCGACGCCGTCGTGCGCACCGGTGACTTTGTGCCGCTGGTGATCAAGGGACGCTATGGCGAGACCCGCACGAGGATTTCCGGATTTGCGGACTTCTCCGGCTCCGACCTGCTGGCACCGTTCGCCGCGCGGATCGGCCGTACCGTCCGCTTCGGCCTCGCCACCTCGAGCGACAGCGATCGCGATGGCCGGATCGGCGTCGGCTGGCGCCTGATCGCGGAGAATCTGGATTCGCGCGCCAGCGGCGAGATACGGCTTTCGGATCAGGGCAGTCCGGACGGTATCACCCTCGACATTTCGACCCGGTCGCTGGCCCGCCTCACCGGACAGGCCCTGGGCGGCCCCGCGGCCTATCGCGGCGTCTTTCGCGGAAACGCCACCGCGTGGCGGATGGACGGGTCAGTCGACCTGATCGGTGCCGAGGTGTCTAGCTACCGGACCCAACGCATCCGGGGGCCGCTCAACATTCAGGTTCGGCCTGGCCGGATGGATATCGATGGCGACGTCCGGACCGTCGGCGGGTCGAGCGCGGGGATCGTCGGAAGCATGTTGGGCTCGACGCCGCGTCTGACGTTCGAGGCTTATCGTCAGGCGGATGGCGCCATCCTGCTGGAGCGGGTCAATCTGACCGGCCAGGCCCTGACGGTGACCGGTACGGGCGGGCGCAATCTGCTCGGTGCCATGGGCTTCCGGGGCCGGGCCGAAATCACTGACGCGTCGCGACTGTACCGCGGTGCCCGCGGGCGGTTCGGTGGGCCGATCTCGGCATCGGCGACCCGGACCGGGGCACCATGGCGACTGACCTTTGACGCGCGTGGTCAGCGTTTGGCCGCCGGCATGGTCGAGATGGACCGGCTGCTGGGCCCGACACCGCGGCTGCAGGTGACGGGAGTGCTTGAGGGCGAAAGGCTGGTGGTCGACCGCGCTTTGTTGACCGGGGCCCGAGGAACGGCCTCGGCAAATGGCGTGATCGGGAGTGACGGTCGGCTCGGCCTCGACCTGGACTGGAACGCTCGGGGCCCCTTTGGCATTGGCCCCGTCGCCATCGACGGTGCCATGACGGGCAAGGGCGAGGTGACGGGCACGCTGGCCGCGCCGCATGCCGACCTGAAGGCGGCGTTCGGCAAGGTCACCGCCGGTGCCCTCGTGCTCACCGATGCCACGATGGAGCTCATCTTCCGTCGCGGCCCCGACGGGTCTGACGGACATATCAAGGTCGACGCCGGGTCGAACTACGGACCCGCCGGCGCGAGCGGGAATTTCTTCCTCGGCGGCGAAAGTCTGAGAATGACGGACGTCGACCTGAATGCAGGCGGGGTCACCGCCAGGGGGGCGATCGCCCTGTCGAGCAATGTCCCGTCAAGCGCGGACCTGACCTTCACTGCCCGCCCCGGCGCCTTCCTGGCTTCGGGAACGGCTGACGGCCGCATTCGCCTGACGGAGGGCGCGGGTGACGAGACGGCGATTCTCGACGTCACGGGGCGCAATGTGCGGTTCGCCGGATCGACCTGGGTGATCCGCACCCTCGACCTGAACGGGCGCGGCACCCTGGAACGCCTGCCCTTCACCCTGAAGGCCGATGTCGGCGGAGCCACGCCCGTGTCATTCGACGGGACCGGCGTCTATTCCCGCACAGGCCCGTCCCAGACCGTGGTGCTGGAAGGCACCGGGCGGGTCCGTGAGATCGCCTTCACGACCCGCAACCCTGCCGTCATCGCCCTGTCCGGCGATGGCCGCGTCGCGCGGGTCGATCTGGGAATCGGCGGCGGCGTCCTGCTGGGTGAACTCCGCCAGGACTCCCGCGCCGCCATCATCGAGGCCAACCTGACCAGCGTCGACCTCGGCTCGCTGATCCAGGACATGCGCGGACGGGTTACCGGGCGGCTGTCGCTGCGCGGTGCCGGCGAGGATCTGTCAGGGTCTGCCAACATCACCCTCGACGACATGCACAGCATCGACGCGCCGCGCGGGATCGCCGTCGACGGAACGCTGAACGCCCTGCTGGTCAACAACACCCTGCGTATCCAGGCCCAGGCCGCGGACGGAGACGCCGTCCGGGCCGCGGCCGATCTCACCCTGCCGGTCGAGGCTTCCGCGGCTCCACTGCGCCTGGCGATCATCAGGACCCGTGACATGTCGGGCGAGATCTCCATCCAGGGCCAGATACAGCCGATCTGGGACCTGCTGGCCGGCGGCGAACGCTCCCTCTCGGGTCAGGTCAATGCCCGCGCCACCATCGCCGGTTCCATGGCCGAGCCCCGTCTCAACGGGCGGCTGGACCTGCAACAGGGACGTTTCCGCGACAGCGCCACGGGTGTTCGCCTCGACAACGTCGCCCTGGCCAGTCGTTTCGACGACACGACCGGGCTGGTCGAGAGCTTCAGCGCCGTCGACGGCTCGGGCGGGTCGATCAGCGGCAACGGCCGGATCGGCCTGAAGGAAGGCTCCGGTTCCAGCTTCCAGCTGCTGCTCAACCGCTTCCGGATCATCGACAACGACATCGCGGAGGCCAAGGCCTCCGGCCTTCTCACGGTGACCCGCGCCACGGCGGGCAACATCACCCTCAGCGGCGAGATGGACATCGAAGAGGCGCGCATCCAGGCCAATCCGCCCGGGTCGACCGGGATCGTTCGCATGGATGTGATCGAGATCAACCGGCCCGGCGGCGACGTCCCCGAGGAGGAGCAGAACCGCCAGCGCGGCCTGCAGTTCGGCCTCGATATCGCCCTGCGCTCGCCCGGCGGTGATGTCCGCGTGGTCGGGCGAGGGCTCAATGTCGAAATGAACGTCGATGCGCGCGTGACCGGAACCATCGCCCGACCGACGCTGAGCGGCACGGCGGGGGTCGTGCGCGGAGACTACGATTTCGCCGGCAAGCGGTTCGTCTTTGACGACCGCGGCTCAGTGACCCTGTCGACCAGTCCGGAGCAGATCCGGTTGAACCTGACCGCAACGCGTGACGATCCGGCCCTGACCGCCACCATTCGTGTCACAGGCACGGCGGCGCGGCCCGAGATCGCCCTGACCTCGACCCCCGCCCTGCCCCAGGACGAGATTCTGTCCCAGGTGCTGTTCGGGCGCTCCGCCTCACAGCTGTCGCCGTTCGAGGCGGCCCAGCTGGCGGCTGGCGTGGCGGCATTGGCCGGCGGCGGCGGCTTCGATGTGATCGGAAACCTGCGGGAGCTCGCCGGACTGGACCGGCTGTCATTCGGCGGCGAGGCCTCAAGCCTGACGGTCGCCGGCGGCCGCTACATCACGGATGACGTCTATCTGGAGATCATCGGCGGCGGCGACAACGGGGCGGCGGTCAATGTCGAATGGCAGGTGCGCCGGAACCTGACGGTCAGTTCGAAATTCGGCGGACAGGGCGACGCCAGCCTGTCGATCCGCTGGCGCCGGCAGTCAAATCAGCCGGGCGCCGATCGCGAGGATCGACGCCCGAACCGGTGACAGTTGGCTACTGGGCGGCCGCCATGCGGATCCTGTTCAGCGCGCCGACGCCGCGGATCGCCGCGATATGCATGATCGCGGCAACGGCCATGGTCACGAGACTGAAAAGGGTCAGCCACATCGGCTGGCCGCCACCCATCGCCGGGACGACCAGAGCCAGGGCGGCGGTGCCGAGTGACCAGATCACGAGGACCAGAAACAGGATCGGCAGCACCATGTTCGGTTTGCGCCACTGCACCAGGGCGAGAATCAGCGCGACCACGATCAGGAGACCGCCGATCATGAGACCCATTTGCGACTGTTGAGCCAGCGCGGCCGAGTCGGGAGTCTGCCCGGTCAATTCCTCCACCATCGCGGAAGCTGCCGCGGCGGCCTCCGGCGTCGAGGCGTACCAGGCGGCGGCGGCCTGTTGGATCGCCCCGATCACGATCCCCACTGCACTCACCTTTGCGGCGGCCAGGGCGGAATCCTCCGTGGTCAGCGGAGCCGTCGGGTTCATTGCCTTGATAACGTCAGTCATGGGTGCCTCCCTTGATGTCAGAGGCAGAAACTAGCCCGGCTGTGCGACGAGTCGATACCCGGCCTCGCCTTCACCTTTGCGGCCCGGACCGCTAGGGTCCGGCCGCATGCGGATTCTGCCCCCTGACCAGATCGTGCTCGACCACGTCGCGGCGCGCGAGACCGCCATCGTCGGTCGCGCGGTCGACTGGGCCAACGTGAATTCGGGCAGCCGTCACGCCAGCGGTCTGGCCCATGTTCTGGCCCTGCTCGAAGCCGAGGCACGACGCCTGCCGGCGGAGGTGTTGCGCATCCCGACGCAGGGCTCGACCACGATCGGCGATGACGGCGCTGTGCGGGCCGAGGCCCATGCCGACGCCCTGAAGATCACCGCCCGGCCTGAAGCCCCGATCCAGGTCGTGCTGACGGGCCACTATGACACCGTCTTCCCGGCCGAGAGCCCGTTCCAGAAGGTCGTGACCCGTGCGGACGGAGCCCTGAACGGCCCCGGCATCGCCGACATGAAAGGCGGCATCTCCGTCCTGCTGGCGGCGCTGGAGGCGTTTGAAACCCATCCGGACCGTGCGCGCGTCGGCTGGACCGTGCTGCTGTCGCCCGACGAGGAGATCGGTTCGCCGGCTTCGGCGCCGCTGCTGGCCGAACTGGGCGCGCGCGGCCACGTCGGCATGACCTATGAGCCGGCCCTCGCGGACGGCACCCTGGCCGGGGCGCGCAAGGGCAGCGGCAACTATCATCTGATCGTCACCGGCAAGGCGGCCCATGCCGGCCGGGCCTTCCACGAGGGTGCCAACGCTGTGGCCGGTGCGGCCATGATCGCCGCCCGCCTGCACGCCCTGAACGGCCAGCGCGAGGGCGTGACGGTCAATGTGGCCAAGATCAGCGGCGGCGGAGCCCTGAATGTCGTCGCTGACAACGCCGTCGTCCGCTTCAACGTCCGCGTCCCCGACGCCCAGTCGTCGGCCTGGATCGCGGAAACGGTGCGCCAGATCGCGACCGAGCCCCCCTTCCCCGGCCTGACCCTGGACCTGCACGGCGGCATGACCCGTGCGCCCAAGCCGATGGACGCCAGCCAGACCGCCCTGTTCGAGGCGGTGCGCGAGACCGGCGGCCTGCTGGGCCAGCCGATTGCCTGGAAGCCGTCCGGCGGGGTCTGCGAGGGCAACAACCTGCACGCCGCCGGCCTGCCGAATATCGACACCCTCGGCGTACTGGGCGGCGACATCCATTCGGACCAGGAGTTCGCCTGGCCCGCCAGCTTCGTCGAGCGCGCGCAGCTCAGCGCCCTGATCCTGTGCAAGATCGCCTCGGGCGAGATCGATGCGCTGAAACTCAAAGCCCTGCGTCTGGAGACGATGTAACCCCATGCTCGTCGTCCGCCCCGCCGGCCCCGCCGATCTCGACTTCCTTCTGGAACTGGCCATCCTGTCCGGGCCGGGCTTCACCAGCCTGCCCGAAGATCCCGACCAACTGGCCGAGCGGCTGGACCTGAGCCGCGACAGCTTCGCCGGCACGCTGGACCCGAAGCACCGCTGGTACACATTGATGCTGGAGGAGACCGAGACCGGCGACGTCGACGGCATCGGTTCGGTCAAGGCGGCGGTCGGTCTGAACCGGCCCTTCTTCTCCTTCCGGGTCGTGACCAACACCCAGTCGTCGCCATCTCTGGGCATCAAGCTGGAACAGAAGACGCTGGTGCTGGTCAATGAATGCACCGGCTGGAGCGAGGTCGGCTCGCTGTTCCTCAAGGCGGACCGGCGCAAGGGCGGCGCGGGACGACTGCTGAGCCAGTCGCGCTACATGCTGATCGGGGCCGAGCCGGACCTGTTCGCCGACACGGTGCTGGCCGAGCTGCGCGGGGTCTTCACGCCCGACGGCGCCTGCCCGTTCTGGGACCATGTGGCGCACAAGTTCTTCCCCATGGATTTCGACGAGGCCGACCGGATGACCGGCTCGACCGACAAACAGTTCATCCTCGACCTGGCCCCGCGCCATCCGATCTATATGGACCTGCTGCCCGAGCCCGCCCGCGCCGTGATCGGCAAGGTGCATCCGCAGGGCGTGCCCGCCATGGCCCTGCTGGAAAGCGAAGGCTTCCGGCCCAACGGCCTGATCGACATCTTTGACGCCGGTCCGACGGTGACCTGCGGCCGCGACAACATTCGCACCGTGCGCGACGCCCGGAGCCTGAAGGTGGCGGTGACGCAGGAGGTCGAGGCCGACCTGCCCGCCCTGATCTCCACCGGCAGCGTCGGCGGCTTCCGCTCGGTGCGCCAGCGCGCGGTGATCGAGGGCGATGTCGTCACCCTGAACGCCGAGACCGCGGACACGCTGCGGGTGCGGGCGGGCGATACCGTACGGGTGAAGACGTGACTCTCTATTCCGCTCATCCCGGCGAAAGCCGGAACCCAGTCCTGTCCAGCTTGACGCCGGCGCTTCAGGACAAGAGGGAAGCGGCTCATCATATGCTGGCCTTCACCCAAAGCACTGGGTCCCGGCTTTCGCCGGGATGAGCGGAATCAAAATGCATTTCAAATCCATCGATCCCGCCACCGGCGAAACCGTCTGGGAGGGTGCCGCCGCCCCGGCTGCCGAGGTTCAGGCCGCCGCCGACCGCGCCCGCGCCGCCTTCCCCGACTGGGCGGATCGTTCGCGTCAGGACCGGATCGACGCCGTCAAACGCTATCAGACGGTCCTGAAAGCCCGCGCTCCGCAGATGGCCGAGGCGATCTCCAGAGAGACCGGCAAGGCGCTCTGGGAAACGACGGCCGAGCTCGGTGCCATGGCCGGCAAGGTGGACATCTCCATCCGCGCCTATGACGAACGCACCGGCGAGCGCACGGCCGAGACCGGTTTCGGCCAGGCGATCCTGCGTCATCGGCCGCATGGTGTGGCGGCGGTGCTGGGGCCGTTCAACTTCCCCGGCCACCTGCCGAACGGCCACATCGTCCCCGCCCTGCTGGCGGGCGACACCGTCGTGTTCAAGCCGTCGGAAGAGACGCCCTTCATCGGCCAGTTGATGGCCGAGGCCTTTGCCGAGGCCGACCTGCCCGAGGGCGTGGTCAATGTCGTCCAGGGCGGACGCGACACGGGCGCGGCCCTGCTGGACGCGGGCATAGACGCCCTGATGTTCACCGGCTCGGGCGCGGCGGGCGCGCATTTCCGGCGGAAGTTCGCGGACGATCCGCATGTGATCCTGGCGCTCGAACTGGGCGGCAACAATCCGCTGGTGGTCTGGGATGCCGCGGACGCGGAGGCCGTGGCCGGGATCGTGGTCCAGTCGGCCTTCGTTACCACGGGCCAGCGCTGCTCCTGCGCCCGGCGGCTGATCGTGCCGGAAGGGCCGCAGGGCGATGCCATTGTCGAGGCGGTGAACGCCATGGTCGACCGGCTGATCTTCGCGCCGTGGAACTCTACCCCCGAGCCTTATGCCGGCCCACTGATCTCGCAGAAGGCCGCCGAGGCGGCGCTGCAGGCCCTTCAGGACCGGATCGACATGGGCGCGAAGGTGATCCGCGCCTCCGGCCCCGTCGGCAACCTGCCCAGCGCCTTCGTGCAGCCCGCCATCATCGATGTTACCGACGTGGATGTGCCCGACGAGGAGATGTTCGCCCCCTTCTTGTCGGTGACCCGGGTCGCCAGCTTCGACGCCGCCATAGCTGGGGCCAACGCCACCCGCTACGGCCTGTCCGCCGGTCTGGTCAGCGACAACCCCGCCCACTGGGACCGTTTCATCCGCCGCATCCGCGCGGGCGTGGTGAACTACAACCGCCCGACCACGGGTGCCGCCGGCGACATGCCCTTCGGCGGCCTCGGAGCCAGCGGCAACCACCGGCCGAGCGCCTGGTACGCCGCCGACTACTGCGCCTATCCCGTGGCCAGTTTCGAGGCCGGGTCGGTGAAGAATATCGAGAGCGAGATCAAGGGACTGCGGAGATGATCTCGGATTGGCGGGGAGATCGGCAGATCGGGCCAGCCTCCTTCTGGGAAGGCGCTAGAGATCCGCTGCGCTTCGCGATCGTCGCAATTGCGCTCCTCGCGGGGGTTTCCGTCTTCGTGACCCTCGTGAAGACGTGGGGGCACCAAGTGAGTCCCATGAGCTACATTCGGATGGGTTCCGTAACCTTCGGCGTTCAGGTGGCGGCCGTCACAGTTGCGGGTCTCTTCGGTCCCAACAAGCGGCGGGCAGTCGCCCTGGGCTTGATCGGCGGCATCCTGACTGCGGTCGTCTGGTTCTTTAGCCTTCCGCTGCTGGCAGCGTTCGGGATCGTCATGATCCTGCCCATCACGCCGGTGAACCCATGACTTCCACCCTCGAAGCCAATGCCGACGGCCTGATCGGCCCCACCCATTCCTATGCGGGCCTGTCGCCGGGAAACCTCGCCTCCAGCCTGAACAAGGGTGAGGCGTCGAACCCGCGCGCGGCGGTGCTGCAGGGGCTCGACAAGATGAAGCGGCTGGCCGACCTCGGCCTGCCGCAATATGTTCTGCCGCCGCATGAGCGGCCCAACATCCCCTTCCTTCGCAGCCTCGGCTTCACCGGGACGGACGCCCGCGTGCTGGAGCAGGGCTGGAAGGACGCACCGACCTTCGCCGCCGCCGCCTGTTCGGCCTCGCCCATGTGGGCCGCCAACGCCGCGACGGTGACGCCCAGCGCCGACAGCGCCGACGGTCGGGTGCATTTCACCCCGGCCAATCTGGTCACCAACCTGCACCGCTCGCTGGAGCACGAACAGACCAAGCGGTCGTTGGACGCCCTGTTCCCCGATACCGATCGGTTCGCGGTGCATGACGCCCTGCCCTCGGTCGCCCACCTCGCCGACGAGGGCGCAGCCAACCACGTTCGCCTGTGCGCCGACCACGGCGAGCCCGGCGTCAATCTGCTGGTCTGGGGCCGCGAGGCCTTCGAGCCCTGGGCCGATGCCTTCCCGGCCCGCCAGACGCGCGAGGCCTCTGACGCCGTCGCCCTCCGCCACGGTGCCTCGGGTGTGGTACTGGCCCGCCAGTCGAGGGCGGCCATCGCCGGAGGGACCTTCCACAATGACGTGGTCTGCGTCGGGGCGCTGGAGACCCTGTTCTTCCATGAGCTCGCCTTCGAGGACACGGCCGGAACCAAGGCCGCTATCCGCGCCGCGGCCGGGGACCGGTTCGAGCCTGTCTTCGTCGAGATCTCGACCGCCGACCTGCCCCTGGCCGACGCCATCTCCAGCTATCTGTTCAACTCCATGCTGATCCGGATTCCCGGCGAGGACCGCCTGACCCTGATCTGCCCGACCGAGACCCGCGACAACCCGCGCAGCCACGCTGTGGCCGAGCGGCTGGCCGCCTCCAACGGCCCCATCGGCCGCGTCGAATACGTCGATGTGCGCCAGTCCATGCGCAATGGCGGCGGCCCCGCCTGCCTGCGCCTGCGCGTGGTCCTGACCGAGGCCGAACAGGCCGCGACCAACCCCGCCATGCGACTGACCGACGACCTGCATACCCGACTGTCGACCTGGGGTGCCAGACACTACCGCGACCGGCTGACCCCCGCCGACCTCGCTGGCCCCGACCTGCTGGAGGAGAGCCGCGTCGCGCTGGATGAACTGACCGGCCTGCTGGGTCTCGGCGGCGGCTTCTATCCGTTCCAGCGGGGCTGAACCGCATGCCCGTAATCCTGCGCAGGGCCGTCGAGGCAGACGCCGGGGAACTCCTGACGCTGCAGCGGGCCGCCTATGTGACCACGGCCCAGTTGTATCGCGATCCGTTCCTGCCGCCGCTTCTGGAAACCCTTCAGCAGGTCGCCGAAGCCATTCGGTCGGAAATCGTTCTGGCGGCGGTCGACGGTCATCGCATCGTCGGTTCCGCACGGATCCGCATCGAAGGCTCCGTGGGTCATATGGGGCGGCTGGTCGTCGCGCCGGATCGGGAGGGTACGGGGTTCGGCGTCCGCCTCGTCAAGGCGGTACAGGATCATGCGCCGCCGTCGGTGACGCGTTTCGAGCTTTTCACCGGCGCCCTGAGTGAGCGACATATCGCCCTGTACTGGCTGCTCGGCTTCGAGGAATTTGATCGCCGCGTTTCGGACGAGGGTATCGAACTCGTCTATATGGGCCGCGACCGGGCCTAGGCCGGGACGCAGGGCGGTCAGGAGCGGGACCCGTGGCCTGTGCGAGGCCGCCGCGCGCGCTGCCGGCTACGACGGTTCCGAACTGGTCGCCACCCCGGACGGTGAGCCGCTGTATCTGGCGGCCGGCTATCGCGAGATCGAACGGTTCGAGGATGATCGCGGCGGGGCGCCGGTGCCGCTGGTCAGAATGGGCAAACGGCTGGATGATGCCCCGCGTTGAGGGGGAGCAGATCTTGCCGATTTCCAACCCATGGCTGCTGGCCGGAGGTGCGCTCAGCGCCGCCGCTTCGCTGGCGCACCTCGCCATCATTGCCGGAGGACCGCGCTGGTACGGCTTCTTCGGTGCCGGCAAGCGGATGGTCCGGCTGGCCGAGCAGGGCGCGCCATCCGCGGCCCTCATCACCCTGGGCATCGCCGCCGTGCTCGCGATCTGGTCGGCCTACGCCTTCTCGGGGGCGGGCGTCCTGCCCCGCCTGCCCTTGCTGCGGATCGGTCTGGTCGCGATCAGCGCCGTCTATCTGATCCGCGCCGTCGTTTTCGTTCCCGCCGTGACGATGCAGACCGGTCAGGCCGGACTCTTCGCCTGGGTCAGTTCGGCCATCGTGCTGGTGTTCGGCCTGACCCATGCGATTGGAACCTTGACCGCCTGGGAGACCCTGCGATGACCCCCGCCCGCCGCCTGCGCAACATCATCGGCGGATCCGCCGGCAATCTGGTCGAGTGGTTCGACTGGTTCGCCTATGCCGCCTTCACTGTCTATTTCGCCCCGATCTTCTTCCCGGAGGGCGACAGCACCGCCCAGTTGCTGAGCGCGGCGGCGGTCTTCGCCGTCGGCTTCCTGATGCGACCCGTGGGGGCCTGGGTCATGGGGGTCTATTCGGACCGGAAGGGCCGCAAGGCGGGCCTGACCCTGTCGGTCACCCTGATGTGCACCGGCAGTCTGATCATCGCCTGCACCCCCGGGTTTGCGACGATCGGCCTGGCCGCCCCGGCCCTTCTGCTATTCGCCCGCATGCTGCAGGGACTCAGCGTCGGCGGTGAATACGGCTCTTCAGCAACCTATCTGTCGGAGATGGCCACGGCGAAGGACCGCGGCTTCTGGTCGAGCTTCCAGTACGTCACCCTGATCTCGGGCCAACTTCTGGCTCTGTTGCTGCTGATCGTGCTGCAAAAAACCATGCCGGAGATCGACCTGGCGACCTGGGGCTGGCGGATTCCGTTCTTCGTCGGCGCGGCGCTGGCGGTGGTCGTGTTCTGGCTGCGGCGGCGGCTGGATGAGACCTCGGCGTTCATCGCCACGGATGCGAACGAGGCACCGAAATCCAGCGCCCTGCTGCTGATCCTGAAGCACCCGAAAGAGGCGCTGATGGTCCTCGGCCTGACGGCGGGCGGGACCATCGCCTTCTACACCTACACGACCTATCTCCAGAAATTCCTGGTCAATACGAGCGGCTTCTCCAAGGCGACCGCGACCGAGGTCAGCGCCGCGGCCCTGTTCGTCTTCATGCTGCTGCAGCCCGCGGTGGGCGCGCTTTCGGACCGGATCGGACGACGGCCGGTAATGATCGCCTTCGGGGTGGCGGGCGTCCTGTTCACCGTGCCGATCATGACCGCCCTGTCCGGCGTCGAGAGCCCGTTCATGGCCTTCCTGCTGGCCATGACCGCCCTGATCATCGTCAGCGGCTACACAGCGATCAACGCGGTGGTGAAGGCCGAGCTGTTCCCCGCCCATATCCGCGCCCTCGGCGTCGCCCTGCCCTACGCCATCGCCAACGCCCTGTTCGGCGGCACGGCTGAATATGCCGCCCTGTGGTTCAAGGGTGAAGGCATGGAGAGCGCCTATTTCTGGTACGTCACCGCCCTGATCGGCGTGTCGCTACTGACCTACATCCGCATGCGGGATACGGGCCGCAACAGCCTGATCACGCACGATCAGGCCGCGAACCGACCGCCCCGTGAGGCATAGGCCTGGGTACCGCGCGTGAAGACCTGATCGGTCGGCAGAACGGCCTCGATTGCGATGTCGGCCGCGCCCCTGAGCCGACCGTAGATCGGGCCGAAATCCTGGAGGGTCTCTCGCTTCAGCTGTTCGATGGAATCGATGACGAAATAGACCTGCTGGAAGTCGTCGATCCGGTAGAGGGTCCGCATGACCCGTTCGAGCTCAAAGCCGAGCCGGTTGGGCGACGCATCCTCGAGCGAAAACACGCTCTCGGTCGCCGACGACACGATGCCGGCACCGTAGATGCGCAGGCCGTCCGTGTCCTGCATCAGGCCGAACTCCACCGTGTACCAGTAGAGGCGCGCCAGATTCTGCAGCACGCCCAGCGAGGCTGCCCGCTGACCGCCCTTGCCGTAGGCCTCCATATAGTCGGCGAAATCCGGGTCCGAGAGCATCGGTACATGGCCGAAGACATCATGGAAGATGTCGGGCTCCTGCAGATAGTCCAGCTGGTCCGGCTTGCGGATGAACTGTCCCGAGGGGAAACGGCGGTTGGCCAGGTGGTCGAAGAAGACGTCGTCGGGCACGAGGCCCGGCACACAGACCACGGTCCAGCCGGTCAGGGCCTGGAGCTTGGGATTCATCACCTCGAAATCCGGGATGCCGCCCGTGTTGAGGTCCAGCGCCGTCAGTCCCTTGAGGAAGACCTCGGCGGCGCGGCCGGGCAGGATCTTCATCTGCCGGGCGTAGAGTGTGTCCCAGGTCTGGTGCTCGACCTCGCTGTAGGAGGCCCAGTCCTGCGGGATGGTCCAGTCGGCGGCCGCGCCTTCCGGGGGCGCGTCGAACACATGTTCGAAGTCGGACATGGACCTGCTCCTGCAACCTGCGGGCTCTGACAGGCCCTTGCCGACAATCTAGGCCGGTCGCGCGGCACGCGCCAGCACCGGCCTAGTGAATGGCATGAGCCCGGGGTGCATGGTGCCCCCGGGAGTCGACCGTGAACCAGCGCTTCTCCGCCTCACGCGTCAGGGCCGACAGGTCCGGGTCGTGCTCCAGCGCCGTCTCGGCCGCATAGGCGATGAAACCGCCGTCCGGGCCTATGGCGAGGACCTGATAGAAGGGCTGGTCCGGTGCGATCTCGCCCGTCTCACCGGGCAGGCCGGCGTAGGAGGCGTCGATGTCGATCACCACGCCGCGGAAGGCGGCGTCGCGATGACGAACGATCTGGCCGAGGCCGAATTTTGCGACAGTTTCCCGGGTCATGGCCAGAGATTGCCTGACCCAATCTGAGCCTTGTCCGCGTGACCTTGTTCATTTTCGCGACAGACACGCTTGGCGCGGACCACAGCACAGTCCTAGAGTGTTCAGGACGGGTGCCGCTTCGGACCGCCCACCATGAAAGTTCGGCCCATGCCGGAGACCGACGGCGCGCCGCCACGGCGTGACGACCGGTCCCAGCCCCGAAGGCCCGACAGGCAGCGCGCCGCGAAAGGCGCCGCCGGGGATCCAGGGGCAACAGGTCGGGACGCGCCGCTCTACGGCGCGCTCGATCTCGGGACCAACAACTGCCGGCTGCTGATTGCAAAGCCGGCGCGAGACGGCTTTCGGGTCGTTGATTCCTTCAGTCGTATCGTGCGTCTGGGCGAGGGTCTCTCGCGGACGGGCCGGCTCGACGACACCGCCATGGACCGGGCCTATGACGCCCTGATGCTGTGCGGCGAACGGGTCGCGAAAAAAGGCGTCGACTCCTCGCGTCTCATGGCGGTGGCCACCCAGGCCTGCCGTCAGGCCGAAAACGGACCCGCTTTCATCGAACGGGTGCGCATCGGAACGGGCCTGAAATTGCGGATCATTGACCCGGTCGAGGAAGCCCGACTGGCGGTGCGCGGCTGTCTGAACCTGTTCGACAATTCAGCAGAGGCCGTGCTGGTCGTCGATGTCGGCGGCGGCTCCACCGAGTTGAACTGGCTTTCAAAGCGTGGCGACAGCTTTGTGCTGGAGGGCTGGATGTCGGCACCGGTAGGGGTCGTCACTCTCGCGGAGCGCCACCCCGAGCCCACCGGCGACCTCGACGACTGGTATGAGGCTATGGTCGTCGACATGGGTGCCGCCATAGCCGAAGCACCGGTCAATCCCGACCTGAGAGCGCTGTTTGTCAGCGGCCGCGCCCATATGGTCGGCACCTCAGGCGCGATCACCAGTCTGGCCGGCATCCACCTCGGCTTGCGGCGTTATCAACGCAATCTGGTGGACGGCCTCTGGATGACCCGGAGCGATTGCGAGGCCGCCGCCGAGACGCTGAAACGGATGGGTGCCGACGGACGGGCTGCTGAGCCCTGCATCGGACCCGACCGGGCCGACCTGGTGCTGGCCGGCGCAGCCATCATGGAGGCGGTGCAGCGCGCCTGGCCCTCTGAACGGGTCCGGGTCGCCGACCGCGGGCTGCGCGAGGGTCTGTTGCTGCAACAGATGCGCGAGGACCGGAAACCGAACCGGAGACGTCGCCGCGGCCGCTCCTAGTTGGTGACCTGAACCGGCAGAACGATGTCGCAGACCGAGAAGTCTGCGCCGCGCGAGGCCCGGGTTTCGTCGACCATGGACCTGAACCTCGGCGAGTCGGTGGCCAGCACCTGCACCGCCGGACGCTCGCTCTCAGCAATATCGGCCGCGATCCGCACCCGCGTCATCCGGTCCGGATCGGCCGTGACCATGCCGTTGTCGCCGTCGCCGACGCGCAGGGAGCGCACCACATCGAGGCCTGACACCGTCATGCCCCAGATGGTGTAGCGCTTGTCCAGCGCCGGATAGGCCTGACGCATCAGGAAGAACTGGCTGTTGGCGGTGTCATTGCCCTCGTCGCGGGCCATGCCGGCCACGCCGGGGCAGTACAGGCCCCAGCCATGCACCTTGCCGTCGCCGGTCAGGGCGAAGGCCGCGTCGGGCTGGGTCTGGATCGGAAGGGAATGGAAGAAGCCCACCCGCGCGCCGGCCGGTTCGGCCACGGCGGTGAACGGCATGGCGGTGTCTCGTCGGAAGGTGAATTCGCCCTTCAGATCCGGATAGGGGCTCTGACCCTCGCCATTGCCCAGCGGGTCGCCGGTCTGGGCCATGAACCAGTCGATGACCCGGTGCCACGGGACATTGTCATAGAAGCCACGACGCGCCAGCAGCTTGATCCGCTCGACGTGCAGCGGTGCCACCTCGGGCATCAACTCCACCAGAATTCGGCCGCGCGTGGTGTCGATGACCAGGAGGTTCTCCGCCGGGACCGCACGCCATTCCGGAAGGACCACAGTCGTCGCCGGCACGGGCGGCGGCGGGGGCGGAGGACCGCCGACGTCCTGGGCTGCCACGGGCCCGGCCATCAGAACGGACAGGGCCGCGAGCCCGAAGATGGTTTTCATGGCAAGCTCCCCTGAGCCGATCATCCGCCGGTAACCTCGGCAATCGGCTGGACATCGCAAACGGTGAAGCGCGCGCCGCGCTCGGTCCGCACCTGTTCCACCATGGCGGTGAAGGCGGGGCTGGCGAGCGTTCTGACCCGGACGACCGGACGCTGGCGCTCCGGCAGGGCGGCGGCGGTCCGGGCGCGGGTCATCAGATCCGGATCCTGAACCTGGCCATTGGCCGCCTCGTCGCCCGGCTTCAGCGCGCGCACCACATCGAGCCCGGACACCACGCGACCGAACGGCGCGTAAAGACCATTCAGGCTCTCATTGCTCCCGGTCATGATGAAGAACTGGCTGTTGGCGCTATGAGGATCCTGATTGCGCGCCATACCGAGGACGCCGGGGCAGAACAGGGCCTGGGCCGCCGTCTTGAAGTCGGCGGTGACCATCATCTGGGCGTCAGGCTGGGTAAAGACCGGCATGGACCCCGCCATACCAAGCAGACCAGCCTGGCCGGTGGCCAGGCTGACGAAACCGAGGTCACGGCCGCGCCGGAACTGGAACTCACCGTCAATGTCCGGCAGTTCGCTGCCGCCTTCTCCGGTGCCCAGCGGATCGCCGGTCTGGGCCATGAAGTCCGTGATCACCCGGTGGAATTTCAGGCCGTCATAGAAGCCCTGGTCGGCCAGGGTGCGGATGCGCTCGACAGACAGGGGTGCCATCCGCGGCTCGAGCTCGATCAGGATACGGCCCTTGGCCGTGTCGATGATGAGCAGGTTCTCGGGCGCGATCGTGCGCCATTCCGGCGAGCCCGTCTGGGCGGCGACGGGGCCGGAGGCAGCGAGAAGCACCGTCGAAAACGCGGCGGCGATGGCGATCCTGAAGTTCATTCTAACCCTTGACCTTGGCCCGCACCATTTCGGCGACGGCGGGGCTGACGAAACTGTCGATCGCGCCGTCGAGACGGGCGATCTCCTTGACCAGGCGCGAGGCGATGGCCTGATGCCGCGGATCAGCCATCAGGAAGACCGTCTCGATGTCGGCATTGAGGCGCTGGTTCATCGCCGTCATCTGGAATTCGTATTCGAAATCGGCGACGGCGCGCAATCCACGCACAATGATACCGGCGTCCAGCTCCTCGGCGAAATGCATCAGCAGGCTGGAAAAGGGCCGGACCTCGACCATCGAACCCAGGTGGGCGACCTCGGCGCGGACCATTTCGACCCTCTGGTCCGTCGTAAACATCGGTCCCTTGTCGTCATTGCGGGCGACGCCGATGATCAGCCGGTCGACCAGCTTCACCGCACGCCCGATGATGTCCATATGCCCGTTGGTGACGGGGTCGAACGTGCCCGGATACAGGCCGATGCGCATCGCTTTCCTCCCCGTCGCTACCGTGGTTTAGCAGGTGCGAAACCGCCGGCCTAGATCGGCTGGATCGGGTTCGAGGCCCAGGCACCCTGCAGGCGCTCGATCAGGCCGGGTGACATCGCAAAGGCGCGCTCGCCGATCGCCGCGATGCCGCAGGCCGGGGTGGCGCTGTTGCAGAGGAAGGCGGCGTCGAAGCGGGTGAGGTCGGCAATCTGGACCGGCTCCGTCCGCCCCTCCAGCCCGACCGCGGGGAGCCCCTGCTGCACCAGCGCCTGGGCCACCCCGGCCAGCATGGGCGCCTGCGGCCAGACCACAGCCTCGCCACTGACAAACCCGATATTCCACAGGCTGCCCTCCGAAATCCGGTCCGCGCCATCCATGAAGAGGGCGTCGTCAAACCCGGCCAGCCGCGCCGTACGGCGGGCCCGGATCAGGCCGAAGGTGGCGACATGCTTCAGATGCGCCGCCTCCCGGACATAGGTCTGGGGGTGCAGACGCTGGCCATCGGACAAGGGTGGAGGCACCGACGACACGGCGATCATGACCCGCGGTACGCCCCGCCAATCCGGCGTCCGCGGACTGATGTGTGGCGAGTAAAGGCTGACCCGGAGCCAGGCGGCGTCCCGGCCAGCGACCGCGGCGCGCACCAGATCCCGCAGTCGCGCCTCGCCGACAGCCTCGCCGAACAGTTCGACCGCCTCCGCCTCAAGCCTGGCGAGATGCAGGTCCAGCCCACGCACCCCGCCCTGCTCCACCCGGAACGAGGTGTAGGCCCCGTAGTTGACGAGGGCGACATGGGTCAGGTCGTTTGCCGTGGCCGGGACGCCGTCGACGCTCAGTTCAACGGCATCCGGCATGGCTCAGCCTTCGCCGGCCCCAGCGTCCGGCGCCTCGCCTTCGACCGCGTCCTCAGCGCCGCCGCCGCTGTCCGGCAGCCGCTCGACCGAGACGACCTTTTCGCCGTCGGCGGTGCGGAAGATGGTCACGCCCTGGCTGGACCGGCCGACGATGCGGACCTGGTCGACCGGGGTGCGGATCATCTGGCCGCCCGAGGTGACCAGCAACAGTTCGTCGCTGTCCTCGACCGGGAAGGAGGCCGCCAGACGCGTGCCCGCCCGACCGCCCAGACCATGGGCCGTAAGCCCCTGCCCGCCCCGGCCGGTGCGCCGGTACTCATAGGCCGAGGATCGCTTGCCGAAGCCGGTCTCGGTGACCGTCAGGATGAACTGCTCGGCCGCCCCCAGCTGGGCGATCCGCTCGGTCGACAGGATGGCTTCACCCGCGGCCTCGTCGCCGTCGTCATCGGCGGCCGTGACCGGTTCGTCCTCGGCCCCGTCCGCGGCCCGGCGCACGGCCGAGGCGTGTTTGACATAGGCGGCGCGTTCGTCCGGCGTCGCATCGACCCGGCCCAGCACGGCCATGGAGATGACCTCATCGTCCTTCTGCAGACGGACGCCGCGGACACCGGTCGAATCCCGGCCCTTGAAGACCCGGACGTCATCGGCCTTGAAGCGGATGGCGCGGCCCAGGGCGGTCGTCAGCATGACGTCGTCCTCGGCGGTGCAGAGGGCGACACCGACCATGTGATCGCCGTCTTCCAGCTTCATGGCGATCTTGCCGGCCCGATTGACGGTGGCGAAATCGCTGAGCTTGTTGCGCCGCACGTCGCCCGACCGGGTGGCGAACATGATGTCGTAATTGCCCCACTCCGCCTCGTCCTCGGGCAGGGGCAGGACGTTCATGATACTGTCGCCCGGATCGATGGGCAGCAGGTTGACGAAGGCCTTGCCGCGCGACTGCGGATTGCCCAGCGGCAGGCGCCAGGTCTTGAGCTTGTAGGCCTTGCCGTTGGTTGCGAAGAACAGCACCGGCGTGTGGGTAGAGGCCGAGAAGACGCCGACGACGGCGTCGTCCTCCTTCATGGCCACGCCGGAACGGCCCTTGCCGCCGCGATGCTGGGTCCGGTAGGCGTTCAGTGCCACGCGTTTGACGTAGCCGCCGTGGGTGACGGTGACGACCATGTCCTCGCGCGGGATCAGGTCCTCGTCTTCCAGCTCATAGTCGCCTTCGCCGATCAGGGTCCGGCGCGGAACCGCGAACTCCTCGCGCACGACCAGCAGATCCTCGCGAATGACGGCCAGGATGTTGGCGCGGTCGCTGAGAAGGGTCAGATGGCCCTGGATGGTATCGGCCAGACCACGCGCCTCACCGAAGATGTCGTCACGGCCGAGCCCGGTCAGGCGGCTGAGCGTCAGGCCCAGAATGGCGCGGGCCTGTTCGTCGGTCAGGTTCAGCTTGTCGCCGTCGACCAGCATGGAGCGCGGGTCGGCGATCAGTTCGATCAGGGCGATCATGTCGCCCACCGGCCAGCTCTTGGCCTGCAGCCGCTCGCGCGCCTCGGCCGGATCGGCCGAGCTGCGGATGATGTGGATGACCTCGTCGATATTGGCCACGGCCACGGCCAGACCGACCAGCACGTGACCGCGGTCACGGGCCTTGGCCAGTTCGAACTTGATGCGGCGGACGACCACTTCCTCCCGGAACTCGAGGAAGGCCTCCAGCAGCTGGCGCAGACCCATCTGGATCGGGCGGCCGTGGTTCAGTGCCAGCATGTTGACGCCGAACGAGCTCTGCATGGCCGTGAAGCGCCACAGCTGGTTCAGGACCACATCGGCCGAGGCGTCGCGCTTCAGCTCGATAACCATCCGCATGCCGTCGCGGTCGGATTCGTCGCGGACGTCGGAAATGCCCTCGATCCGCTTCTCGCGGACCATTTCGACGATGCGCTCTATCAGGGTCTGTTTGTTGACCTGATAGGGGAGCTGGGTGACGACGATGGCCTCGCGGTCCTTGCGGATCGTCTCGATCGTCGCCTGACCGCGCACAATGACCGAGCCGCGGCCGTCGCGCAGGGCGTTGCGGGGTGCCGTACGGCCCATGATCTCGCCGCCGGTCGGGAAGTCGGGACCGGGAACGATGTCGAGCAGGGCGTCGTCGCTGATGTTCGGATCGTCCAGCAGGGCTACACAGGCGTCGACGATCTCGCCGAGGTTATGCGGCGGGATGTTGGTCGCCATGCCGACGGCAATGCCGCCCGCGCCATTGACCAGCAGGTTGGGAATCCGCGCCGGCAGGACGACGGGCTCCAGCTCCTTTTCGTCATAGTTCGGCTGGAAATCGACGGTGTCCTTGTCGATGTCGGTCAGCAGGGCCGAGGCGGCCGGGGCCATCCGGGCCTCGGTGTATCGCATCGAGGCCGGCATATCTCCGTCGACCGAGCCGAAATTGCCCTGGCCGTCGACCAGCATCAGACCCATGGAGAAGGGCTGGGCCATGCGCACCAGCGCCATATAGACCGAGGCGTCACCGTGAGGGTGGAACCGGCCCAGCACATCGCCGACGACACGGGCACATTTCGAATAGGCGCGGTCGGGCGTCATCTTCAGGTCGTGCATCGAGTACAGGATGCGGCGGTGCACGGGCTTGAGCCCGTCACGCGCGTCCGGCAGGGCGCGGGACACGATCACGCTCATGGCGTAGTCGAGATACGAGCGCCTGAGCTCGTCTTCGATGGTAATGGTGGAGATGTCGCCGCCGCCACCCGAAGCCGGGGGAAGTGCGTCGCTATAGCTGTCGTCAGTCAAGGAAATCAGGCTTTAAATGGCCGGAATCGGAACGTGATCCGCGAACAGGTTTTCTAGCATCCGGGGACTGCCGTGGCAAAGCGACGCCGAGGCTTTTAACCCCGCCCAGACAAGGACCCCGACCATGCGCAAAGTCCACCTGACCGCTCTTGCCCTACTGCCCCTGGCCGTCGCCCTCGCCGGTTGCGTCAGCGTCACCACCAACGACTATTCTGATCGGCCCCAGCGCGCCGCCACAGGGGATTTTGGCGAAGCGACCCTCGTTGACGCCAGCGGTGCCCGGATCGGGCGGGCAGTCCTCACCCAGGGGGCGACAGGCCTGCTGATCCGGATCGAGGCCGACGGCCTGACGCCGGGCTGGCACGGCGTGCACATCCACGCGACGGGCCAGTGTGCCGCGCCCTTCTCCTCGGCGGGCGCGCACGTCAACCATGGCGAGCCGAAAGCGCCGCATGGCCTGCTGAACGCGGGGGGCCCCGACGACGGCGACCTCCCCAACATCTTCGCCGACGCTGCGGGTCAGGTCCGGGCGGAACTCTTCACCACCCGCGCCCGGATCGCCGAAGACGGCCCCGGCCAGTGGCTGTGGGATGCTGACGGCTCGGCCCTGGTCATCCACGCCAACGCGGACGACCATACGACCCAGCCGATCGGCGGGGCCGGCGACCGGGTGGCATGCGGCGTGATGGCGGCAGGATAGCCTGTTCGGCGACGAGCCGGGTCAGGTTGAAATCGATGCGCACAACGCGGCGGCGGCGAGGGCGGCGATCTGTTTCATCCGAACAGCGTGGCATGAACATCGGGTCCCGCCTAACATGCCGGGATGGCCGACACCGCAACCCTTCGCCTGATCATCGACGATCCCGTGCCCGGCGTGCGCTACAGCCTGCAGAAGGACGATATGCCGTTCGACCCCCGCACCGCCGGCGAGGGCCCGCTGGCGTTCGAGGTCCGGGTCACGCTGCAGCCCGACGGCCGGTTGACGGGTCCTTTCGTGCGCCGGGAAGGGCCTGTCCGCCGCTTCGTCTACATCCGCATAGGCACGTCGGCGGGGGACCATGCCGCGGCCTGGAGCCGGCGGGCGAAGATCGACATCCACGACATCCCGAAGGCCCTGCTGGTTCCGAACGCCCTGCTGGAGGTCCATTTGCCGGGACGCGGCAAGGACGGTTCCCCCAGCTGCGCCACTGTGCGTCCGGTCACTGGATGGCGGCCTGTCTGACCGGCGTTGACTTTGGAGCGCGCCTGAGTATGTTCCGCGCCTCTTATTTCAGCGGCTTTCGCCGTCGCAAAGGTAATTCCGATGGCCAAGCCGGCTTCAATCAAGATCCGCCTGAACTCGTCCGCCGACACCGGCTTCTTCTACGTGACCAAGAAGAACGCCCGCACCATGACCGAGAAGATGGTCGTCAAGAAATACGACCCCGTCGTGCGCAAGCACGTCGAGTTCAAGGAAGGCAAGATCAAGTAGGGCTTCGTCCCTGCCGGATTACAGGACGCCCGGTGGAAACACCGGGCGTTTTTGTTTGCGCGACGGTGAGGTCACCGATGGCGTGCTAGATTGCCGGAATGAGTGATCCGACCGACGACCCGCCCCCCGAAAGTCCCGTCCAGCGAGCGCTGCGCCTGAAGAAGGCGGCGATTGAGGCCCGGGAGAAACCGCCACGAGGCGGCCGCTTCCAGCGCGAACAGGCCGCGCGTATCGCAGCGGGCAAGTCCAAGCCGTGGATGAGCCGGTAGCCGCTGTCAGGCCGCTCGCGCGATGACCTGGTTCCGGCCACGTTCCTTGGCTTCGTAAACGCCTTCATCGGCCCGCTTCAGCAGGGCGTCCGGCGTATCGTCGAGACCGTTGCTGGCGGCGACACCGACCGAGACGGTGACGGTGAGCGCTTCGGTGCCACTCATGATCGGGAAGGGCTGGGCGCCGACGTCGCGACGTATGCGGTCGGCGACATGGGTCGCGTCCTCCAGGCTGGCCCCCGGCATGACGACCACGAATTCCTCGCCGCCGAGACGGCAAGGCAGGTCGATGGCGCGAACATTGGTGGCCAGACGCACCGCGAACTCGCGCAGCACCTCGTCGCCTGCGTCGTGGCCGAAGCCGTCGTTGACCAGCTTGAAGTGGTCAATGTCCATGACGAGGACAGCGACGCCCTCGCCCCCCTGCCCGGCCCGGCTCATCAGCGCCTGCAACTGGCCCGCCATGTAGCGACGGTTGTGCAGGCCGGTCAGGGCGTCGGTGACGGCCATTTCGAGGCTGTAGTCCAGCTTCTGCTTGAGGAAGTCCGCATAGCGCTTGCGCTTGATCTGGGTGCGCGCACGCGCCTCCAGCTCCTCGGGGTCGACAGGGCGCGGCAGGATGTCGTTGACGCCGAGCTCAAGCGCCTTGAGCAGCCGGGGACGATCCGCAGGATCGACCACCGCCAGGATGGGAATTCGCCGCGAGGTCTCGGTCGAACGGGTCTGGGCCACGAACCGCAAACCGTCGAACTCGGCGCTGGAGACGTTCACGATCATCAGATCGACGGGCCCGCGCGCCGCGATCAGGGCCGCGGCCGGGTCACTCTCGACCGTCGGGCGATGCTCGCCCGACAGATGTTCAGCCATCTTCTGCGCCTGACGCCCGTTGTCGTCGACGATCAGGATACGCCCGCCCGAGCCGCGCAAACGGCCTGCGCCGTCCGTGTCGACACCGAGGCGGCGACCGCTCTCCTCGCGCTCGCGCAACTCGTCCATGACCGACTTGAGGCGCAGCAGGGAGCGTACGCGCGCGAAGAGGATGACGTCATCAATCGGTTTGGTGACGAAGTCGTCGGCGCCGGCGTCCAGCCCCTTGAGCTTGTCCTCGCGCCCGTCCAACGCGGTCACCAGAACGACGGGGATGTGGCGCGTCACCGGATCGGCCTTCAACCGCCGGCAGGTCTCGAAACCGTCCATGCCGGGCATCATCACGTCCAGCAGGATAATGTCAGGGCGGTCGTCGGAGGCGACCTGCAGGGCGGTGGCGCCGTCAGCGGCCGTCAGCACCTCATAATATTCGAGCGTCAGCTTGGCCTCGAGCAGGCGGACGTTGGCTTCAACGTCGTCAACGACAAGAATGCGCGCGGTCATCGGTCCCTACCCCAGATGTTTCCGCACCACGTCGAGGAAATGCATCACCGAGATGGGCTTGGAGATGTAGGCCTCACAACCACCCTGGCGGATGCGTTCCTCATCCCCTTTCATGGCGAATGCGGTCACGGCGATGACCGGGATGTGGCTCAGTTCCTCGTCGTCCTTCAGCCACTTCGTGACCTCCAGGCCCGAGATTTCCGGCAGCTGGATGTCCATAAGGATCAGGTCGGGATGATGCAGGCGCGCGAGGGCCAGGGCCTGCAGGCCCTCACGAGTCTGCAGCGTCTCGTAGCCCTGCGAGTCGAGCAGATCATGAAACAGCTTCATGTTCAGCTCGTTATCCTCGACGATGAGGACTTTCTTGGACATCATCACCTTGGCCTGGTTGCCTCTGGGTGCGGCTGCACGGAGGCTTCGCGCCTTCTTCGTGCACTGTGACCCGGCGGGTCTTAAGTTGGGGTGAAGCCAACCCACGGGATCGCCTGTGCCCATCCGCGCCATCTGCCGCGACTGCCTGCACACCGCCGACCACAAGGTCGAGCGCTGTCCTGCGTGCGACTCGCGCCGGGTCGTCTGGCACGGCGAGCTGGACGCGCTGACCATCGCCCACCTGGACTGCGACGCCTTCTACGCCTCGGTGGAGAAGCGCGACCGGCCGGAACTGCGCGACCGGCCCGTCATCGTCGGAGGCGGGAAGCGCGGCGTGGTTTCGACCTGCTGCTACATCGCGCGCCAGTACGGCGTTCACTCGGCCATGCCGATGTTCAAGGCGCTAAAGGCCTGTCCCGAGGCCGTGGTCATCAAACCGGACTTCCGCAAATACATCGCCGCCAGCGAGGCCATCTTTGATGCCGTGGGCAAGCTGACGCCGCTGGTCCAGACCCTGTCACTGGACGAGGCCTGGATCGACCTGGCCGGCACCGACCGGTTGAACGGCGGCCCGCCGGCCTACCAGCTGATCCGGTTGCAGCAGCAGATCGAGACCGAGACCGGCCTGACCGTCTCGATCGGCCTGGCCCCCAACCGGTTCCTCGCCAAGGTGGCGTCCGAGCTGGACAAGCCGCGCGGCTTCTCGGTGCTGGGGTCGGAAGCCGCCGCCGTTCTGGCTCCGCGCCCGGTCGGCATTCTGCCCGGTGTCGGTCCGGTATTCCGCAGGACGCTGCAGAGCGACGGCTACGCCACGGTCAGCGATCTGGCGGCCGCTGACGTGCGAGATCTGGTGCGGCGCTATGGCGAAACCGGTTTGCGCCTGCATGACCTCGCCCACGGCCGTGACGCCCGCGCGGTCAATCCCGGGCACGAGCGCAAGGGAATGAGCGCCGAGACAACCTTCAACGAGGACCTGACCTCCGCCGAGGATCTCGAGGCCGAGCTGTGGCCCCTGTGCGAAAAGCTCGCCTCCAAGGCGCGGCGGGATGGCGTGGCCAGCCGGGTCCTGATTCTGAAGCTGCGCCGCACGGACTTCAAGATCGTCACCCGCCGGATGTCCCTGCCCGAGCCGGTCCAGACCGCGCGCGCCCTGTTCGCCGCCGGCCGCGCCCTGATGGCCCCGGAACTGGGCCGCCCCTACCGCCTGATCGGTATCGGCATGGGCGAGGTGGTGGACGCCGTCGACTCCCACGCGCTGTTCGAGACGGCCGAGACCCGGGCTCTGAAGACCGAGACCGCGATCGACCGGTTGCGAGCGAAATTCGGGGCGAAGGCCGTCGTGGCCGGACGGGCACTGAAGGACTGAGGCATCCGGCCTGCGTCACAGAACCATGATGACCCGGGCCGCTGAGCCGGTCATAAGCGCGGAAGCCCTTTCGGAGTCACCATGCGCCCGCATCGTCGTGAGTTGATCACCAGCTCTGCCGCCGCCTTCGCCTTCACCGGCCTTGCACTCAACGTCCACGCCCAGACGGCGACGACGGAAGAGACCTATGTCAACCAGGTGATCGGCTATGGCCCTCTGCTTGTGGACCCCAACCGTCTGCTCGACCTGCCGGAGGGGTTTTCCTATGAGGTCATCTCCCAGGGCGGCGACACCATGGACGACGGCCTGTTCGTCCCCGGCCAGTTCGACGGCATGGGCTGTTTCCCGCTGGACGGCTCCCGTGTCGCCCTGGTCCGGAACCACGAACTGAAGGGCTCCAGCGGTCTGCATCGCAACCTGGGTCCGGGCGGCTTCCATCAGGAGCGGCTCGGCCTGCTCGATCCGACCAAGGGCTATGACACCTACAAGGACGGTCGCCCCCTGCCCGGCGGCACGACCACCCTGGTCTATGATCTCGAGACGCGTCAGGTCGTGCGTCAGTTCCTGTCCCTGTCCGGCACCAGCACCAACTGCTGCGGCGGCCAGACCCCGTGGGGCAGCTGGCTGACCTGCGAGGAGACCGAGGAGACATCGGCGACCGGCGATGTCACCAAGGCTCACGGCTACGTCTTCGAGGTGCCCGCGAACGGAACCGGCCTGGCCAGTCCCGTGCCGCTGAAGGCCATGGGCCGGTTTGAGCATGAGGCCGTCTGCGTCGATCCCCGCACCGGCATCGTCTATCTGACCGAGGACAAGGCCGACGGCCTGTTCTACCGCTTCATTCCGACGACGCCGGGGAAACTGGCCGAGGGGGGCCGCCTTCAGGCCATGGCTTTCCGCGACGCGCGCGGCTCGGACAGCTCCAACAACGAAAACCGCCTCTGGTCCGTCAACGACTGGCGAGAGGTGGTCTGGATCGACCTTGAGGACGTCGAAAGTCCCGCCGGCGATCTTCGGATGCGCGGTCACGCCGCCGGAGCCACACTGGTGGCGCGGGGCGAGGGCATTTTCTGGGGCGACGGCGAACTGTATCTGACCGCCACGTCGGGCGGACCCATCAAGCGCGGCCAGATCTTGCGCTACGTCCCCTCGCCCTTCGAGGGCTCGGTGGGCGAACGAATGCGTCCGGGCCGGATCCAACTTTTCGTCGAAAGCACTGACGAGAAAGCCCTCAACATGGGCGACAATCTCTGCGTCGCGCCCTGGGGCCATCTGGTCGTTTGTGAAGACAACTATTCCTCGGCCATCCGCAACCACGTCAAAGGGGTCACCCCGGACGGGAAGCTCTACACCATCGCCCGCAACGTCTTCACCGGGAACAGCGAGTTCGCCGGGGCGGTGTTCTCGCCGGACGGCCAGGTGTTGTTCGTCAACATCCAGTACCCGGGGATCACCCTGGCGATCAGAGGCCCCTGGTCCTCGGTCCGGACGTAAACAGGCGCGCCTGCGAACGCCGCACCAGCCACAGATTGACGGTCGCCGTGGCCAGCACGAGAGCCGCCCCGGCCTGATGCAGGGCACCGAGCCATAGCGGCGTGCCGTTCATCAGCGTGGTGATCCCCAACAGGGCCTGCAGCCACAGCGCCGCCGCCACCGCGAACGCCGCCGCGCCCAGCCCTTCGGCCAGCCGCCAGCGCCAGGCCTGCACGGCATAGACGGTCCCGCCGACCAGCAGGCCATAGGCCCAGATCCGGTGGTTGAACTGCACCAGCGCCTGATCGTGCAGGAAGGCCAGGCCGCCCTTGCTCCATTCCACCGGTGCCAGGACGGCCCCGTTCATCAGCGGCCAGTCGGTATAGACGAACCCCGCCTTGGCCCCAGCCACCAGCCCGCCCAGCAGACACTGGATGAAGACCGCGCCCAGCAGGACGGCCGCGCCACGGCTCCAGCCCACCGGCGAACGACTGTGTGATTCGCCGTTCCAGGCCTCAAGCCCTGTCCAGATCAGGCCCATGAAAATCGCCAATGCAAGCCCGAGGTGCGTCGCGAGCCTTTCGGGCGCGACATCGACCCGCTCCGACAGGCCGCTGGACACCATCCACCAGCCGATCAACCCCTGAAGACCGCCCAGGGCCAGCAGAACGCCGCACCGGACAATCAACCGGCGGGGCAGGCTGCGCAGGATCAGAAAGACGAAGAACGGCAGGGCGAACGCCGCCCCGATCACGCGGCCCAGCAGCCGGTGGGCCCATTCCCACCAGAAGATGCCCTGGAACTCGGCGAGGCTCATGCCGGCGTTGACCTGGGCATATTGCGGAATGGTCCGGTATTTCTGGAACGCCTCGTTCCAGTCCGCCGCGTTCATCGGCGGCAGGGCACCCATGATCGGCTTCCACTCGGTGATCGACAGGCCGGACCCGGTCAGACGGGTGATGCCCCCAACGACGACCATGGCGAAGACCAGCACTGCGCACGTGAACAGCCAGAGAGCGACCGCGCGGTTCTGATCGCCACCGATGAAACGCTTCATTCGACGCCTGCCGTCCCGACCGTTACAATGCCTTCGCGTCCTTGGATCGCGCCAGCCCGAGCGGTATGCCCCCGCAGTGCGGCGAGATCGAGTCGCTTTTCGGCGTCGCATCGCCGCAAGTCTGGAGAGCCCGGTTGCCGTACATCGAAATCATAATGGCGGTCCTCGGGGCATTCGCCCTGGCCTGGCTCGCGGATCTGGTCAGCGGCCGCCGTGGCCTGTTCGCCACCTCGCTGGTCTCGGCCATCGCCGCCGTCTCGGGCTGGTTCCTGGCCGTACGCGTCTTCGGGGCGAGCACGATGGAGGAATGGACCTGGGTCCTTTGGTCGCTGGCCGCCTCGACCATCGCCCTGGGCGCCTTCTTCCTTTTCCGGAGCAAGCGCTGATGGGCCCCCGGACCCGACGCTTCGTCGCCGCGCTGGGCGCCCTGGCCTTTCTGGCCTTCTATGTCTGGGCCGTCATCGCCATCGGCGAGCGCCTGCCCGACTCGATGTGGATCGACCTGATCTTCTATGGGGTCGCCGGCATCGCCTGGGGGGTGCCGCTGATCCCTCTGTTCAGCTGGGCGGAACGAGACGGCAACCAGGTTCGCAGTGATCCGCCCGCCCCCCGATCTCCGGGAGCTTGACCACTCCATGCCGTAGAGACCGCGGTCACCTGTGGTCCCGATAGGCGAACTGAATCCGCGTCACCACATCGCCAAAATCAGACAGGGGTCGCCCATAGATCCCGAGCAGATGGACCAGAAGTGACCCGGTATCCTGAACATCAGGCGATGAACCGGCAAAATCACCGGCCGTCAGCGCCTCCGGTGTAAACACCTTGATGTCGACGATCTCGATCAGGATTCGCGTGGCCGTGAATTCGGGGGGGATGCCGAGCGTGTCGGATCCAGGACGGGCGATCACTCGCGCTGTCACGATCTCGCCCTGCCGATACCCTCGCCAATTGGGCCAAAGCCGGTCGCCCGGTCGGAAGACGGTTGTCAGGGTCCGGGCGAGCAACTGGGGCTCGTAACGCCGGCGAAACGCCATCTCGTCGCGTGGCATATCCAGCGGTGGCTTCGTGCAGGTGCGTTCAGACCCGGCCATGGTGCCGCACGTCACCGAACGGCCTTGCGCATGATCTTCAGAAGAGCCCGATCCGGCTTGTCGAGACCGGTCAGGATCTTGAAGGCCGGCGCGGCCTGGAACAGGTTCATGTGCCGACCCGAATGGGTACGGTGGCCGGCCTGGCGCGCTAGCTTGAGTGTCAGCGGCATATCCTCAAGCAGGATGTCAGCCACGATCGCGCGTTTGGGCAGGCGCGCCAGATTGGCTCTCGACTGCGCCAGATCGGCTTCGACATCGCCGGTCATCGCGGCGAACGCGCTGAATTTCTCATTCGGCTGCGCGCCCTTGTTCGACGTATTGACCACCAGTCCGGCCGTCGCGAGCTCCTCGCCGAGCGCGTCTTCGCCAACCGCGCGAGCGCCGGTCATCGGGCTGACCAGGTCGGCGATCACCTGGCCCTTGGCGACGGTGCGGTTGACGATCACGATTTCACCCGGCCGCTGCTTCGCCAGTTCATAGGCAATCGGCAGGGCGGTGCCGCCTGCGCCCAGGATGACGACCTTCTTGCCTGCGACACAGTTTGGATACTCGTTGAGCAGACCGGCGACGAACCCGACACCGTCGGTGTTGTGGCCGACAAACCGGCCCGCATCGCGAGCAATCACATTGACGCTGCCAATCGCAGCGGCCGACGGAGCGAGACCGTCCAGCGAGGGTGCGATCTTGTCCTTGAAGCCCGATCCCGCACCGCCCCCGCAATAGACCGCGCAGGCGCGCAGCCCGGCCATGATCTCGGACACCTTCGCCGGATCGCCGATCATGAAACAGCTGCGATACGGCAGCCGATAGCGCGCGAACACGGCGTTGTGCATGGCCGCCGATCCGCCCGGGTAGTCATGATCAATGAGGAAAACATAGAGCCGTTTGATCTTGCGATCTTTCAGGTCCAGCGAATTGTTGCGTGGCTGTGCCGCAATCCTGATCAGGCCTGAATCGATCATGCCCTGGATCGCGGCCAGCGGCTCCCGTGATGCGCCCTTCCTGCGACCGCCGAACAGTCCGCTGAAGAAGCCCATGGTGCTCAACCCTCGCCCGAGAGACCGACCGTTCTTGATGCCTAGCTACTGGTGGTCCTCCATGCAAGCTCACCGAACACCGTGCATCGAACTTGCCGACCGACGACAAGGCCACGACCATCCCGATCAGATCGAGACGCGGAGCCTTTTGGTCGTTTGGAAAACGGCGTGTCGGCCGCATGCTGGAACGAGAAAGGGGTCGCCCGAAAGCGACCCCTCTACCCAACCGATTTTCCTGAGGAAAATGGTCGGAGCGACAGGATTCGAACCTGCGACCCCTTGACCCCCAGTCAAGTGCGCTACCAGGCTGCGCCACGCTCCGAGAGGCGCTCCCTATAGACGGGGTTCGCGGCGCCGCAAACCGAAAAAGCAGCCCTCAGACGCTTCTCGACAGTACGGCCTCAAGACGGGCCCTCGCACCTTCAAGTTCGGCCAGCACCTGACGCAGGCGGATCGAGGACTGACCTGTCACCGCGGGGGAGGATGCGGCCGCCGGCGCGGCGCCCTCCGGCTCGAAGATCACGCTACCCTCGGGGTCGCCATAGTGGGCCAGGCGCTTCAGCCCCTGCTCCTTGTGCAGCCGCTGGACGCCCTTGATGGTCAGGCCTTCCTCATGGAGCAGTCGCTTCACCGCCTTGAGCACGACAACGTCCTGCGGCCGGTAGAACCGCCGGCCGCCGGCGCGCTTGAGCGGCGTCAGGAAGGGAAATTTCGTCTCCCAGAACCTCAGCACATGCTGGGGCGCACCGACCTCCGTCGCCGCCTCTGAGATCGTCCGGAAAGCGTTCGGGCTCTTGGCCACGGGCGTCAGGCGCTCACGACGGCGTCGTGAACCCGGCCCTTCATGATCTGGGAGGCGCGGAAGCTGATGACCCGCCGCGGATGGATCGCCGCCGGCTGGCCGGTCTTGGGATTTCGGCCCATCCGGGCGCGCTTCTCGCGCACCTGGAAGACCCCGAAGCCGGACAGTTTCACCGTTTCGCCGCGCTCCAGCGATTCGATGATCAGTTCGAGCGTGCGTTCGACCAGGGCCGAGCACTCCTGGCGGGAAAGGCCCACATCCTCGTGAACCGCTTCACAGAGGTCCGCGCGAGTCAGGGTTTGGTGATCGGGCAAAGGTCCGCTCCCCTCCAAAGGTCGGTCAACGGACATAAAAGGGCAAGCGTCGTCAAATGGAAAGCCGGAAATCGCCTCAGAGACGAAACGCGCATGCGCCCCAGGTCAGTCCGCCGCCCATGGCCTCCAGCAGGACCAGATCGCCGCGCTTGATCCGGCCGTCCTGAATCGCGGCGTCAAGCGCCAGCGGGATGGATGCCGCCGAGGTGTTGGCATGGATCGCCACGGTCGAGATGACCTTGTTTTCGTCCAGACCCAGCCGGTCGCCGACGCCCTTGATGATGCGCTGGTTGGCCTGGTGCGGCACGAACCAGTCGACGTCGGCGACCTCGATGTTCGAGGCGACGCAGGCGGCGGTGATGGCTTCCGCAATATTGACCACGGCATGACGGAAGACCTGGTTCCCGGCCATGCGCAGATGGCCGACGGTCCCGGTCGTCGCCGGCCCGCCATCGACATAGAGCAGGTCGGTCTTGGTCCCGTCGCAACGCAGGGCGAAACCCAGCAGGCCCTGGTCCGCCTTGGTCCCCTGCCCCTCGCGCGGCTCGACCACGACACAGCCGGCCCCGTCGCCGAACAGCACGCAGGTCGACCGGTCGGTCCAGTCCATCAACCGCGTCATTTCCTCGGCACCGATGACGAGGGCGCATTTCGCCACCCCCCGTGCGACGAAGCCGTCGGCGATGCTGAGCGCATAGACAAAGCCCGAACAAACCGCCTGCACATCGAAGGCGATACAGGTCGGCGCACCCAGCTTGCGCTGAACGATCGAGGCGACTGACGGGAAGGTCATGTCGGGCGTGGTCGTGGCGACGATAATCAGGTCGACCTCGGTGGCGGTCCGGCCGGCGTCAGCCAGGGCCCGCCTGGCGGCCTCCGTCGCCAGATCGCTGGTCGGCTGGTCATCGCGGGCGCGGTGGCGCTGCTTGATGCCGGTCCGTTCCTGGATCCATTCGTCAGACGTATCGACGATCTTCGCCAGATCGGCGTTGGTGACGACCTGTTCCGGCAGGAAGGAGCCGACGCCGGTCACGGCGCTGCGGACGACGCTCACTGAATGCTCTCCCCGGCGGGTTCGTCCGCCGACTTGACGATGGGGTCCCCAAGCAGGGCCGTCAGCCGCTGCAGGTTTGCCCCGACTTTTTCCATGTAGTCGCTGCGGGCCAGTTCGACAGCGACGCGGATGGCGGCACCAAAACCGCCCGCCGTCGCCCCGCCATGGCTTTTCACCACCACGCCATTCAGCCCGAGCAGCGGGCCTCCGTTGATGGCGTTGGGGTCGATCTTCTGGCTCATCCGCCTCAGGGCCGACATGGCCAGCAGGGCACCCAGTTTTGCCATCAGACTCGAAGTCAGCGCCTCCTTCATCAGGGAAGCGATGAATTTGGCCAGTCCCTCGGCGGTCTTGAGCGCGATGTTGCCGGTAAAGCCGTCGGTCACGACCACATCCACCGTTCCCTTGGCGATGTCCGTGCCCTCAACGAAGCCGTAATAGTCGAGGCCGAAGCCGCCTTCGCGCAGCAGTCGCGCCGCCTCGCGCACCTCCTCATGGCCCTTCATGTCCTCGGAGCCGACGTTCAGGATGCCGATGGTCGGCTTCGTGACCCCGTGGACCGCGGTCATGAAGGCCTCGCCCATGATAGCGAATTCGACCAACTGGGCCGCGTCGCTCTCAATGTTGGCACCGACGTCGAGCACGGCGGTAACGCCCTTCGGCGTGGGCCAGCTGGCGACGATGGCCGGTCGCTCCAGCCCCGGAGCGGACATGCGCAGCAACAGCTTGGAAATGGCCATCAGGGCGCCGGTGTTGCCGGCGGAGACAATCGCACCGGCCTCGCCCGACTTGACCGCCTCGATGGCGTTCCAGAGGCTGGAGCCCTTGCCCCGGCGCATGGCCTGGGCCGGCTTTTCATCCATGGCCACGACCTTGTCCGTATGGCGGACGATACAGACCTCGTCGGTCAGGCCCGCCTTGGCCATTTCGGCACGGATCAGGGTCTCGTCGCCATGCAGGAGGAAGCGCACGCCCTCGCCGCCATGGCGTTTGCGGTAGTCGCGCACGCCGGGCACCACGACGGACGGACCGTGGTCCCCGCCCATGGCGTCGAGCGAAATCAGGATCGGGGATGACAAGCCGTTTCGACTCCGTCGCGCCGTCTGTCCGGCGCTTGTCAGTTTGGCGACGATAGCGTCGCACCGGGGGGATGCAACCGCGTCGCCCCTGCGTCAACCTTCGTCGGACGGTCGAAGTTGCTTCAGCACGGCGAACGGCGAAATTTCAGCCGGTTCCGGGGGCTGGACGAACTCGGCACCGGGTTTGCGCGGGAACGGATCGAGCCGCAGGGCCAACTGTTCGACGGCATACTGGCCCAGATCGATCTGGCCGTTCTCGATCAGGTCGGGCGATTCGTCGTCCATGGTAATGACGATCTCGTCGGACTCCTGCTCCACCGCCTCGGCCAGGGTCAGGACGAAAGGCGCGTCGATCTCAAGCGGCAGCGGTTCGAGCGTGATGCCGCAGGTCTGGGCCAGACTGGCGCGCACCCGCCCGGACAGCCGCCATCCGGCCGTCGACGGAGCCAGCTCCATTTCCGCGCTGAAGGCGTCCAGGGACGCCAGATCCAGCGCCTTGACGATTCGCGCGCGCGCCGCCGCATCCGGCTCAAGCGTCCGCTTCACGCCGCCGGCGACCTGATGCAGGCGGACGGGCTCGCTGTAGGGAAGATCGGGAAGGGTCATGAGGCGGTCTCCGCCCACCCGGGTGCGGTCGTCAAGGCGTCAAAGTCCTGGGACGCGAGCCGGGCGCGACTGGCGAGGGCATAGGCGGCCAGGGCCTCGCCCGTGGTGGCGTCCTCGCTCTCATAGACATTGCGCGAAAGACTTGCGGCCAGCGCCGCCGCGTCGCCATCGCGCAAGGGGCCTTCCCAGGCGGACATGCGGCCGTACAGGGCCTCGCCCAGCTTCCGCATTTTCTTGCCGACCGAGACGTCGCCGACGCCCAGCTCGCGCAGCGCATGGTCCAGCGCCGACACATAGGTGTTGAACAGATCCTGCCCAGCCTCGGCCCCGCGCTCGCCCTCGTCGCGCAACCGCATGACCAGAAGCAGGACGTGCAGCGTGTAGAGTTCGAACCGCGCGTCGATACGGTCGGCCACACCGAGCCGGGTATAGAAGGCCGGATCGCGCGCCTGAAGCACAGCCGCTTCATACAACGTCTGGCCCAGACGCTCTCGGGGACGGGTTCGGAACAGATTCTGAAGCATGATCATACGGCCCCTTTTCCGCCGCGCCGTTGAACTAAGGCTCGGCTCCGGTTAGGTCAAAGACCTTGTTGAAGTCGCAGGCGCCGCAAATGCTCCGTACGAAACTCCTGATCGCCGCTATTTCGGCCGTCGCCCTGACCAGCGCCTGCGCCCCCGTCGTGGGCCAGAACGGCTTCCAGGCGATTGACGCCAAGCCGAGCGACATCGTCGCGGGCACGGATACGAAGCAGACTGTGCTGACCCGACTGGGCACGCCGTCGACGACCTCGACCTTCGAACGGGACAACGTCTGGTACTACATCAGCCAGGTGACCGAGAAATACACCTACAACCGGCCCCATGTGACCCAGCGCTCGGTGACCCAGATCACCTTCAATGACGCGGGTCTGGTGTCCGACGTCCGCACCCTCGGCCTCGAGGACGGCCAGCGGGTGGCCATGAACGATCGCGAGACGCCGACCCGCGGGCGTCAGCTGACCATCCTCGAGCAGCTGCTCGGCAACGTGGGCCGCGGCCAGCTGCCGCGCACCGACGAGGACCAGCCGGGCCAGCAGCGCCGGGACTAGCCCCCGCCTTCACAGCAGACGAAAAAGGCCCCGGAGAGCGATCTCCGGGGCCTTTCTGATTCTCGGGACGCCTTTGTCCTCCCGGACGAACCGGGAGGACGGGAAGCGGGTCCTAGAACACCTTGCCGCTGGCCAGGACTGCCAGAAGCAGCAGGGCCACGATGTTGGTGATCTTGATCATCGGGTTCACGGCCGGACCGGAGGTGTCCTTGTAGGGATCGCCCACCGTGTCGCCGGTTACCGCGGCCTTGTGCGCCTCGGAGCCCTTGCCGTGGACGACGCCGTTCGTGTCGGTGAAGCCCTCTTCAATGACCTTCTTGGCATTGTCCCACGCGCCGCCGCCCGAGGTCATCGAGATGGCGACGAACAGACCGGTGACGATGACGCCCATCAGCATGGCACCGAGGGCGGCGAAGGCCGTGGCCTTGTCCGAGATCGACAGCACGGCGACGAACAGAACGATCGGCGACAGCACCGGCAGCAGGGACGGCACAATCATCTCCTTGATCGCCGCCTTGGTCAGGATGTCGACGGCCCGGCCGTACTCGGGCTTGACCTCGTAGGTCATGATGCCCGGGTTCTCGCGGAACTGACGGCGCACCTCGGCCACCACGGCCTCGGCCGCGCGACCGACCGCCATCATCGACATGCCGCCGAACAGGAAGGGCAGCAGCCCCCCGAACAGCAGGCCGACGACGACGTACGGATTGGTCAGGCCGAAATCGATCTGACCCATGCCGGCGAAGAACGGGAACTGGTCCGAGTTGGCGGCGAAATAGTCCAGGTCGGACGTATAGGCCGCGAACAGCACCAGCGCGCCGAGGCCGGCCGAACCGATGGCATAGCCCTTGGTGACGGCCTTGGTGGTGTTGCCGACCGCATCGAGCGCGTCGGTCGAATGACGCACTTCCGCAGGCAGGCCCGCCATTTCGGCAATGCCGCCGGCGTTGTCGGTGACCGGACCGAAGGCGTCCAGCGCCACGATCATGCCCGCCACGCCCAGCATGGTCGTGGTGGCGATGGCGATGCCGAACAGGCCCGCCAGCTGATACGAGGCGACGATGCCGACGATGATGGTCAGCGCCGGCAGGGCGGTCGACTCAAGCGAGACGGCCAGACCCTGGATGACATTGGTGCCGTGTCCCGAAACAGAGGCGTTGGCGACCGAGCGCACCGGACGGAAGTTGGAGCCGGTGTAGTATTCGGTGATCACAACGATGGCGGCGGTGACCAGCAGGCCGACCATGCCGGACCAGAACAGGTCCATGGCGGTGATGGTCAGGCCGTTGGAGGCGATGATGACCGCATTCTCGGGCAACAGCTTGTCGATCACGAAATAGACCGCGACCGCGGACAGCACGCCCGTCACGATCAGGCCCTGGTACAGGGCCCCCATGATGTTCTGGCTCTTGCCCAGGCGGACGCAGAAGCTGCCGATGATCGAGGTGACGATGCAGATGCCGCAGATGGCGAGCGGCAGCAGCATCATGATGTCGACGTAGGGTTGGTCGCGGAAGAAGATCGCGGCCAGCACCATGGTGGCGACCGTGGTCACCGCATAGGTCTCGAACAGGTCGGCGGCCATGCCGGCGCAGTCGCCGACGTTGTCGCCCACGTTGTCCGCGATGGTCGCGGCGTTGCGGGGGTCATCCTCGGGGATGCCGGCCTCGACCTTGCCCACCATGTCGCCGCCGACGTCGGCACCTTTGGTGAAGATGCCGCCGCCCAGACGGGCGAAGATGGAGATCAGCGAGGCGCCGAAGCCCAGGGCCACAAGGCCGTCGATGACCTCGCGGCTGGTCGACTCAAAGCCCGCACCGGCCGTCAGGAAGGCATAGTATCCGGCCACGCCCAGAAGGGCACCGCCCGCCACGAACATGCCGGTGATGGCACCCGAGCGGAAGGCCAGATCCAGACCCTTGGCCAGGCTCTCGGACGCGGCCTGCGCCGTGCGGACGTTGGCCCTGACCGAGATCAGCATGCCGGCGAAACCGGCCAGACCCGAAAGGACGGCACCGATGACGAAGCCGATCGCCGCCCAGGCGCCGATCAGGAAGTAGGCCGCGACCAGGATCACCACGCCGACCATGGCGATGGTGGTGTACTGCCGCCGCAGATAAGCCGAAGCGCCTTCCTGGATCGCCGCAGCGATCTCGCGCATCTTGTCGTTGCCGGTACTGGCCTTCATCAGCGAGGCGGTCTGGATCAGTCCATAGAGGACCCCCAGTGCGCCTGCGGCGATGACCAGCCACAGATAGTTGCTCATGACGTTTCCAAGTCCTGTGATCTTCAGACGCCCGGTCCCTTGGCGCGGTGGGCGTTATCCGCCTCTTTCCGCCTTCCGGTCCCCCCGTGCGCACCGGACGCATGTTGCGTCCTTGGGGAATTGCGGCGGAAACGTGCCAAATACCGGCAGGCGACGCAACAGGCGATATTGATCAGCCGGTCTGGACGCCGGTGCGTCGGCGCGGAGCCTGACTGACAATCTCGACCCGGGTGACCGAGCCGCGCCCCGCGATTGTCGCCGCCGACCGCATCAGGCTGGCGGAAACGGCTGGTGCGTCGACCCGCGTCCAGTCGTCGGCCACCACGAAGGGCGTCCGGTGGCCGGCGCGCACCAGGGCGTCGCGCAGATAGGCCTCCTTGGCGCGCATCGTCTCCGGCGTCGCCGAACCGCCGAGATGCAGGCGAAGCGAAACGAAGACGTAGTTGCGCAGTCGTCCGCCCGCGATGATCGGCAGGCCGACGCCCGGCATGCTCAGGCTCTGTCCGGCCGCGGGGGCGCCTTCAGCCAGCGCCGCAGGCGCGACAGCGGACAGGACGGCGGTGGCGGCGAGGAGGTCACGACGGCGCATGGCGTCACCATGACGCCGACGCCTTGAGAAATCGTTGTCAGCCGTGGGTAAAGCCCGGGCGGGCGAATGTAACCGGCTGGCCGCCGAAACGGGCGACAACGCCCTGCCCCGCGGTGACGCGGCCGATCCGCGTCAGTCGAAGGTGACGACGCTCCGCCTCCCGCCGCAGGGCCGCCTCGTCACGGGGCGAGGCCGTAAAGGCAATCTCGTAGTCGTCGCCGCCCGTGACCAGCTTCTCCAGCGCCGCCTGCGCGTCGACCCGTCCGTCGAACCAGGCATGGCCGGCGGCGGACAACGGCACCGTCTCCAGGTCGATCTCGATACCGATCCGGCCGGCGTCCGCCATGTGCCCGAGGTCGGCGATCAAACCGTCGGAGATGTCGATCGAGGCCGTGGCCATGTCCCGAATGGGCAGGGCGAACTCGGTTCGTGGGATGGGTGAGCGGTAGTGATCGGACAGGGCCGCGACACGCTCGGCGTCCACCGAAAGCTTGCCCTGCGAGGCCTCCAGCCCCAGCCAACCGTCGCCGATGGCACCGGTGACGAACACCAGGTCGCCGGGTCTGGCGCCGGCGCGACCCACCGTGCGCCCCCTGGGGGTCCAGCCGAGCAGGGTCATCGAGAAACTGGCCGGCCCGGGCGTGGTGACCGTGTCCCCGCCCAGCAGGGCGACGCCGAAGACCTTCTGATCCGCCTGCAGCCCCTCCACGAACATCATCCGTTCGGGCCACCCGCAGCGGGGCGACCAGTGGCAGGCGAGCAGATAGCCGAACGGCTCGGCCCCCTTGGCGGCAAGATCGGACAGGTTCACCCGCATCAGCTTGCGCGCCACCGTGTCGAGCGGGTCAGTCGGCAGGAAATGAACGCCCTCGACGATGGCGTCCTTGGTCAGGACCAGATCATATCCGGCGCGCGAGGGCACCACGGCGACGTCATCCTCCAGCCCGCGGCCCCATTCAGGGTGGGCCAGAGGCGCGAACAGCCGCTGGATGGTCTCGAACTCGCCGGCGACATCGACCGCGGGCATGGGCTCACCTAGGCCTTCGGGCGGACGTCTCGGGCCACGCCGTCCAGCGCCGCATTGACGAATTTCGCCTCCGCATCGTCGAAGAAGGCCTTGGCCAGTTCGACATATTCATCGATCACGATCTCTCGCGGCACATCCTGACGGTCGCGCAGCTCCCACGCCCCGGCGCGCAGGAGCGCGCGTAGGGTCGAATCGAGCCGCTCCAGCCGCCAGTTCGACGCCAGCCGCGCCTTCACGGCCGCATCGATATCGCGCTGGCTACCGACCACGCCGCGCACGATCTCCGCGAAATAGTCCTCATCGGCCTCGGCCAGAGGTTCGCCCTCCATGTCGGAGTCGAAACGATGGTTCGAGAATTCCGTGATGACCGTGTCCACACCCTCTCCGGCCAGCTCCATCTGATAGAGCGCCTGGACGGCGGCGAGGCGGGCAACTGTTCGGGCGCGACGCTGACGGCTGGTCAACTGCGGTTCGGCGCGCTGTTTTTCGGCCTCGGCGAGTTGCTCGAGCACGGATTGAAGGCTGGCGGGTTCGGTCACGCGCCCAGTCCTAGCCGCAGCCGCTTGCGCAAGGCAATGAGGTCCAGACAGGCGCGCGCCGCGCCGCCGCCCTTGTCGCCCTCGCTGATACGGGCGCGGGCCCAGGCCTGGGCCTCGTCCTCGGTGGTCAGGATGCCGTTGCCGATGACCAGTCCCTTCAGGCCGAGGTTGCTCAGGGCGGCCGCCGACTGGTCCGAGACGATCTCGAAATGATAGGTCTCGCCGCGGATCACGCAGCCCAGGGCCACATAGCCGTCATAGCGCGGCGCGGTCGGGAACCGTCCCGCCTCCTCAGCCAGGGCGATGGCGGTCGGAACCTCCAGGGCACCGGCCACCGAGACCACGTCGAAATCGGCGCCCCGCGCGCGCAGGGCGTCCTTCGCCCCTTCGAGCAGGGCGTCGGCCAGGTCGTCATAGAAGCGCGCCTCAACGATGAGGACGCGCCAGGGATCGCTTACGATTGGTCTTCTCCGTCCATGTCGCGCCAGCCGACGATGCGCAGGCCATAGCCCTCAAGCGCGGCGGGGTTGGGGCGGGTCGAGCTCATCACGATCATGTCGCGCACGCCGAGGTCCAGCAGGATCTGGGCGCCGACGCCGTAGTTGCGGATCGAGCGATCGATGGCCGCCGGCTTTGCGACCCCGGCCAGCCGCTCGGCCAGGCCCTGCAGGTCGGGATCGCGCAGGAAGACGGTCACCCCGGCGCCCGGATGAGAGCTGATCGCCTCAAGCGCCCGGGGCACATAGTTCTGTCGCGCCTCGACATGGCCGAGAATGTCGGCGGCGAAATCGACCTGGTGCATGCGGACGAGTGTCGGCTTGCCCGGCTCGATCTTGCCCTTCACCAGGGCGATGTGTTCGGCGCCCTCGATGGTGTTCCGGTACAGCATCAGCCGGAACGGCCCGCCGTGGACGCTTTCGAAGGGCGTATCCATGACCCGCTCGACATAGCGCTCGGTGCGGCGGCGATAGGCGATGAGGTCGGCGATGGTGCCGATCTTGAGCCCGTGCAGCTGGGCGAAGGCGACCAGATCGGGCATCCGCGCCATCGAGCCGTCGTCGTTCATGATCTCGCAGATGACGCCGGCCGGGGTCAGTCCGGCCATGCGCGAGATGTCGACCGCCGCCTCGGTATGGCCGGTGCGGACCAGCACCCCTCCGTCACGCGCGACCAGCGGGAAGACGTGGCCGGGCGAGACGATGTCGTCGGCACCCTTGGTCGGGTCCGAGGCGACCTGCACCGTGCGGGCGCGGTCGGCGGCGCTGATGCCGGTGGTGACACCCTCGCGTGCCTCGATCGAAACGGTGAAGGCCGTACCCATGCTGGTGCGGTTCTCGGCGGCCATCGGCGGCAGGCGCAACTGGCGCGCTCGCTCCCCGGTGATGGCCAGACAGATCAGGCCCCGCGCGTGCCGGGCCATGAAATTGATCTGGTCCGGCGTGGCGAACTGGGCCGGAATGATGATGTCGCCCTCGTTCTCCCGGTCCTCGGCGTCGACGAGGATGTAGGGCTTGCCGTTGCGGGCGTCCTCGAGGATGTCCTCTATGGGGCTGATCGGGCTGTCGTTCATGTTCGCGGCCAATTGCATCACGCCGTCTCCTGCCACCGCGCGAGGTATCGCGCCAGCATGTCGATCTCGAGATTGACCGTGTCGCCGGCCTTCAGCCCGCCCAGCGTGGTCGCGTCCCAGGTGTGGGGAATGATGTTGAGGCCGAAGACCTCACCGTCGACCGCATTGACCGTCAGCGACACCCCGTCGACCGTGATCGACCCCTTGGCGGCGATGTAGCGGTGCAGCGGTGCGGGTGCGGCGATGTCGATCCGGTGCGAGCCGCCTTCGGGATTGACCGAGACCACACGGCCCAGGCCGTCGACATGGCCCGAGACGATATGGCCACCCAGTTCGTCGCCCAGTTTCGCGGCGCGCTCAAGATTGACCGGATCACCCTCGCGCCAGCCGCCCAGGGTCGTCTTCGACAGGGTCTCGCCGGAGACCTCGACCGCGAACCATCCGGGGCCCTTTTCTGTGACCGTAAGGCAGCAGCCCGCGTGGCTGATCGAGGCACCGAGGTCGATCCCGGCCGTGTCCCAGGCGGTCTCGATCTCATAGCGCCGGTCGCGCTGGGTTTCGCGGACCGAACGGACACGGCCGATGTCTGTGACGATGCCGGTGAACATGGACTCAGAAGACTTTCTCGTAGCGTTCCCACAGGTCGTCACCACAAGGCTCGACCGCAAGGCGGCGGAACCGTGGGGCGTCGGAAAGTCGCGACAGGGCGAGCGCCGCAACGCACGGCCGCCCCTCCCCGCCCAGCAGGATTGGTGCCCGGAACCACTCGAGACGGTCGACCAGACCGGCGCGGAGGAAGCTGGCGGCGACCTGACCGCCGCCCTCAATCAGGACCGAGCCGACCCCCCGGCGCTTCAGGGCCGACAGACTTGCGGCGGCGGACGGCCGGTCGTCTTCCGCCGCAACCCGCTCCACTGCCGCGCCGCCGACGGGCGCAGGTTCCGCGATGGTGAATATCAGAGTGTCCCCGCCGCTCGCGACCCTGGCAGTCGACGGGGTCCGCAGGCGGCTGTCGAGCACCACGCGCAACGGCTGGTCCACCGATCGGCCCGGCAGGCGGGCGGTCAGTTCGGGGTCGTCCGCCAGAACCGTCCCGACACCGACCAGGATGGCGTCATGGGCCGCGCGAAGACGATGGCCTTCGAGCCGCGCCGCCTCGCCGGTGATCCATTGGCTCTCTCCGGACACGGTGGCGATCCGGCCGTCCAGCGAGGTGGCCAGCTTCAGCGTGACGCGAACCCTCTGGTTCGGGGCGGGCATCAGCTTTCGTCCAGACCCTCGTCGCCGAGGAACCGGGCGAAGTCGCCGGTGTGGCGGAAATCCTTGTAGACCGAGGCGTAGCGGACATAGGCCACCTCATCGACCGTCTTCAGCGCCTTCATGATGAAGTCGCCGACCGTCGAGGACGGGACCTCCGTCTCGCCGAGGCTTTCCAGCTGGCGGGTGATGCGGCTGACCAGTTGTTCGATCTGCTCGGCCTGCACCGGGCGTTTGCGCAGGGCGACGTTCAGGGAACGCTCCAGCTTGTCGCGGTCGAACGGCGCGCGGCGGCCGTTGCGTTTCAGGATCATCAGCTCGCGCAGTTGCACCCGCTCGAAGGTGGTGAACCGCCCGCTGCACTGCGGGCAGGACCGTCGGCGGCGGATGGCGGCACCGTCATCCGACGGGCGGCTGTCCTTCACCTGGGTATCCTGATGTCCGCAGAATGGGCATTTCATCAGACAGTTATCCGTAAATCGGGAAGCGACGTGTGAGCGCGCGCACCTCGCCCGCGACTCGTTGCGACACGCCCGCGTCGGCCTCGTCCGTTCCCTTCATCGAGTCGATCACATCGGCGATCCAGTGGCCGACCTGCTGGAATTCACCCACGCCGAAGCCGCGCGTCGTGCCTGCCGGCGTGCCCAGACGGACGCCCGATGTGACCGTGAACGGTGCGGTGTCGAACGGCACGCCGTTCTTGTTGCAGGTCATCAGGGCGTGTTCGAGGGCGGCCTCGGTTGCCTTGCCGGTCACGCCCTTGGGGCGCAGGTCGACCAGCATCAGATGGCTGTCGGTGCCGCCCGAGACGATGGCCGCGCCGCGCTCGACCAGTACGGCGGCCAGCGCCTGAGCATTGAGCACGACCTGCTTCGCATAGAGTTTGAACTCCGGTTTCAGCGCCTCGCCGAAGGCCACGGCCTTGGCGGCGATGACATGCTCCAGCGGCCCGCCCTGCAGGCCCGGAAAGACCGCCGAATTGATCTTCTTGCCCAGCTCGATGTCGTTCGAAAGCACCATGCCGCCGCGCGGGCCGCGCAGGGTCTTGTGGGTGGTGGTGGTGACGACATGGGCGTGGGGCAGCGGGTCGGGATAGACCCCGCCGGCGATCAGGCCGGCATAGTGGGCCATGTCGACCATCAGATACGCTCCGACCGAGTCGGCGATCTCGCGGAAACGCTTGAAGTCGATGGGACGGCTGTAGGCGCTGGCCCCGGCGATGATCAGCTTCGGCTTCTCGCGCTCGGCCATCTCGGCGACGTTGTCATAGTCGATCAGGCAATCGCCCGGACGGACCGTATAGGTCACGGGCCGGAACCATTTGCCTGACTGGTTGGCCGGGGAGCCGTGGGTCAGGTGGCCACCGGCCGCCAGATCCATGCCCAGGAAGGTGTCGCCGGGGCTCAGCAGGGCCTGGAACACCGCCTGGTTGGCCTGGGCGCCCGAGTGCGGCTGGACGTTGGCGAAGGCGCAGCCGAACAGCTGTTTGGCGCGCTCGCGGGCGATGTTCTCGGTAACATCGACATATTCACAGCCGCCATAGTAGCGGCGGCCCGGATAGCCCTCGGCGTATTTGTTGGTCAGGACCGAGCCCTGGGCCTCCAGCACCGCCTTCGAGACGATGTTCTCGGAGGCGATCAGCTCGATCTGCTCCTTCTGACGGCCCAGTTCGCCCTGGATCCCGCCGAAGATGTCGGGATCAGCCTCGGCGAGGCTTTTCGAGAAATAGGCGTCGTGGGTGAAGGCGGTCACGAAGGAGCCCCGATACTAGAGTTGCGCCGAAACAGGCCACTTCTCTACGCCGCCGACCGACCGACCACAACATCTGGTGGGTCAGCGCGACGCCAACGCCTTCCTGAGCTTGGCAATCGCCAGTCGCTCGACCGCCTTCGGCTCATGGGCCGGGCCGATGGCGACCGCTTCAACAGCGGTGGCCACATGGACGGCACAGCATTTCAGATAGAGGCCCTGACGGGTGGTCTCGACAATGATCTCGCCGCTATCCACGTCCATTCAGGTCTCTCATGGGTCCGCACGCACCGGTGTGATCTGAAGGCGGTGATTGGGATAGTCAATTATCAGCACCGAATCCTCAAAGGCACGAGCGCCCAGGTTGGCGGCATTGATCACATTGGGATAGGCGGCCGTCTTCACGGTGAGGGTCTGATTGTTCAGCCTTACCGGCACCGCAAGTTCCACAGCCATAATGTCGATGGTGCTGCTGACCGTCCGGGCTGTTCCGACCCGCTGTGGCTCTCCCACCCGGGGAAGAGACAAGGCCAGCGCCTCAGGCATGATGAGTGGCGACACGCTCTGGCCGATGTCGAGGTGCGACGGCACCATGACATCGCCGACCTTCAGATCGACCATGATGAGGCCGGCGCCGTCTGCCCGGAAATCGTGGATCGTCTCGCCGTCCGCTTCCGGGAGGCTGAGGCGGTCGAAGGTCACGCGGTCCCTTGCGAAATCGAGACTCACCCGGAATTTGTCGAACAATCCTGCGCCGATCACGCCATCGACACCGACCGATCCGTTCTCCAGAGCCGAGACGTTCTGAAAGGTCATGTTTCCAATCTGGAGGCGGAGATCGCCGTAGATCGAGACCTCCCGCGGGTTGCCTCCCGAAGGGTCGCCCATGAGGGCAGCGCCGACCGGCGACACATCCAGATCCTGGATGATCTGCGGGCTCAACATGACCTGAAGGGCCGCCCCCGTGTCCAGAATGAGATGATAGGGGCCCTTGCCGTTGATCATGACCGGCACAAGTGGCGCGCCCTGACGCTGCCCGATCTCCACTGTCATCTGGTCGCCGATGACTTCAACCGGCGGCGGGCCGCCCATGGCAGTCTGCGCGGCCGCGCTGTTGGAAAATGCAGCCAGTACGGCCAAGGCAGCAATCAGTCTTGTGCGAAACATGCAGGAGCTCCTGTGAGCTCAACAGGTCGGCCGGCGGGATTTCAGCCTGATTTCAATCGCGCAACATAACCGGTCAGGCGACCGCCGGCATCCGCGCCACATTGCAGTGGGTCCACAGGGCGTCCATGGCGCGGACGAGGTCGTCCATCATGGCGTCGGTGTGGTTGGGCGACGGGGTGAAGCGCAGTCGTTCGGTGCCCTTGGGCACGGTCGGGTAGTTGATCGGCTGGACATAGACGCCGTGCTCTTCCAGCAGCATGTCCGAGATCATCTTGGCGTGGACCGGGTCGCCGA
>CALRXX020000015.1:0-89195 GCA_943372245.1 bacterium
CTGAACTACGCCCTCGCCCGTGCCTTCGCCTATGGCCAGGGCCCCAGCCAGACGGCGGCGGCGGCGCGCAACTGGCCCGGCGTGGCGCGCTGGATGGCGATCGGCGCGGCCCAGACCGCCGTCTGGGGCGCGGCCTCGGCGGCCCTGACCCTCATCGCCAGTCCGAAACGGGCCGAGATGTACGATCGCACCGCGCGCGGTGTCGGAAAACTGTTCTGGATGAAGGGGTTCGAACCCCATTTCTACGGCGCGCGGGAAGTCGCCCGACTGGACGCGGCGAAGGTCTAGCCCGTCAGCCGCTTCAGGAAGGCCGGCGGATTGTAGGTCGAGCGGTTCACGACCACCCCGGCGATCTTGCCGCCCACCGCCTCGATCTCGTCCCGCAGCATCAACGGCTCATTGGCCGCGCCGCTCTCGGCCGCCACGACCAGGACGGTGGCGTCGACATAGGGGGCGAGGGTGATGGCCATATCGCTGCGGTCGGCCGCGGGGGCGTCGATCACCACCGTGTCGGCGTGTTTGCGCAGGGCGTCCCAGTAGCGGGCGTCACTGACCGCCTCGGCGCGCTGTCCCGAGCGCAGATGCTCCGCCGCGAACCGGGTCACCCACAACCGTCCGCCGAGGCAGGGCCGGGCGCTCATCAGCCGGGCCGGATGCACGGGCTTGCCCGCCCGGTCCATGATCCGCGGGGTGACGGCGAAGAAGATGGAGCCGTCGGGTGTGGCGATGGCCGCCTTGCCCAGCGTACCGAAACGATCGGGTTCGGCCGCGACGGCCTCCATCTGCCCCTGCTCGGCCAGATCGGCGTCGATCAGCCAGACCGGTCGGCGCGCACGCACGGCAGCCAGCCGGGCGTATTCGCGCGCGACCGTCGACACGCCCTCGCCGGAGGCGGCGGCGGCGATCTGGACCACGCGGCCGCGATGGCCCCGCGCCGGTCCCAGCGCAGCCCAGAGAGCCGCCATTTCGGATGTCAGATCGACCATCGAATCGCTACGCGCCCGTTACAGGCTCCTACGCTAACACGGGCGGGGTCATCGGGCCTTCATCGGGGCCACGGCCAGAACGGGCATGTCGAGGGTCCGTCCGGTCGAGGCGGGCGTCACATAGCCCCGGCGGGTGAACACCCTGAGCAGGCCGGCGCACAGGGCGGTGAACGCCGCGAACAGGAAGACCACCGCCAGCAGCGGTGCCTTGAGGCTGACACCCCGCGTCGGGGCCTCGGCGCGCTCGATGACGTTGACGTTGTCCGCCCCGGCGGCGACCAGGGCGCTGTCGGCGCGAGCCGCACTCTCGCGCTGCTGGAAGTCGCGGACCAGCGTCGTCAGGACCTCGCGATTGCCGGCCAGATTGGCGTTGGTCGATTCCAGCCGGGTCATCTCGGCCAGACGCGAGCGCAGCTGGTTCAGCTGGCCTTCCGCCACGGCCAGCCGGGCGGCGAGGCCGTCTCGGTCGGCGGCGGCGGTGATCCGGGCGGTCTCGATCTCGGTGAAGATGGTGCTGGGCCCGGTACGGACCTCCTTGGGGCCGACCGTGGTGCCGGTGGCCACATAGGCCTGCAGGTCGGCGATCTGCTGATCGATGTCCCTTACCGGCTGGGCCTCGGGCGTATAGCGCGACAGCAGCGCCTCGCGCTGGGTGCGCAGTTGCAGGATCTGGTCCTGGGCCGAGATGTTCAGGTCCTGCTGCAGCACCACCTCGGCAGGCTGTTGCGCCAGCTGGGCCTCGAGCGTCGCCAGCCGCTGGCTGGCCTGGTTCAGCTGGGCGCGCAGCGACAGGGCCTCGGCCTGGGTGGTCTGATAGCTGGCCGCGAGGCTGGCCTTGGCCGTGGCGAAGTCACCGATGTCGTTGGACGCGAGGAAGGCGTTGTAGGCTTCGTCAGCGGTGTTGAGGTCGGTCTCGAACGCCTCGCGCTGTGCGGCATAGGCCGGGGTTGTCGAGCCCTGGAAGACTTGCCGGCGCCGGACCAGATACTGGTCAACCACGGCGTTCAGCACCTGGGCCGCGCGCACCGGGTCATCGGACTTGAAGGATACCGCGATGATGGCGCTGCCGGGGGTGACGCCGACGCCGAGGCCGGAATCGAGGACCTTCAGCGCGGCGGTCTCCTTCTCGGCCGGCGTTCCTGTGGCACCGGGTCCCAGTATGGTGTCGGCACCGACGGCGCTGATGGCACGGCGCTTGACCGTCAGACTTCCCAGGATACGGGCTTCCGCGCCCGCCACAGCGTCCGCCTCGAGCGGCTGGCTGGGATCAATCGCGCCGACCCGGGACTGGTAGACATACTCCTGCCCGGCCCCGGCATAGACACTGGCGGTGGCGGTGTAGGACTTCTTCAGCGTCAGCACCGCCGCCGTGCCGATGGCGAACACGACCAGAAAGATCACGACCATCAGCAGGGTTTCGCGGAACAGCAGGCCAACGACATCCGAGAAGCCGTAGCGCGGGCGGACTGTCGTGTAGGCCGACGTGCGCATGGGGGGCGGACTGATTCCATCGTACTGGACTTGAATGGTCAGCCTTGGGCCACCGGCGTTAACTACCGGTTAGCGACGTTGGTTTTTCGACACCTTGTTTTCAATGGCTTTTATTCGCCGGGGCCGCGATGCCCTTTCGGCAACGGTGCCCCTCACCAGCTCAACGAAAGACCGGCCCTCAGGGTGCGCGGAGGACCGAAGCCCGCAACGCCGTTGGCGGTTTCCGATACCTCGACCGCCGCGTCGAGCAGGTTGTCGGCCGCGGCGTACAGCATGACGCCTTCGCGGACCTGCCAGTCGGCGCGGGCGTCGAGTGTCAGGGCCGCGTCGAGCACGCGGCTGTTCAGGTCATCCTCGAAACGCCGGCTCTCATAGCGGCCGCGCAGGCCGAGGGTCAGCCGGTCGCTGACGCGCCAGTCCGCGCCGGCGGTGGCGCTGACCACCGGAGCCTGGGCCGGCCGGAGGCCGGTCAGTTGCGGTGCCGCCGCTCCGCCGTCCACTTCGGCGTCTGTGACCGACACAGCGCCCGTGAGAGTGATGGTCTCGAAGCGATGGTCCGCGGTCAGCTCGAGGCCCACAGCCTCGATCACGCCGGCGTTCCGCCGCTGGCGCAGCACGCCGCCGGCCGGGATGAAGCCCGCGCGCGGCAGGGCGGCGATAATCCCGGGCCCCACGCCGAGGGTGACGTTGACGATCGCGGCCTCGATGCGGTTCACAAACACCGTCGCGCCGAAACGGGTGTGTGCATCGTCCCACGACAGACCGACCTCGGCACCCGCCAGCGTTTCGGGCTCCAGCGCCGCGTTGGCCTCCGTCAGATCATTGCCGACCCGGAAGGGGCGGTGCAGTTCGTTGAGGGTCGCGGGGCGAAAACCCGAATAGGCAGCGGCGCGCACCGCGAGGTCCGGGCTCAGCGTCCGGCGGGCGGCGAGGCGTGCGCTGACGACGTCGCCCGACCGGTCCGGATAGGTCTCGTCGAGCGTCGGCAGGCCGGTCGCGCGGTCCAGCTCCAGCCGCCGCGCCCGGGCGTTCTCCCAGCGATCCAGCCGCAGTCCGCCCGCGACCAGCCACGGGCCGCGGCTCCAGGCGGCTTCGGCATAGCCGCCCGCGACCGAGGCCTCCCCCCCGGCGAACCGGTCGCGGGTGAACTGGCCGGCCAGGTAGCGGAACCGCTCCTGCGTCTCGCCCTCGCTGAAGCGGGCGTCGGCGCCCAGCTCCCATTCGAGGCGGCCGTCGCCGAGATCGAGACCCACGCCGCGCAGGGCGAGGTTGCCGCCCCAGCCGCTGGCGGGCGTGGCGAACTGGTCATTGGCAGGGGTGGTCGTGGCCCGATCAGCGGCCACCGCGACGGACGTATTGGCGAAGGCGCTGTCGCGGTGCCAGACCTGGGCACGCCAGCCGAGGCGGTTGCGGCCCGGCGCCCGCGCCAGGGTCGCGCTGTAGCCCTGTCCGCTTCCGGAAGAGCGGGCACCCGCCAGGCCTGAACCCCGCGCCTCATCATAGGCCGAGCCGTGCAGGGACAGGGCCGTCGTGCCGTCGATCGCGATATCTGCGCGCAGCGACCCGCTGAGCGTCTCGAGGTCCAGCGGCGTGTCGGCGGCACCCGCCGCGGCACCCCGCACCGGCGTGTATCCATCCGATCGGTCGTAGAGGGTCGAGCCGGTGATCGACACGCGGCCCTGATCCACAGTCGCGGCGGCTGCGATCCGTCGGCCACCGTCCTCCCCCAGCGACGCGTCGAGGACGCCGCCCTCGCGGTCGCGTTCCCGCAGGGCGATCACGCCCGTCAGGGCGCCCGCACCATAGGGGCCCGCGCCCGAGCCGCGGATGATGTCGAGTCCTTCCAGGCTCTCGGGCGCGACCTGCGACCAGATCACCCATCCGCCGAAGGGATCGTTGAGCGGCACGCCGTCGAGGGTGACCAGCGTCCGGCCCGCGCCGGATGGCGCGATCGCACGCAGGCTGATCCCCTGGGTGGTCGGATTGGCACCGAGGCTGGAGGTGCGCCGGAACAGGGAGACGGCGGGGACGGTCGCCAGGGCCTCGTCCAGCCGGGTCGCCCGATCAAGCAACACGCCGTCGAGCCGGATCACGGAAAAGGCCGCGTCGCCGGCCGCCGGCGGCAGGCGGGCCGCGGTCACGACAACATCCTCGAGCTCGCGGGGTCCGTCCTGGATCATGCCGCCCCCAATACGGCCTCCGCCGCCGGACGCAAGCTGACGGCATTCCAGCGACAGCGCCATCAGCCTGTCGCGCGCCGGCCGGGGCGCCTCGTCGCATTCGCGACATCCTGCGGCCGTCCGTTAACCACTGGTTACCCATAAGCGCCGACCCTGCACCAAAGCTGTTTTCGCGGAGTGAGTCCCCATGTCCATCGACCGCCGTCTGTTGCTGCTGGGCCTTGTCAGCGCCGGCGCGATGGTCAGCGGCTGCGGCGGCGTGCCGGCGCTCCCCCGCATGCCGGGACTGGGCGGCGACGACTACGGCTCGCGCATGCCCCTGCCCCAGGGCGGGCGCGGCGGGGACAACCGGATCCAGAACATGGGCCGGACCTCCTTCCCCGAGATCGGCTTCGCCGACTGGACCGAGATGGAGCCTGAGTACGTCCTGTATCCGGGCGACGAGATCGAGATCGCCACGCCGACAGCGGTCGAGCTGACCCGCACCCAGCGCATCGGCCCCGACGGCCGTATCTCGCTTCCGCTGGTGGGCCAGATCATGGCCGCCGACCGCACCATCGCCGAGGTTGAGGCCGACGCCTCCGCCGCCTACGCCAGCCAGCTGCGCCGGCCGGTGGTGGAAATCACGCTGAAGGCCGCCGGGCCGCTCAAGGTTTGGGTCGACGGCGAGGTGCGGACACCCGGCGTGCTCGACATGGCCGGCGACATCGACGCCTATCAGGCCGTAATCCAGGCGGGCGGCTTCCTGCCCACCGCCAAACAGGGCGAAGTGGCCCTGATCCGGCGCGGACCGGGCGGACGGCGGATGATGCGGGCGATCGACCTGCGGCCCCGACGCGGCGAGGTGATCGCCCTGAGGCGCGGCGACATCATTTTCGTCCCGCGCTCGACGCTGGCAGAGGTGGCGAATTTCGTCACCCTGTTCCGCAACGCCCTGCCGATCGGCTTCAGCTATGTGATCGGCGGGCAGTATCAGCAGTTCTAGGGTCGGGCGGGCCGACCCTGGGTGATTGGTGATTGGTGATCGGTGGCTCCAGGAACCGCCGCCGACACCCTTCCCAAGTGCCAGCGTCCTAAAGCCGGTGCCGTAATCACCAACCACCAATCACCAATCACCCTGACCGCCCACCGGCGCCGGCATCACCCCACCACGACCCCCGGCGGCGGCAGGCTGTCAGACGGCACGAAGAAGTCCGGCATCAGCGGTTTGCCCGGCTCCACGCTGTAGCGTTCGAAATCGCGCACGCCACGCTCGTACAGGAAGCTGTCGTCGATCAGGAACCGGCCGGTCAGATCGCGCGACGGGCTGGTGAAGATGGCGTGGGCGGCGTCGGCCATGATCTCGGGCGTACGGCAATAGGCCAGCCCTTCCTTGCCGGTCAGGGCGAATTCGATGGCGGCGGTGGCGATGCCGGTGCGGGGCCACAGGGCGTTGCAGGCGATGCCGTCGGCGCGAAACTCCTCGGCCATGCCCAGCATGGCCAGGCTCATGTTGTATTTGGCCATGGAGTAGGCGACGTGCGGCCCGAACCATTTCGGCGACAGGTCCAGCGGCGGCGACAGGGCCAGGATGTGCGGGTTCCGGGCCTGCTTCAGGTGCGGGATACAGGCCTTCGACACCAGGAAGGTCCCACGGGCATTGACCTGGTGCATCAGGTCATAGCGCTTCATGTCGGTGGCCAGGGTGCCGGTCAGCTGGATGGCCGAGGCATTGTTGACGCAGATGTCGATGCCGCCGAACCGGGCAACCGCAGCCTCGACTGCCGCCATCACCGAGGCCTCGTCGCGCACATCAACGATCAGTGGCAGGGCCTGGCCGCCGGCGGCCTCGATCTCGGCCGCCGCCGAATAGATGGTGCCCGGCAGATGTTTGTGCGCCTCCGCCGTCTTGGCGGCGATGACCACATTGGCCCCGTCGCGCGCCGCCCTCAGGCCAATGGCCAGTCCGATGCCGCGGCTGGCACCTGTGATGAACAGCGTCTTGCCCTGAAGTGACATGAGGCTTGGCTCCCGGTTGGTTTCAATAGAAAACGCTTGGAGCGCCACAGACGCAGATTCCGCACAGGAGCGAAAGACCCATGTCGGCCTTCGAGATTACCCGCGACGGTGCCGTCGCCCATCTGCAGCTGTCCCGGCCGCAGGCGTCCAACGCTCTCGACCTGTCGTTCTGGCGGGATTTCGGGCCCGCGCTGAAAGCGCTGGATGCGACGGGCGATGTCCGGGCGCTGGTCATCTCCGGCGAGGGGCGCAATTTCTGCGCCGGTATGGACATCTCGGTCTTCTCCGGCGGGGCCATCCTCAAGACCGACACCGCGGCCGAGCGGCAGGCCTTTCATCAGGCCGCACGGGACCTGCAGGACACCCTGACCATGATCGAGCGGGTGCGGTTTCCGGTGATTGCGGCCGTACAGGGCGCCTGCGTCGGGGCCGGGCTCGACCTTGTCGCCGCCTGCGATCTGCGGCTGGCGGCGGCGGGGGCCTATTTCCGCATCGAGGAGATCAACATCGGCATGATGGCCGATGTCGGCAGTCTGCAGCGCCTGCCCCTTGTTCTGCCAGAAGCCGTCGTTCGCGAACTGGCCTATCTCGGCACCTCGCTCACGGCCGACCGGGCCGAGCGTCTCGGCTTCGTCAATGCGGTCCTGCCGGACGCCGTGGCGTTGGCGGCCGCCGCGCAGGAGATGGCGCAGGCCATTGCCGCCAAGGCCCCGCTGGCCATCTCGGGTTCAAAGGCGGCGGTGACCTATGCCCGCGACCACACGGTCGCCGAGGGACTGGAATGGGCCGCGGTGATGCAGGGCTCGATCTGGAACACCGCGGACATCCTGGCCGCCATCCAGGCCCGGATGACGCGGACGCCCGCCGAATTCGCGCCGCTCGCGCCCCATGCCGGCTTCGGGACGGCCGCGGACTGACTCTTCGCCCCGGTTCTGCTGCGACAAGATGGGTCTGGGCTTGGGAAGGTCTTTCGATCATGGATGGAACCGATTGACCCGGGACCGGCTTCTTCCGGCCATGACCCGGGATACCGCAATGGACCGCACGACCATGAGAACGAAACTTGTCGCTGTGGCAGCCGCCTTGATGACGACCGCCTGTTCGACCGTCGGGGTCCGGTCCGGCACGGAGGAGCCTGCCTTTACCGAGGTCGGGCGCATCGGCGACATCGAGATCCGGACCTATGGTGAGCGGATCGCGGCCCAGACCGTCGTGACCGGCACCAGCGAGGCGGCGCGGAACCGTGGCTTCCAGCGGCTGGCCGGATATATTTTCGGGGGGAATACCGCCCGGACCAGCATCGCCATGACCGCGCCGGTCGCCCAGGCCGGAGACAGCGCCCGGGGCGGGTCGCAGAGCATCGCCATGACCGCGCCCGTGGCCCAGGGTGCTGTGGGTCAGGATCGGTGGACGATCCAGTTCTTCATGCCGTCGGAATACACCATGGCCAGCCTGCCCGTGCCGCGGGACCCGGCGGTCACTCTCGCCGTGGTTCCGGCCGAGACCTATGCGGTGCTGCGCTTTTCCGGGACGGGCTCCGCCCGGACCGTCGCCGAAAAGGAGGCGGAACTGGACGCCGCCCTGACCGGCAGCGGCTGGACTGCCGCAGGCGAACCGGTCGTGTGGTTCTATGACCCGCCCTGGACCCTGCCGCCGCTACGCCGCAACGAGGTGGCGGTGCGGGTCACGCGTCAGGGCCGCTGAACGCGGCACCGGACGACGATCCTCAGGCGGCCAGCGAGACCACGCCCGCGTCGATCCACCGGCGCGCCGCCTTCTGGGCCTCGGCGATCTCGTCCTGCTCCATCTCCTGGCTCATCTCGCGGCGATAGACGCGCGCTTCGATGCTGCCCTTCATGGCGGCGAGGTTGAAGATCATGTGGGCCGAAACGCGGTCCATAGGGCAACCGCCCTGGCCGCTCGAATACATCATGCCCAGCCGGAACAGGTCGTCGCCGCTCATGTCGGCGGTCGGCAGGGGCAGGCCCTGCTCTGCGTTGGCCTTGGGCGCCATTTCTTGCGCGTTCATCACCGTATCTCCCGAACCGGCGCCCTTCTGGCCCCGTCCTCTGAGACGCGATCAAATACCCGCGGTTTGAAGGTAAAGTTAACAGCAAGGGCCCCGAAGGGCCTTTTCAGTACAGTTCGGCTGAATACTCCGCCCTTGTTCAGACCTCTGAAATAGTTCGGAAATCCCTGATTCACACCTGCTAACAGGGCATGACCGGGAGGCTTACGAACAGTTACCGCGCCCGCTGCCCGAACAGGACCTTGCGCGCCGCCTCTGCCGCCTTGCCGGACGAGGCCAGACTGCGGCGCATCTCCTCGCCGAGGGCCCGTCCTGCGATCACGGCCGGGCGCCCGCCGACCCGATCCATCCAGGCCTTCAGGTTCGGGAACTCCGCCAGGTCCTGTCCCTGCAGTTCGGGCAGGATCCACGGCCAGGCCGCCATGTCGGCGATCGAATAGTCGCCCGCCAGATAGTCGCGATCCGCCAGCCGCCGGTCCATCACGCCATAGAGTCGATGGGTCTCGTCTGTATAGCGGCGGACGCCATAGGCGATCTGGCGCTGGTCCTTGACGATGGCCGGGGCGTACTGGCGGAAATGGTGGGTCTGGCCCGCCATCGGCCCCAGCCCGCCGACCTGCCAGAACAGCCACTGGTCGACCTCGGCCTTGCCGCGCGGGTCCTGCGGATAGAACTGCCCCGACTTGACGCCGAGGTATTGCAGGATGGCCCCGGACTCGAAGATCGACAGCGGCTGCCCGTCCGGTCCGTCCGGATCCACGATCGCCGGCATGCGGCCATTGGGGCTGATGGCCTGGAAGGCAGCCCCGAACTGCTCGCCCGCGCCGATGTTCACCGGCTTCATCTCATAGGGCAGCCCCATCTCCTCAAGGGCGATGGAGACCTTCCAGCCATTGGGCGTGGGCCAGTACCAGAGTTCGATTGGCGCGGTCATGAGGACGTCCTGTGAAGCTGGACCACAGGTGGGGCGAATGCGGGTCGGGTGCAATGCCGGGTGATTGGTGGTTGGTGTTTGCAGCTTCACTGACGGCGGAAGGGCGACGCCGTCCGCCCGGCTCCGCCGGTGGATGCCAGCCACCAATCACCAACCACCTCTTCCTGACATTCGCGTTCAGGGGGAGTTCATCCGCAGGGCGAGAGGCTGGGGCATGATTAAAGGGCCGGAACGGTTTTCCGTCGCGGTCCCCCAGCTGGAGAGTGATCATGAACCGCTTGACCAAGGCCGCGGTGCTCGGACTGGTGCTGGCCACCGCCGCCCCCATGGCCGCCGAGGCCCAGAGCCGGGGTGACCGCCGCGAAAACCGCCGCGACTATCGCGAAGACCGCCGCGACGACCGCCAGGACTACCGTCAGGAGCGGCGCGACGACCGTCGCGACTGGCGCCGGGGCGAATATGACAATCGCCGCGAGTACCGTGAGGACCGTCGCGACGACCGGCGCGACTTCCGCGAGGAACGCCGTGAGGACCGCCAGGACTTCCGTCGTGAACAACGCTGGGACCGCAACAATCGCGACTGGTGGCGCGGCCGCAACGACTTCCGCGACTATCGGGGCGCCCGCAACGGCTACTGGTACGCGCCGAGCTACGGCTACTACCGGGTCGAGCCGCGCTACTACGGCCAGCGCTGGCAGCGTGGCGGCTATCTGCCCCCGGCTTATCGCAACTACTATGTACGCGATCCCTACGACTATGGCCTGCGCCCGGCGCCGCGCGGCTACCGCTACGTTCACGCCGGCAACGACATCGTGCTGATCGCCATCGCGACAGGCCTGATCGCCAGCGTTCTGTCGGGCGTCTACTAGGCCCCGATCCAGCCCTGGAAATGCGCCCCGCGGGTCCGGCCCGCGGGGCGTTTTTTTATGCGGTGGAGCCTGTCGAAATGGTGCCGCCTGTTCAGTCACGGTTCATGATGAAAGCGCGACCTTGACTGCAAGCCGTCTGACAGGGGCGTGCGGGGAACAAGACGAGAATGAAACGCTCATTGATGATGGCCGCCGCGATCGCGGCCTTCGCCGTGCCGGCCTTGTCGCCGCTGACGGCGTTGGCCCAGGACGGCGAACGTGGCGGCGGCCGCCGCGGTGCCTCCAACCAGAACGGGGACGAGGCTCGCGAGGACCGGCCCGACAGGCCTGAACGACCGGATCGGCCGTCCAACGAAGGCGGCGGCGGCCAGGACCGGCCCAATCGCCCGGACCGTCCCAACCGTCCCGACGGCAACGGCGGCGGCGGAAACGGCGGTGGGCAGGATCGTCCCAACCGCCCGGATCGTCCCGACGGAAATGGCGGCGGCGGCGGCGGCGGAAACGGCGGCGGGCAGGATCGTCCCAACCGCCCGGATCGTCCCGGCGGAAATGGCGGCGGCGGCAACGGCGGCGGCGGGCAGGATCGCCCCAACCGTCCGGATCGTCCCGACGGAAATGGCGGCGGCGGCGGCAACGGCGGCGGGCAGGACCGGCCCAACCGTCCTGATCGTCCGAACCGGCCTGACGGCGATGGGGGTGGAAACCGTCCTGATCGTCCCAACCGGCCGGATCGTCCGCAGGACCGCTGGGATGACCGCAACGACCGGCGTGACGACCGGCGTGACGACCGGCGTGACGATCGCTGGGATCGGCGTGACGACCGGCGCGATGATCGCCGGGATCGGCGCGACGACCGCGGCGAACGGCGTCAGGACCGTCGCGAGTACCGCGAGTTCCGCAATCGCTTCAGCGGCGACCAGTGGCGGCGCAACTGGGATCGCAGCCATCGCAGCGACTGGTGGCGCAACGACCGGCGGTTCCGTGGCTACAACGGCTTCCGCATGGGCTTCTATTTCGCGCCGGGCTACGGCTATTACAGCGTGCCGCGGAACTATTGGGGCCAGCGCTACAATGTCGGCGACTACCTGCCGTCGATCTTCTGGCGCTATCAGCTGGACGACTGGCGCACCTTCGGCCTCGGTTATCCGCCCGAAGGCACCCGGTGGGTGCTGGTCGACAACCACATCTATCTGATCGACCAGTACGACGGTTACATCATCGACGTCATCTTCGACGCCTGGCGCTGGTAAGCCGTCCGGACAGGAAGGAAACGCCGTCTGACCCCGGGTCGGACGGCGTTTTCCTTTGTCACCAAGGTTGCGGCCATCGCCGCGCCGGGTCAGAACCGGCTTCATGAGCGATGCGGCCATCAGCGACACGACCACCGGCGAGGAGGTCCCCTCCTCGCGCGCGCCGCAACTGGAGCTGTCCGAGGCCCTGATGGCCTCCCCGACGCGCTTCTTCAACCGCGAGATTTCCTGGCTGGCGTTCAATGGCCGGGTGCTGGAAGAGGCCGCCAATCCGGCGCACCCCCTGCTGGAGCGGCTGCGCTTCCTGTCGATCTCGGCCAACAACCTCGACGAATTCTTCATGACCCGCGTCGCCGGCCTCAAGGGCCAGGTGCGCGAACGGGTGCGCGTCCTGTCGGCCGACGGCCTGACAGCGGCCGAGCAACTGGACAAGGTCAATGTCGCCGCCGGCGGCCTGATGGCCGAACAGCAGCGCCGCTGGCGCAAGCTGCGCAAGGAACTGGCGGGCGTCGGCATCGAGGTCGTCGACGCCGGGCGAATCACCAAGACCGAACGCGAGCGGCTGGAACCCGAATTCCTCAACCAGCTGTTCGCCGTGCTGACGCCGATGGCGATCGACCCGGCCCATCCCTTCCCCTTCCTTCCCAATCTCGGTTTCTCTCTGGCGCTGAAGCTGAAACGCCGGTCGGACAACCGGACCCTCTACGCCCTCGTCCCTGTGCCGACCCAGGTGAAGCGGTTCTGGCCCCTGGCCACCGACGGCCGCTCGACGCCGGGCCGCAAGCGCTATCTGACGCTGGAGAGCCTGCTGATGCTCTTCATCGACCACCTGTTCCCCGGTTGTGACGTGCTGGAGCGCGGCGTCTTCCGCCTGATCCGCGACAGCGACATCGAGATCGAGGAAGAGGCCGAAGATCTGGTCATGGAGTTCGAGGAGGCCCTGAAGCAGCGTCGTCTCGGCTCGGTGGTGCGTATCAAGATCGAGGCGTCCATGCCCGACGACCTGCGCACCTTCATCACCAATGAGCTGGACGCCGCGCCCCAGGATACTGTCCTGGTCGACGGCATGCTGGGCCTGGCCCAGGTCGCTGACTTGATCCCGTCCGGCCACCCGGACCTCAAGTTCAAGGGCTATGAACCCCGCTATCCCGAGCGGGTGCGCGACAACGGCGGCGACATCTTCGCGGCGGTTCGCGAGAAGGACATGCTGATCCACCACCCGTTCGAGAGCTTCGACGTGGTGGTCCAGTTCCTGCGTCAGGCCGCGCGCGACCCCAATGTCATCGCCATCAAACAGACTCTGTACCGGACCTCGAAGGACAGCCCGATCGTCGCCGCCCTGATCGAGGCGGCCGAGAACGGCAAGAACGTCACCGCCCTGGTCGAGATCAAGGCACGCTTCGACGAAGAGGCCAATCTGCGGTGGGCCCGCGCCATGGAGCGGGCCGGCGTCCACGTCGTCTTCGGCTTCGTCGAATGGAAGACCCACGCAAAGCTCAGCGTCGTCGTGCGGCGCGAGGGCGACGGCCTGAGGACCTACTGCCATTTCGGGACGGGCAACTATCACCCTGTGACCGCCCGGGTTTACACCGACCTCAGCCTGTTCAGCTGCGATCCAATGCTGGCTCGCGACGCCTCGCGGGTGTTCAACTACATCACCGGCTACGCCCAGCCCGACGAGCTCGAAGCCCTGGTGGTCTCGCCGCTCAACATGAAGACCACCCTGCTCGATCTGATCGGCAAGGAGATTGCGGCGGCGGCCAAGGGCAAACCCGCCGCGATCTGGGCCAAGATGAACTCCCTGGTCGACCCCCAGATCATCGACGCCCTGTACCGCGCCAGCCAGTGGGGCGTACGGATCGAACTGGTCATCCGCGGCATCTGCTGCCTGCGCCCCGGCGTCCCGGGCCTGTCAGAGAACATCCGGGTCAAATCCATCGTCGGCCGGTTTCTTGAGCACAGCCGGATTGTCGCCTTCGCCAACGGACGCGACCTGCCGCATGACAAGGCGAAGCTGTACATTTCGTCAGCGGACTGGATGAACCGGAACCTGGACCGGCGCGTCGAACTGATGACGCCGGTGCTGAACGCCACGGTCCACGACCAGGTTCTGGATCAGATCATGGTGGCCAATCTGAAGGACGACGCCCAGAGCTGGATGCTGGAGCCCGACGGAAGCTATCGGCGCGTCGCGCCCGCTGACCCCGAGCGCCCCTTCTCGGCGCACAAATACTTCATGACCAACCCCAGTCTGTCGGGACGGGGCCGCAAGGTGAAGACCCTGCCGGGCCATCTCAGCTACGAGCCCTCGCGGAAGAAGCGCTGATGCCGGAGGCGCTGCTTTCGGTGACTGGCGCACCGCGTGACGTCGCCGCCATCGACATCGGGTCCAACTCCGTCCGTCTGGTGCTGTACCGGCTGGAAGGCCGGGCGATCTGGACGGTGTTCAACGAGAAGGTGCTGGCCGGCCTCGGCCGCGACCTGGCAGCGACCGGCCGGCTCTCGGTCGAGGGCGCGGCCCAGGCCCTGACGGCGCTGAAACGGTTCGCCGCCGTGATCGAGGGCGTACAGCCTGCCCATACCTTCGTCGCCGCCACGGCCGCCGTGCGCGAGGCCGAGGATGGTCGCGACTTCTGCGACCGCGTGGCCGCCGAAACCGGCCTCAGGATACGGGTCCTGTCCGGCGAGGAGGAGGCGCGCTATGCCGCCCTCGGCGTCCTGGCCGGCATTCCCCGCGCCGACGGCGTCGTGGGCGATCTGGGCGGTTCCAGTCTGGAGCTGGTGCGGCTGGCGGCGGCCGAGGTCGGACGCGGCGTCACCCTGCCCCTTGGCCCCTTCGCCCTCGCCGACGCGCGCGGCTTCGACGCCGATCGGCTGCGGGAGACTATCGCCGACCGGCTGCAGGCCGCCGCAGATTTCCAGGCCGACACCCTCTACGCCGTCGGCGGTGCCTGGCGCACGCTGGCCCAGGTCCATATGGGCGTCAGCGACTACCCCCTGCGGATCGTGCACCAGTACGAAATGGACGCCGCAGAGGTGCTGGATACGGCCCGGCTGATCGCCCGGTCGTCGAAGGCCTCGCTCGAGAAATGGCCGGGACTTTCGAGGAAGCGCGCCGAGACCCTGCCCTATGCCGCGCTCGTCCTCGAGGGGCTGATCGAGCGGCTCGGCCTGAAGCGGATCGTCCTCTCGGCCTGGGGCGTGCGGGAAGGATTGCTCTACGAAGCGCTGGAGCCCGACATCGCCGCCGCTGATCCCCTGCTGGCGGGTTCATCCGCGCTGGGCGCGCGTCAGGGCATATCGCCGAGCCTGCCCGGGGCGCTCTTCGGCTGGATCGCGCCCCTGCTGACCGCCCTGCCGCAAGTGTTCGATCGCGAGCGCGACGCCGTCCTCGCCGACGCGGCCTGCCGGCTGGCGGACCTCGGTGCCCGTCTGCATCCGGACCACCGCGTCGAATTGGCCTTCGACCAGGTGTTGCGGGCGCCGGTACCGGGCCAGAGCCATGCTGAGCGCGCCTTCCTGGCCGTAGCCGTCAACGCCCGTTACGGGGGCTCCGCCTCGACCCCCGAAGCCTCCACCGTGGCCCGGCTTCTGAACGAAGAACAGCGGCAGGGTGCCCGCGCCCTCGGCCTCGCGATCCGGCTGGCCTGCGACCTGTCCGGCCGTTCGCCCCAGCTGCTGGTCAACGCCCGCGCCGGGGTGACGGACGGCGCACTGGTCCTGACGGCGGCAGAGGGTTACGCCGACGTCCTTCTGGGCGAACAGACCCGCCGCCGCGGCAAGGCCCTGGCCGACGCCTTGGGATTGAAGCTGGACATTCGAAGCGGCGATTAGGTTGCTTGTCATCCCGGCAGAAACCCGGCGAAGCGAGGCCGATCTAGTCCCCGGCCCACCAGCGGAGCTGGACGGTCTGCGCCGCAGCATCGCCTACCGTCAGCCGGCCCGTGACCACCACGCCCTCGTCGCCGAGGTTGCGTCGCGCTGTCGCCAGGGCACCGGGATCCAGCGTGCCCTCGAACCGGACCGCGCCCAGTTCCCCTGACCGGCCCTCGAAGGTGATGCGGTTGTCCGTGACCGAATAGGCGGACGGCAGCACGCGCGCGGTGATGCTCCGCGCCTCTCCGATCTCGGTCTGGACCATGGGGCTGGTCACGTCGTCGAACTGCAGCATGACGGGCCCGAACGTCCCGCTCCGGCTACCGCCTTCCCAGGCCTGGAACTCCTGCGCCTGGCCGACGAAGACGTGGTCGAACGACCATTTGCCGATCCGCACCTCGTTCGCCGGCAGATAGTAGCCGGACAGGTCCGACGTCATGGCGTGGCTGAACGCCGTGGCCGGAGGCGGGGTCGGAGCCGACGGGGCCTCGCCCCGCGTATCCGGCCGATCGCATGAGGCGACAGTGAGCATGGCCACAAGGCCGGCGGCGGCGAGAATTCTGGTGCGCATGGCGTCCTCCGGCGTTCAACCCATCACGCCCGACGGGTCGAGTCGAGCCTCAGCGGTCCAGCGCCGCGTCCAGCGCCCGGAACGAGGCGATCGAAAGCTCGGTCGCACTGATGAAGACCGACGGCGTGATCCGCTCGAAATCGTCCGACGGGCGGTGATAGTCGGGATGGTAGTTCACCCCCAGATACAGGAACGGCACCTGGGCCCTGTAGAAGGCCCCGTGGTCCGACGCCTCCACCCAATTGTCCTCGCCGGTGTCCTGCGGCGTGTCCTTGCCGAAGGCCAGGGCGACCGCGCCATTGGCCGGAATGCCTTCAAGGATCGGGCGGAAGTTCGGGTGCTGGTAGGTCCCCGTGACCCACAGTTTCCCGTCGGTCTCGGCGCGGGCCGTCATGTCGAAATTCAGGTTCATGGTGATCGATTCGAGCGGCATCGGCGGGGCTTCGACGAAATGTTTCGCGCCCAGCAGGCCATGCTCCTCGCCGTCCAGCGCCACGATCAGCACGCTGTGCTCCGGGGCCTGACGCTTCAGATCCGCCGCCAGCGCCAGCATGGTCGCCACGCCCGAGGCGTTGTCGTCCGCGCCGTTGAACACCTGGCCCTCGGCGTTGACACCGACATGGTCGTAGTGGGCCGTGACGACGATGTAGCGGTCGGTCACGCGCGTGCCGGGGATCACTCCGATGACGTTGACGCCGTTGTAGGTCCGGGGCCCCGCACGGGTCCGGCCCTGCATTTCCCAGGGCTGCAGCCGGCCCATGGGTGGGGCGACGACGCCCAGCCCCTCCAGCCGGCCGACGATATAGTTGCGCGCCATCTCACCGCCCGGCGCGCCCGTGTCGCGGCCCTGCATGTCATCGGCGGAGAGAATGCGCACATCCTCCAGAAGCTGGGCATGCATCGGCGAGGGCGCGGGCGCGGCGGCCGCGGCCGGCGGCGTCGCGTCCGACCCGAACAGGCTGCCGCAGGCCGAAAGCAGCAGGGCCCCGCCGAGGGCGGTGGACAGGGCGAGAAGACGGGCGTGACGCATGGGCGCTCCTTGAGGTCAGAGCGAGGCTAGCAGGCCGATCCATGGCCGTCAGCTTAACGTCCCGTCATGCCGAAACAAAAGGTGCGGAAGGGGGCTGTTGCGGGACAGATGGAGAGACCGGCATACTTTGAAAAAAGGGGGGGAGAGTTCCGTGAAACTGTTCGCTATCGCCGCCGCTGCCGTGGCGCCGGCCTTGGTCGCGATGCCGTCAGTCGCCCAGGAAGGGGCACCCGCGCCCGCGCGTCCGTCGATGCTGGACCGCGCGGTGAACAATGTCCTCGTCAGCGGTTTTGATGTCTACGGTACCGGCGAGACCCACTCGATCATCGAGTCGAGTGTTCAGGGGGGCCAAGCCCTGCGAGTCGATATTTCGGCGGCAGGCGCGAACCTTTGGGACGTTGGGGCCGGGTCGGTGACGACCAAGCCTATTCTGGCCGGAGACGTCCTGCTGCTGGCCGTCTGGATGCGGGCGGAGCGGCTGCCGGCCGGGGCGGAGTTCGCCCGTGTAAATGTCCGACTCCAGGCCTCCGCCGCCCCCTATGCCGAGATCGGTAGCGCGGATGTCCTCGTTGGGCCCGAATGGAAAATGCATTTCGCCCAGGCCGTAGCCACGATGGACTTCGCCCCGGGCGCAGCCGCCGCGACCATTCAGTTGGCCGCAGCCAGTCAGACGATCGACCTGGGTCCGGTCTTCATCTTCGACTTTGGGCCAAACTTCGATCGTTCCAGGCTGCCGACCAACTAGAGCTGCTTTCCATTTGGGTCGGACGCCGTTGCCGGTGGTAGAGATGACAGCCCGCCAACCGTCCGACTCCGAATGACCGAAACGCCCATCCCAGACCTGAGCGCCGCCGAAGCAGAGGCGGAACTGGCGCGGCTGACCGCCGAGCTTGCCCGCCATGACGCGCTCTATCACGGCGACGATTCGCCCGAGATTTCCGACGCCGACTACGACACCCTCAAACGCCGGGCCCTTGAGATCGAGGACCTTTTCCCCGACCTGACCAGCCCGGCCTCGCCGTCGCAGGTCGTCGGTGCCGCCGCCTCCAGCCAGTTCGCCCCGGTACGCCACGGCGTGCCCATGCTGTCGCTCGACAACGCCTTTTCGGCCGAAGAAGTGACCGACTTCGTCGCCCGCATCCGTCGCTTCCTCAAACTGCCCGTCGATGAGGTCGTGGCCTTTGTCGGTGAACCCAAGATCGACGGCCTCTCCGCCAGCCTGCGCTACGAGAATGGCGTGCTCGTTCGCGGAGCCACGCGCGGTGACGGCCGCACCGGCGAGGATGTCACCGCCAATCTGCGCACCCTCGACGACATTCCGCAGACCCTGTCCGGCGAGGGCTGGCCCGAGGTCATCGAGGTGCGCGGCGAAGTCTATGCGCCCAACGACGCCTTCGACGCCTTCAACGCCGCCGCCGAGGCGGAAGGCCAGCGCACCTATGCCAATCCCCGCAATTTCGCCGCCGGCTCCCTGCGCCAGAAGGACCCCGCGATCACGGCGAAACGGCCCCTGCGCTTCTTCGCCTACGCCTGGGGCGAGACCTCTAACGCCTTCGCCGACACGCAGGCGGACGCCCTGAAAGCCCTGGAAACCTGGGGCTTTCACGTCAACGCCCGGTCCCGTCGCGTCGAGGACGCCGCCGGTCTGCAAGGCCTCTATGCCGGGCTGGAACGCGACCGCGCCAGCCTCGGCTATGACATCGACGGCGTGGTCTACAAGGTCGACCGGCTGGACTGGCAGACCCGCCTCGGCTTCGTCGCCCGCACCCCGCGCTGGGCCATCGCCCACAAATTCCCGGCCCAGCAGGCAACGACCGTGCTGGAAGACATCGACATCCAGGTCGGCCGGACGGGCTCGCACACGCCGGTCGCGCGCCTGCAACCGGTCACCGTCGGCGGCGTGGTCGTGCGCAACGCCACCCTGCACAACGCCGATGAGATCGCCCGTCTCGACGTCCGCCTCGGCGACACGGTGACCCTGCAAAGGGCGGGCGATGTGATCCCGCAGATCCTCGGCGTCGTCGATCCCGACCGGCCAGGCCGTGGCGAGCCGTGGGCGTTTCCGCACATCTGTATCTGCCCCCTCAGAACCGCGCTGGTGAAGGAAACCAACGCCTCGGGCGTCGAATCGGTCGTCCGTCGCTGCACCGGCGAACTGGCCTGCCCCTTCCAGCGCATCGAACACCTGAAGCATTTCTGCAGCCGCCGCGCCTTCGACATCGAGGGGCTCGGCGAGAAGCAGCTGATCGCCTTCCACGAACGCGGCTGGATCAGCCAGCCCGCCGATATCTTCCGCCTTGCCCGCGACGCGGAGAAGCTCGATGCCCTGCGCGCCGAGGACGGCTATGGCGAGACCAGCGTGCGCAATCTGGTGGCCGGCATCGACGCCCGCCGTACCATCGCCCTGGACCGCTTCATCTACGGCCTCGGCGTGCGCGACATCGGTGAACAGACCTCTATCGTCCTCGCCCGCGCCTTCGAGACCTGGCCCGCCTTCGAGGCCGCCTGCATCGCCGCTGCCGACGGCATCCCCAGCGAGGACTGGGTCCGGCTGAACGAGGCCAACGCCGTCTCGCCGCGGGTCGTGGCGACCCTCGCCGAAGCGACGCCGCCCGCCGCCGACCCCTGGCCCGAGGCCCCGATCGACCAGAAGATCGCCCTCGCCTTCCCCGGCCTGGCGGCACCGGCCCGACGCGGTCTGGCGACCCTCGCCGACGACTGGGCCGGTCTGGTCCGGCTGGCGGCGGTGGCCCGCGACGAAGGCCCGTCCGAAGGTCTCGGCCAGATCGCCGGCGTCTCAGGCGTCGGCCCGGTCGCCGCCCGCGCACTGGCGCTGTTTTTCCGCGAGACCCACAACCGCGCCATGGTCGACGCCCTCGTCGCCGAGATGGCGCGGATCGAGGATGCGGAGAAGCCGAAATCCGACACCCCGGTCGCCGGCAAGACCGTCGTCTTCACCGGGGCCCTCGAACGCTTCACCCGCGACGAGGCCAAGGCCCGGGCCGAAAGCCTCGGTGCCAAGGTGTCCGGCTCGGTGTCGAAGAAGACCGACTATCTCGTCGCCGGCCCCGGGGCCGGCTCCAAGATGGCCGACGCGATCAAACACGGCGTCACGGTCCTGACCGAGGACGAATGGCTGGCCCTCATCGGCCAGACCTAGCGTCGCGTCCGGATGATCGCCACGGAGAGGGCCGCCCAGCCGAGGGCCATGATGACGACGGCCGCAGTCCCAAGGGGCGCAGTCAGATCCTGCCCCCGGGCCAGGGTTACAGCAATCCCGCCGCCCCCGATCAGGATGAGAAGCAGGCCGGCCAGCCGCCAGCGATCCGGCGATGAAGACTTCGAGCGAAAACCCATGACGCCCTCCTGTGGACGCCTATAGCCACACGATCTTTGTGGTTTTGTCCAGCCGCGCGTTGATGCCGACGGCCTAGCGGTTCAGCGCCGACCTGGCCGTTTCCGCATAGCGGTGCCCCGAGGCCGCGCCCTTGGGGAAGACCGCCTCGATCCGTGCCAGATCGTCGGCCGTCAGCACCAGATCGACCGCCGCGGCATTCTCCTCCAGCGTCCGGATACGGCGCGTCCCGGGGATCGGCACGAGGGTCTCGCCCTGCGCCAGCACCCAAGCCAGGGCCAGCTGCGCCGCGGTCACGCCCCTGTCCGCCGCGATGGCCGAAACAGCGTGGACCAGGTCGATGTTCTTCTGGAAATTCTCACCCATAAAACGCGGGTTGGTGCGCCGGAAATCGCCCTCGGCCAGGTCATCGATCGACTTGATGTCGCCCGACAAAAAGCCCCGTCCCAGCGGGCTGTAGGGCACAAAACCGATGCCCAGTTCGTCACAGGTGGCGAACAGTTCGTCCTCGGGCTCACGGCTCCAGAGTGAATATTCGGTCTGCAGCGCCGTGATCGGATGCTCGGCATGGCCGCGACGCAGGGTCTCGGGCGAGGCTTCCGACAGGCCGAGGAAGCGCACCTTGCCCTCCTTCACCAGTTCGCCCATCGCCCCGACCGTCTCCTCGATCGGCGTATTCGCATCGACCCGGTGCAGATAGTAGAGATCGACGTGGTCCATCCCCAGCCGCTGCAGACTGCCCTCGATGGCGCGGCGCACATTGGCCGGCGAGCCGTCGACGGTCAGGGCCGTGCGCTCGGCGTTGTAGCCGATGCCGAACTTGGTCGCGACGAAGGCCTTGTCGCGGCGGTCGGCCAGGGCCTTGCCGATCTGGATCTCGTTGGTGTGCGGGCCGTACATTTCGGCCGTGTCGAGGAAGGTGACGCCGAGGTCGAGCGCGCGGTGGATCACCGCCGTCGCCTGGGTCTCTTCCAGACCCTGACCATAGAAGGCCGCCATGCCCATGCAGCCGAGGCCGATGGCCGAGACTTCGGGGCCGGCCTTGCCGAGACGACGGGTTTTCATGAGAGCGCTCCTGCGGTGTGCTGCGTTCAGGTCGGGATTACGGCGGCCTTGTGCAAGGTCAGAGCGGTGCCGCCTGTGCCTTCAGCCAGTCCAGCACCTCGCCGTCGAGCCGCGGCCCGACCTTGGCCAGCACCTCTGCGTGATAGGCGTCGACATAGGCCCGCTCGTCCGCGGTCAGCAGGGCCACGTCGATCAGCTTGCGGTCCAGCGGGGCCAGGGTCAGTTGCTCGAACCCGTGCATCGGCCGTTCGCCGCCGGGGATCGGCGTCGGCGGCGTGACCACCTGCAGCGTCTCGATGCGGATGCCCCAATGCCCCTCGCGGTAATAGCCGGGCTCGTTGGACAGGATCATACCGGTCAGCAGCGGCTGGGTGTTGGGGGCCTTGGCGATCCGCTGCGGGCCCTCGTGGACACCCAGATAGGAGCCGACGCCGTGGCCGGTGCCGTGGTCATAGTCATGGCCGGCCATCCACAGCGGCAGGCGCGCCATGGCGTCCAGCTGGGACCCGGTCGTGCCGACAGGGAAACGGACCACGGCCATGGCGATATGGCCCTTGAGCACGAGGGTGAACATGCGCCGCTGGTCGGCCGTCGGCTCGCCCACGGCCATCGTCCGCGTCACATCGGTGGTGCCGTCCAGATACTGGCCGCCGCCGTCCACCAGCAGCAGACTGCCCTTCTCCATCCGCCGGATCGTGCGGGTCACCGGCTTGTAGTGCGGCAGGGCACCGTTCGGCCCACAGCCCGCGATAGTGTCGAAGCTCAGATCCTTCAGCGCGCCGGTCGCCTCGCGGAAACCCTCCAGAGCCTCGGCGATCTGGCGTTCGTCGGGCAGGGTCTCCTGCCCCACTGTATCGACCCAGTGCAGGAAGCGGGTCAGGGCCGCGCCGTCGCGGATATGCGCCTGCCGCGTCCCCTCGATCTCGACCGGATTCTTGCAGGCCCGCGGCAGGGTGCAGGGGTCCATGCCGCGCACCACCGTCGCGCCGGCCGCTTCCAGCCGGTCGAAATACCAGGCCGGCGACTGGCCCGGATCGACCAGGACCTTCTGACCCGAAAGGGCGTCGAGCGCGGCGTCCAGCGCAGCCGGAGACTCCAGCGTCACCGCATCGCCCAGCCAGCCGGGCAACTCATTGGTCACCTTGCGCGGATCGAGGAACAGCTGCGCTGTGCCGTCTGCCTTCACCACCGCCTGTCCCAGCGGCAGGGGCGTGCGGATCACGTCGCCGCCGCGGATGTTGAGCAGCCAGGCCAGCGACGCCGGCGCGGTCAGCACCGCCGCCTCGGCCCCGGCCTTGGCCACCGCTGCGCCGATGCGGGCCCGCTTGGAGGCGCTGCTCTCGCCGCTGTAGCGATCCTGGTGCGGCACGACCGGCGCGGTCGGCTGCTCGGGCCGTTCCTCGGCCCAGGCGAGATCGAGCGGGTTGGGCGCGACCGGCTTGAGTTCAGCCCCGGCCTTCGCCGCCGCGCGCTTCAAGGTCGCGAGCGCATCGGGGCTGTGCAGGCGCGGGTCATAGCCGATCACCGAACCCCTGGGCGCGCGTTCCAGATACGCAGGTACGCCGCCTTCAACGAGGTCGAGGATCTCGAACTGCGCCGCATCCACCTGGGCCCGGACCTGGACGGTGTAGCGGCCGTCGGCGAACACCGCCGCCCGGTCCTTCATCACCACGCCCGCACCCGCCGACCCGGTGAAGCCGCTCAGCCAGGCCAGCCGGTCGTTGGCCGCCGGCAGGTATTCGTTCTGGTGCTCGTCCTCGTGCGGCACCAGCAGGCCGTCGAGCCCCTGCTCGGCCATCTTCGCGCGGACGCGCGGCAGGTGTCTGGCCCCGAAGGACGGATCAGTGGTTTCGTCGAAGGACTGGCGCATGGGCGAGGCATAGCACCGGCGTCCCCACCCTGTGGAGATGCTTCCTTCTCTCCTTGAGGGGAGAAGGACTCCGTTGCCTATCCCTGCGGTGTCGTCGGCGTCACGATCGCGGGTGCCGGAACCTGAACCTCGCGCTCGATCACAACCGGCGTGGCCGCCCGGGCCTCCGCGGCGCGCGCCTCGCTGGCGGCGCGGATGGCGTCGGCCTGCGAGCGTGCGGCGTCGGCGCGGGCGATGTCGACACTGGCCCGGGCACCGGCGATCTGACCCTGGATCAGGGCCGAGTCCGCCTTGGCCTGGGCGGCCGCGGCGTCTATCTGGGCTTCCAGCATGGCCTTTTCCGTCTGCGGATCAGGCTCGGGCGCGAACAGGATCCACAGCACGGCGATCAGCACGACCCCACCCAGAATGCCCGCGATCCACCAGCCGGTGTTCGACTCGTGCACGACGACGGTTTCGACGGTCCCGGTATGGACCGGCGGCGGGACGCGGGTCGGATCGTTGTTCGGGTCGTACTGGGTCACGAGTGGTACCTCCATTGAACTGCCGCAACGGTTGCGGAGGGCCCCTGTTCCGCCCTTAACCCACCCGCCTCAGCACCAGCGCGCTCCAGGCGTCGCGATGGATGCGCCGCTCAAGCACAAAACCCCGCGACAGATAGGCCGCCGAGACCCGCCGCTCCTGCGTCCGCAGCAGGCCGGACAGGATGGCCACGCCGCCGAGGCTCAGCGCATTCTTGATGTCCTGCGACAGCGAAACCAGCGGCGGGGCCAGGATGTTGGCGAACACCAGATCATAGGGCCCGTGCTGGCGAACCTTGCGGTCGTTCAGCCCGAAAGCGTGGACGAAGCGGGCGTCGGCCATGTTCAGCTTGGCGTTCTCGTTGGCGATCCGCACCGAAGGCTGGTCGATGTCGGTGCCGACGGCGACCTTCGATCCGGTCTTCGCCGCCGCGATGGCCAGCACGCCCGTGCCGCAACCGACGTCCAGCACCCGCTCGAACCGTTCCTTCTTCAGCAGCTCGTCGAAGGCGATCAGACAGCCGACCGTGGTGCCGTGGTGGCCGGTGCCGAAGGCCGCGCCGGCGTCGATCTTCAGATTGACGGTGTTGTTCGGAACGATGCCCTCGTCGTGGGCGCCATAGACGAAGAACCGACCTGCGCGCACCGGCGGCAGGCCCGACAGCGACATGGCCAGCCAGTCGGCGTCGGCCAGCTTCTCCACCTTCACGGTCAGGCCATCGTGCGCCTTCAGCCGCGCCTCGATGCCGCGCGCGTCGTCGGCGTCATTGGGAAAGGCGTCGATGCGCCAGATGCCCTTGTCCTCGTCTTCCTCGAGAATGGAATAGGTCGCGCCTTCCAGCAGCGGATCGGAATCCAGCGACACGGCGGCGGCTTCGGCGACGGCTCGCGGGCCCCGCGCGATTATTTGAACTGCGGACTCGGACATTTCTCAAACACCGCTATCATTGCGAATCGAGACGCACGCTGGTGCGCTCTCCTGCGCCAGCATCAACCAATCGAACCGAGGGGTCGGGGAATTCATGGCTAAAGCACCATCCAAGCCTAAGGCGGCCGCCAAACCGAAGGCGGCGCCCGCCGCTTCCAAGCCGAAACCGGCGGCAAAGTCGAGCGCCGCGCCGAAAGCCGCTGCAAAACCTGCTGCGAAACCCGCCGCAAAGCCCGCCGCAAAGCCCGCCGCTCCGAAGGCCGCCGCCAAGCCCGCCGCCGTCAAGGCTGCGCCGAAGCCGGCTGCGAAGCCCACCGCCAAACCGGCCGTGAAGGCAGCACCCAAGGCCGCCGCCAAGCCTGCCGCCAAGGCCGCTCCGAAGGCTGCTGCGAAACCCGCCGCCAAGCCGGCTGTGAAGAAGGCCGCCGCGAAGCCGGCTGCGAAACCCGCCGCTGCGCCCAAGCCCGCCGCCGCCGCGCCTGCGCCGAAGCCGGCCGCTCCGGCCGCCGCACCTGCGCCCGCTCCGGCTGCGGTGCCCGCGCCCGCCGCCGCCAAGCCCGCCGAGAGCAAGGGCTTCTTCGCGACGCTCAGCCGGATCATCTTCGGCAAGAGCTGACAACTGCGGCCTGAAACGACGAAGCGCCGGTGGATCGCTCCACCGGCGCTTTTTCGTGCGCGGCCTACGCCGTGAGCGATCAGTCCTGCGGCAGGTCTTCCGCCAGGATCGCCATCTCGAACATGAAGCTGCCGGCCTCGTCCTCGTCCTCGAAGACGACGCCGATGAACTCGTCGCCGACATAGACCTCGCAGGAGTCATTGGGCTTGCCGCGCGGCTTCAGGATGATGCCGCCGGTGTTGAAGGTGCGCTTCAGGTGCGTCTCGACGCGCTTCATGTCGGCGGTGTTCATGCGAGGATCCTCAGTCTCTGAATTGGGGCCGGACCCTAGAGAATGGGGGACTGGAGGGGAAGGCGTTTTCCGTCGGCTGTGCCACCTTCACGACGACACCGATATCCACACTGACCCACCGCTGCTCGTCACCCGGAGCCGTGTTGATCCAGCGCCTCCACGACTTGCAGTCGAAGGGGATTGTCGATGTGGTTGCGTAGCGCCGTCGGTGAGGTCACGATCCGCCGCAACCTTGGCAGATCATAGCTGTAGCCTCGATCAAGCAGTTCCAGCACCCGGTCGTACTGATCCAGTTCCGCCGCTTTCATGGCGGTTGTGTTGTGGCTGGCATCCGGACGGTTGATATCGACGCCAGATCGCAAAAGCAGGTCCCAATGTGCCCACTGGCCGTTGGTCATTCCCTGAACCAGAGCTTGATCCAACGGCATGCTGAATGGGCCGGTGTACTGGGAATTTGGGTCGCCACCATGCTGCAGCAATAGCGAAAGAAACTCGACGTCGTGGATCCGAGATGCAAAAAACACCGGCGGAAGCCGACCTGAAATCAGTTGGTTAGGATCGGATCCTTGCTCCAGCAGAGTTCGCACACCCACCACGGATTGACACTGCAGCGCCCAGAAAAGCGGCGTGACGCCCTCATGCCCCAAGCCGTTTGGATTCGCCCCCTGGGCCACCCGCGTGATTACTGCAGACCGATCGCCCTCACAGGCAGCTTCGGCGAGACCTGCCAAGGCTGAATCCGCAAAAGGAGCGGCCGATATTGCCGTCGCTCTGTGTTCCTGAGCCAAGCCATCAGTCGCCGTTGCAGCAACAAGGACCAAGAGAACGGCAGCGAACTTCATGTGCAACTACTCCATTTCCCGGATCGCCGTTGACGCTGGGAACCGGTCGGATCGGTACGCAAGGGTGTCACGCAACGCCGCGTCTCAGATGACGAAGTCGTAGACGATGTCGGCCAGCGTATGATCCATCGTGCGCGCGGGGGTCGCCTCGGTCGGGCAGTTGACCAGCCGCGCGGGCACTCCGGCGACCGTGCAATGTGGAGGCACGGACTTCAGCACCACCGAGCCCGACGCCACCTTGGCGTAGTCGCCGACGGTGATGTTCCCCAGCACCTTGGCCCCGGCCCCCAGCAGGACGCCCCTGCCGATCTTCGGATGCCGGTCGCCCCGGTCGGCGCCCGTGCCGCCCAGGGTCACGGCGTGCAGCATCGACACCTCGTCGCCGACCACCGCCGTCTCGCCGATGACGATGCCCGTGCCGTGGTCGAGGAACAGGCCCGAACCCAGCTTCGCCGCCGGATGGATGTCGACCTGGAACAGTTCGGAAATGCGGCTCTGGAAATGGAAGGCCAGGGTCTCGCGGCCCTCGGTCCACAGCCAGTGCGACACCCGCCAGGCCTGCAGCGCCTGGAAGCCCTTGAAGTAGAGGAACGGCTGCAACAGCGTCTTGATCGCCGGGTCGCGCTCGGCCACGGCCTGCAGGTCGGCCTCGGCGGAGGCCACGATCGACGGATCGGCGGCGAAGGCGTCGCGGCACACTTCGCGCACCGACATGGGCCCCAGCTCGCTGTCGCCCAGCTTGCGCCCGATCTGGAAGCTCAGGGCGCTGGCCAGGTCGCCGTGCGCCAGGATCACGGCGCTCATCTGCGAGGCCAGATGCGGCTCGTCCCGCGTCGCCGCCTCGGCGGAGGCACGCAGGTCGGACCAGCAGTCGGACCGCTGCGCGACGATTTCGAGCTTGGGCATCACGGCCTCCTTCGACGGCATCATACGCCCGACAACATGGCCTTCGCCAGTTCGGGCGGCAGCTCGCCTTCCCGCGCCATATGGTAGGCCCGCAGCGCCGTCGCCATCGTGAACATGTCCCGGATGGCACCGGTCCCGATCTCGCGCAGCAGGTCGCCGAACGGCACGCGGACGACGCGGATGATCTCGGTCGGGTCGGGCGCGTCGGGGACGGGCGTCAGCCCCCAGGCGATCCAGGCCATGGCCCGCTCGTCGGTCACCGAATTGCTCATCTCGGCCTTGTAGGCCGGTGCCCAGTGCGTCGCCTCCAGCCCGGCCTCTTCCATCAGTTCGCGCCGCGCACCTTCGATCGGCTCCTCGTCGAAGGGGGCTCCGCCCTCGGGCATCTCCCATGACCAGTTCATCAGGGCGAAGCGCTGCTGGCCGACCAGGGTCACGGTGCCGTCCGCATGCACGGGCAACACCCCGACCGACAGATTGCGCGGCCGCATCGCCACATAGTCGGCCTTCAGCCCCGTCGGCGCGGTGGCATCATGGCGGGTCAGCCGCAGCCAGGGGTTCTCGAAGATCACGCTTGAACCGGCGTCCCGCCAGGGCGGCGGCCGGTCGCTTCCATCGTCCCAGGCGGGAGGCGGACGGTCGTCGTCGAAGGTCTTGTGAGAGTCGCTCATGCGCCCGGGTATGGCGCACCGGGCCTCGCGCGCCTAGGTCAGGGCCATGACCGACGCCGATCTGGGAGCGACCCTCCCCCTGCCCGTCCCGTCCGCCGAACTCCAGGACCGCCTCGCGCGGCGCCGCTCGGCCCCGGCCCAGTCTCTCGCCGCGCCCGGCCCGACACGGGCGGAGATCGAGCGCATCCTGCTGCTCGGCGCCCGCACCCCGGACCATGGCAAACTCTTCCCCTGGCGGTTCGTGGTGCTCGGTCCGCAGAGCCGTGCCGGGCTCGCTGCCGCCCTCGCGCCGCTCGCCGCGCATCAGCCCGACCCGGGCAAGGCGGCCAAGGTCCTGTCCAAACTGACCGCCCCGCCCCTGACCATTCTGGTGCTCTCGGTCCCCATCGCCGGCCACAAGGTGCCGGAATGGGAGCAGCAGCTCTCGGCCGGCGCCGTCTGCATGAACCTTGAGCACGCGGCCAATGCGCTGGGCTACGCCGCCAGCTGGATCACCGACTGGTACAGCTACGATCCTGCGGCGCTGGCCCTGTTCGGCGTCGGTGCGGGCGAGCGGGTCGCCGGCTTCATCCACATCGGGACCCTGGCCGAGCCGACGCTGGAACGCCCCCGCCCCGATGTCGCGGCCAAGACCACCTGGCGCGACTGAGGCCTCAGGCGTCCCAGACCCCGACCACCATCCGTCGCGCCAGCAGCGGCTTGCCCAGCCAGTAGGCCAGCTCCGCCGGGCGTTCGATGTCCCAGACCGCCAGATCGGCGGCCTTGCCGGCCTCCAGCGTTCCGATCTCGTCTTCCAGCCCCAGGGCCCGTGCGCCGATCCGCGTCGCCCCCGCCAGCGCCTCTTCCGGCGTCAGCCGGAACTGGACACAGGCCAGGTTGATCGCCGCCGTCATCGAGGCGACCGGCGAGGTGCCCGGATTGCAGTCCGTCGCCACGGCCATGGCCACCCCGTGCCGCCGCATCAGGGCGATCGGCGGCGGCGTGGTCTCTCGCAACATCAGAAAGGCTCCCGGCAACAGCACGGCAACCACCCCCGCCGCCGCCATCGCCCGCACCCCGGCCTCGCTGGTGTGCTCGACATGGTCCGCCGACAGTGCCCCGTATTTCGCCGCCAGCGCCGCCCCGCCGCCGTCCGACAGCTGATCCGCGTGCAGCTTCACCGGCAAACCCAGCGCCTTCGCCCTGTCGAACAGCCGCCCGACCTCTTCGGTCGAGAAGGCGATCGGCTCGCAATAGGCGTCGACCGCATCGACCAGCCCCTGGGCGTGCGCAGCGGGCAGGATCTGGTCCACCGCCAGATCGACATAGCGTGCCCGTTCCACCTTCCACTCGGGCGGCACGGCGTGCAGGCCCAGATAGCTGGTGCGCACCCGCACCCCCGCCTCGCGCCCGATGCGTCGGGCGACGCGCAGCATCTTGAGCTCGCTGTCCTGATCCAGCCCGTAGCCCGACTTGATCTCGACGGTGGTGACCCCCGTCGCCTTCAGCCCCGCGAGCCGCCCGACCGCTGACGCATAGAGTGCATCCTCCGACGCCGCCCGTGTTGCCGCCACGGAGGACACGATCCCGCCCCCGGCCCGCGCGATCTCCTCATAGGTTGCGCCGCCCAGCCGCTGTTCGAACTCGCCCGAGCGGTCGCCGCCGAACACCAGATGGGTGTGGCAATCCACCAGCCCCGGTGTGACCCAGCGTCCGTCGAGACGGTCCGTCTCGACCGCCTCATGATCGGGCAGATCCGCCCGCGCCCCGGCCCAGACGATACGCCCGTCCCGGACCAGCAGGCCCCCGTCCTCGATCGCGCCATAGGCCGCGCCGCCTTCGGCCATCGTGGCCAGACGGCAATCGGTGATCAGCCTGTCCGCGCGGATCATCGCGCCTCAAACCCGGCCAGCAGTTCGCAGAACCATCGCCCCGCCGTCAGCGAGCCTAGGTCGCCGATCTCCAGCGACGGATCGTATTCGGTCAGGTCCACCGCCCGCACCTTCGGATGCGCCCCGATCACCCGCGTCGCATCGAAGAAGTCCTGCACCGAGACCCCGCCCGGCCGCGCGCCCGGCGAGGCCGGCCACTGGCTGCGGTCGATCACATCGATGTCGAAATCGACGTAGATGACCTCGCAGAGCCCCGCCAACCGCTCCAGTTCCCCGGCCACGACGGCGGCCATGCCCCGCTCGCGACAGGCCCGCGCCGTCCGCACCGATATCCCCGCCGCCTTCGCCTTCTCATGCGCCCGCCGGGTATTGGCGAAAGGTGCCAGGCCGATCTGGCTGATCCGTTCGCCGGCCAGACCGTCTTCCAGCAGGGCCTGCACGGGATTGCCGTTGGTCAGCCCCTGGTCGGTATCCCTGAGGTCAAAATGGGCGTCCAGCGTCAGCAGCCCCGTCCGCGCCAGCCCGAGGCCGTGCACGCCCGGACGCGTGATCGCATTGTTGCCCCCGATCAGCACCGTCAGCCCGCGCGCGGCCTGCGCCGCCACCGCATCGCGCACCGGCTCAAAAGCGTCGGCGGGCGTGACCGCTTTCAGCGGCAGGTCGCCGGCGTCATGGACCTTCTCCCCGAGCGTCCGGCCCGTCTCAACATCATAGGTCGAGAACCGCGGCAGCACGGCCCGGAAGGCCTTCGGCCCGAGGTCGCAACGTCCGGGCGTCAGCGACCGCTCGTTCAGCCCGGCGCCGATCAGGGCGACGTCTGCTTCAGGGTGATCACCGATCAGGTCGGCGACGCTGCGCCAGCCCAGCGCGTCTGAGTCTTCCAAGGTCATGGGATGGCAGCGTAGAGAGGCCGCCATGACGACTCAACAGACGAACACCCGCGTCATTCGCAGCCCGCGCGGCACGGAGATGACGGCGAAGACCTGGGCCGCCGAGGCCGCCCTGCGCATGCTGATGAACAACCTCGATCCCGAGGTGGCCGAGCGGCCAGAGGACCTCGTGGTCTATGGCGGCATCGGCAAGGCCGCGCGCGACTGGCCCGCGTTCGACCGCATCGTCGCCGAGTTGCGCAATCTCGAGGCCGACCAGACCCTGCTGGTCCAGTCGGGCAAGCCGGTCGGCGTCTTCCGCACCCATGCCGACGCCCCGCGTGTGCTGATCGCCAACTCCAACCTGGTGCCCAAATGGGCGACCTGGGAGCATTTCAGCGAGCTCGATCGCAAGGGCCTCATGATGTACGGCCAGATGACGGCCGGCTCGTGGATCTACATCGGCACCCAGGGCATCGTTCAGGGGACCTATGAGACCTTCATGGAGGCCGGGCGCCAGCACTATGGCGGCGACTGGTCCGGCAAATGGATTCTGACCGGCGGCCTCGGCGGCATGGGCGGCGCCCAGCCCCTGGCCGCCACCATGGCCGGTGCGTCCTGCCTCGCCGTGGAATGCCAGCGCAGCCGGATCGAGATGCGGCTGCGCACCCGCTATCTCGACGTCATGGCGGAAAGCCTCGACGAGGCCCTGGCCCTGATCGATCAGGCCAGGACGGATGGAAAACCTATATCTGTCGGCCTCCTGGGCAATACAGCGGATGTATTCCCTGAACTCGTCAGACGCGGCGCGCGTCCCGATATGGTCACCGACCAGACCAGCGCGCATGACCTCGTCAACGGCTACCTTCCGCAGGGCTGGACCGTAGCGGAATGGGAGGACAAACGCGTCTCCGACCCCGCCGCCGTCGAGGCCGCCGCCCGCGCCTCCTGCGCCGTCCATGTGCAGGCCATGCTGGACTTCCAGTCCGCCGGCATCCCGACCACCGACTACGGCAACAACATCCGCCAGGTGGCCTTTGACGCGGGTGTGAAGACCGCCTTCGACTTCCCCGGCTTCGTCCCCGCCTACATCCGCCCGCTGTTCTGCCGCGGCATCGGCCCGTTCCGCTGGGCCGCCCTGACGGGCGATCCGGACGATATCCGCAAGACCGACGCAGCGATGAAGAAGCTGTTCCCCGACAACGCCGGCCTGCATCGCTGGCTGGACATGGCGGGCGAGCGGATCGCCTTCCAGGGCCTGCCCGCCCGCATCTGCTGGATCGGCCTCGGCGACCGCCACCGCGCCGGCCTGATGTTCAACGACATGGTCGCCTCGGGCGAACTCAGCGGCCCGATCGTCATCGGCCGCGACCACCTCGACTCCGGCTCGGTCGCCAGCCCGAACCGCGAGACGGAATCAATGATGGACGGCTCGGACGCCGTGTCCGACTGGCCCCTTCTGAACGCCCTGCTGAACACCGCCTCGGGCGCCAGCTGGGTCTCCCTGCACCACGGCGGCGGCGTCGGCATGGGCTACAGCCAGCACTCGGGCGTGGTCATCGTCGCCGACGGCACGCCGGAGGCCGCGAAGCGGCTCGAACGCGTCCTCTGGAACGACCCGGCGACCGGCGTCATGCGCCACGCCGATGCGGGCTATGAGATCGCGAAGGACGCGGCCCGCGAACATGGGCTGAACCTTCCCTCGATGGGAGCGCAAGCATGACCACCCTGACCATCGGCGCCGCCCCCCTCACCCTCGCCGGACTGCGCGCCGTACTGGACGCGCCCTGCACCGTCTCTCTCGCCCCCGCCGCCTGGACCGCCGTCGAGCGCGGCGCGGCCGTGGTCGCCGCCATCGTCGCCGAAGGGCGCACCGTCTATGGCGTCAACACCGGCTTCGGGCTTCTGGCCAACACCTCCATCGCCACGGAGGATCTCGAGACGCTGCAGAAGAACCTCGTCCTCAGCCACGCCTGCGGTGTCGGCGCCCTGCTGCCCGACACTGTCACCCGCCTGCTGATGGTGCTGAAGATCGCCAGCCTGTCGAAGGGGGCCTCCGGTATCCGGCGCGGGACGCTCGAGGCCCTGATAGCCCTGGTCAATGCCGACGTCCTGCCCTGTATCCCGTCCAAGGGCTCGGTCGGGGCCTCGGGCGACCTCGCGCCCCTGGCCCATATGAGCTGCGTCCTGATCGGCGTCGGCGAGGCCCGCTGCAAGGGCGAGACCCTGTCCGCCGAGGCGGCCCTCGCCCGCGTCGGCCTCAAGCCGCTGGTGCTCGGCCCCAAGGAAGGCCTCGCCCTCCTCAACGGCACCCAGTGCTCCACCGCCCTCGCCCTCGCCGGCCTGTTTGCGGCCGAGGCCGCCTTCGCCGCCGGCATCGCGGCCGGAGCCCTGTCGGTCGATGCGCTCAAGGGCTCCGACGCCCCGTTCGACGCCCGCATCCACGCCCTGCGAGGCCAGCCCGGCCAGATCGCCGTCGCCGCCCGCCTGCGCGCCCTGATGGCCGGCTCGGCCATCCGCGACAGCCACCGCGAGGGCTGCCACAAGGTGCAGGACCCCTACTCCCTGCGCTGCCAGCCCCAGGTCATGGGAGCCGTGCTGGACGTGCTCCGCAACGCCGCCGCCACGCTTGAACTTGAAGCCAACGCCGTCACCGACAACCCGCTGGTCTTCATCGAGGAAGGCGACGTTATATCCGGCGGAAACTTCCACGCCGAACCCGTTGCTTTCGCAGCCGATATGATCGCCATGGCCCTGTGCGAAATCGGCAATATCTCCGAACGCCGCACCTCCATCCTCGTCGATCCCAAGATGAGCGAACTGCCCGCCTTCCTCGTCAGGGAAAGCGGCCTGAACTCCGGCTTCATGATCGCCCAGGTCACCGCCGCCGCCCTCGTCGCCGAAAACCGGATGGTGGCCCATCCCTGCAGCATCGACACCGTCCCCACCTCGGCCAATCAGGAAGACCACGTCTCCATGGCCACCCACGGAGCCCGCCGCCTGCTCGACATGGCCGAAAATACCGCCGCCGTGGTCGGCATCGAACTGCTGGCCGCGGCCCAGGGGATGGAATTCCACCGCCCCCTGACCTCCTCACCCGATCTGGAGAAGATCTGGGCCATCGTCCGCGAAGCGGCCGCCGCCTACGGCTCCGACCACTATTTCGCACCCGACATCGCCAGGGCGACCGACGGGGTGCGGGCGGGCCGCTACCGGGTTTTCGCGGGAGACCTGCTGCCCTCGGTGCGCTGAGATTCTAGTCCCGCTGGAATCCGTTCGCAGGACCGCCCGACGACGAAGGCCCCCCGGCCACCGAGGCAGACAGGCGATAGGTTCCTGTCTCATCATCCGCCCAGCTGGTCGGCCTGATCCAGTAGGTCCGACCCGATTGAATCGTGACGGTGGCCTGTGAGTTATGGCCCATCCCGGGCGCATCATCATTGCGCTGGTCCACGCTCATGCTCGCACAGTCCGAACCGTGCCCGACATAGAGAAGCGTGTCGAAATCCGTCGAGGTCATGGTCACGGTGACGGTCTGACCCGCCTGCGCCACCAATGGGATGCAGACATAATATGAGCCATCAAGAGTGGCGTCGGTCTTCGCCAGGGTGCCCGTGCCACCCTGGCCCGGAGCGAGACTATCGGCGAATGCGGGTCCGGCCATCGCGGTCAAGGCCGCCGCTGAAAGAAGAGTGCGGATCATCGAAGGTCTCCCACGTGGCTATACTGTCAAGCTAGCATCGCCATTTGGAAGAACAAGGGTTGACGTACGGCGGTCTATGCCTGGATGGGCGCCCGCTTGAGCGCGGCCAGATTGGGCGATCCAGTGCAAAAGCATGCTGTTCGCAGTTGTCGGATCACGGTCTGGAAATGTTCGACCACCGCCTCGGTCGAGACCGTCGCGGCGGTCAGCACCCCCGCCGCCTGACCGACCATATCGGCCCCCAGCCGGATCGCCTTGGCCGCCTCGACCCCGTCGCGGATCCCGCCCGAACCGATGATCAGCCCCCCGGGACAGGCCGCCCGGACCTCGGCGATGGCCCGCGCCGTGGGCAAGCCCCAGTCGGCGAAGGCGGCGGCATGGGCCTGGTCGGCGGTGCCCTCGGCCCGCTGGCCCTCGACCGTGGCCCAGTTTGAGCCGCCCGCCCCGGCCACATCGACCGCCGCCACCCCCATGGCGAACAGCCGTCGGGCCGTCATCGCCGAGAGGCCGGCGCCGGTCTCCTTGACCACCACCGGCGCGTCGATCGCCTTGACCAGCGCTTCCAGCGCCGCGCCCACGCCCCACCAGTCGCGGTCGCCCTCGGGCTGGCAGGCCTCCTGCAGCGGGTTCAGGTGCACGATCAGGGCGTCGGCTGCGATCATGTCCAGCACCCGCCGGGCCTCGTCGACGCCGAATCCACGCGTCAGCTGGGCCGCACCGATATTGGCCAGGATCGGCGTATCGGGGGCCTTGAGTCGCAGCGCCATGTCCAGGCCCGGCGTCGCGCCGCAGGCGTCCAGAGCCGCGCGTTGCGACCCGACGGCCAGGGCAATGCCCAGATGCTGCGCCGCCTCCGCCAGCCGGGCGTTGATCGCCTCGGCCCGCGCCGGCCCGCCGGTCATCGAACTGATCAGCAGCGGTGCCTTCAGCCGCCGGCCGAGGAAGTCCGTGCCCAGGTCGATCTTGCCGTGATCCAGATCCGGCAGGGCCTCATGCACGAAGCGAACATCACCGAAGCCGTTCTCCAGCCCATGGTTCGCCATCCCCGCGAGGATGACGTCGAGGTGCTGATCCTTGCGGTTCACGATTCCGGACACGCGGGCATACTACGCGTCCGGCCGACCCCGGGCGAGGCCCTAGGGCTGTTTCTCGACGTTCAGGGCATAGGCCCCGGTCTGGCCCTGCTGGAAGGTCCCGGCGCGAACCTCGTAGACGCCGTCCGCGGGCGCGGTCCACTCCAGCTTGGCATGGGTGTCCGACAGGCTGTCGTCGTCCGAACCCAGGATTTCAAACGCGCCGCCTTCCTGTGCACGCCCGACGACCAGGAAGCTGTCGACCTCATTGGAGACCATGGTGATCAGCAGCTTTTCGTCTTCCTTCAGCGTCACCCGGTAGGCGTCGTAGAAGCTGTTGTCCGAGGCGGTGGCGTCGGCCTCGGTCAGGACGCCTCGCGCCGTGGCCCCGACCAGGACGCTGCCCGGCTGCGGCTGCGGTCCACGATCGATCAGTTCCAGGGCGTAGAGCCCCGTCCCATCCGAGCCGAGCGGCGAAACGCGCAGCACATAGTCGCCGTCATCCGGCAGGGTGAAGCTGAGCCGGGAATCCGTGCCTTCGCCCAGACCATCATCATCCGAGGCGAGGGCCTCGAACTCGCTCCCCGCACGGCCGATCTGCAGATAGGTGTCGAAGTCGCCGGACCGCATGATCGCCTGCACGCGCTGACCCGCAGTGCCGCTGAAGGCGAAGGCGTCATAGCCGCGGTCCTCACCGTCCGTCGGATCCGTCCCGGCGATCTCGCCCTGGATCGGCGCGCTGAAGGCGAGGGCCTCGGGCGCCTTGTCCGGCTCGACCTCGGATACGGACAGCGAATAGGCGCCCGTCGCCTCGGTGAAGGCCCGCGCTTCGATGAAATAGACTCCGGTGCGCGGCAGGGTGAAGGTCAGGCGCGAATTGGTGCCTTCCGCTGCGCCATCGTCGTCTTCAGCGAGGCTCACGCGGTTGGCGTCGAACAGTTCGACATAGGTGTCGAACTCGCCCGAGCTCATGTCGATACGGATGCGCTGGCCCTCCTGACCGGAGAACCGGTAGGCGTCGGCGGTGGCGCCCTCGACGCCCCGACCGTCGCCCTCGGCCAGCGAGCCTTCGACCGTCCCGCCGATTTCAATGGCCTGGGCGGCGGCCGGCTCCGGTCCGCGCGCGAGGGCCACGGAATAGGCGCCCTCATCGCCGGCACCGAGCGGCGTCGCCCGGATGATATAGTCACCCGACGCCTCGGCGGTGAAATGCAGCCGCGAATTCAGGCCGGTCTCCATGGTGTCGTCATTCATGGCCAGTTCGTGGAACTCGCCGGCACGCATCTGCCCGACCCGGACCACCGGGTCGAAGGCCTCGGAGTTCAGGTCGATGGTGAACCGGTCGCCTTCGCGGGCGCGGAAGACGTAGGCGTCATAGGCCTGGCCGCCATCGCTTTCCGGGTCGCGGGCCGTCAAGGCACCCTGGATCGACTGCCCGACCCGAATGCCCGTCGGCCGCGGCGCGCGTCCCGCCGGCGGGCGCTGGCTCAGACCCAGTGTGTAGGCACCGCCCTCGATGCCGGACAGGGTGCGGGCCCGAAGCCGGTAGGTTCCGGCCCGGTCAGCGGTGAAGCGAAGGCGCGAATGGGTGCCCTCGCCCAAACCGTCATCGTCGCTCGCCAGGGCTTCGCTGTCGCCCTGATGGAAGACCTCCAGATAGGCGTCGAAGTCGTCGGCGCGCATGACCGCTTCCAACCGTTGGCCGGCGCGGGCCTGGATCAGATAGTCGTCATAACGATAGGCGTCGTCCGCCGCGGTGCCGTCGCCGCCCGCGATCTGGCCCTCCACGGTGCGTCCGGGAGACAGGGTCTCCGCGCTCTGCGCCAATGCGGGTGCCGCGATCGACAACGCCAGCAGGCTGACGGCGGCGAGAATGGTCTTACGGCGCATGGATAATCCCCTTGAATGCGACTCCGATCATAGACGCCGAACCGCGCCCTCTGTAAATCGCGGCGACCGCACGATTCCTGACGACCGGAGCCGAAATCCATGACGGCCGACCCCGCCTGCGCGACCCTGATCGACGGCAAGGCCTTCGCGGCCGGCCTCGTGGAGCGCGTGGCCGCCGCCTCGGCGCGCCTCCAGTCGGCGCACGGCGTCAAGCCCGGCCTGGCCGTCGTCATTGTCGGCGAAGACCCCGCCAGTCAGGTCTATGTCCGCAACAAGGGCGAAACGACCCAGCGCGCCGGCATGCGGTCCGACACCCACCGGCTCCCCGAAACGACCTCGCAGGCTGACCTGCTGGCCCTGATCGCCGATCTGAACGCCGATGCCGGCATTCACGGAATTCTCGTGCAGCTGCCCCTGCCCGGCCACATCGACGCCTCGACCGTGCTTGACGCTATTGACCCGGACAAGGACGTGGACGGGTTTCACGTCGTCAACGCCGGACGGCTGGCGGTCGGCCTGCCGGGTCTGGTCCCTTGCACGCCGCTCGGCTGCCTGATGCTGCTGAAGGCCGAACTCGGCGACCTGTCCGGGCTGAACGCCGTCATCGTCGGGCGCTCCAACATTGTCGGCAAGCCCATGGCGCAGCTGCTGCTGGCCGAAAGCTGCACCGTGACCGTCGCCCACTCCCGGACCCGCGACCTGCCGGCCCTCTGCCGCACCGCTGACATCCTGGTCGCCGCCGTCGGTCGGCCGGAGATGGTGCGCGGCGCCTGGATCAAGCCGGGCGCGACCGTGATCGACGTCGGCATCAACCGCGTGCCGTCGCGCGACCCCGTCAAGGCGGCCGAGGGCAAGACCCGTCTGGTGGGCGATGTCGCGTTCGCCGAGGCCGCCGGGGTCGCCGGGCGAATCACGCCGGTGCCGGGAGGCGTCGGCCCGATGACCATCGCCTGCCTCCTGGCCAACACCTATTCGGCCGCCTGCCGGTCGATCAACCTTACGCCCGAACCTCTGGACGCTTGAACCTGCGCGTTTCAAGCACGATAGTCGAAGTCTCGCCTGTCAGGAGACGTCGATGATCCGCTTCTCGCCCCGTGTTTCGGCCCTCGCGGCCGTCGTGATCCTGACCCCCGCCATGGCGGGCTGCGGGATCAACGCCATTCCGACCAAGGAAGAAGCGGCCAAGGCCAAATGGGCGGATGTCCAGTCGCAGTACCAGCGCCGCGCCGACCTGGTGCCCAATCTGGTCGCGACCGTCCAGGGCGCAGCCATCGCCGAGCGCACCACCCTGACCCAGGTGATCGAGGCCCGGGCCCAGGCCACCGGGGTGACGGTCACGCCGGAGACGCTGAACGACCCGGCCGCCTTCCAGCGCTACCAGGCCGCGCAGGGCGAGCTCTCGCAGGCGCTGTCGCGGCTGCTGCTGGTCGTCGAACGTTACCCGGATCTCAAGTCGAACCAGAATTTCATCGCCCTGCAGTCCCAGCTGGAAGGCACCGAGAACCGCATCGCCGTCGCGCGGCGCGACTACAATGAGGCCGTGCGCGACTACAACACATCGCTGCGCACCTTCCCGACGGTGATCTGGGCCAACACCATTCACGGCGGGTCCGAGCCGATGCAGCTGTTCTCGGCGACCGAGGCGGCGCAGTCGGCTCCAGGTGTGAATTTTGACGCCCTTAACCCGGCCACGCCCGGCTCAGCTCCGCCCGCGGCGCCGGCGGCCCAGTGATCCGCACCCTTCCGGGTTCCCTCGCGATCAGGGCCGCAGGCCTTCTGGCGGCCCTGCTTGCCGTCGTCTGGCTGGCGGCGGTCGGCCCAGCGCTGGCCGCCGGCCCGACATTTCCGCCGCTGAACGGACGGGTCATCGACCACGGCGACCTCGTCTCCGACGCCAAGGAACTGGCGCTGGCTGCCAAGCTGGAGGCCCTGGAGCGCGATACGACCGATCAGGTCGTCGTCGTCACCGTGCCCGACCTGCAAGGCTATGAGATCGAGGAATACGGCTACCAGCTGGGGCGCGCCTGGGGCATCGGCCAGGCGCAGAAGAACAACGGCGTCCTGCTGATCGTCGCCCCGCGCGAACGCAAGGTCCGGATCGAGGTCGGTTACGGGCTTGAGCCCGTCCTGACCGACGCCCTGTCCGCCCTGATCATCCAGAACGAGATCCTGCCCTCGTTCCGCGAAGGTCATTTCGAGCGCGGCATCGAGCAGGGGGTCGACGCCATCGACCGTCAGCTGAGACTGGATCCGGCCGAGGCCCAGGCCCGCGCCGCCGCGGCGGAACGGCCGAAATCCGAAGCCCCCATCGGCGTCGGGATCGTCATTGCGGTGATCTTCTTCCTGATGATCCTGGCCATGATCGGTGGCGGCGGGGGACGCGGCCGACGGCGTCCCAGCGGCGTCGGCCCCATCCTGCTCTGGGCGGCGGCGGAGGCGTTGAGAAGCGGCGGCCGCGGAGGCGGCGGTGGCGGATTTGGCGGCGGCGGCGGTGGTTTCAGCGGCGGCGGCGGGAGCTTCGGCGGTGGGGGCGCATCCGGAGGATGGTGATCAAACTGACTCCCCAGGTTCAGAGCCGTATCGGCGACGCGATCGCCGCGGCCGAGGCGAAGACCTCGGGCGAAATCTTCTGTGTCCTGGCGCGACGGGTGTCGTCCTATCGCGATATCTCGCTCGGCTGGGCGGCGGCCGCGGCCCTGTTGCTGCCGCTTGGACTCATCCCCTTCGGCTTCGATCCGGCATGGATTCCCGGCCTCGGAGACGGCTGGCAGGCCGCCCATCTGTCTTCCACCGATGTGGTCGTGGGCCAGTCCCTCGCGGCGTACGCCCTGATTCAGTCAGCCGTCTTCGTGGCGGCCTTCCTGCTGACCTCGATCCCGGGCGTTCGCCGCCTCGTCACGCCGCGCAGCGTGCGTCGGGCCCGCGTAAGGAGGGCGGCGATGGAGCAGTTCCTCGCGCATGGCCTGCATGTCACACGGGAGCGGACGGGCGTCTTGATCTTCGCGGCCCTGTCGGATCGTCAGGTCGAGGTGGTGGCCGACGAGGGCATCCACAGCAAGGTCGACCAGGCCGTCTGGGCCGATGCCGTGGAAGCCCTTGCAAGGGGAATGAGGAACAAGGATCCGGCCGCCGGCTTTGAGGCGGCGATCAGTTTGTGCGGCGGTGTTCTGGCGGAACGGTTCCCGCCCCGGGCGGACAATCCCAACGAGATCAAGGATCGCGTGGTCCTGATCTGAACCAAGACCGCCGCTGGCCGCTTTGGTGTCATATTCCCCGTGGTAATGGCCTGACCGCCGCCCGGCCGCTGTTCAGGACATCATGCCCCGCCTGCTGACCTACAATGTCCACCGCTGCGTCGGCGTCGATCGCAAGCTCGATGTCGCCCGGATCGTGGGCGTGATCGCCGAGCATGAGCCGGATATCGTCTGCCTGCAGGAGCTCGACGTGGGCCGCGCCCGCACCGGGTACGTCGACCAGGCCCGGTCGATCGCCGATGGCCTGGCGATGACCTTCCATTTTCACGCTGCCATGCGGGTCGAGGCCGAACAGTATGGCGACGCCGTCCTGACCCTGCGGCCCGAGCGCCTGGTGAAGTCGGGACCTCTGCCGACGATCCGGGGGGTGCCGGGACTCGAGCCACGCGGTGCCATCTGGGCGGCGATCGACTTCGACGGCGTCGAACTGAATGTGATCAACACCCATCTGGGCCTCGTGCCCCGTGAGCAGAGATTGCAGGCGGCGGCGCTGGTCGGATCCGACTGGCTGGGCCATCCGGACTGCGTTGGTCCGACCCTGCTGACCGGCGATTTCAACGCGACCTCCATCACCCGCCCTTACCAGACCCTCGCCCGGCGCCTGGCCGACTGCCAGCGCAGTCTGGGGCTGAAACCCTCGGTAAAGACGTTTCCATCGAGCTTTCCGGCCATCCGGATCGACCACTGTTTCACCAGTCCGGAGTTGGTGGTCACAGCCGTCAAGGCCCCCTTCTCCCCCCTGGCCCGAATGGCCTCCGACCACCTTCCCCTGATCATCGATTTCGAGATCAGGACTCCGTAGGGGCCGGCAGGGTGCGGTGCGACCGGGTGCGCCGCTTCCACGGACGAAAGGCGTCCCGCGTCGAGGTCGGGTCACCAAGCTGGAACTCGGCGATAATGCGTTCAACCCGGGACGGCGGCTCCGCCCCGAGCGTATGCATCCGGCCGGTATCGAACCGCTGGATCGCCTCCCCCACCCTGCCGGTAACGGCTTCGACCGCGCCGAAGGCATCGCCGCTGACGCCGATCCAGTGGCCGATGGTGCGCTGGCGGAACCGGCGGATGGCATCGCGGCCCGCATCATCGACCGGCTCGGCGGCGATATCGCATTCGGTATCGAAACCGAACGATCGGTTGTTCAGATTGGTCGAGCCGATCCGCAGCACTGCATCGTCGTAGATCGAGACCTTGGCGTGGACGATGATACGCTCACCCTTGCGCGTATGCGGCGTGAAGGCGAAGAAACGGTTGTGCCGGTCCGCCTGCTCCAGTCGGAAGAGCACCTCTGAGCGTGCCGTGTCCATGGTGAGGCGGTCGAACCAGCTGGGACTCGTCCCGGTCGAAACCAGAACGATTTCAGGCCCATCCTCCTCGGCCAGCCGCGCGCCGAGGGCCTCCGCCATGACCGGTGAGGTAAAGTACTGGTTCTCCAGATAGATCAGACGCTTCGCATTCCGGATGGCGTCGAGATGAAGGGCTTCGTTCTCCCGAACCTCGGATCGCCCGGCCGCCGCAGGTTCCGTGCGGGCGATGCCCACCGGCGTACGGTGCAGGTCCGGCTCCACATCGTCGGGCCAGGGGTCGCTCACAGCCTCGTCCGGAATGGTCCGTTCTCCGGTCGACCGGAACCATCGCTCGCGCGCCAGATCGCCGAGCGCCCTCGCCGCGGCACCGTCCATGACCGCCATCACCTCATGCCGTGGCGGCGGGATCAGGCCGGACGGCTGACAGCGGCGTGGATCGCCATCCAGGTGTTCTTCGGAATCCCACCGGTCCGTTGAGATGTCGCCGCCGCCGCAGAAGGCCACGGCGTCGTCGATGATGATGACCTTCTGGTGGTGGCAGGCACCGAACGTCGGCGGCGGATCGAGCCGAAACTCAACCATCCGCTTTCGGAACCACACCTGGGCCTTGTGCGGATAGAAGCCCTGCGATGCGGCGATCAGGAACGGTGATTTCCAGATCAACAGCCGCACGTCCAGATCCGGCCGGGCCTTCACCAGCATGCGGAGCTGGTGCCCGATCTGGGCTTGATGATCTGCATGCGCGCTGTGCGGATCCAGCCGCGTGCGCGGGTCGAACTGCCACCCCAGAATCACGATGGAGCGGCGCGCCTTGCCGAGAGCCGAACGGAGGGCGTCGAAATAGGCCGCGTTTTCCATCAGAACGGCGAACCGGTCCGCCGTCTCGACCCGCCAACAATTGCGACCGGGCGCAAGCAGGCTGTGGCTGTGGTCGTGGCCGGATTGGTTCATGGCGCAGGTCTGGCCGATTCGCATGACGGCGATGTGCGCCCCAAGCTCTACAGGACGCACGCCGACGACTTCCGTTCCATGTGGAGGTGCACCGGGTCAATGGTGACGCTTTGTTCATGCGGAGCAGGATTGTCCGAACGTGGTTTTGAGTTCATAACATCGCCGTCAGTCGGACAGGGGAGATCGGCGATGCAAGCGCTGATCGAGTTCATCGCAGGGTTGGTCGCCATGCTCGCCGCTGCGGCCTTGTCGCAGTTCGGCGTGGATCTGGACCCACGTCAGGCACCCCAGCGTGAAATCCATCGGGTCCGTGACTGCGGCGACAGCCCGTCCGCCGCAGTGCTCGTCGCATCGACCGAGCGCAGCCGGGAATGCTGATCCCGCAGGGATCGACTGTCCCCGGATTCATACACCCCCGACTTTGCGCGCCGCGATTGACTCGTTAGGGTCGAGCCGTCCTATCGCGCGTCAGCTGTAGACACGCACGTGACGAGATCGCTGCTCCATGAAATCACCCCGTCAACGGCCCGCGATGAACCTGACCGAACCGGACTCGGCCGTGGTCGCCGAGCCGTTCCAGGAATCCGGCGACCTGTCGCTTGTCGCGGCGGCTGTCGAACGGCCCATGTCCGAACGGCGCCGTCGCAGGCTCGCCGATGAACAACGCCGCGCCGAAGAACGGGCGCTGGCAGAGGCCGAGCGGGTCGCGCCGAGGCAAGCCGTTACGCCCGAGATCGGCGTATCCGCCGACACCCCGCCGGTCGCCTTCGAGCCACCCCCGGTGCCGGCTCAAATCCAGGTCCGCGAGACTCCTGCACCGTCCGGTCGTCATGCCTATCTGGTTGCGGGCGTCGCCTCGGCGCTCTGGGTCGGGGGCGTCGCCGCCTGGCTGGCCTTCGAGGTCGGTTCGGGCGCAGTCGAGCTGGAGCCCCTTCGGCTCGCGGTCTATGCGCTGATCGCCCTGGCACCCGCCGGCATGGCGATCATGCTGGCCCACGCTGTCCGTCAGGGCGCCGGCCTGGCTGCAGAAACCCGCCGGGCCCGGGCCTTGTCCGAAGCGCTGATCGCCCCCACCGCACTGGCGGCCCAGCAGACCGGCGAGGTCCTGCACTCCCTGCGTAACGACATCGATCAGGCGTCCCTGGCGGCCGAACGCGCCCGTCATGACATGGCCCTGCTGCGGGAGGCCCTGTCCCAGGAGACGACCCGGCTCAACGAGGCCGCGGAGACAGCCGGCCGGACAGCGCGCCGCCTTGCAGAACAGCTCGGCGACGAGCGGGAGAAGATGCAGGTTCTGGCGACGCGGATGGACAGCCAGGCCTCCGGGGTGATCGAGGCCGTCGAGCGGCAGTCCCGCATGGTGGTGGACGCCTCCGACCTCGCCCAGACACAGCTCCGGGAAGCCGAGGCAGCCCTGGCTGCCCGCGCCGCCGATCTGGCCGCCGCCGCCAGCGAAGCCCAGGACGCGGCCCGCGTCGCTGCCGACGATCTGGCGCGTCAGACCCTGCGGCTCGAGAACGCCGGATCGGGCGTCGCCGAACAAATCCAGTCGGTCGAGGAAGGCCTGGGCCAGCAGCGCGCGGCCCTGGTCACCGCAGCCTATGCCCTGCGTACGGATCAGGAAGACTTCTCCGCCCAGGTCGAAAGCCAGCGCGCCCAGTTGAGCGAACAGCTGTCCGCGACCCGCACCGCCGCCGGCGAACTGGGCGATACCTCGACCCGCACGACCGAGACAATCAAGGATCTGGTCGAGGCGGCGACCGACCAATTCCGAGCCCTGGTCGAAATGTCCCAGCGAGAGGCCGACGGCTTCGACGCTGCCACGAAGCTTGCGCTGGACCGGTTCGAAGCCCTGGCGGCCGAGGCGCGCGACGCCCTGGTCGAGGAGACCCGGTCCGCGCTGTCTGCGCTGCAGGCCACTGCCGAGGAATCCCGGGCGGCCGCAACCGATGCGGCGGAGCAGGCCCAGATTCGCGCTGACCGACTGGGCGAAGCCCTGTTCGAAGCCGCACAGAAGGCGGATCAGGCAGCGGACGCGCGCGTCGACTCGGCGCGCAAGATCGTCATCGAAACCAGCGGACTGGTCGATGAAGCCGGAGATCGGGCGCTTGAACGGCTGGAAACGACGGTCGAAAGGATGAACGCCGCCCTCGCCCAGATCGACGAAACAATCGGCGACCTCGATGAGCGCGCCGCTCGCCTGCCCGAGGAGGCCCAGAAGCGGGTCGAGGCCGTGCGGGCCTCGGTCGAGGAGGGCCTCGCCGCCCTCGCCGCCGCCTCCCGGAAGGCCGCGGCGGACACCGAGGCGCTGGATGCCGGCTTCCAGGAGCGGGTGCGGCGCAACTACGACATGCTGACCGAGGCCGTGCGGCTTATGGGGGTTGTTTCGGGCGATACACCTTCGCTGCGTCGGCGCGAGCCGGTGCCTGCGGCGGGTCCGGGGCCCGTCGAAGCCGACAGCGGTCGTCCGCGGGCGGCCAAGGGAGATGAGCCCCGCGCCTTCGGGTTGCGCGGGCGGCTGAAGCTGGAGCCCATGCCCGGATCGGGCGCTCCCGTCGGCGATCGCCTGGACTGGAACGACCTGGTCGATGACGGACCGGGTGAAGCCCCCCTGGACCTCGACACGCCTGTGATGCCGGCCGAGGCCGCTGAGGCCCTTGAAGAGCGGATCACCGCCGCGATCCGCCGCATGGGCGTGGATCCGAACGCCCTCCTGCCCCGCTCGCGCGTCGAGGAAGCGGCGCAGGCCGTGGCCGGACGAGATCCGGATCGCGCTCGCCAGATCGTGCGGCGCGTGGCCCCGGCAGCGGTCCGCAGCGTCTCACGCCGGGTGCTGACGGACCCCGATCTGCGGGCGGACGCCGAAGCCTATGTTCGCGCCTTCTCCCGCGACCTCGCGCAGCGCGCCGCAGCCAACGACGCCCCCGGTATCCTGGGGCGTCTGACCTCGGACGGCGGACGGGCGTTCATGTTGCTGGACGCCGCGGTCGGCGATCTCGCCTGACGCGGGAATTTTGCCGGTCGTAGTGCCCCCGATGGCGATTGCGCCTTGACGACAGGGTGGTGGTGGCGACACCTTGCGGATCAGTGTCACGTTTCTGTCATATACAGGCCGGCCATGCTTGAGTCCAAGGACGAGACCGCCCCGGACTTCCGGCCGGCCCTCGTCATCTGCGCCTGGGACGTCGACGAGGCGGGCTGGGACCCGGTCGAGGATCTGTCCGGCGGGTCCTGGAACCCGATCGGCGCACGCACCCTGCCTGTGGCCGCGGGAGAGCCCGAGGCGCTTGCCGCCGTTCTGTCCGCCCATCTCGACGACCGGAGTTGCCGGGGCCTGCTGCTGGTTGGACGCACGCGGCGGAGCGACGCCTTCCGGGTCCAGATAAGGGCGGAAAACAGGTCCCTGGACGGTCGCCGACACGACACCGTCGGACCCGGAACGGCACGGGCGACCGCACCGGTTGCCGACATCGTGCGGGCTCTCAACGAGGCTGGCCTGGTCGCCGACGCCAGTTCCGACTCAGAGGAGGATGCCGGCAGCTACCTGCTGTACCGCGTCCTTTCCGATCTGCCGGACGGGCGGGATACGCCGGCGATCGGCCTGTTGCGGGTGCCTGAGCATGAGACGGACCTGGCGTTTCAGCGGGCCGTCAAGGCGGCGGCCCAGGCCATGGCGCATCACCTGCCGCCGCTGCCCCGCTCCCGCGCCAACTGACCATGCAGGGGTATCGCGGCGAGCAGGCCGGCTCCTGCCAGGGCCGCCATCGCCCAGTAGCCGCCAGCCCCGAAGCGATCGTACAGCGGGCCGGACACGGCCGTCGCGAGGCCGATCAGAACGCCGGCTGAAAGCACCGAACTGAGCATCTGGGCCGCCGTATGGGCCCCGGGTGGCGAAAGCCGTTCGACCAGCTGGACGCCCGCGAGGAAGGTGGCGGCAAAGGTCAGGGCGTGCAGGGCCTGCAAGGGCCACAGCAACCAGAGCGGCGGAGCCAGGGCCATGACGCTCCAGCGCAGGATAGCTGCGACCGAGCCGACCACCAGCAGGCTCCAGGGGCCGATGCCCGCACGGCGGCGCCACGGCTCGAACACCCACATCAACGCGATCTCGACCACGACGCCGAAGGCCCAGAGTTGGCCGGTTACGGCCTCGCTGATCCCCTGGGCCTTCCACAGGATGGCGGAGAAGCCGTACTGGAAGGCGTGGGCGGCCTGGACCGCGCCGACGGCGAAGATCGTCGTCAGAAAGACCGGATCGGTCAGCAGTCGACCCAGTCCACGGAACCGCTCGCGGCCCAGAAGCGGTTCGCCGTCCGCCACCGGCTCCGGCGGCAGCGCCAGGATGGCGGCCAGGGCGAAGGCGACGGACGTGGCCACGATCCAGATGATAATCCCGTCCACCGGAGCGGTCAGCAGGAGCATGCCCATGCCGATATTGGCGACCACGAACGCCGCGGATCCGACGCCCCGCGGCAGGGCGAAGGTGAAGCCGAGGCGCGAGGCGAGACGCAGGGTCATGACGTCGGTCAGGGGCACCAGCACCCCCATGGCCGTAGCGCCCATGAACCAGCCGACGGCGCGCAGGGCGAAGCCGTCGGCGAGGCCTGCGAGCCCGTAGCCCAGCGCCATGACCAGGCCGAGCAGGGCGATCGGCGTGCGCCTCAGGCGGAAACCGTCGGCCCAGACCGCCAGCAGGGGCCCGGTAACGACCCGCGCCAGCATCGGCGCCGCCAGCACGGTCCCGATCTGCACCCCGCTCAAGCCCTGCGCGCTCAGCCACAGACCTGCAAACGGCAGGCTCACGCCAGTGGCACCGAAGAGCAACACATACTGCAGGGCCATGCGCTGGGCGGCGTTCATCGTCGGCGAATAGCAGACGCGCGGGATTCTGTCGGCTAGCGTCTGGTAATGACCATTTCTCGCAAGCTGGCGGCCTTCGCGGCATTGAACGGGGCCCTCGCCGTCCTGATCGGCGCCTTCGCGGCGCACGGGACGGGGCCGCAGATCAAGACCCTGCTGACCACCGGAAGCCACTACCAGATGGTCCACGCCGTCCTCGCCCTGCTCTGCGCCGCATGGCCGGGCCGCGGCCGGTTGGTGGTGCTGGCGGGGTGGCTCGCCGCCCTGGGCGGCCTTGTCTTCTGCCTCGCCCTGTCAGCGATCGCCCTGCTGGGCCTGAACGCGATGGGTGCGGTCGCACCGATCGGCGGCTTGTTGATGATCGCGGCTTGGCTTTTGCTTCTCGTTGCCGCATTGCGGTCACACTCAACACCCGCCTGACGGCGAAAATCGAGACCGATCAACCGTATGGCCTTCCCTGCGCCCGAGACCGCTCGCCGCGAGCTTTTCCCTGAAATCGAGCCCTATGCGACCGGCTTCATGTCGACCGGCGGCGTGCACGAAATCTACTACGAGGAATGCGGCAATCCGCAGGGGAAGCCGGTCGTGGTCCTGCACGGCGGGCCGGGCGGCGCGGTCAATCCGGGCATGCGGCGCTATTTCGATCCCGCGAAATACCGCATCGTTCTCTTCGACCAGCGCGGCTGCGGTCAGAGCCGTCCCAATGCGTCGCTCGAGGACAACACCACCTGGACGCTGATTGAGGACATCGAGCGTCTTCGCGAACTGCTGGGCATCGAAAAATGGGTCGTGTTCGGCGGCAGCTGGGGTTCCACCCTGTCGATGGTCTACGCCATCACCCATCCCGAGCGGGTCGCCTCCCTCCTGCTGCGCGGCATCTTCCTGCTGACCAGGCCGGAACTGCACTGGTTCTATCAGGATGGGGCTTCGAACATCTTCCCCGACGCCTGGGAGCGGTTCGTCGCGCCGATCCCGGAGGACGAACGCCACGACCTTATGGGGGCCTATTACAAGCGGCTGATCGGTGACGACCGGGCCGAGCGCGAACGCTGCGCCATCGCCTGGTCGAGCTGGGAGGGCGAGACGGTCAGCGTCGAAGGCCCTGCCGCGCGGCCCGACAAGTTCGCCGAGCCCGAGTTCGCGGTCGCCTTCGCCCGGATCGAGTGCTGGTACTTCATGAACGGCGGCTTCTTCCCCGAGGAAGGCTGGCTGCTGAAGAACATCAGCCGGATCAAGCAGATCCCCTGCTGGATCGCCCAGGGCCGGTTCGACGTCGTGACGCCGATCGCCAGCGCCTGGGCCCTGCACCGCGCCTGGCCCGAGGCGAAGCTGGACATCATCAAGGACGCCGGTCACGCCTCGAGCGAGCCAGGCATCGTCGACAGCCTGGTGCGGGCCACGGACTGGGCCGCTTCGCTGCAGGGATGAGGGATGAGGGATTAGGGATTAGGGAGACTGCTGCCGGGCCGCTCGCCAGCGGCCATCACCCTCTGAACCCAATCCCTAATCCCTAATCCCTCATCCCTAATTCCCAAGCCCCAGCCCCTCACCCCTCACTTCGGGTTGGTCTTCTCGACCATCTCGGACAGCTGGAAGCCGATGCGGCGGGCCTCGCGTTCCTCTGGCTTCTTGCGGGCGTCGAGCAGGACATTGATCTGACCGTAGTGCTGGATCAGGCGAACCGGCTTGCCGTCGGAGTTCTTGCCCAGGAACATGATGAAGTCCGGGCCCCAGAAGCCCAGGTCCTCGATCGACATGGTGCCGTCGCCGGGCAGGCCGACGATGCGGGCCCCGATCTCATCATCCTTGTCGAGCCCTTTCTCGAAATCCTCGATCAGCTTTGACAGGCGGACGAAGGCCCATTCGGCCGGGTTCTCGCGCATCTGCACGCCGTCCATGAGGGCGGCCCTGCGTTCCGGAGTTGTCGCGGGAAGGCCCGGCTTCGGACAGGGCTTGTCGCCCCAGTCGGGGACGAAGGCCGGCAGGGCAGAGGGGTCGGGTTTGTCTGTCATGCGAGGACTGTAGCGCTCCCTCCCCCGGAGGGGGAGGGAGACGAGGCTCAGCCCCTAGAACAGCCCGTGGCCCTTGGGCAGTTCCGCATAGCGGTGGACGCGCGTGGACAGGATCAGGCCGAAGCCGAACATCACCGTCATCATCGACGATCCGCCGTAGGACAGCAGGGGCATCGGCACCCCGACCACCGGAGCCAGACCCATCACCATGGCGCCGTTGATGAGAACGAAGATGGCGAAGAAGGCCGTCATCCCGGCGGCGGCGAGGCGGCCGAAATGGCTGTGCGCCAGAGAGGCTATGCGCAGGGCGATCAGGATGATGGCGATGTAGCAGGCGAGAAGACCAAACGAACCGACAAAGCCGAACTCTTCCGCAACCGTGGAGAAGATGAAGTCGGTGTGCCGTTCCGGCAGGAATTCCAGCTGGCTCTGGCTGCCCAGACCGTAGCCCTTGCCCAGCAGGCCTCCCGAGCCGAGGGCGATCTTGGACTGGATGATGTTGTAGCCTGTGCCCGAGGGGTCGGCTTCAGGGTTCATGAACGTCAGCACGCGGTTGCGCTGGTACTCGTGCATGCCGAACATCACGAACGGCGGGATGATCGCAATGGCCGCCGCCGCCCCGGCGGCGATGACCCGCCAGCTGAGACCGGCCAGGACCATGATCACGCCACCGGTCAGGCCGATAACCATGGCCGATCCCAGGTCCGGCTGTTTGGCGACCAGAATGAACGGCACGCCGACCATGGCGGCGGGGATCAGCAGCTTCCAGGACCAGCGGGCCTCCTGGGCCGTATGGCTGTGGTACCAGCGCGCCAGCGCCAGAACGAGACCCAGCTTCATGAACTCGGCCGGCTGGATGCGGATGAAACCGAGGTTGAGCCAGTTTTTGGCACCGCCCGCGACATAGCCGAGCGGGGTGAACTCGATCATCAGGACCAGCAGCAGAAGCACGCCGTAAAGCGGATAGGCGGCGCGGAACCACCATTTCGGGTGAAGCATGGCCAGAGCCAGCATCACGATGAGCAGCGCCCCGAAGCGGATCACATGCTTGATCGCCCAGGGCTGCCAGTCTCCGCCCGCGATCGAATAGAGCATGGCCGTGCCGACGAAGGCGACGAGGCACAGCAGGCCGACGAGACGCCAGTCCAGTTCGGTGATCTTGGTCGAGAGCCGGTCGCGCTCTCCCGGACGGGTCAGGGCGGAGGCAGTCATCGCGGCGGCTCCGAAAGATAGGGACGCGGTCCGCTGGTCGCGGTCGCCGGACGACGCGGCGCAGGTGGCGACGCCGGCGACGGGGGCGACGCATTCGGTACCGGATCCTCGGGTGCCGCGCCGGCCATGGCGTCCGTTTCAGTTTCCGGCACCAGGGCCTCGGGCGGCAGGGGTCGCTGAATCCGCTCGAGCATTTCGGGATCCTTGAGCAGGGTCGTGCGCATGATCTCGCGCGCCCGCGGAGCGCCCGCGGTGGCCCCGCCCTTGCCGCCGTGTTCGACGATGACCGCGACCGCATAGCGGGGGGCGTCGACCGGGGCGAAGGCAACGAACAGGTTGTGGTCCTTCAGGGCCCAGACGTTCGATTTGCGCGATACCCGACGATCATAGCCGGTTACCTGCGCGGTCCCGGTCTTGCCCGCCATCTGGATGTCGCCGAGGCCGAGCTGGGACTGACGATAGGCCGTGCCCGAGCGGTCGTTGGCCACCGCGATCATGCCCTGACGCACGATCTCGAGGTGGTCCGGCGGGAAGGGCAGGTCGGGAACGGCGGCACCCGAAGGCCGCTCGACCCCGCCGACCGACTTGATCAGGCGCGGGTTGATGGCCTTCCTGGCATTGGCGATCCGGGCGGTCATGACGGCCAGTTGCAGGGCCGTGACGTTCACATCGCCCTGGCCGATGGCCACGGACAGGGTTTCGCCCGGAAACCAGACGCGCGATTCCGGATTGGGATTGCGCCGGTTGTAGTTGGCCTTCCACGCCCGGCTCGGGACCGAGCCCGCCTTCTGATTGCCCACCCCGATGTCGAAGGTTTGCATGAAGCCGATTTTCTTGGCCGTGGCCTGAATCAGGTCGACGCCGGCGCGGTTGCACATGTGGTAGAAATAGGTGTCACACGAGTTCTTGATCGCGTTGTGCATGTCCTGGGAACCGTGGCCGCGAGGCTCCCAGCAGCGAAAAACGCGGTTGCCGTAGCGATAGCCGCCCGTGCAGACGACTCGCTCATTCGGATCGACGCCCGCCTCGAGGATTGCGAGCGCCGTGGTCATCTTGAAGGTCGAGCCCGGGTGGAAGACGCCGTTCAGCGTCTTGTCCAGGAGGGGTTTGCGTTCGAAGTCGGACAGGGCGCGATAGATGCGCGAAGGCACCCCCCCGACGAAGAGGTTGGCGTCGAACGATGGCGTGGAGACCATGCACAGGATGTCGCCATTGCGGACATCCATGACGACGCAGCCGCCGGACTCGTCACCCATGACCTCCAGCGCGCGGTTCTGCACGTCCGCGTCCAGCGTCAGGACCACGTCCTTGCCCGGCACGGCAGCCCTGGAACCGCCGATATCCTCGGCGACCACCCTGCCCCGCGCGTCGACCTCAACCCGGTTGCCCCCGGCCTCGCCGCGCAGATCGGTATCGAACGATTTCTCGACCCCCTGACGGCCGATGCGGAAGCCGGGATTGTAGAGGATCTCGGGGACCTTCTCGCCCCGATCCTCAATCGCCTTGATGTCGCGGTCGTTGGGCTTGGCGACATAGCCGATGACGTGGGCAAAGGCGCCGCCGAAGGGGTAGTAGCGGGCCTCGTTCATGTCGGCCATGACGCCCGGAAGCTCGTTTGCGTAGAGGTTGACGCGGGCGAACTCCTCCCACGTCAGGTCGCTCTTGACCGGGACAGGCGAGAAGCGCGGCGCGGCGTTGACGTCGCGGATGATCGACCGGCGCCGGTCCATGGTGTCGGGGAGAAGCCGGCCCAGCAGGTCGAGCGTCTGGTCCAGATCCCGGGTCTCGTCGCGCACCACGAGCACGCGGAAACTGGGACGGTTGCCGGCGATGACGACGCCGTTGCGGTCCAGGATGCGGCCCCGCGGCGGGGGCACCAGACGGAAGTTGAACTGGTTGTTCGACGCCATGGTGGCGTACTGGCCGGCCTGGAAGACCTGAAGCTGGGCCAGACGGCCGGTCAGGGCCAGGCCGCCGAGCGCGGTCAGGCCGCCGAGCACGAAGGTGCGGCGCAGGAAGGAGCCCTGACGCTCGTTGACGTCGGAGAAGAAGATGGAGGGTTCCGAGCTCATCGGAACCTCACGTCGCCGTCCTCGAACCGTTCGATCATCCGGTCGGCGAACGGGAACAGCAGCAGGGTCGGCACGACCTGGCCGATCAGCGCGAGGATGCTGGGCGGATTACGCGCGATCACGGTGACGACCAGCCAGGCCATCAGGAAGGCCAGGGCGCAGCAGGCCGCGTACCAGACGAACAGAACGGCGGTGTCCTGCCCGATCAGGAAGCTGCGCGAGGCCAGCACCACCGCATAGATGGCCAGCAGGGCGAGGGCCCACAGGCCGAGCGGACCGTAGGTCAGGACATCGAGGAGCAGGCCCAGGCCGGTCAGCACCAGGGGCGCGGTGATCGAGGGCCGGATCAGCGGCCACGAGAAGGCCAGCACCATGGGCACGACCGGCTCGGGCAGGTTCAGGCCGAACAGTTCGACCGGCGTAGCCAGAAGAATGGTGACGGCGACCGTGACCAGGGCCGGAATGACAATCCACTGCACCGGCCCGACAACGCGAACCGCGACCGGCCGTCTCATTCGTTCCCTCCGGCCGGAGGCGCAGCGGGTGGAACCGGGGCGGGCGTGGGCGTGGGCGTGGGCACTGGCGTCGCGGGCCGCGGGCGGGCGGCTTCGGCGGCCGTGGCGGCGGCGGTGTCGGCCCGCCTCTGCTCGGCCTGGACCCGGGCCGCATCGCGGCGGGCGGCGGAGTCGGTGATGGCGGAAGCCTGTTCGGGGGTCGCCTCGGAGAGGGTACCGAGCGCGGCCAGGGGGGGGGCGTTCAGATCGTCCCGGCCGATCAGCTGGCCGAAATCCTCGAACAGCATGACGCGGACAAAGTCGATGGCACCGCGGTCGCTGAACAGTTTGACCCGCCAGCTGCCGTCGATGCCGCGGGCGGCGACGCCGATGGGCACGCCGCGCGGGAAGCCGCCGCCGTCGCCCGACGAGAGAATCCGGTCGCCGACCCGCACCGAGCCCACGCCGCGCATGAACTCCAGGCGGGGATTGTCGCTGCCGTCGCCCTTGAGGATGGCGCGGGCATCGGTGCGGTCCACCAGCACCGGAATCTGGCTGGCGACGTCGGTGACCAGCAGCATGCGGCTGATGCCCGGCGATGTGCCGACGATACGGCCGACCAGACCGTGCTCATTGATGACGGGATTGCCGACCTTGACGCCCTTTGCCGAGCCCGCGTCGAGCAGGCGCGCCTTGGAGAAGGGACCGCGCGCGTCGAGGATCGAGCGCGCCGTCTGCATCGCGACGGGCGGCTCGGGCCGGATGCCCAGCATGGCCTCATAGCGGGCGTTGACGTTCTTGAGGGCGATGGCCTGGTCGCGCCAGGGCTGCAAGGCCGCCAGTTCGCGCCTGAGCCGGCGGTTCTCGGAAACGGCGAAGAAATAGCCGCCGACATAGTCGCTGGCATGGCCGAACCACCGCACGGGCGCGGCGAAGACGCCGCCGACCGGGCCGGCGACGGCTTCCACACCGGAACGCACCGGCTGGTAGGGCGAGGTCTGGGCCCGGGCGTCGCTGATCAGCAGCAGGATACAGCCGATGGCCGCGACAACGACGGTCACGGCCGCGGTCCACACCAGCGGCACCTTGATATTCTCGAACGGTCCGTCGCGAAACGCCACGGCGCGCCTTCCTCAGAAAAGGGAATCAGCGGGACGCCCCCGGCCGATTTGTCGAGCCTATCGCAAAATCCGTGCCGCTTGGGAACCGGCTACAGGCCTACGATGACGGGGATTTGCGGCGGTGTTTCGACCTGACCCCTAAAGGGCCGAGTCCAGTACGCCCTTCATCCAGCGCGGATGCTCGAGCACCCGGCCGCAGCCGATGGCCACGCAGGACAGCGGATCGTCGGCCACCGAGACCGGCAGGCCCGTGTGGTCGCGGATTTCGGCGTCCAGGCCACGCAGCAGGGCACCGCCGCCGGTGAGCATGATGCCCTTGTCGGCGATGTCCGCGGCCAGTTCGGGCGGGGTGGCTTCCAGGGCGACCTTCACGGCCTCGACGATCTGCGAGACGGGTTCCGCCAGCGCTTCCGCCGCCTGACGTTCCGAGATGCGGACCTCGCGCGGCACGCCCTGCATCAGGTCGCGACCCTTGACGTCGATCGACAGGCCTTCGCCGTCGGCCGGGATACGGGCGGTGCCGATGTCCTTCTTGATGCGCTCGGCGGTGGTCTCGCCGATCAGAAGGTTATGGTTGCGGCGCATGTAGGAGATGATCGCCTCGTCCATCTTGTCGCCGCCGACGCGGACCGAGCGCGAATAGACGATGCCCGACAGGGACAGGACGGCCACCTCGGTGGTGCCGCCGCCGATGTCGACGACCATCGAGCCGGTCGGCTCGTGGATCGGCAGGCCGGCGCCGATCGCGGCGGCCATCGGCTCGTCGATCAGGCCGACGCGGCGGGCCGAGGCGTTGAGGCAGGAATCGTTGATGGCGCGGCGTTCGACGGCGGTCGCGCCGGACGGCACGCAGACGATGACCTTGGGGTTCACGAAGCCCTTGCGGTTATGAACCTTGCGGATGAAGTGTTTGATCATCTCCTCGGCGACTTCGAAGTCGGCGATGACCCCGTCGCGCATGGGACGGATGGCTTCCATGTGGCCGGGGGTGCGGCCGAGCATCTGCTTGGCCTCGATACCGACGGCGTGGACGATCTTGCGGCCGCCGACGTTGCGAAGGGCCACAACGGAAGGCTCGTTCAGGACGATGCCCTTGCCCTTCATATAGATCAGGGTGTTGGCGGTGCCGAGGTCAATGGCGATGTCGTTGGAGATCGCGCCGAAAATGCTGGAGAACATGGGTCCGGGATACCGTTCGTTCGGGCCTTGAGGGGGCGTGCGTCAGTCTCGATCCGTTTCGGCGACGCCCCGGCGCCACGCATCCCCACGCGCCGCCTCCTGATCGTTATCGCCTGACCGACCTTAAGGGTCGTTTGCCCTTGTGCGAAGGCGAATACAAGCCCTTTGGGGGACGGTGCCCGCACGGACGTATCGGGAGGCCTGCCAGTCGCCCCCCGATACAATCACGTTCCCGGGATAGAGGGCCTAGACGGGGCTCAAACCCTCGGTTGCGAGCACTCGCGACACCGCCGGTCGGGCCTGGACCCGATCGAGATGGGCGTTCAGCCCGGGGAAGCGCGCGAGGTCCAGCAGATGCGCCGATCGCGCCCAGCGCGTGAACACGGACAGATAGCCGTCCGCCAGGGTGAACCCGTCACCAAAGACCCACGGACCCTGCAGCCAGTGATCCTCGACGAGCTGATATTTCGCGAGGGCCTGCTCGACCGCCTCGGCGCGGGCCTCCGCCTCCAGCGGCGGACGGCTGAACAAGACCTTGCCGATGGCCGGGTGCAGCGAGGAACTGAGGAAGCCGTTGAAGGCGTTGAAGGCGGCGAAGGCATGGGGATCGTCGACCGGAGCCAGATTCCGGTCCGGATGGGTCTGGGCGATGAAGGCGAGGATGGCGGAATTCTGGGTGATCACGCCACGATCGGTCTGAAGCGCCGGAGTGGAGCCGGCCGGATTGACGGCCAGATATTCGGGCGTCCGCTGCTGCCCGGTCCTGAGATCGACCACCTGGGTTTCATAGTCAGCACCCGCCTCTTCGAGGCCGATGTGCGAAGCGAGGGCGCAGGCACCCGGCGAGATGTAAAGTTTCAGCATGAAAAGGCTCCTGAGGGACCAACAGTTCCACGCAGATAGGTGGCGGCCTTATCCGTAACAAGGACTGTGCCGATCAATCCGGAGAGAGTCGGTTTTCCCGCCGCTTCACCAGTTCGCGCACCCCCAGCATCAGGCCCAGCCAGACCACGGCCACACCGGCGAGGATGAGCGAGGTCCAGACGCCGTCGCCGCTGGCCGCCGCCACCACCGCGCCGCCGAAGAAGGCGACCAGGGCGGTCTTGGGCAGGACGCCGAGGGCGCAGCCGGCCAGAAAGCGCCAGAACGAAGCCCGCGCGGCCCCGAAGGCCATGTTGACGACAATGAAGGGTGCCGAGGGCACATTGCGGATCATGAAACTGGCATAGAAGGCGTTCTTGCCGACGAAGCCCTTGAGCCGCCCCATGGTCCGCCCGCCGAACCGGTCGACCAGCCGCGCCGTCGGCCCCCGCCCCAGCCCGTAGGTGACGCCCGCCGAGATCACGGTCGCCGTCCAGCTGTAGAAGAAGCCCAGCGAGGGCCCGAAGGCGACGACGCAGGCCGCGATCAGGATGAACTGCGGCGCGCCGATGAAGGCGGCGGCGATGAACAGGACCACGGTGGCGAAGAAGGCCCAGGGACTGCCACGATAGCCCTGCAGCCAGTCCTCGAGGTTCTCCTCCGCCGACAGGCCGAACCGGCTCTTGCCGATCGCCAGCAGGCCCAGGGTCGCGCCGAGCAGCAGCGCCGTCGCCAGCGCGGCCCGCCAGCGGCGGGCTTCCATGTTGAGGATAAAGTCGAGGAAGCGGCGCATGGGGCGACGAATTAGCACCGCAGCGAGCGCCGGGCGAGCGCACACCATTTGATCGCGCTTTCGCAACTGCGTAATGAGTCGATCTGCCCGGGAGTCGCCATGTCCAGCCTGCAGTCCTCCGCCCTTGCCCGCGTCAAGCCCTCGGCCACCCTGGCGGTGACCGCCCGTGCGCGGGAGCTGAAGCGCGAGGGGCGCGACGTGATCGGCCTGGGGGCCGGCGAGCCGGACTTCGATACGCCCGACAATATCAAGGAAGCCGCCATCGCGGCCATCCGGCGGGGCGAGACCAAATACACCGACGTCGACGGCCTGCCCGAGCTGAAGGCGGCCGTGGCGGCGAAATTCGCCCGAGAGAACGGCCTGACCTATGCGGTGAACCAGATCCATGTCGCCCCGGGCGGCAAGACGGTGATCTACAACGCCCTGCTGGCCACCCTGTCGCCGGGCGACGAGGTGATCGTGCCGGCACCCTACTGGGTGTCCTATCCGGACATGGTTCTGCTGGCGGGCGGCGAGCCGGTGACGGTGGTCGGACATGAGGCCGACGGCTTCAAGCTGAAGCCCGCGGCGCTGGAGGCGGCGATCACGCCGCGGACGAAATGGCTGATCCTCAACTCGCCGTCGAACCCGACCGGCGCGGCCTATACGGGCGCCGAACTGGAGGCGCTGGCGGCCGTGCTGCGACGCCATCCGCAGGTCTGGATCCTGACCGACGACATGTACGAGCACCTGATCTATGGCGACTTCGACTACAAGACGATCGCCCAGGTGGCACCGGACCTCTACGACCGGACGCTGACGGTGAACGGCGTATCCAAGGCCTATGCGATGACCGGCTGGCGCATCGGCTACGGCGGCGGGCCCAAGCCGCTGATCGACCTGATGCGCAAGGTGGCGGGGCAGACGACGTCGAACCCGTCGTCGGTCAGCCAGTGGGCGGCGGTCGAGGCTTTGAACGGGCCGCAGGACTTCATCGGCGAGCGCGCGAAACATTTCGAGGCGCGGCGCGATCTGGTGGTGTCGATGCTGAACCAGGCGACGGGCATCCGCTGCGCCACGCCCGAGGGCGCCTTCTATGTCTATCCGTCGATCGAGGGACTCATCGGCAAGGCGACCGAGGGCGGGGTGACGATCGACAGCGACGACACCTTCGCGACCGAACTGCTGGACGCCGAGGGCGTGGCCGTGGTGCAGGGCTCGGCCTTCGGCCTGAGCCCCTATTTCCGCATCAGCTATGCGACCTCGGAGAGCGTGCTGGAGGAGGCCTGCGGGCGGATCCAGCGGTTCTGCGCGGGTTTGCGCTGATCAGGCCGCCCGGCTGACCGCGAAATCGGCCAGCTGTTCCAGCGCCTCACGCCAGTCGCTCGCCGGCAGAGCCTGAAGGGCCGCCTTGGCGAGGTCGGCGTATTCCCCGGCGGTGTCGAGGGTGGCGTTGACGGCACCCGTGCCGAAGACCAGTTCGCGGGCGCGGCGGAAATCGTCCTCGGTGCGCTGACCCTGATTGATGGTGCGGTCCCAGAAGGCGTCCTCGCGGCCACGGGTGCGGGCGGCGGCCAGCAGCAGGGGCATGGTCACCTTGCCCTCGCGGAAGTCGTCGCCGGCGTTCTTGCCCAGCACTTGCGACGTGCCGCCATAGTCGAGGGCGTCGTCGGCCAGCTGGAAGGCGAGGCCGAGATTCAGGCCGTAGGCGCGCAGGGCCTGCACCGACGGCTCATCGGCACCCGCGCCGACCGCGCCGGCTTCGGCGGCGGCGGCGAAGAGTTCGGCGGTCTTGGCCGAGATGATGCGCAGATAGGTTTCCTGATCCAGATTCAGGTCGTGGGCCCGCGTGAGCTGCAGCACCTCACCCTCGGAGATGACGCTGGAGGCGCGGGCGAGAATGCCCAGGGCCCGCATCTGGCCGGTCTCGACCATCAGCTCGAAGGCGCGGGCGAACAGGAAGTCGCCGACGAGAACACTGGTCGGGGCACCCCAGATCAGATGGGCCGCGACCTTGCCGCGTCGCAGGTCAGACGCATCGACCACATCATCGTGGAGCAGGGTGGCAGTGTGGATGAACTCGACCGCCGCCGCCAGCTTGACCGGGGCCGTGATGTCGCCTGCCGCGCCCGCCGCGCGGGCAGCGGCGAGGGTCAGCAAAGGCCGCAACCGCTTGCCGCCGGCCGAGATCAGATGCTCGGCCAGCAGGGGGATGACCGGTACCTGGGACTGCATCCGGTCGAGGATCAGGGCGTCGACCGTCGCCATGTCAGGGGCCGCCAGCCGCACGAGCGGCTCGACATTCCCCTTCGAACGGGGCGCGGCGACGGTGACAGCGTCCAACGGGAAACTCATAGAAACGGCGGCGCGGGGGAGAATCACGCCCGAAAATCCAGCCGCCGCCTTGCCCGGCGACGATGCGGCGCACAATGGTGATCGCTCCATGAAGGGTCAAGCCGCGTGACCGTCGCACCGTTCCCTCAAATCGAAGGCGCCGCCGTCGAGAACGCCCTGTTGGGCGGACGGGTGCGGCTGCGCCAGCCGGCGAAGGGTTACCGCGCCGGAATGGATGCGGCCCTGCTGGCGGCAGCGGTCGAGGCTGGACCGGGCCAGCGGGTGATCGAGGCCGGCTGCGGCGCAGGCGCTGTCCTGATGCAGATCGCCGTGCGTCGGCCCGGCGTGGTCCTGACCGGACTGGAACGCGACCCGGCCATGGCGGCGCTGGCTCGGGAGAATGCGGCGCTGAACGGCACCGACGCGTCGATCCTCGAGGGTGATGTGGCGGCGGGGTTCCGGGCGCTGGACCTGCCGCCGTTCGACTGGGCGGTCAGCAATCCGCCCTTCTACGACGACCCGGGTGCCTTGCGGGTGCCCGCGGAGGGCAAGCGCGGGGCCTGGATGGCCGATGACGGGCTGAAGGCCTGGACGGATTTCCTGTTGAAGGGCGTGCGCGAGGGTGGGCGGATCGTGGTCATTCACCGGGCCGACCGCCTGGCCGACCTGCTGACCCTGCTGGGCGGGAAGGCGGGATCGTTCACGGTGCGCGGCATTCATCCGTATACGGATGAACCAGCCAAGCGGGTGCTGGTCAGTGCCGTCAAGACGGGCAAGGCCCCGCTGCGGCTGCTGCCGCCCTTGATCCTGCACGACCGGTCGGGGGCCAAGCACACGGCGGAGGCGGAATCGATCCTGCGGGGCGAAGCGGCGCTGACCGCCTGAGAGCGGGGCTTGCCCGGGTCCGCCGCCCACGCTTCAGTGCCGTGTTCAAGAGGGATGGCGGCGATGCGGACGATTCTCCTACTTCTGGCGCTGTGCCTGTCGACCCCGGCGTGGAGCCAGGACGCCGTGCTGTTGAGACCCGCCCGGGTGTTCGACGGTATCGACGCCCGGCCGCACGAGGGCTGGTCCGTGCTGGTACAGGGGCGCACCATCGAGGCGGCCGGTCCCGATCTGGCGGTTCCGGCCGGTGCCCGCATCATCGACCTGCCGGGCATGACGGTGATGCCCGGCATGATCGAGGGGCATTCGCACCTGTTCCTGCACCCCTACAATGAGACCAGCTGGGACGATCAGGTCCTGCACGAACCGCTGGCCCTGCGAACCGCCCGGGCCACGGTGGCGGCGCGGGCCACGCTGATGGCGGGCTTCACCACCGTACGCGACCTCGGCACCGAGGGGGCGGGATACGCCGATGTCGGGCTGAAGCAGGCGATCGACCAGGGCATCGTCCCGGGACCGCGGATCCTCACCTCGACCCGGGCCATCGTGGCGACCGGGGCCTATGGCCCGCGGGGGTTCGAGCCCGGTGTCGAGGTCCCTCTGGGCGCCGAACAGGCCGACGGCGGCGACCTGATCCGGGTGGTGCGCAGCCAGATCGGCGCGGGCGCGGACGTGATCAAACTGTACGCCGACTACCGCTGGGGCCCCGGCGAGCCCAGCAGGCCGACCTTTTCGCAGGCAGAGCTGACCGATGCTGTCGAGGCCGCCCACGCCGCCGGGCGTCCGGTCGCCGTGCATGCCGGGACCGCCGAGGGCATGCGGCGTTCCATCCTGGCCGGTGTCGACACGATTGAGCACGGCGACGCAGGCACGCCCGAGGTCTTTCGCCTGATGCACGATCATCATGTCGCCCTCTGCCCCACGCTGGCGGCGACCGACGCCATCAGCCGGTACCGCGGATGGAACGGTCAGGAACCGGCGCCGGAGAGCATGCTGGCCAAGCGCCGGGCCTTCGCCGCGGCCCGGGCGGCGGGCGTCGACATCTGCATGGGCGGCGACGTCGGGGTCTACGCCCACGGCACCAACGCCCGCGAGATGGAATTGATGGTCGAGAACGGCATGTCCGCGCCCGAGGTGCTGATCGCCGCGACCTCCGGCAACGCCCGGATCTTCGGCCAGGCCGGGCGGATCGGCGCGGTGCGGCCGGGCCTGCTCGCCGACCTCGTCGCCGTCGAGGGCGACCCGACGCAGGACGTCTCGGCGGTTCGGGCCGTCCGTCTGGTGATGAAGGACGGGATCATCGTACGCGACGAGGCGGCCGGCGCGCGTTAGAAGGCGCGTATGTCCCTGCGCCCCCTTTTCGTCACCCAGGTCTATGAGGCCTCGCTGGCCGCCTCGCCCGGCTTCGAGGCCTTCAACGCCGGCCTGGCCGACGCCTGTCGCATGCTGGCGAGCGAGGACCATGCCGGCCGCGCCTGGTGCCGTGAGCACGGCTATCGCGGCTACACCTCCTACGGCTCCCTGACCGACCTGCCCCACCGCCTGCCCGAGTTCGCCGAGCTGAAACGGTACCTTGACCGGCACGCGGTCGCCTATGCCAGGGCGTTGAATTTCGATCTCGCGCGCAAGCCGCGGCTGGACAGCCTGTGGGTCAACATCCTCAAGCCCGGCGGCGGCCATACCGGCCATATCCACCCGCACGCCTTCCTCAGCGGCACCGTCTATGTCGAGGTCCCCGACGGGGCCTCGGCCCTGAAGCTGGAGGATCCGCGCCTGCCCATGATGATGGCCCGGCCGGGCGTCCACGCCGACGCGCCCGAGGCGGAGAAGCCGTTCGTCTATCTGGCCCCGGCTGCGGGGACGGTGCTGATGTGGGAAAGCTGGCTGCGGCATGAGGTGCCGCCCAATGCGGCGAAGAGCGAGCGGATTTCAGTGAGCTTCAACTATGCCTGAGGCCGCCTACCCCGGCGTGGCGCTGGTCACAGGAGCGGCGTCCGGAATCGGACTGGAGACCACACGCAAGCTGGTCGCCGAAGGCGCGAAGGCCCTCATTCTGGTCGATCGGCAGGAAGCCGCCCTTCGCGCCCTGGGCGACGAGGTCGAGGCGCAGGGACTGGCGGTGATGCTGGGCCATCAGGACGTCGCAGACGAGGCCGCCTGGGAGGGGATCGAGCAGGGAATCCGGCATCATTGGCAAGGGCTGGATACGCTGGTCGTCAACGCCGGCGTTTCCGACAGCGGGCCGATCGCCGACCTGTCACTCGCAGACTGGCGAAAGGTGATGTCGGTCAATCTGGATGGGGCCTTCCTGACCCTTCGAGCCGGGATGCGCCTGCTTCGCGACGGCGGTGCCGCTGTCGTGGTGTCCTCAGCCTCGGCGGTAAAGGCGGAGCCTGGCGTGGGGGCCTATGGCGCCTCCAAGGCCGCGCTGCTGCAACTGGCCAGGGTGGCGGCCAGGGAAGGCGCTCCGCGAGGCGTGCGGGTCAACGCCATTCTGCCGGGCGGCGTCGAGACGCCGATCTGGACGGAAATGCCGTTCTTTCGGGACATGATCGCGGAACACGGATCCGAGGCGGCGGCTTTCGGCGCGCTCGCGCGCATGGCGACGCCTCTGGGTCGCTACGCCCGGCCCGAGGAGATTGCAGGCCAGATCGCCTTCCTGTTGTCGCCCGCCAGCGGGTCGATGACCGGAGCGGCCATGGTCGTCGACGGCGGTTACACCCTCTAGCCGGCCATCAATCCGCCCTCCCCCGCGTCTAGACATTTGCCGAACGGCGGCGTGGCGGCTACATCCCGCGCCAACCTCCCGACACCTCCAGACGACAGGGCGCACCGCACCTCATGGCGCAGCAATATATTTTCCAGATGCAGGGTCTGACCAAGACCTTCCCCGGCGGCAAGAAGATCTTCGAAAACATCTGGTTGAGCTTCTACAACGACGCCAAGATCGGCGTTGTCGGGGTCAACGGCTCGGGTAAATCTACCCTGCTGAAGATCATGGCCGGGCTGGACACGGAGTTCACCGGCGAGGCGCGCGCCGCCGACGGGATCAAGCGCGGCTACCTGGAGCAGGAGCCCCAGCTCGACGACAGCCTGAACGTTCGCCAGAACGTCGAGGCCTGGTGCGAGGAGAAGCAGTGGGTCAACCGCTTCAACGCCATCGCCATGGAAATGGCCGAGGAATACACCGACGAGCTGATGGCCGAGATGACGGCCCTGCAGGAAAAGATCGACGCCGGCGACGTCTGGGACATCGACGCGCGCATCGAGATGGCCATGGACGCCCTGCGCTGCCCGCCCGACGACTGGGAGGTGACCAACCTCTCGGGCGGTGAGAAGCGCCGCGTGGCGCTGGCGCGGCTGCTGCTGAGCAAGCCCGACATGCTGCTGCTCGACGAACCGACCAACCACCTGGACGCCGAGTCCGTGGCCTGGCTGCAGCACCACCTGGAGGCCTTCCCGGGCTGCGTCATCCTCGTGACCCACGACCGCTATTTCCTCGACCTCGTCACCAAATGGACGCTCGAGCTGGACCGCGGCAAGGGCCACCCGCACGAGGGCAACTACTCCAGCTGGCTGGAAGCCAAGACCAAGCGGGTCGTGCAGGAGCAGTCGGAATCCGAAGCCCGCCAGCGCGCGCTCACGCGCGAACTGGAATGGGTCCGTTCGGGTGCCAAGGCCCGTCAGGCCAAGTCCAAGGCCCGTCTGGCCGCCTATGAGCGGATGGTCGACGAGCAGGAAAGCATGCGCGGCGCCCAGACCCACGCCGTCATCCAGATCCCGCCCGGCCCGCGCCTCGGCAATGTCGTGCTGGAGGTCGAGAACCTCGAGAAATCCTACGGCGACAAACTGCTGTTCAACGGCCTGTCGTTCAAACTGCCGCCCAACGGCATCGTCGGCGTCATCGGCCCGAACGGCGCCGGCAAGTCGACCCTGTTCCGCCTGATCACGGGCCAGGAACAGCCCGACGGCGGCTCGATCCGCGTCGGCGAGACGGTCAAACTGGCCTATGTCGACCAGAGCCGCGACGACCTGGAGCCCAACAAGACCATCTGGGAAGTCATCTCGGGCGGCACCGATGTGATGATGGTCGGCAAGCGCGAGATCAACACCCGCGCCTATGTCGGCAGCTTCAACTTCAAGGGCGGCGACCAGCAGAAGAAGGTCGGCCAGCTGTCCGGCGGTGAGCGCAACCGCGTCCACCTCGCCAAGACGCTCGCCACCGGCGGCAACCTGCTGCTGCTCGACGAACCGACCAACGACCTGGACATCGAGACGCTGCAGAACCTCGAGGAGGCCCTGGAAGGCTTCGCCGGCTGCGCCGTGGTCATCTCCCACGACCGCTGGTTCCTCGACCGTCTGGCGACCCACATCCTCGCCTTCGAGGGCGACAGCCATGTGGAGTGGTTCGAAGGTAACTTCGAGGCCTATGAGGAAGACAAGAAGCGTCGCCTCGGGGTCGAGAGCCTGATCCCGCACCGGATCAAGTTCCAGAAATTCGGGCGCTGATCCAGGGTTCTGCAAAACGGCCTTCCGGGAATATCGGGAGGCCGTTTTTCATTGGGCGCGACTGGACTAGGGTGCGTCATGCCCAACCGCCCCGCCCTCCTGATCATGCAGCGCCATCTCGCGCCGCTCACGGCCTTCCTCGAGAGCGAGTGGACGGTCTATCGCTTCTGGGAGGGGCCCCCGGCGGAGGCGCAGGGGCAGATCCGGGCGCTGGTGGTCGCGGGGGAGTTCCCGCTGGACAAGGCGCTGATCGAAAGCCTGCCGGCGCTGCAACTGATCGCCTGTTTCACCTCGGGCTATGACGGGATCGATGTCGACTGGTGCCGGGCGCGGGGGCTGCCGGTCAGCCATGCGCCGGGGGTCAATCATGAGGATGTCGCGGATCACGCGCTGGGTCTGATCCTGGCGGCGCGGCGTCAGATCGCGGCCGGCGACCGGTCGTTGAGAGCCGGCGGCTGGACGGCGGATTCCAAGATGATCACGCCGTCGCTGAAAGGTCAGCGGCTGGGCGTCGTCGGCCTGGGGTCTATCGGGGAGGCGGTGGCACGTCGCGGCGCGGCGATGCGGATGGCCGTGCGCTGGTGGGGGCCGCGCGAGAAGGAAAGCCTCTGGCCCCGCGCGGACACGCTGCCGGAACTGGCGCGGGACAGCGACATACTGGTGGTCGCCTGCAAGGCCGATGAGAGCAATCGGGGCCTGGTGTCGCGCGAAGTGATCGAGGCGCTGGGGCCGCAGGGGCTGCTGGTCAATGTGGCGCGCGGCCAGCTGGTCGATGAGGACGCCGTGATCGCGGCGCTCAGGGACGGGCGGCTGGGTCAGGCGGCGCTGGACGTGTTCGAGGAGGAGCCGACAAGCGCCGCGCGCTGGGCCGATGTGCCGAACACCGTGCTGACGCCGCACACCGCGGGGGCCACCACGGAGGCGGTGCAGGGCATGCTGATGCTGCTGGTCCAGAACCTGCGGGCGGCATTCGCGGGCGAACCGCTGAAGACGCCTGTGACCTGACGGCCTTCGGGCGGCTCAGCCGCCGTTGGGCATGTCCGGGAAGGGATTGGAGTCAGCGGGCGGGATGTTGACCGGTGGGGGTGCAGACGGCACCGCCGGCCGGGGCAGTTCGTCATCGCTGAGGCGGCCGTCGCCGTTCGTATCCATGCGGTTGAACATCCGCTGGGCGCCGGCGGTCATTTCCTCGAGGCTGATCCGGGAATCGCGGCTGGCGTCCGACTGGGTGATCATGGCCCGCAGGCGCGAGCCGCCCATGGAGGCGACCATGGGATTGGCGAGGATGGCCAGTTCATTGCCCGTGATGCTGGCGTCCTGATTGGCGTCCAGCCGGGTGAACAGCCGCTCGGCCCAGGGGGCCACCGCATCGGCGGTGCGCGGCGGGCTGAACATCTCCGCGCCACCGCCGCCACCCATGCCGCCGGCACCGGGGGGGCCACCGGCACCGGGAGGGCCGCCGCCGGGTCTGCCGGCACCGGGACCAGCGCCGGGACCAGCGCCCGCGCCGTTCATACGCGCGAACATCTGCTGCGCCGCAGAGGTCCACTCCGCCGAGGAAACGCGGGCATCGCCGTTGGCGTCGGCCGCGAGGATCATCGTGCGGAAGCGTGACCCGCCCATGGGAGCCGCGTTGGGATTGTCGAGGATGGCGAGTTCGTCCTCGGTGATCGCGCCGTCCTGATTGGCGTCGAACCGGGTGAACAGCCGCTCCGCCCAGGGCTGAACCTCCTCGGCGGTGCGCGGAAAGCCGCCCATGCCGCCACCCGGGCCCCGGCCTGGCGGCGGGGTCTGGGCGGCCACGGCTCCGGCGAGCGCCGACAGGAGAATGATGGGGGCGACAAACGCAATCGGGCGAAGGGTCATGGATGGCCTCACGACAGGATATTGTCGTTGCACGCAGACTGGCCCCGGATCCGGCGTCTGGCCAGCATTTTCCTTGCCAAATCATATAAGGCGATCTTTATATAAAGATATGTCGTTGACCTCTGACCAGACCGTCGAAGCCCTGCGCGCCGTGGGCGAGCCGACCCGCCTGCGCGTGCTGTCGTTGCTGGCCGGCGAGGAACTGTCGGTGATGGAACTGTCGCGCATCCTCGACCAGAGCCAGCCGCGCGTGTCGCGTCACCTGAAGCTGATGGCGGACGCCGGCCTGATCGAGCGGTTTCCGGACGGGGCGCGGGTCTTCTACCGCCTGTCTTCCGACCTGCCGGCACGGCGGCTGATCGATACGGTGCTGGACCTGCTGGATGCCTCGGCGGGCGAGACCGACGACGGACGGCTGGAGGCCGTGCGTCGCGACCGGGAAGCCGCCGCGGGTGCCTATTTCGAACGCGTCGCTCCCCAGTGGGACCGGATCCGTTCGCTTTACGTCAGTGAAAGTGCGGTCGAGGCCGCCATCACCCGCGCGGCCGGGGACGGGCCGTTCGAACGGGTCGTCGATCTGGGCACCGGTTCGGGGCGGATGCTGACCCTGCTGGGCCGGAAGGCGAAGATGTCGGTCGGGCTGGATCTCAGCCAGAACATGCTCAACATCGCCCGCGCCAATGTGACCCGGGCCGGGCTGGACCGGGTCGAACTGCGTCACGGCGACATCTTCGCCACCCGCCTGCCCGAACAGAGCGCCGATCTGGTGATGGTGCATCAGGTGCTGCACTACCTCGCCGATCCGGCGGCGGCGGTGGCCGAGGCGGCGCGGCTGGTCATGCCCGGCGGCCGGCTGCTCATCGTCGACTTCGCCCCGCACAAGCTCGAGTACCTGCGCGACGAGCATCAGCATCGCCGGCTCGGCTTCGCGGACGACGAGATGCGGCGCTGGTTGTCCGGGGCGGGACTGACGCCCGGCGCGCCGATCGCCCTGCCCCCCGACACCGACGGTTTGACCGTCTCCATCTGGACCGCCGAACGGCCCGCCGTCGCCGCGGAGCAGGTCGCATGAGTATCGCCCCCCGCAGCCTGGCCGAGGCCCGGGCCCTGCTGCTGTCGCCGCTCGGTCCTGTGGCGCGCGCCGGGCAGGACCTGTCGCGTCCGAACGTGTCGTTCGAGTTCTTTCCGCCAAAGTCCGACGAGGCCGAGGCCAATCTGTGGAAGGCCGTGACCCGGCTGGCGCCTCTGGCACCCGAGTTCGTCTCTGTCACCTATGGGGCCGGCGGTTCGACCCGCGAGCGGACGCACCGCACGGTGCAGCGCATCCTCGCCGAGACCTCGCTGACGCCGGCCGCCCACCTGACCTGCGTCGAGGCCAGCCGCGAGGAGGTCAACTCCGTCATCGACGGCTATCGCGAGGCCGGGGTGCGCCACATCGTGGCCCTGCGCGGCGATCCGCCGGGCGCCAGCGGCATCGGCGGCGCCTATGTTCCGCGTACGGACGGTTACGCCAATGCGACCGAACTGACCGCGGCGATCACGGCGAAAGGCGGCTTCGACGTCATCGTCGGCTGCTATCCGGAAGGCCATCCCGAGAGCCCGTCCCTGGCCCATGACCTCGACGTCCTGAAGGCCAAGGTCGACGCCGGGGCCACGCGGGCGATCAGCCAGTTCTTCTTCGACATCGACGCCTTCCTGCGTTTCCGCGACCGGGTCCGGGCGGCCGGGATCAGCATTCCGATGTCTCCGGGGATCATGCCGGTGACCAATTTCAACGGTCTGAAGCGGATGTCGGCGGCATGCGGCGCGGCGGTGCCGGACTGGCTGGCGGCCCATTTCGAGGGCCTCGACGACGACCCCGAGACGCGCAAACTGATCGCCGCCTCGGTGGCCGCCGAGACCTGCGCCCGGCTGCAGGAGGAAGGCTTCGCCGACTTCCACTTCTACACATTGAACCGCGCCGACCTGGTCTATGCGATCTGCCGGGTGCTGGGCGTGCGCGAAACGAAGGCCGCCGCAGTATGAGTAGCCGCGCCGACCGCATCGCCGCCCTGCACCGGGCCGCGAAGGACCGCATCCTCGTCCTCGACGGCGCCTGGGGCGTGATGATCCAGCGCAGCGACCTGTCCGAAGAGGATTTCCGCGGCGACCGCTTCGCCGGCCACAACGGCCAGATGAAGGGCAACAACGACATCCTGTGCCTGACACGGCCCGACATCATCGCCGACCTGCACGACCAGTATTTCGCGGCGGGCGCGGATATCAGCGAGACCAACACCTTCTCGGCGACGGTCATCGCCCAGGACGACTATCATCTCGACGAACAGTCGGTGTGGGACATCAATCTGGAAGGCGCGAAACTGGCGCGCGCCGCCGCCGACCGCTGGACTGCGAAGACGCCGGACAAGCCGCGCTTCGCCGCCGGGTCGATCGGGCCGCTGAACAAGATGCTGTCGATGTCGTCGGACGTGAACGACCCCGGCGCGCGGCTGGTGACCTTCGACCAGGTCTATGAGGCCTATCGCCATCAGGTGAAGGCGCTGAACGAGGGCGGGGTCGACCTCTATCTGATCGAAACCATCACGGACACGCTGAACTGCAAGGCCTGTATCAAGGCGATCAGGGACCTCGAGGAAGAGGGGCTGGAGCCCCTGCCGATCTGGATTTCGGGCACTATCACCGACCGCTCGGGCCGGACCCTGTCGGGCCAGACGGCCGAGGCCTTCTGGAACAGCGTGCGCCACGCCAAACCGTTCGCCATCGGCTTCAACTGCGCCCTGGGGGCCGATCTGATGCGGCCCTTCATCGCCGAACTGAGCCGCGTCGCCGACACCCTGGTCGCCGCCTATCCCAATGCCGGCCTGCCCAACGCCATGGGGCAGTACGACGAGCAGCCGCACGAAACGGCCCATTTCATCGAGGAATGGGCCGCGTCCGGCCTGGTCAATATCGTCGGCGGCTGCTGTGGCACGACGCCGGAGCACATCCGGCATACGGCGGAGGCGGTGGCGAAGCTGCCGACGCGGGAGATCCCCGAGCGGCCGGTGGCCATGCGTCTGTCCGGCCTCGAACCCTTTGAACTGGTAGCGTAAGTGCGTCCCACCTTCATCAATGTCGGCGAGCGGACCAACGTCACCGGCTCGGCCAAGTTCAAGAAGCTGATCATCGACGGCGACTACACTGCCGCCCTCGCCGTCGCGCGGCAGCAGGTCGAGGCGGGGGCCTCGATCATCGACATCAATATGGACGAGGGCCTGCTGGATTCGCAGCAGGCGATGGTCACCTTCCTCAACCTGATCGCGGCCGAGCCCGACATCGCCCGCGTGCCGGTGATGATCGACAGCTCCAAATGGGAGGTGATCGAGGCGGGGCTGAAATGCGTCCAGGGCAAGCCGATCGTCAACTCCATCTCGATGAAGGCGGGCGAGGCCGAGTTCCGCGAACAGGCGGTCAAATGCCTGCGCTACGGGGCCGCCGTGGTGGTCATGGCCTTTGACGAGGTGGGACAGGCCGACACCGCCGCGCGCAAGATCGAGATCTGCACCCGCGCCTATCGCATCCTCGTCGACGAGGTCGGCTTCCCGCCCGAGGACATCATCTTCGACCCCAACATCTTCGCGGTGGCGACGGGGATCGAGGAGCACGACAACTATGCCGTCGACTTCATCGAGGCGACGCGGGTGATCAAGGCCACCCTGCCCTATGCGCGGGTGTCGGGCGGGGTGTCGAACGTCTCGTTCAGCTTCCGCGGCAATGAGCCGGTGCGCCGGGCGATCCACAGCGTCTTCCTGTACCACGCCATTCAGGCGGGCATGGACATGGGCATCGTCAACGCCGGCGACCTGCCCGTCTATGACACGCTCGACCCGACCCTGAGGGAAGCCGTCGAGGACGTGATCCTGAACCGGCCTCAGCGCACCAATGTCTCCAATACCGAACGGCTGGTCGACATCGCCCCCAACTACAAGGGCGACAAGGGCGTGGCCCGGGTCGTCGATCTGAAATGGCGCGACCAGCCCGTCGGCAAGCGGATCGAGCACGCCCTGGTCAACGGCATCACCGAATACATCGACGCCGACACGGAGGAGGCGCGGCTGTCGTTCGACCGGCCGCTGCACGTCATCGAGGGTCCGCTGATGGACGGGATGAATGTGGTCGGCGACCTGTTCGGCTCGGGCAAGATGTTCCTGCCGCAGGTGGTCAAGTCGGCGCGGGTGATGAAACAGGCCGTGGCCTGGCTGGAGCCCTTCATGGAGGCCGAGAAGGCCGGAAAGCCGAGGGAACAGGCGGGCCGGATCCTGATGGCCACGGTCAAGGGCGACGTCCACGACATCGGCAAGAACATCGTCGGGGTCGTGCTGCAGTGCAACAACTACGAGGTCATCGACCTGGGCGTCATGGTCCCGGCGGACCGGATTCTGGACGCCGCGGTCGAGCACAAGGTCGACATCATCGGCCTGTCCGGCCTGATCACCCCCTCGCTGGACGAGATGGTCTTCGTGGCAAGGGAAATGGAGCGACGCGGTTTCGTCGTGCCCCTCCTGATCGGTGGAGCGACCACCAGCCGGACGCATACAGCCGTCAAGATCGAGCCGGGCTATCGCAGCGGTTCGACCACCTATGTCGTGGACGCCTCGCGCGCGGTGGGCGTCGTGTCAGGTTTGCTTTCCAAAACCGACCGGGCCAGGAACGAGGCCGCGACCCGCGACGAATACGTCCGCATCCGCGAACAGTATGCCCGCGGTCAGGAGGTCAAGGCGCGGGCGTCCCTGCCGGCCGCACGCCAGAACCGGTTCCAGCCCGACCCGGCGACGCCCCTGCCCTGTGCCCCGTCCTTCCTCGGCGTGCGCGCCTTCGACAGCTGGGACCTGCAGGACCTGGCCGACCACATCGACTGGACGCCCTTCTTCGCCAGCTGGGAGCTGATCGGCCGCTATCCGCTGATCCTGGAGGACGAGATCGTCGGCGAGGCCGCACGCGACCTGTTCAGGGACGCACAGGCGATGCTGAAGCGGATCGTGGACGAGAAATGGTTCACGGCAAGAGGCGTGGTCGGATTCTGGCCCGCCAATGCCGACGGCGACGACATCGTGGTCTGGGCCGACGAGAGCCGCACCGGCGAGATCGCCCGCTTCCACACCCTGCGCCAGCAGATCAGGAAGTCGAACGGCAAGCCCAATCTGGCGCTGTCGGACTTCGTCGCGGAGACGGGGCAGGACTATATCGGCGCCTTTGCCGTGACCGCCGGGCATGGCGAGCTGGAGATCGCCAAACGATTCAAGGACGCCGGCGACGACTATTCGTCGATCATGGCCACGGCCCTGGCCGACCGTCTGGCCGAGGCCTTCGCCGAGGCGCTGCACCGGATGGTGCGGACCGAACTGTGGGGCCATGCCGCGGACGAGGCGACGACCGTCGAGGACCTGATCGCCGAGCGATATCAGGGCATTCGCCCCGCTCCCGGCTATCCGGCCCAGCCGGACCACACAGAGAAGGCGACCCTGTTCCGGCTGCTTCAGGCCGAGGCCAACGCCGGCATGGCCCTGACCGAGAGCTTCGCCATGACGCCCCCGGCCTCGGTGTCGGGTCTGTATTTCGGACATGCCGAAAGCCACTATTTCGGGGTCGGCAAGATCGATCCGGATCAGGTCGAGGACTATGCCCGGCGCAAGGGCTGGGACCTGGCCACGGCCGAACGCTGGCTGTCGCCGATCCTCAACTATGACCCGGGCGCGCCGGCGCGGAGCGACGCGGCGTAGGGCGCGCCCTTCGCCGTCATCCTCGGGCTTGCCCCGAGGATCAGAACATCCGGTGCTCGACGGTGGAAGGTGCGGACCCGATCGTTGGGCCCTCCCCGCGACACAGCAAAGTCCAACGTCTGATCCTCGGGTCAAGCCCGAGGATGACGACAGTGGCGGTTCCTATTCCAGCCCGACATCCGCCGGCGTCGCCGGCGGGGTGGTGATGTTGTTGCGCAGGCGGCGGGCGGCGTGTTCGCAACGTCCCGGCAGGCCGAAGAACAGGCCGAAGGCCTGGCTGCGCACCGCCTCTTCCTGACCGGCCAGCGGCGTCCATTTGGCGGCGGCCTCGGCGGCGGCGGCGGCGGCGGCGGCGCGGCTGGCGGCGTTCTGGCGGGGTTCAGCGGCATCCAGCGCGGCGCGGAAAGAGGCGGCCTCCAGCTTGCCCAGCCGGATGATGTCGAGGTCGAGGGCGTCGCCATTGGTCAGGGTCTCGCCGAGAGCGACGTGGCCGTTCACCAGCGCCTCGCACCAGGCGACCAGCGGATAGTCGCTCTCCGGCGCGCCGCGCGGCATCGGGTTCGCATAGGCCACGGCCTCGCGAAAGCGTTCGGATTCAACGGCTTCGTCACGCGGTGCCGTCGAGATGACCCCGGCGTCCTGGGACGGAGGCGTCTGGGTAGCGATGACGAGGGCGGAGACGAGGCTGAGGAACATGAAGACATCCGGGGTCGCGCAACGGGACGGTCAGACCACAACGCTTGAACAGGGCAGATGGTTTTTCTGCGGCGGTCGCGCAGAGCGGGTTTCTGGCAACAAAAAGGGCGGCGGACCCGAAGATCCGCCGCCCCAGATGTTCTCGAAGTCAGGCCTTAGAAGTTGGCGGTGACACCGAAGAAGAAGTAACGGCCGAAGGAGTCATACAGCTGCGGGTAGGTGTTACCGTTGCCGGTCGTACCAACGCTGTAGGACAGTTGCGGGTCGTTATCGAGGACGTTGTTGACGCCGGCACGCAGGGTGACGGTGTCAGTGACGCTCCAGACGGCGGCCAGGTCGAGGTAGTTCTCGGCATCGAAGTAGCGATCGATACGAGTGCCGCCGTTGTTCAGCGTGCCGTTCGTCGCGTTCAGCACGGCGATTTCAGCTTCGCCGTAGTAACGCCACGTGGCCGAGACGTCCACGTTCCACGGGGTGAGCCAGGTGGCCCGGGCGCGGTGACGCCATTCCGGGTTCGGAACGCCGCACTGGTTGGCGTAGAAGCCCGTGCAGTCATAGACCGAGGCGGGTCCACCCAGACCGGTGTCCGTGATCAGCTCGCTCAGGTAGGTGCCGACGAACGACAACTGCATCGAACCCATGTTGGCCATGCCCAGGTCATCGAAGTCGAAGGCATAGTTGGAGTTCACGTCGATGCCGGCGGTGGAAAGGCCACCGATGTTGTTGTTCAGGTCCTGAACCACACCCGTGCCGACCCACAGCTGGCCGCCCGAGTTACGGGTGATGCGACCGCAGGCGGCGGCATCGTTCTGACCGTAGCAGAGGTCCAGGGTGTTCAGCGCGCCGACCGTCGAGACCAGGCCGTCGACCTGGATATCGAAATAGTCGACCGAGATGTTGAAGCCCGGGACGAAGGAAGGCGTCCACACCAGACCGTAGGTGTAGGTGTCAGCCTCTTCCGGGTTCAGGTTCGGGTTACCACCGCCGAGCAGGTTGTACTGGCCGGCCGGGCTGTCCAGGGCGCCGCTCGTCGATTGGCCGAGCGTGACCTGGTAAGGCAGCGTACCAATGCAGTTGGCTGCACGGGTTCCGGTGGTGGCATCGCACGGGTCGCGATCGGCGTCGAACAGACCGAAGCCCTGGGCCGCGAACAGCTCGATGACGTTGGGCGCCCGCACAGCGCGCGAATAGCTGGCGCGGAAGCGGATGTCCTCGACCGGGGCGTAGTCAGCGCCGAACTTGTAGGTGTCGGTGCCGAGGTTCTGGTACTCCGAGTGACGGTAGGCGGCGTCGACCGAGGCCGAATAGGCCCAGGGTTGATCGTCGGCCAGCGGGACCTGGATTTCACCGAAGATTTCGGAGACGTCCGCATCACCGGTCACACCGATCGTCGGGCCACCCTGACCGGCGCCGTCGCCGGTGGCGAAGGCGGTGTCCGTGGTGGAGCCGAGGTAGTCACGACGGTATTCGGCACCGAACGCGACCTTGACGGTGTTCGCGGCCGTCGGCATCGACCAGCCCGTGTCGCCCGTGATCGCGGCGGTGACGACCTGCTGGGTCGTTTCACCGGTCTGGATCAGCGGGATCTGCAGGTAGTCGAGGGCCGCCTGGGTCACGCCGCCCGCGATGAAGACATCGTAGGGGACGCAGTTCGGGTCGGTGCCGTTGACCACCGAGCGGCAGGTGGGCCGGCCGGCGACGTTGATGACGTCGAGGGCGCGGCCGAGACGGGTGGTCGAGAAGTCGTTCTTGTAGACCCGCGACAGGTTCACCCGCGAGAACTGGGCAGCGATGTCGTAGTTCCAGCCCGGGGTGATCTCGCCACGGACGCCGACGACGCCGCGGTAGGATTCGTAGCCGAGCGAGTCCTGACGACCGCCGCCTTCAACGTTACGGCGACCGATGTACAGGACGCGGCGGGTGCCGGACAGGATGTCACCTGCCGTACAACCGATCGTCGCGGCCTGCTGGGCACCGAGGAGCGGGTTGTCGCAGTTGATGTCCGGGGTGCTGAAGAAGTTGCCCGACGGAGCGATCTGCGCAACCGACTTGTAGTCGGAGAACATCAGCTGGGCGAAGACTTCGGCGTGATCGTTGACCTCGTAGCGACCGAAGGCACCCAGGGTGTAACGCTCATCGGGGCGCTGGTAGTAGTTCAGCGGGCCGAAGTTGTAGTTGTTCACATTGCTGTCGAACGGAACGAAGGTCCGGCCGCTGCCCAGGGTCGAGTTGAAGCCGGGGCCGCCGCCGAAGTCGGTGAAACGACCCGGGAAGGACGTGCCCGAACCACCGCAGGTGAAGGTCGACGGACGGACGCCGGCCGGAGCACCGATGGAGCAGCCCGAATAGTCGCGGTCGGCCTGCAGGATCGGGTTGTTGTTGCGATAGCCGGCGTAGGCCATCAGGTTGCCCTTGCCGTCGGCCGAGGACACGCCGAGCGTGACGTTCAGCGAGCGGCTCTCACCGTCGGAGACGTTGTCGTCCGGCAGGCGGAACTGGGCGGCGTTGGTCGTGCCACGACGGGCGATTTCAGCCCGCAGGTTGCCGACGCCGTCATAGTCGTTGTTGTGCTGATAGAAGCCGTACTGGGCGTCGACCTGCAGACCTTCGAAGTCCTTCTTCATGATGAAGTTGACGACGCCGGCGACAGCGTCCGAGCCGTACACGGCGGAAGCGCCGCCGGTCAGGACTTCAACGCGCTCGACCAGTTGTTCCGGGATCTGGTTCAGGTCGGCCGCGTCGTCGTTCGGCGAGCCGTAGCCCATCCGGCGACCGTCGATCAGCACCAGGGTGCGCGACGAGCCGAGGTTACGCAGCGAAACCGTGGCCGTGCCCGAAGCGCCGTTCGAGACGCTGGAGTTCTGGGCGGCGAAGGCTTGCGGCAGTTGCGAGATCAGGTCTTCGACCCGGGTCACGCCCGCGACGTCGATGTCCTCGCCAGTGACCTGCGTCACCGGGCTGGTGGTGACGAGGTTGGTTTGCGGGATGCGCGAGCCGGTGACGATGACATCGTCAAGGTCCTGCGACGCCCCGGCGTCCTGCGCCATGGCCGGCGCGGCGAACGCGAGAGCGGCGAATCCGCCGATCATCGTCGTCGACAGCAGCCGATTGCGGATTTTCTGGGTTCTCAAAGGTCGTCTCCTGATGTTCGGCAGCGTCCGGAATCCGGGCTGCCGAGGCCTTAGAATGGAATATTCCCTTCCCCCGCGGACGGAATCCGACCGCAGTTGAGCAAAGGTATGCCCTCCGCCACCTCAACGACCAGCCAAATTACATGGTTGTAACTCAGTCGAAGCCATACTGTCGTATTTAGGCCACGATACGGACACAGGCGAAGCGGGGCCCAGGGAGGTTGACCGTGCGGGCGTCTTGTCCGACTGAAGGGACCTGCCCCAGGCCGTCTTTATCGAGGTTGATCCGATGTCTTTGATTTCCGGCCTTGCGGCGCTGGCGGCGGCCTCCACCCTCTCGACCCAGGCGACTCCGCCCCAGGAAAGCCCCGAAACGCTTCAGCGGCTCATGGCCTGCCGCAGCATTGCCGACAATGCGGCACGGCTGACCTGTTTCGACACCGCTGCGGGCGCGCTCGACACCGCCCAGCGCCAGGGCGATGTCGTGGTGATCGACCGCGCCGGGGTGGCCGAGACCCGCCGGCAGCTGTTCGGCTTTGAAATGCCCTCCCTGCCCCGCCTGTTCGGCCCGGAGGGCGCGGTCGAGATCGACTCGATCGAGACGACGCTCCAGAGCGCCTCGCTGGTCGGCGAAGGCCGCTGGGTCTTCCGCCTGGCGGACGGAAGCGTGTGGCGTCAGATCGATTCCGAGCGCGCCCGGTTCCAGAACCGTCCCGGCCAGTCCGTCCGCGTCCGCAAGGCGTCCCTGGGCAGCTTCCTGCTGACCGTGGACGGAAGCCGGGCCATCCGGGTGCGGAGACAGTAGCGATGACGCTTCGTCCGCTTTCCCCGACGGTTTCGGTCTCGGCGCAGCTTTCCCCCGACGACCTGCCGGCGATCGCAGCTTCCGGCTTCGGCCGCGTCATCAGCAACCGGCCGGACGGCGAGGACCCGGGACAGCCCTCGGCCGCCACAATGGAAGCCGCAGCGGCGGCCGCGGGTCTGGGCTTTGTCTGGATTCCGGTATCCGGTCTGCCGGGGTCCGGGCAGGTCGCGGCAGTGGCGTCTGCACTGGCGGACGGCGTGCCGACGGTGATGTTCTGCCGGTCCGGCATGCGCTCGGCCTCGGCCTGGGCCATGGCGCAGCGGCTCAAGGGCGTTGATGCAGACGCCCTGCGCGAAACGACCGCGGCGGCGGGCTACGACCTCGGTCGGGTTCCGCTGTAGACGACTAGCGCAGGATGGCCACACGGGTGGCGTAGGGTGCCGGCTCCGGCGTGCAGGACGCCACAGCGAGTTGCATCGCCATGAGACACAGGAAGGCCGCCGCAATGGGCTGGAGCCGATTTGAGACAGCCAGGGCGATGGAAACGGCCACTTCGGGGACTCCGCGGAAAGTTACCGAAGTCCTAACGCAAGGGACGGGCCGCGCCGGATGATCCCTTTCGTTGCCATGCCGGCGTTCGAGTACGGGCGGACTGACCGGGTCTCACCGCTGATCCGGCGCGTGGTCGCGAACAATCCGGGGCCGTTCACCTATACGGGGACCGGGACCTATATTGTCGGCAGGGACACGCCCGGAGCAGGCGTGGCGGTGATCGACCCGGGTCCGCTGGACGACGCCCACCTCGCGGCCCTGCTGGCGGCGGTCGAGGGCCAGACAGTCAGCCATGTGCTGGTGACCCACACCCACCGCGACCACGCACCCCTCGCCCGCCCGTTCGCCCGGGCCGTCGGCGCACCGATCCTGGCCGCGGCCCCGCCGGCGCGAACCATCCACGTCTCTGCGTCGCAGGACGAGGAGGAGGACGAGTCCTTCGCGCCCGACATCGTCCTGGGCGGCGCCGAGCGGCTGGAAGGCGACGGCTGGACGATCGAGGCCATGGCCACGCCGGGCCATGCTTCCAACCACATGGCCTTTGTCCTGCTGGACGAGAACGCCCTGTTCAGCGGGGATCACGTCATGGGCTGGTCGACGACCATCGTGGCCCCGCCGGACGGCGACATGACCGCCTATATGGCCAGTCTCGGGACCGTGATCGCGCGCGGCTTCTCGACGATCTGGCCGACCCACGGCGCGCCGATCACGGAGCCGGGGCCGTTTCTGGAGGCCTACAGGACCCACAGGCTGGGGCGCGAGTCGCAGGTTCTGAACCGCCTTGCGGCCGGAGACCGGAGGATCGCCGACATGGTTCCGGTGCTTTACGCCGCTGTGGATTCGCGGCTGTGGCCGGCCGCCAGTCTGTCAGTCTGGGCCCATCTGATCGCGCTTGAGCTGGCGGGAGCCGTTCAGGCGACGCCCGGGCCGACGATCGATGCGGACTGGGCCCTGGTCTGAGTTCAGCCGGCCGAGCGGAGGGTCTCGCTTATGGCGGTCGCCATGCGGCAGGCCTCGCCGCCGTGAGGCCGGTGATCCCGGGCGGCGACGCGGATATCGGTGCGCCCCGGACGGATGCGGATGACGGCGTCATGGTCGAAGCCGAACCAGAAGCCCTCCTGGCTGCCGTCGGCGCGCGCCACGCCCGCCCCCCTCAGGATGAAGCCGGCCTGTTCGAGCGCGTAGATGGCCGCGGTCGGCGCGATCTGGCGCATGACCGGCAGGGCACCGGGGCAGGCGTCCGCTCCCACGGCCGGGCCGGGGCCCGGGCCGGTTCGCTGGAGGCCGAGGTCGCCGAAGCCCGGAACCTCGATCAGGTCCGTGCTGACATTCTCCACCGCACCGGCTGAAAGCCGGGCCTTCTGCCAGAGGAAGCCGCCGAGGGTCGCGCCGGCGACAAGGACCGCCACAACCGCCAGGGGGCCGAGTTTGCGGAAATTGCCGAACGACAGGACGAGCGCGCCGAGCGCCGCCGCCGCGCCGAGGAAGGCGAGGAACCAGGCGGCCCGCATGGTCAGCAGGTCATAGCCGATCTCGACCGGCCAGGCACCCACGCGGGTCCCCAGGGCCCCGACCACGACCAGAACCGGTGCCGCGGCCGCGAGAAGAGCCAACCCCTGGACGCGGCCGGCACCGGGCGTGCGGCGCGCCATCGGCTCAGGCCCCCGCTGTCGGCAGACGATAGTCCTTCAACCGCTCGCGCAGCAGCTTCTTGTCGATCTTGCCCGTGGCGCCGAGGGGGATGTCGTCCACGAAGACGACGTCGTCCGGCATCCACCATTTGGCGATCTTGCCCTGCAGGAAGTCGAGGTGTTCCTGCTTGTTCTGGGCCTGGCCGGGCTTGAGCTTGACGACCAGCACCGGCCGTTCGTCCCATTTCGGATGGGCCGCGCCGATGACGGCGGCCAGCTCGACACCCGGATGGCCGACCGCGATGTTCTCGATCTCGATCGAGCTGATCCACTCGCCGCCGGACTTGATCACGTCCTTGGCGCGGTCGGTGATCTGCATGAAGCCATGTTCGTCGATGGTCGAGACGTCGCCGGTGTCGAAGAAGCCCTCATTGTCGAGGATTTCGCCGCCCTCGCCCCTGAAATAGGCCCCCGAGATGGTCGGCCCCTTGATCATCAGCCGGCCATAGGTGTGGCCGTCGTGGGGCATCTCCTGACCGGCGTAGTTCTTGAGCTTCAGCTCGACACCGAGCGGCGGCATGCCCTGTTTCACCCGCCATTTCATGCTCTCGTCATAAGGCAGGGCCGCAAGTTCAGGCGGCAGGATCGAAGTGGTCCCGATCGGCGACGTCTCGGTCATGCCCCAACCCTGGATCACCTCGATATCGAACTCGTCATGGAAGGCGCGGATCAGGCTTTCGGGCACGGCCGAGCCGCCGATCATCACCCGCTTGACGGTCGGGATGGTCAGGTTGTTCTCGCGCAGATGGGTCAGCAGCATCTGCCAGACCGTCGGCACCGCGGCGGAGAAGGTCACGCCCTCGGATACGATCAGCTCATAGATGGCCTCGCCGTCCATGCGCGCGCCCGGCATGACCAGCTTGGCACCCGACGCCGGCCCGGCGAAGGCGATGCCCCAGGCGTTGGCGTGGAACATCGGCACCACCGGCAGGATAATCTCCTTCGGCGACGGCCCGAGCACGGTCGACTGCATGCCCAGCAGGGTATGGATGAAGTTCGACCGGTGCGAATACAGCACCCCCTTGGGGTTACCGGTCGTGCCGGACGTGTAGCAAAGGCCACAGGCGGTCTGTTCATCGAATCCGCCCCAGACGACGTCTTCGGACGCCGGCCCCAGCAGGGCCTCATAGCATTCAGCGCCCGGCAGTTTGGTCGCCGGCATGCTCAGTTCGTCGGTCATCACCACCACACGCTTCACCGAAGGGCAGTGCGGCAGGATGGCCTCCAGCAGCGGGATGAAGGTCAGGTCGACGAAGATGATTTTGTCTTCGGCGTGGTTGATGATGTAGATCAGCTGTTCCGGGAACAGGCGCGGGTTCAGGGTGTGGCAGATGGCCCCCATGCCCATGATGCCGTACCAGACCTCCATGTGGCGGCTGGTGTTCCAGGCCAGGGTGGCGATCCGGTCGCCGAGCTTGACGTCCCATTCCTTGAGCACGCTGGTGACCCGTTTGGCCCGGGCGTGGATCTCGGCATAGGTCGTGCGGACGATCGGCCCCTCGACCGACCGGGTCACCACCTCGCGGTGGCCATGCCAGTTTTTCGAGTGGTCCAGGATCTTGTCGACCGTCAGCGGCCAGTCCTGCATCAATCCGAGCATCACGATCCCTCAAGGCTGCACCTGCTTTTCGAGGCGCTTGGAAACCACGCTATCGGCGTGATCAGCGATAAGCAACGTGACGCGAGGTCACGCTGCAACCGGACAGGCTTGGCGAAACCCTCTTCCCGGTCCTAGAAGCGGTTCATGCCCATCCTCATCGCCATCACCGGGGGCTCCGGCTCAGGCAAGAGCACGCTTGCCGAGGCCCTGGTTTCGGCCCTGCCCGACGGGACGGCGGTGTTGCTGCGCGAGGACGCCTACTATCGCGACGCGGCAAGCCTGCCCGACTTCGATCCCGCCACCTTCGATTTCGACGACGTGGCGGCGCGGGATCATGACCTGATGATCCGGGATCTGGCCGAGCTGAAAGCCGGCAGGGACATCGAGGCCCCGCTCTATTCCTTCATCCATCACGGACGGGAGCCGGGCGGCGAACCGGTGCGGGCCGCAGAGGTCGTCATTGTCGAGGGCACACATGTGCTTTGCACACCCGGGCTGACCGCCCTGTTCGACATCCGGGTGTTCGTCGACACCCCGGCCGACATCCGCTTCATCCGTCGCCTGCTGCGCGACCAGACCGAGCGGGGGCGGACGGCCGATTCCGTGATCGCCCAGTATCTGGCGACCGTGCGTCCGGGACATGAACGGCTGACCGAACCGTCGCGAGTGAACGCGGATTTCATCGTGGCGGACGCCACCGCCGCCGTGCGCCTCGAGGACCCCCAGGCCGTGGTCCGGCTGGCGGCCCCGGTGCTCGCGCACCCGCTGCTGGTACCCATTTTGGGGGAATAGGCCAGAACGTTGTTATTCTGGACTTGACCGCCCGCGGGCTCACGCGTCACCCTGTGACATTCAGCGAGTGACGAATTTCATGCACGGCCCAGGCGTCAGTTCTCACGCCCTGCTCGATCCCAAACGACAGGCGATCCTCCGCTACGCCCGCAAGGCCTTCGTCAGCGAGGGATACGCTGCAACGAGGATCGAGCCGATCGCCCGGGAAGCGGCCGTTTCGACGGCGACTCTCTATGCGCTGTTTGACGGCAAGGCCCAGTTGTTCTCCGCCGTCATCGAGGACGCCGCCCAGGAATTCGCCCGGCAGATGGCGGACCTCGGCTCCATCGAGGGCGACGCCCGCGAGCAACTGATCAGCTTCGCGGAAGCCTATGCCGGATTCATGAGCGACCCTTTCGTCCGGGCCGTCTTCCGCCTGGTGATGGCGGAGCGACCCCGCTTCCAGGCGGTGGCGCGGCGCTTCTTCGACCAGGGCCAGGTCGCGTTCGGCGCCACCTTGATCGGGATCCTGAAAGCGCAGGCCACGGCCGGTGCCCTGAAGCCCATCGACCGGCCCTCCAGGGCGGCCGGGCACCTTATGGGGATGATCGAGCACCCGGTCTTCTTCGTACCCCTGGTCACCGGCGACGAGATCATGGTCCGGCGAACAAACGCCGAAATCGTCGAGGACGCGGTCGACACCTTCCTCGCCCGCTACGGGGCCTGAAGGCTCCCGGTCTGAGAGGTCAGGGCCAGAGCCGGGTCCTGGTCCAGTCAGCGCCCGTGCGGTCAAACCTCAACCGGTCGTGCAGGCGGAACGGGCGGTCGCGCCAGAACTCGACGCTGTCCGGAACCACCCGCCAGCCGGTCCAGTGGTCCGGCCGGGGCACATCCTCGCCCTCGAAGCGGGCCGTTTCGCGCGCCACGGCGGCCTCGAGCGCGGCGCGGCTGTCCAGTGGCCGGGACTGGTCCGAGGCCCAGGCCCCGATGCGGCTCTCGCGGGCGCGGCTGGCGAAATAGGCGTCCGCCTCCGCCGCCGTCACCGGTTCAACGGCACCGCGCACCCGAACCTGTCGCCGCAGCGATTTCCAGTGGAACAGCAGGGCCGCCCGCGGATGGGTCGCCAGGTTCAGACCCTTGGCGCTCTCCCGGTTGGAATAGAAGGTGAAGCCAAGCGCATCGACATCCTTGAGCAGCACCATCCGGCTGTCCGGCGCGCCGGCGGCGTCCACCGTCGACAGGGCCATGGCGTTCGGATCGTTCGGCTCCGTCCGCGTCGCATCGCCCAGCCAGTCGACGAACAGGCCGATCGGCTCGGCGCGGTCGAAGATGGTCTCGTCGCCATTGGCGGCCAGGGCGGCGGCATAGTGTTCCGCATATTCCTCGCGGGTGGGGCTGGGGGGGATCACGGGTGCGGTCATGGATGGCAGATAGACCCTCCCGGCCCCGCTGGGGAGAGGCTTCACGGTTAACCGGGCCTTGACCATGTGCAGGGCCTAAGTGCGCCGATGCGCGCCCGATCCCTTCCTGAAGTCGCCTCGACTCGCGAGGCCCATGCCCTGCTTGGCCTGACCGGCCCGGTGGATGGCGAGGCGCTGACCACGGCCTTCCGCATCGCCATCAAGGCGGCGCGGCCAGACGCCGCAGGCGGCAGCGAGGCGCGGTTCCGCAAGACGATTGCGGCGTGGCGACTGCTCCAGGGCCAGACCTCTCCGCTGGCGCTGGAGGCTCCGGCGGTGCGCCCGGCGAGCCCGCCGGTGGTGGCGATCGGGCCGCTCGAAGCCTTGAACGGGGGGCTGGCCGAGGTCCGGATGGGCGCGCGCCTGCTGCGCGTGCGGGTGCCGGCGGGCCTGCGCACCGGCGAACACCTGCGGCTCAGGGCGGCGGGCGTGGACGGCAGCGACCTGTATCTGCCGGTACTGGTGCGAGGCGCTGATGGCCTGAGCGCCGTCGGCGACGACCTCTATATGACCTGTCCCGTGTCCCATCGCGTGCTGGCAGACGGCGGGCGGCTCGAGATCGAGACCCATGCCGGACCGCGTTCGGCCTGGCTGGTCGCCGGGCACCAGCCGCTGCGTCTTCGGCTCAAGGGTCTCGGTCTGCCCGCTCGCGGATCGCGGCCGCAGGGACATCTGTTCGTGACCCTGGAGCCGTCGGAGGACGCGCCGTCGGCGGCGGAAGACCTGCTGATCCGCTTCACACGCGTCTGGACGCCGGACCGGCTGGCGGCTTAGGTCGTCGGATGTCCCACAACAGCTTCGGCCATCTGTTTCGCGTGACCACCTGGGGCGAGAGCCACGGGCCGGCGATCGGCTGTGTCGTCGACGGCTGCCCGCCGCTGATCCCGCTGACCGAGGCCGACCTCCAGCCCTGGCTGGACCGGCGCAAGCCGGGCGGCAGCCGCTTCGTCACCCAGCGACAGGAGAGCGACACGGCGCGCATCCTGTCGGGCGTGTTCGACGACGGCAACGGCCCGGTGACCACCGGTGCGCCGATCGCCATCCAGATCGAGAATGAGGACGCCCGCTCGAAGGACTATGGCGAGATCGCCCGCGCCTTCCGGCCCGGCCACGCGGACTTCACCTACCAGGCCAAATACGGCGTCCGGGATCACCGCGGCGGCGGCCGCTCCTCGGCGCGCGAGACGGCGATGCGGGTGGCGGCGGGTGCCGTGGCGCGAAAGGTGTTGGGCGACGGCATCTCGATCCGGGCGGGGGTGATCCAGCTGGGACCGCACCGGATTGCGCCTGAAGCGGTGGATTTCGACGCGGTCCATGACAACGCCCTGTTCGCGGCCTCGGCGGCGGTGGTGCCGGCGTGGGAGGCCTATCTGGACGGTATCCGCAAGGCGGGGTCGTCGATCGGCGCGGTTGTGGCGCTGGAGGTCACGGGCCTGCCCGCAGGCTGGGGCTCCCCGCTCTACGGCAAGCTCGACGCCGAACTGGCGGCGGCGATGATGTCGATCAATGCGGTCAAGGGCGTCGAGATCGGGGCCGGCTTCGGCTCAGCCGAACTGACCGGCGAGGAGAATGCCGACGCCATGCGACTGGGCGCGGACGGGCGGCCCGTCTTCCTGTCCAACCATGCGGGCGGGGTTCTGGGCGGCATATCGACGGGCCAGCCGCTGACGGCGCGGGTGGCCTTCAAACCCACCTCCTCCATCCTGACGCCGGGCCAGACCATCACACGCGACGGGACCGAGACCGAGGTTCGCACCAAGGGCCGCCATGACCCCTGCGTCGCCCTGCGTGGCGTACCGGTGGTCGAGGCGATGGCCGCCTGCGTGCTGGCCGATGCGATGCTGCGGCACCGGGCGCAGGTGGGTTAGGCTTATGAGCAGGGGCCGGAAAATCCACCCCTTCACGCACCTCCGGTTCATGCTCGCAGAGCATTCGGACAGCTTGGGTGTGCCTTTGATGATCGGCGCAGTCTTGGTGCTTATCGCAATACTAGCGATTCCCGCCCGACCGACCGGTCCGGTGGTCCAATCGATGGGGAAGATCACCGGTCTCGGCGCGGTGATCCGCGAACAGGGCACTTTCAGCTCGGCCTCGGTCCTGGTCGGGGACAGGCTAGTTCGCGTGGACCTGCCGACACGACATGACTGTAGAGTCGGCGACCAAATTCGTCTTCGAGAGCGGCGAACGCGGTGGGGCTGGGTTACCGGAGTGGCTCTAGAGCGGTGGCCTTGTAGCCGTCCCCCTTTCCGCCACTGACACTGTTGCCTATATAGCCGCCAGCGAGGTTCATAACCCTCGGAGTCCCGGGAGCATCCCCATGATCGACGTTCGACCCTTCAACACCCTCGGCGGCGCCAACCACGGCTGGCTGAACGCCAAACACCATTTCTCCTTCGCCAACTACTATGATCCCGCCCGCATGAGCTGGGGCCGGCTGCGCGTCTGGAACGACGACGAGATCGCCGCCCAGACCGGCTTTCCGCCTCACCCGCACGCCGACATGGAGATCATCACCTATGTCCGCACCGGGGCCATCACCCATGAGGATTCCATGGGCAACAAGGGCCGCACCGGCGCGGGCGACGTGCAGGTGATGAGCGCGGGCACGGGGGTGCGTCACTCCGAGTTCAATCTCGAGAACGAGATGACCACCCTGTTCCAGATCTGGATCGAGGCCGACAAGCGCGGCGCGACGCCCAGCTGGGGCGCGAAGGAATTTCCGAAGAGCGACCGGAGCGGCAAATTCTCGGTACTGGCCTCGGGCGATCCGACCGACGGGGCCCTGACCATCAATGCCGACGCCCGGGTGCTGGGCGCGACCCTGAAGGCGGGCGAGAGCCTGACCTACAGCCTGGCCGAGGGCCGCCGCGCCTATCTGGTCCCCGCCGTCGGCGCGGTCGCGGTCAACGGCATCCCCCTGAACGCCCGCGACGGCGCGGCGATCAGGGACGAGGCGGAGATCACGATCACCGCGAAGGACGACGCCGAACTGGTGATGGTCGACAGTCTCTGACCCGCGTCAGGGCATGCTGAACAGGACGCGGACCCAGCCGACGGCCTGGGCATGCTCCAGCGCCTCGAAGATCGGGATGGCCAGGAAGAAGGCCAGGCCATCCCGCAGGGTCGTCAGGAAGAACACCGGCCGGACTTCGATGGTGTCGGTGTCTGTCCATTTCGAGAACCGGGGCCAGAAGCGGGGGGTGTGCGCGCAATAGGCCCGGTACTCATCGCCGAAGGTGGTGGTCAGCCAGACCTCCTCCTGCCGGACGGTGACGTAGAAGACCGCCACGGCGATGACCAGAAACACCAGGGCCATGACCACGCTTCCGGTCTGGGCACCCATGCCGAAGGCACCGATGAAGCTGAACAGATAGAGCGGATTGCGGCATAGCGAATACGGCCCGAGGGTCACGATCTCCGCCTTCTTGCGGCCGCCGATGTACAGCGAGCACCAGGCGCGGCCGACCACGCAGATGACGATCATGGCAAGGCCGACGGCCTCGACGCTGTCATGCAGCCACGGCAGCGACACCAGGGTATTGCTGATCGCCGCCAGGACACAGGCCGCCACCAGGGCAAGGAGCAGGGCCGCCTTCCGGATCAGTTGTACGCGACGAAGATGATGGGGATCGGCCAATTGTTGTCCTCAGGTCGCGACAGGGTGGGCACCGGGGCGCTGTGGAATCCACCAGAGCATCAGCAGAATCGCGCCTGAAAGAAGCAATGACGCGAGTGGACGGCTCAGGGCAAGGCCCCCGTGGTCGACGGGCTTGTCGAGAAAATCCCCCACCGCCGCCCCCAACGGGCGAGTCAGGATGAACGCCGACCAGAACAGCACAGCCCGGCTGATCCGCGTGCCGAAATAGAGCGCCGCAACGAGGGCCAGGAGGCCCGCGAAAACAGCGGCCGCGCCCAGATAGCCCAGACCGCCCGTATCCGCCGTCCAGTCGCCCAGCGCGGTCCCCAGGGTCTGGGACGCTGTGATCGTGGCCCAGTAGAACATCTCCTCGCGCGGCTTCGACACGGTGTCGACGGAGATGGCACCCAACGTCACCCGCCAGGCGACCAGACAGGCCGCAACGAGGGCGAACAGCAGCAGCGATCCGCCCGTGTAGCCGATGCCGAGCGACCGCGTGGCGAAATCCGCCAGGGTCGTCCCGGCCGTGGTCGAGGCGACGATCGTGGCCCAATAGAGCCAGGAATTGAACCTTCGGACCCTGATCTGCCACGCAATCAGCAGGACGAGCACAGGCAGAAAGATCGCCGTGCCGACAAGATAGCCCGCATTGAACGTCATGCTGACGGTATCGCCGGCGGTTTCGCCCAGTGTGGTGGCGAGAATCTTCACGACCCAGAAGATCAGCGTAACGGCCGGAACCTTGCTGAGGGCGGCCCGGGTTTCGTCCCTGCCCAAACCGATGTCAGCCATGGCGCTCCCCCATCGGCACCCTGGCCGGTCAGCAGACCCATCTACCTGTCGGGCGAAAAAGGAAACCCCGCCCGGATCGCTCCGGGCGGGGTTCTTTCTGTCTGCTTTTGACCGTCAGTGTGTGGCGACCGCCGCGCCCGGGTCCTGGGCCGGCTGGGCGGCCGGCAGCGGGTCGGCGGCCTCGTCCCATTCGACAGGAGTCAGGCTGCCGGTCAGGGCCCATTTCAGGGCCTCGTCGGCGGTCTTGATCGGGATGATCTCCAGCGCGCCCTTCACATTGTCAGGCACGTCGGCGAGATCCTTCTCATTCTCCTCGGGGATCAGCACCGTCTTGATGCCCGAGCGGAGGGCCGCCAGCAGCTTCTCCTTCAGGCCGCCGATGGCGGTGACCCGGCCGCGCAGGGTGATCTCGCCGGTCATGGCGATGTCCTTGCGGATCGGAATGCCGGTCAGGACCGAGACCATGGCGACCGTCATGGCCACGCCGGCAGAAGGACCGTCTTTCGGTGTCGCACCGTCGGGGACGTGGACGTGGATGTCGGTCTTCTCGAACATCGGCGGCTTGACGCCGATGCTGAGCGAACGGGCCCGGACATAGGAGGCGGCGGCGGAGATGGACTCCTTCATCACCTCCTTGAGGTTGCCGGTCACGGTCATGCGGCCGCGGCCCGGCATCTTGATCGCCTCAATGGTCAGGATCTCGCCGCCGAACTCGGTCCAGGCCAGACCGGTGACGATGCCGACCTGATCCTCCTCGTCGGTCTCGCCGTAGCGGAACTTCCGGACGCCCGCATATTTGGCCAGCTTTTCAGCGTCGATGGTGATCGACAGCGTCTTCTCGCGTGCCATCTCCCGCACCGCCTTGCGGGCCAGGCCGCCGAGGGCGCGTTCCAGCGAGCGCACGCCGGCTTCACGGGTGTAGTAGCGGATCA
>CALRXX020000016.1:0-88435 GCA_943372245.1 bacterium
CCCGCGCCAGAGCCCTCGTCGCGTACCGAGATCCGGTCCTCGGCCAGCAGGCCGGACAGGGTCAGGAAGCCGCCGTTGAAGTCACCCTCGGCATCGGTGAACGTGACATCGGAATCCAGCAACTGAGGCGTCGCATTGACGGTGTTCTCCAGAAAAATGACTGGAGAAAAATCACTGATTGAAGGCATCACTTAAAATCCACGTTACTGCCATCGAAACTGCAATCAGTTATGAAATACTAATTTGATGAAGTGCCGATACTGCTTAATGCGAATACGGCCTGCCGATTTCTCCGGTGCCATATTGACTTGAGACTTGTGCTGATATTTGCTTCGAGCAATCGTGGAAACATTTGCGCTCTGCACTCTAGGGCCGATAGTCCAACGGTCAATCCAACGGTGTACCGGCCAGGAAAGCCGGTTCGCCGCGCCGATCCCGTGCACTCCTTCGGCGGGATAGCAACCCGCAAACTCCGTAGGGCCTCGATGGCATGACCCGCCGAACCAAACCCATGCCTCGGCCGGAGCCGAGCGCAAAGCCGTCGGCTCATGGCCCACTCCTCCTTCTGTCACCCGGGTTTTCCGGCTGGCTGGAGCGTCAGGGCGTCAGCCTCGCCTTGACCACCTATCAGGCCGGGCGGCTGGTGATGATCGGCCGCCGCCCAGACGGATCGGTCCGGGCCCATGAGCGGCTGATCGAACAGTGCCAGGGACTATGGACCAATGGTCAGAGCCTGTGGACCAGCGACCTGTATGCCCTGTGGCGGTTCGAGAACGACATGGCCGCGGGTGCCGTGACGCCGGAAGGGGTCGATCGGCGCTTTGTACCGCGCGAGGGGCGGATCACCGGGCGTATCGACTGTCACGACATCGGTCTGGGTGAGGACGGTCCGATCTTCGTCAACACCCTGTTCAACGGCCTGTGCGGCGTCAGCGAGACGGGCAGCTTTCGCCCCCTGTGGAAGCCGCCGTTCATTTCGGACTGGATTCCCGAGGATCGCTGTCACCTGAATGGCCTGGCCATGGATGGGACAAGGCCGGCCTATGTCAGCGCCGTCAGCCGCAGCGATGCGCTGGATGGTTGGCGCGAGCGCCGGGTCGACGGCGGGGTGATCGTCGATGTGGCCAGTGGCGAGATCGTCTGCAGCGGCCTGTCCATGCCCCATTCACCGCGCCTTTATGACGGCCGTCTTTGGGTGCTGAATTCGGGGCGAGGCCAGTTCGGCCATGTGGACCCGGCCACCGGGGTGTTCACGCCCGTCGCCTTCTGTCCCGGCTACGCCCGTGGCCTGGCTTTCATCGGCCGCTGTGCGGTGATTGGCTTGTCGCGCCCGCGCAACAACCAGACCTTTGAAGGCTTGCCGCTGGAGCAGGAACTGGCCGCCCGGGACGCCACGCCTCGCTGCGGCCTGGTCGTCGTCAACATCGACACCGGCGTCACCGAAGAGTGGCTGCGCTTCGCCCACACTCTGGACGAACTCTACGACGTCGCGGTCCTGCCCGGCGTGACCCAGCCCGAGATGATCGGCTTCCAGGGCGACGCCATCAAGATGACGATTAGCCCGGAGCCGGCTGGATAGCGGACCAGGAACAACGGAGCGTGACTATGGTAGCCGGCGGACATGTAACAGGCCCTTCCGTCGCGAGTCGCTCATGGCGCAATAGGCTCGGACGATATCGGAAGTCGTGCCCTGCCACGACGACCATCGGTGCAGGCTGCGCCCGGGTCTTCCGGCGCTCTCGAAGGTCTGGCGCGGCCCCTGCTTTCGGGCGAAAGCGTCTCTGGTGAACCTCTATCCGTCCCCCGCCCCCGTCCGTGTCGCCGCCCTCTACCGGTTTGCGACCATCATCGACTGCGAGGCCGTGCGCGCCCGGCTCGACGCCCTGTGCCGGCCTGACGTCCGGGGCACCCTGCTGGTCGCCCATGAGGGGCTGAACGGCACGATCGCGGGCCCTGAGGCCTCCATCGACCGCGTCCTTGCCGGCATCCGCGCCCTGCCGGGGTTCGCCGGACTGGACGTGAAATTCGCCGACGCGGCGGCCATGCCGTTTCACCGCCTGAAGGTCCGGATCAAGCCCGAGATCGTGACCATGGGCCAGCCGGACCTCGACCCTGCGGTCAACGCCGGGACCTATGTCGCGCCGGCCGACTGGAACGCCCTGATCCGCGAGCCCGGCGTCATCGTGATCGACACCCGCAACGACTATGAGGCCGCCGTCGGCGCCTTCGAGGGGGCGGTCCAGCCCAACACCCGCGGCTTTCGCGACTTCCCCGACTGGTTCCGCGCCGAGGGCCGCGCCCTGCTGAAGGGTCCGACCCCCCCGAAGGTGGCCATGTACTGCACCGGCGGCATCCGCTGCGAAAAGGCCACCGCCTTCCTCAAGGCCGAGGGCGTGCAGGACGTCTTCCATCTGGAGGGGGGCATACTGCGCTATCTGGAGACCACGCCGGAGGCTGACAGCCTGTGGCGGGGCGAGTGTTTCGTCTTCGACGAGCGGGTCGCCGTCGGCCACGGACTTGTCCCCGGCAGCCACAGCCTCTGCCGCGGTTGCCGCATGCCGGTCAGCCCTGAAGGACGGACCTCGCCCCGCTATGTCGAGGGGGTCAGCTGCGACCGTTGCGCCGAAGACCGGACCGAAGCCGACCGCGCCCGCTATCTGGAACGGGCGAAACAGGTCGAGATCGCCGCCCGTCGCGGCATCGCCCACATCGGGGCCGTCCAGACGCCGTCCGAAGACTGACTACTGGTCCTCGTCGAATTTCCGCGCCACCAGATCGACCAGGCCGGCCACGGCGGCCCCGGCTTCCGCGCCCTCGGCGGTGATGTCGATGGTGCAGCCGTTGCCGGCGCCCAGCATCAGCAGGCCCATGATCGACAGGGCGTTCACCGTGACGCCGTCGCGCGTCACATGAATCTCGGCGTCGAAGGTCGAGGCCAGTTTGACGAATTTGGCCGAGGCGCGGGCGTGCAGGCCGCGGGTATTGCAGATGTTGGCGGTCGCGCTCGCGCTCATTTCTCGCCCTGAAGCACCCAGCTGGCGACGGAGATGTATTTGCGCCCGGCGTCCTGGGCGTGGGCGACGCAGGCCTCCAGCGGCTCGCGGCCGCGCACGCTGGCCAGTTTGATCAGCATGGGCAGGTTCAGCCCGGCGATCACCTCGGCGCGCGTCTCTTCCATCACCGAAATGGCCAGGTTGGAGGGTGTTCCGCCGAACATGTCGGTCAGCAGGATCACGCCGTCGCCGTCGTTGACGGCTGCGGCGGCGTCGACGATGTCGCGGCGGCGCCGCTCCATGTCGTCCTCGGGCCCGATGCAGATGGCCGCGACCCCGCGCTGGGGCCCCACCACATGCTCCATGGCCGCAAGAAATTCCGAGGCCAGTCCCCCGTGGGTGACAATAACCAGCCCGATCATGAAGGCTTCACCAAGACTTTCGCCCCCGCGTCCGACCGCCCTTGAGCGTGTCGCAAGGCGGGCGGAATAGCCCAAGTCCGCGCCGGGTTAAAGCGGGGCGATGGCCGCCGCGACCTTTTCGACCGCCGAAGCCTCGAAACCGCTCAGCCGGAGCAGCGCCACGGACCGGCCCGCAAGGCTCCGAATCTCCGGGTCCGGCAGCCGCTCCGGGGGCGAATCGGCCAGATCCACGGCCAGAACCAGCCGCACCACGCCCTGGACGCAGGCGCCGATGATGCCGAGGCCGCGGGCCTCGATCCGTCCGCGGATCGTCTCCGGCGCGGTGACGTACAGCGCGGTGCCCGAGGCAAAGACATGGACATAGTCGTCGGCCACCAGCCGCCAGCCGCGCCCGATCAGTCTCAGGGCCAGGTCGCTCTTGCCCGCGCCCGAAGGTCCGTTGATCAGTATGGCGCGCCACCCGGTCCCCGGCCTCCATTGCGCCACGGCGGTGGCGTGCAGCGGCTGGGCGACCGTCACGCCCGCCGGCCCGCGGCCGGTACGGCGGGCAGGGCGACCTCGAAGCGGGCGCCGGCAACGCCGCCCCGGGCGTCCGGACGGTTGGCGGCCCGGACCAGACCCCCGTGCGCCTCGACGATCTGACGCACGATCGACAGGCCCAGACCCGAATTGGCTCCGAAGGCCGTGCCGCGTGGTCGGGCGGTGTAGAACCGTTCGAACACCGTTTCGAGATTCTCCGGCGGAATGCCCGGCCCGTCGTCGTCGATGCGCACGCGAACCGGCCGGTCCGGGTCGATATCGTCGCGGCCGAGCGTCAGCCGCACGGAGCCGCCGGGCGGGCTGAACGAGCGGGCGTTGTCGATCAGATTGCGGAACACCTGCCCCAGCGGCCCGTCGCGGCCCATGATCTGGACGTGATCGCCGGCCGGGGCCTCGAAGGTCACATGCGCCTCGCCCGGCTTCAGCCCGGCCTCATAGACGCCGACGATCTCGGTCAGCAGCTGGGTCAGGTCGATGGCGCGCGGCCGGTCGCGGTTCAGCTCGGCGTCCAGCCGCGAGGCGTTGGAAATGTCGGTGATCAGACGGTCCAGACGGCGCACGTCCTGCTGCAACAGGTTGGTCAGCTTCTCCCGCTGCGCCGCGGTCTTTACCAGCGGCAGGGTCTCCAGCGCCGAGCGGATCGAGGTCAGGGGGTTCTTGATCTCGTGCGAGACGTCGGCGGCGAAAGCCTCGATGGCGTCCATCCGGTCCGACAGGGTCTCGGTCATGGTCTCCAGGGACCGCGCCAGGTCTCCGATCTCGTCCTTGCGGCTCTCCAGATCGGGCAGGGAGATGGCGCGGGCGCGTTGCAGCCTCACTTCGTCCGCCGCCGCAGAAAGCCGCATCACCGGCCGTGCCACGAACAGATGCATCAGCAGCGAGCCCAGCAGGTTCACCGCCAGCGCGACGAGGGCGAAGGGCATCAGGGCTCTTCGCTGCGCCGACAGGGTCTCGTCCACGTCGCCGGCCTCAAGGGTCAGCACGCCCAGAACCTGTCGGACATGGCGGACAGGAATGGAGACGGACACCACCCGGTCACCGCTCTCGGACCGCCGCACGCTGGCTTGCGGTTCGCCGTCCAGCGCCTGTTCCACCTCGGCCGCCAGGGCAGAGCGGGCCTCTTCCAGCCGGGCGGCGCTACGGGTCTCGACCTCGGGCGGCGGCGGCTGGACCGCTGTGCCGGCGGGCCGGGCGGGCGGCAGGGGCTGGCCGGGGATCGCCTCGCTGACCGCATAGCTGTCGGCCACGAGCAGGCCGTCGAGGTCGAACAGCCTCGCCCTCTGCCCGGCCGGAATGAAGTCATCGACCAGTTGCCGCGATGCCTCCACAGGATCGAAGGCCGGCGTCGGCTCGCCCGTCGTGATGCTCAGCTTGCTGAGCACATTGGACAGCAGTTCGGCCTGGGCGGTCAGGGTCTCCTGACGCGACTCGATCAGCCCGCGCTGCCATTCGTTCAGCAGCAGGGCACCCACGAACAGGATCAGCAGGCTGAGCAGGTTCAGCGCGAGAATCAGCCCGCCCAGCCGCGACCCGCTGAAGCGTTTCAGGCGACGGCGGGGTTCACCCTCTCCCGGCGGGAGCGGCGGCTCAGCTTTCGCGATAGCGGTATCCAACGCCATACAGGGTCTCGATGGCGTCGAACTCGGGGTCGACCACCCGGAATTTCTTCCGCATGCGTTTGACGTGGCTGTCGATGGTGCGGTCGTCGACATAGACCTGATCGTCGTAGGCGGCGTCCATCAGGTTATCGCGGCTCTTCACGAAGCCGGGCCGCTGGGCCAGGGCCTGCAGAAGCAGGAATTCGGTCACCGTCAGCTTGACCGGCTTGCCTTCCCAGGTGCTCTCGTGGCGGGCCGGGTCCATCGACAGCTTGCCGCGCTTGATCGCCTTGGTGGAGCCTTCGCCCGAGGGCTCGGGCTCGGCCCCGTCGGCGCCCGTCCGGCGCAGCAGGGCCTTGACCCGCTCGATCAGCAGACGCTGGCTGAACGGCTTGTGGATATAGTCGTCGGCACCGAGGTTGAAGCCGAGGATCTCGTCGATCTCCTCGTCCTTGGAGGTCAGCATGATGACCGGGATCTGCGAGGTCTGGCGCAGGCGGCGCAGCACCTCCATTCCGTCCATGCGCGGCATCTTCACATCGAGGATGGCCAGATCGGGCGGACTGGCTTCCAGCGCCTCGAGTCCCGAGGCGCCGTCGTGCCAGGCCGTGACCTTGTGGCCATGGCTTTCCAGCGCCAGCGAGACGGACGCGACGATGTTCTCGTCGTCATCGACCAGGGTGATGTTCGCCAAGTCAGGCTCCTTGCAGACGGTTCGTTCGCCATCACAACGCGCGGCAAGCGGTACCGTTCTAAAACATCGTGGAGAGATTACGGCGTAAAACATGGGCTGCGCCGCCTTAATGCGCAACGAAACGCGACCTTAAAGCCTTTGCCTCATGGTGGGAGCGCAAAACACGAGCGTTTCATGGCCGGTCCAGTCCACTACGAAGTCTATATCCGAAAGACCGCCCCGGCCCCCTGGACCCTCCAGATGGCAACGGAGGACCGCACCCAGGCGGTCCAGACCGCCGAGGAACTGCTCTCCGAAAACCGCGCGGCGGCCGTGCGCGTGACCAAGGAGACGCTCGACCCGGACACGATGGAGTTCAACAGCGTCACCGTGCTCACCCGCGGTGCGCCCGAGGTCCAGCGCAAACGGGCCGTGCTCGAGGACCAGGCCGGCCCCCGGTGCTCGGCGCCGCAGGATTTATACGCGCCGCACGCCCGCGAGACGATCGGCCGGGTACTCGAGGACTGGCTGGGCCGCAACGGCGTTACCGCCTTCGAACTGCTGCATCGCCCCGATCTGGCCGAGAAGCTGGAAGCCTCGGGCGTCGAGCTTCAGCACGCCATCCAGAAGATCGCCGTCCCCGAGAGCCAGGAGGTCGGCCAGCCGGTCCACGACCTGATGCGGCATTATCAGAAACTGTCGGATCAGGCCGTCGAACGCGTCGTCGCCGCCGGGCGGCGCAATCTCTTTCCCGGCCTCGAAGACTCTTCGATCGCCGACATCGCCCACCGCATGGCCGGCCAGCCGGACCGCGCCTTCATCATGGGCGGCGTTGTGTGCGGCGCGCTGAAGGGCCTGCGAGGCGGCCGGCCGCGCCTCGACCGGCTGATGGATCTCGCCGAACGCGCGCCCGCTGACGGCGCCCCCCACGCCATGGTCATGGTGCCGATTGAACAGCTGCTGTGCGAGATGCTGGGCTCACGGACCAGCCTGGCCGACGTACTCGGGCCGTCCCTCGACCAGGGCGCCTCGCTGGCCGCCGTGGTCCGCATGGCCGCGCCGCGCGAGATCAACGCCCTGATCGCACAGGACCCCCGGCTGGCCATGCAGGTACCGGCCGTCGATGGCCCGGCGGCCCGGCTCGGCGCGCGGCTCGAGGCGGGGCAATTCCCGCTTCTTTCCGCTGCCCTCGCCCGCATGGTCCTGCGCGAGCTGATGAGCCCGCGCCGCCTGAGGCCCAACGACGCCACGGGCGAGATCGCCATCCTGCGCACCCTGGCCACGGCCCTCACCGTCACCGCTGGCCGGCTGCTGACCCTCGACGAGGTGCAAACGGCCTTCAATGAACGCTCCAAGGCCATCGTCACCGCAGATTTCGTCGCCGCCTACGTCAAGCCCTGCACCACCGTCCTGTGCGAGGCCGAGGCCCTGACCCGCCTGTGCGAGAACGTCACCGGCACGGCCAACAAGCGTTCCGCCGCCCGCTGGCTGTCGGCCTGCGTCGGCTCGCTGCGCTTCGAGAGCGAGATGCGCGCCCCGTCACCCGCCCAGACCGCGGCCCAGAAGCTGGGCGTACTGGCCGGCCTTCAGCGCTCGGTCCGAACCTGCGGCCTGTCAGAGCGCGACAATGCCGAGATCAACGCCGCCATCGGCACGGTGGGCGGCACGGTCGAGGCCGAGGCCCGGATCGTCCTGATGGTGTCCCGCTCCCCGGCACCCCTGCTCCAGAAGTTGCCGGTGCTGCTGCGCCTCGCCGCCGGCGAGACCGCGCCGCTGGGCCCGGCCGCCGACCGCGCCAGGGCCGAGGCGATCAAACTGTTCCGCGCGCCGGAATCCCGCGCGGTCCTCTCCGCGGCGGCGGAGACCCTCGTCCCGCTCAAGGGATTGATGAAGGCTGCCGGCCTGGCCGCCTAGGCCCGCAGCCGCCACCCTGTCATCCCGGACGCCGCGCCGCGGTGGGCCGGGACGCCTGATCAGTCAAAGATGTCGAAGATGCTGTCGCGCTTCTTCTTCTTGTAGCGATAGTCGTCGTCATCGCGGCTGCGGTAGCGCTCGTCGCGATAGGCGGGCTGCCCGCCCCAGGGCTGCTGCGGTGGCTGTTGCGGCGGATAGGGCTGGGCCTGCGGTGCCGGCGCGGCCTGGGGCGCGGCGGCCCGGCCGTCCTGGGCTGCCGATTCCATCAGCTTCTCCAGCTCGCCACGGTCCAGCCAGACGCCACGGCAACTGGGGCACATGTCGAACTGCACGCCGCCCCGCTCCAGCGTCTGCATGGCAGCATTGTCATTGGGGCACATCAGCAAGGGCATCGGTGTCTCCTGTCCAGTCAAGGAATACAGCTAGGGTGCCGGACCGGTTCCGCCAACGTGGCGATCCGCCGCGCGGGCAGGTTCAGTCTCCGCCCGGTGCCCCTCCGCCGGCCGCGATCCAGGCGTCGACCTGGTCCTCAAGCACATCCAGCGGCACCGACCCCGAGCCCAGCACCACGCCGTGGAAGTCGCGGATGTCGAACCGGTCGCCCAGCGCCGCCTGCGCCCGCGCCCGCAGCTCCATGATCTTCAGCTCGCCGATCTTGTAGCTGGTCGCCTGACCCGGATTGGTCAGATAGCGCTCGACCTCCTTGACGATGTCGCGCTCGCTCAGCAGCGAGTTCTGGCGGAAATAGTCGATCGCCTGTTCGCGGCTCCAGCGTTTGGCGTGCAGCCCCGTATCGGTCACCAGCCGCACCGCCCGCCACAGCTCGGTCGAGAGCCGGCCGAAGTCGGAATACGGGTCCTCATAGAAGCCCATCTCCTTGCCCAGCCGCTCGGCATACAGGCCCCAGCCCTCGGCATAGGCCCCGTAGCCGCCGAAGCGCCTGAAGCGCGGCAGCCCCTCCATCTCCTGGGCGTATGCGATCTGGAAATGGTGGCCCGGCGCGCCCTCGTGATAGCTGATGCCCTCGATCTGGGGCCTCAGCACCTGGGTCATGTCCGACAGGTTGACGTAATAGATGCCGGGCCGCGAACCGTCCGGCGCCGGCGAGTTGTAGAAGGCGATCGAGGCCGTCGCCTCGCGCCAGGGCTCCACCGCCCGTACCTCCAGCGCCGACTCCGGCAGGTCGCTGAAATACCGCGGCGCGGCCTCCATCACCTGGGCGATGAAGCCGCGGGCGTCGGTCAGATACTGCTCCTTGCCCTCCGGCGTGTTCGGATACTGGAAGCGGGGATCGGTCTTCAGATAGGCAAACATCTCCTGCAACGAGCCGGTGAAGCCGACCCGGGTCATGATGGTCTGCATCTCGCCCTGCAGCCGCGCCACCTCGGCCAGGCCGATCTCGTGGATCTGGTCCGCCGTCAGGTCGGTGGTCGTCGAAAGCTGCAGGCGGGCGTTGTAGAATTCCTCGCCCTGCGGCAGCCGCCAGACGCCGCCGGCATTGTCCGGCATGGCCTCGGCCTGCGCCCCGACCTCGGTCAAGGCCGCCAGTACGCCTTCATAGCCGCGCCGCCACGGCCCGGTCAGCGCCGCCCGACTCTCGGCCAGCAGCCGTTCCTTCGTCGCGGCGTCTGCGTCCAGGGCACCCACCTTGCGCTGGAAATCGGCCCAGACCGGATTGTCCACCCCGTCATCGAACGGTGCGCCCGCGATGATCGCCGACGTATTCGCGATGGTCGGCGCGAACACGAAGGCCGGCGAGATCACCCCCGCCGCCGCTCTCGCCCGCAGGGTGGCGGAAATCTCGCCCATCACCCGCTCGGCCTCGACCAGCCGCGCCACATAGGCCTCGGCATCGGAAACGCTGTCGATCCGGTGGTTGTTGATCATGAACACCGGCAGGCCCGTGGTCGGATTGCCGTTGGCCGCGAACTGATAGCCCCAGTCGCGCCAGCGGTTCGACAGCCGCGCCTGCTCGACCCCGTATTCGAACAGCCGCCAGGACAGCCGACTCTCGTCGCTCAGGGTCTGCGGATTGAACTGGTCGTTCAGCTGCAGCAGTTGCCGCTCGGCCAGGGCCAGCGACCGCGCCGCCGCCGCATCGGTGTTGTCATCCAGCTTGTCGTAATCGGTCTTCAGCCCCAGCGAGGTCATCTGCTGCGGCGACAGGGCGATCCGCTCCTGGAACGCCTGTTCGAAAAACGCCGCCAGCCGCGCATCCTCGCTCTGCGTCGCGGCGGCGGGTGCCGCGTGACCGGCATGCCCGGCGTGAGCGTCCTGCGCCGAGGCGACGGCGGGAGCGCCCGCCACCAGGGCGAGGACGGCGACGGACGAGACGAGCAGACGGCGCATGGGAACCCCCGAAATCACAGAGGCCGCGACCATCCCCGAGCGAGGGCCGGGGCGCAAGGTGCGGGCGTGACCGGACCCGTGTCTTCCCGCGCCGTATCATCTCGCCCCTCCCGACCCTGTTTTCGCCCTTCCCGACCCCCGCTGCCGGAAATCATCCATCGTCTCCGACGACGGCGGTAAAATGCTCCGGTCGCCCTCTCCCGAAGGCGGCGCAGGTCTTTGACAACAGGGTTTCACGGCGGTGCCGGCGCAGGCGCGGTCGACAGGGAAGGTCAGTGGAAACGGGCCGAACCCGCGCAGTTCCGGAGAAGCGTCACGCCTTTCCGGGACACGGTGTCTTCTCGCCCCCGGAGGCTAGAACTCCCGCCAGCTATCGCCGGGGTCGCGCTGGCCGGGCTCGACGGTCTGCTGGCCCCAGGCGACGATCATAAGCAGCTTGTGGCTGCGGATGCGGAATTCGCCGGTCATGGGCAGGACGGCCCCGAGGGGCGCGCCGGTCTTCGGCTCGTAGAGAAAGCCCGAAAACTCGGCCACGCCGATCCGGTCGCGCCGGCTGTAGATCGACAGCTCGGGGATCGAAACGACGTTGAAGCTGTCGTTGATGGGCACCCGCATGTCCGGCAGGCCGAGGACGCGGCGCATCTGCTCCAGCGACAGGGCGCCGGCGCGCAGTTCGAACACGGCGTCGGCCTCGGACTTCGAGGCGGCGAGGGCGTAGCCCGCGCCGGACAGGGCGTTGCGGATGGCGCTGACGGCATAGGTCGCGTTCTCGGCCCGGAACCAGGTGTCGTCGACGAAGACGCGCGATCCGGCCGGGATCGGCAGGGTCAGGCCCTCGACGGCGCGGTCGGCGGCGCGGGCCACCAGCAACTGCTCGGTCGCCGTGCGCGCCGGATAGGTCTCGGAGGTCGAGGCGCAGGCACCCGCCAGCAGGGCCAGTGCCACGATCGGAAACGCCTTCAAGGTCACCAGCTCCCGGTGTTGGGCATGGAGACCCAGGGCTCGGCGGGCGTCAGCGGGGCACCCTCCTGCAGCAGTTCGATGGAGATGCCGTCCGGCGAACGGACAAAGGCCATGCGGCCGTCGCGGGGCGGGCGGTTGATGATCACGCCCCCGTCCATCAGCCGCTGGCAGGCGGCATGGATGTCGCCGACCTTGTAGGCCAGGTGACCGAAATTGCGGCCGCCTTCATAGGGCGGCTGCGGATCCCAGTTGAAGGTCAGTTCGACCTCGGGCGACCGGTCCGCGTCCGATCGATCCCGGTCCGCGGGCGCGGCGAGAAAGACCAGGGTGAAGCGTCCGGCGTCATTCTCCATGCGCCGCATCTCCTCGAGACCCAGCAGGTCGCAGTAGAAACGCAGCGAGGCGTCGAGGTCGGTCACCCGGACCATGGTGTGCAGATAGCGCATGAGGAATTCCGTCCGCGGGGAGAGGCGGGAGGCGGTCTCTATAGCGACCCATCGCCGCGACCGCGACTCACGGAGGGTTTCTGCGGGTGCGCGCGCCGGCCCGGCCTGCTAGACGCGACGTTCGGCCTTTCCGGGACACCTATGCTTCGCAAGCTCTACGACTGGGTCTTCGACCTCGCCCGCAGCAAACACGCCACGTCGTCGCTGGCGGCGGTATCCTTCGCGGAAAGCTCCTTCTTCCCGATCCCGCCCGACGTCATGCTGGCGCCGATGATCCTGGCGCGGCCGGACCGGGCCTATTTCTACGCCGGCGTCTGCACCCTGGCCTCGGTGCTGGGCGCCGTCCTCGGCTACGCCATCGGCTATTTCCTGACCGATGTCGGGATGATGATCCTGACCTGGCTGGGCAAGGCCGACACCTTCGAGGCGTCCAAGGCCCTGTTCCAGCAGCACGGGGCCTGGGTGATCCTGATCAAGGGCCTGACCCCGATCCCGTTCAAGCTGATCACCATCGCCTCGGGCATTTTCCAATTCAACTTCCCGCTCTTCGTGGCCCTTTGCACCGTGACACGCGGCGGCCGCTTCTTCGCCGAGGCCTTCGTGCTCAAGCGCTGGGGTCCGGCCATGCTGGAGATGGTCGAGAAGCGGCTGGCCCTGTGGAGCATCATCGGTGTGGTGGTGCTTGTCGGAGCCATAGCCGCGGTGAAGCTGCTCTGATCGGGCGAGCCGCATCGACGCGGCGCTCCGGCGCCGCTATGAACGTCATCCGATGGTAGGCCTTTATCGACTTCTGACGCGGTGGTGGACCGCCTTTGCCCTGGCGGCCTCCCTGGCCCTGCTGGGTGCCGCGCATGCGTTCGAGCGATTCGGCGGGCTCGCCCCCTGCAACCTCTGCCTCAAGCAGCGTGAGGTTTACTGGGGTGCCGTCGCCATCGCCCTGGTCGCCACCCTCTGGCATCTGATCAGCCGGGGCAGCCGCGGCACGCCGCGTATCGCCGCCTTCCTGCTGGCCGTCGTCTTCGCCACCGGCGCCGTGACCGCCGTCTTCCACATGGGCGGCGAGATGAAATGGTGGGCCCTGCCGGCGATCTGCTCCGGCGGCGGCGACGTCAACCTCGAAAGCCTGGCCGCACTGGCCCTGGGCACCGGCCCGGTCGAAAAGGTCGTCATGTGCGACGCGGTGACGTGGCGCTTCCTCGGCCTGTCCATGGCAGGGTGGAATGCCCTGATCTCGACCGCCCTGGCCGTGTTCAGCCTGCTCGCCGCCAAGAGGCCCAAGGATGCCAGAGCCCCTCGTAACTGAGGCCCCGGAAACGGGTCCGGCGGACAACCGCCGTATTCCGCTGTCCCGGCCCGGCCGTGGCGCCAGCCGGCGCCGCAGGGCGGAAATCCTGCGCGTCGATCACGCCGGGGAGTACGCGGCGGTCCACATCTACCGCGCCCAGCGCGCCGTCTTCGAGGGTCGCGCCGGCCACGAGGCCGTCGCCGCCGACATGGGCGGGATGCAGGCCCAGGAGGCCGTCCACCTTGCCCGGTTCGACGCCCTGCTGAACGCCGAGCGGGTGCGCCCCACGGTGATGACGCCCGTCTGGCGGCTCGCCGCCCTCGCGCTGGGAACCGGCACCGCCCTGATGGGCGAGAAGGCCGCCCACGCCTGCACCGAGGCGGTCGAGAGCGTGATCGAGGAGCACTACGCCGACCAGATCGCCGAACTGAAGGACCGCGACCCTGCCCTGGCCGCCGAACTGTCAGTCTTCCGCGACGAGGAACTGGCCCACCACGACCACGCCGTGGCCAGCGGCAGCCGGGAGTCACCGGGCTACGGCCTGCTCAGTGCCGTGATCAAGGCGGGCTGCCGGGCCGCCATCCGGATCAGCGAACGGGTCTGACCTCGCGCCGGGGTTGCGAAGTCTGGCCCGACCGGCATTATGCGATCAAAGCCCCGCAGGAGTTCCTGGTGTTGTTTCCCGTCGCATTGTTCGCTTCCATCGCCTTGATCCAGCAGGTGCCCGCCACGGCGCCGGCGCAGCTCCAGGCGGAGATGTCGGTCGCGGCCGCTCCCGCCGCCGCTCCCGCGTCCGGTGCCGCCCGGCCCGCTGCAGAGACCGCCCAGGTCTGCCGGACCGAGCCTGTGACGGGCTCGCGCTTCGGCCGCCGCGTCTGCCGCAGCGCGATCCAGACCGAGGAAGATCGCGCCGCCAGCCGTGAGATGCTGCGTCAGATGCAGGGCGCGCGGGTCCCGCCGGCCGGCTGACCTTCATATCGGCTCGACAGCGCGATCCCCCGGGGTCACCAACAAGCCGCTGGTGGAAAAACGGGGCCCCGGATCACGCCACCGGCCGCTCCCTGCCGGGAGCCATCCCGGCCCGGACCCCGATGTCGACCCGGCGTTTCGGCCCTTTCGCCGCCTGCCCCTTTGCCGGTCGGCAGCCCGCTCAGGTTCGCCGACGCTGCAGGGCCGCCCTGACCACCGCGAGGTGCTCCCGGTGGCTGTGAATGGCATTTGTCTCGCTGAAGCTGCCTGACTGGATATGGCGCTTCAGCAGGGGGGCAGGGTCCAGGGCAACGTCCACGCCGGTTTCCCGAGCACGCAGGAACCAGTCCATGGAGCTGCCGTGCGGAAGCGATTCATCGAACCCGCCGATATGCAGAAAAGTTTGCCGCCGGACCATCAAGGCGCCCGCAGTATAGGCCGGGAGCGGTTCGCCCACAGGCGCTCCCCCGGCGTCAAAATTCTGCGCCAGACAAACGACGGCACCTGTGCCCGGCTTGTCCTCCATTATGGCAAGGGCTCGCTCGAACCGCTCGGGCTCGTACTCGTCGTCCGCATCAAGGAACGAGATGAAGGGTTCGGCGCCCGTCAGAGCGCCCCGGTTGCGCGCGACCGTAGGACCGGACTGGACCTGGTCGAGACGTTGCACACGGCCATCGTAGCCTCTCAACGCCCCCGCCAGGTCGTCCGCCGAACCATCGTCCACGACCAGAATGCGGGAAGGGGGCACCGACTGGGCCAACAGGCTGTCGATGGCCCGGCCAATCAGCCGCGCGCCGTTATGCACGGGAATCACACACAGGATCGGTTTGTGGGTCATGCTCAGCGCGGCCTTGTCAGAATCCGGTCAACACAGGACACGATGCTCGTCAGGTCGCGGCCGACGTTCAGTTGGTAGCAGGGCAGATCACGAACGAGACCCGCGAGGCTCGCCATGGCCCTTGATGTGTTGAGAAACGGAATCTGAAGAATGCTCGAAGGTGCCAGCCGCAGCATCGCTTCGGCGGGTGAGATCGGGGTGGCCGACGCGGCCGATGCATCGGAGACGCACGGAATGGCGATGGCGGTGACCTCTGTCTCGGTGCCCATGTTCTCGCGCAACAAGGCATCGATCAGAAACCCTGTCTTTCGTTCGCCGGAGTCCTTGCCAGGCAGGCGGCTGCTCGCGATCCAGGGCAGGCTGGCGCTGTGGTCCGGTTCCAGCCAGGCCGACGCATAGAAACTGTGACCGCGCCTTGATCCGTCCTCGCCGGCTGCGAGACCGACGTAGTCGTCCCCAAGAAAATCAAAGCCGCCACGAGCGCAAACCAGCGCTGTGGTGCTCTTGCCCGAACCTCCTTTTCCACCCAGCAGAAGCCCGCGGCCTCCTTGCGCGACAAGGGCAGCGTGGATCGGCAAGACGTCGCGGCCGACATGCCAGTGGAACATCAGCGGCTGGAGGGGCTTGCCGATCTCGAAAAACGACAGCTCGGCGGCGTCGGTGACGCAGCCGACGATGACCCTGTGGGAGAGGGACAGAATGCTTGCCAGACGCGGGGTCTGATAGCCCATCCACTGCGGGGCGCGCGCCACCAGGCCGTCACCATAATGCGTCGTCTCCGCAAACATGTGACGCAGATCGGAGATGGGGCGGGCGATGCCGGTTGCCGCGCAGTCCCACAGTCTGATTTCCAGGTCTGCCGGCCCGTCATCGGCGATGGCCAGATGCGAAAAGGCCAGGGTGAAGGCATCGGCCAGGCGGGAGCCTGCAAACCGGAACTGTACGCGGGAACCCCCAATGCCGAAGCTGCGAGAGACCTCGCCCACCCGTTCCGTCGCCGACGCATAGGCGGCGGTCAGGCCGTCTAGGGCCTGGCCCAGAACGGGTGCTGTGGACTGGAATTGGGCGGACATAGACTGCGGCGAATAACATCTCATGCCCCGATGTCACCTGCTTTTCGCCCTGCTGTGCAAACCTGGGGGCGCGGGTTAAGAGGAAAGATGAGGCTTCTGTTCTGGACCAACGCGTACGGCGCATATCTTGGCGGAAGCGAGATATGGGCCCAGCGTTTCCTGAAATCCCTGCAGGCTCGTGGCCATGAGGTCTGCGTGATCGCGGCGATGGACACCCGGGGCGAGCCGCGAAACCACGATGTCGATGGGGTCCCTGTCCTGGAAGTCCCCATGGCGGGATATTTCGAGCCAGGCGGGGCTACCTCGTTGCGAGTGACCTTGCAGCGGGTGGCCGGGCAGATCAGGTCGTTCGCACCAGATATCGTCCAGGTGAACAATATCGCGCCGGGTTCACTGACCCTGATCCGACTGCTGCGCGGTGCCCTGCCAAGGCGGCTTTTGCTCACGGCGCACAATATTCCGGTGGGTTCTGAGCCCTCCGCAGGAGCGCCCCTCGACGGCCTGGCACGCTCGGCGTCTGAAATCGTCTGCTTTGATCCGCACGTCGCCGACTGGTTCACGACGCGCTGGCCCGAGGTTCCGGCAACGGTCGTCCGTCACGCCATCGCCGGCCTCGATGGGCCGGTCATTCAAATCCCGCCGGCGGCCCCCCTGCTTTTTTGCGGCCGGATGTCCCCGGAGAAGGGGGCCCTGAGACTGGCGGAGACGTGGGTCCGGATCGCGCCAAAGGTGCCTCACCTGCGGCTGATCATGGTCGGCGACGGGCCGGATCGGCCAGCCATAGAGGCATTGATCGGCCACCATGATCTCACGTCTCGCGTAGTCTTCACCGGTGCCCTTCCGCCCGGCCAGATCGCCGCCTGGATGGACCGCTGCTGTGCCATCGTGGCACCCTCGACCCTGGAGGGTTTCGGTCTTTCCGTGGCGGAGGCGGCGTGGCGCGGCCGTGGTGCCGTCGCCACCCGGGTCGGTGGCCTTGCTGCCAACATTACCGATGAGGTGACCGGTTTGCTCGTGCCGCCGGCGGACCCCGATGCACTGGCTGCCGCCCTGCTGCGGATCGCGACCGAACCCGGTCTTGCGGAACGACTCGGCGACGCTGCCCGGAAAGCCATCGAACTCCGGGGCGACTGGACCGGCCACGTCGACGCCTTCGAGGCGCTATTCAAGCCTTTTCCCGTCACCTAGACTCGCAACATGCGGATCTTGCACTGGTGTGATTGTTACCCGCCGCTTCGGGGAGGAACCGAAACGGTCGTGCAGCGGCTTGCGACGGCCATGGCCGCCCGGGGTCATCAAGTGGCGGTGGCAACGGACGTTACCGAGGCCGGACTGGGCGACGAAATTGACGGGGGCGTCAGCGTCTACAGGTTCAATTTTCGCCGACCCCTTCAGATGCATGATCCTGCTGCCGTCCTTCGCACCCTGAAGGCTGTGAGCGGGCTGAAACAGGCCTTCCGACCAGACGTGATCCACCTGCATTTCCTTGGGGCGAGCGGGTTTTTCCATCTGCGGACAAGCGCCGCCAGTGCTGCCCCTCTGGTTGTGACCATCCACGGGGGTCTGGGAGGCTGTGGTGAAGGCGAGCGCTCGGTCCTGTCAGCCCTCCTGAACGGTGCCGGCTGGGTGACGGGCGTTTCCCAGGCCATGGTCGATGAAGCCCGGCGAGCCGCGCCTGAGATCGGATCCCGGTCAAGCGTGATCTACAATGGTGATGACCACTCGCCGGTAGCGACAATTCCCGACCGCCCGCCCTTCATCCTGTGCTTCGGTCGCCATGTTCGCGACAAGGGTTTCGACCTGGCAATATCCGCGATGCCCGCCATTCTGGCCCGCCACCCCGACGTCAGGCTGGTGATAGCCAGCGATGGCCCCGAGCGGGGCACCCTTGAGGCCCAGACGCGTGAACTTGATCTGGCAAATCGGGTAGAGTTCGTTGGCTGGCTGGGCGATGCCGAGCTGCGAGACATCGTGGCCCGCGCCACAATGGCGATCGTTCCGTCGCGCTGGGGCGAAGGCTTCGGACTCGTCGCCCTGGAAGCGGCCCTGGCCGGGCGCCCGGTGATCGCCACCGACTTCGGGGGACTGCCAGAGGTGGTCATCGACGGCGAAGTTGGGCTGATCGTCAAAACCGAAGACCCCTCAGCCATTTCCGCAGCGGCGGTCAGACTTCTGGATGACCCGGCCCTTGCGATGCGCCTGGGTCGCGCTGCTGCGACACGCGCGCGCGCGGAGTTCAGTCTGGGTAAGCAACTGGACAACTTTGCCGTCCTGTACGAGAAGCTCGTGGTGGCGCGCCTGACAGGACACATTGATGAGCGGCCCAGACCTTGACGCGCTCGCTGCCGAAATTGCGGGCATCGACTGGTTTCACAAGATCGAGCTGGCCCCCGGACTTGTAACGCCGGGCAAGATCGATCCCGGCCGCCGCCTGGATGGGATCGGACTGCCCCCCAACCTTGTCGGCAAGACCTTGCTCGACATCGGGGCCTGGGACGGGTTCTTCTCATTCGAGGCCGAGCGCCGGGGTGCCGAGGTCGTGGCCCTGGATTCCTTCAGCTGGAACGGCAGCGGCTGGGGCTCACGTGCGGGCTTTGACTGTGCGCGCCGGGCCCTGGGCTCGTCCGTTCGCCCGATCGAGATGGAGGTACTGGACCTCGATCCCGCGACGATCGGCAGTTTCGACATCGTCCTGTTCCTGAACGTCCTTTATCATATGCGCTCTCCGGCCCTGGCTATCGAACGGGTCGCAAGCGTGACAGGAAACCACCTGATCCTGGAGACACACACAGACCTGAATGACCTCGATGTTCCGGCCGTGGCGGTCTATCCGCCGGGAGCCGTGTGGCATGACGAGACGACCTATTGCGGCCCCAACCCTGCGGCGATCGAAGTGATGCTTCGGGACGCGGGTTTCACCAGGGTGGAGGTTGTCGGTCAGGCCAGCCGGACGCGCGTCATGGCCAGAGCCCTGCTTCACGAGCGGACCTATGGCATCCCGCGCGCGCGAACCCTCAGGCAGGGCTGGGTCGTGATGCATGCCTGGAAGTGATCCTGTCGCACAGGTCCGTGCCCGCATGAGCCCGTCGCCGGCCGATACCCTCCTGCTCCGCGCTGGGCTTGGGCCGGCAGACCAGTTCGACAACGCCTTTGATACCTGGAGCAGGGCCGTGGGAGGCACCCCCGACCTCACGGCCTACAACATGCTCCAGTTGCTCGCGCCGCGGTTGGGTGATCGGGATGAAGCGGATCCGTTGGTGGCCCTCTGTCGCCGACAGTACCGATTGACCTGGGCCAAGGCCAGGCTCACGGAGCGGCGCCACGGCGCGATCCTGGCCGCACTGGCCGATCACGATGTTTCTGTCGTCATCTTCAAGGGTCTGGGGCTCGAAAGCTACTATGGCGATCCGGGTCTGAGATGTCCGGGGGATCTCGACATCCTGGTTGCCCAGGACGATTTTCCAAGGGTTACGGCCTTCTTTCACGCCCATGCGACCCCGGTCTTTGAACGTCATGACCCGACCGAATTCGACCCTCGCTACGACCACGCCATTACCTACAGGACCGCAAGCGGTGACCTGGTCGATGTTCACGCCCATGTTTTCCATTGCTGGTGGACCTGGCTGATCGAGTCCGACCTGCTGAGATCCGCCACGCGGCCGATCTCGGTTTCCGGGGTCAATTGTGAGACGCTCAGTGCCGAGCATCATCTCATCCTGCTCGCTGAGCACCGCTTTTCCAGCATGACGGCCAGCAGTCGATGGATCGCCGACACCTGGATGATAATTTCGTCCGGCGAGATCGACTGGGAGCGGCTTGCAACAGACGCCGAACGGCTCGGACTCGCCAGCATAACGGCCGCGGCCCTCATCATCCTGCGTTCGCTGGGCGCCGATGTGCCGGAAGCGCCGATCAGAGCTCTTGGCATGCTGAATCAACCGGCGACCCGGCTGGTTGATGCCCACGACCCTGACTGGCGGAAGTTTCTCCAGCGCACCCAGGCCCTGTGGTTTCTGTCGAACGGTCAACTGGGCAGATTCATTCCTGCTCTTGCCGCAAACAGCCACAATGGCATTGGCCGGCGGATGCGGTCCTGGATGAATGCCTTGGTGAAGCCCCGCATCGATGTCCGATAGTCCGGGCCCGGCAGCGAGCCGGATTCCCGGACTCGCGACTGAACTCAGCTGGGTGGCGGTCCTTTCCTGGGCTGTCCAGGGCGTCCGTCTGGCGACCCTGCTGGTTCTGGCGCGACTGCTGACGCCGGCGGATTTTGGCCATTTCGCACTGGCGGCCGGCGTGCTGACCCTGCTCCAGACCTTTGCGGGTCAGGGGCTGGGCGCAGCGCTCGTGCTGATCCCCAGGATTGAACCCGACCACGTTCCCAGTGCGATCGCGAGCGCCGTGCTCACGGGCATGGCCGCCATCCCCCTTGTGATCTTCGTGGGGGTGCTGATGCCGGCCTGGGCTGACTGGCGCGTCATGGCCGCGCTGTCGCCCGGGCTTGTGGCCGCCTCGCTGTCCGCCATCGCGCTCGCCGTCCTGCGCCGGGAGCGCGATTTTCGCCGAATCGCGATGATCGGCGTCGGCTGCGAGATCGCGGGCAGTCTGGCGGGCGTCATTGCCGCCTTGAATCACATGGGTGTCTGGAGCCTGGTCGTCCGCCAGCTGGGCACGGTCACACTGACCGCTCTGGTCTCGGTCGTGCTCATCCGCAGCGTCCTGAAGGCTCTGCCAAGCATGCGACAGGCGCGAGAGCTGTCGCGTCTGGGACGCCCGGTGCTGGCCGGCCATATCCTGGTGGCGGCGCGCGAGCGACTCGACGAAATACTTGTCGGCTGGCTTTTCGGTGCCGCAGCCCTGGGCCTCTACAGCCTGGCGCGCCGGTATGTCGAAGCTGTCTCCGGTTTGATCCCGGCCGTGATCGCAAATCGGGCCTGGCCCGTCCTGGCCTCCTTCCGCGACAACCCGGCAGAGTTCCGGCGCGAACTCGGTCAGTCGCTGCGCCTGACGGCCCTGTTCGGTTGGCCGGCTTTCCTCCTGATCGCCTTGCTGGCCCCTGACTGGGTGCCCCTGCTGCTCGGTGAGCAATGGACGGCGATGGTGCCTTTCGTCCGCATCCTCGCGCTCATCGCGGCGATCCGCTCGATCATCGGACTGAATATCACCGCACTGGTCGCCGGATCCGAGCACCGGCTGCGGCTGTTGCTCGAGGCCGGTCTGACCATCATCACCCTTGCCGCCCTAGCTCTGGCGGCATCCTGGGGCGCGGTGGCAGCCGCAGGGGTCATGGCGGCCGTGGTTGTATTCGCCGCGCCTCTTGAACTTTGGGTGATTGGCCGCGTCTTGCCCCTCCCGGCCAGATCCCAGATCGGTCTGTTCAGGGATGGTGCCGTGCTGACCCTCCTGGCCGGCCTGTGGACGGTGGCCCTGATGATGATACTTCCCGGAGGGCCGGGAGCCGTTGCCGCCTGCGCGCTGGCGATAGGGGGCGTGGGCTGCGTTCAGCTTGTCCTGGCGCGCCGATACGTTGCGAGCCTGCCCAGATAGGACATGAGGACCGTCTGTTTTCGGCCGTCTGCGAGCATTGCGTCGGGGTCTGGCGCGAGGATCCATGGCGCGAGCCAGAACAGCGTCCGGCCTCGACCACCCACCATGGCACGCAGCCCGCAAGCGCGACGAAGGCGGAACAGCGCCGTGTGCAGGTCGCGACGCGGCAGCGCCTCGGTGGTCTGCCTCAGCCTGTCGATGACGTAGCGCGGAACGGGGGCGGACAGACAGGCCGCGAGATAGGACAGGCCCCGCAAGAGGGTCGCTGCCGCAGTATCCCGCGTCCCGGAAATACGCATCCAGTCGACATCAGGGTGGCTGGCCGCCCGATATGCGTCAGAAGCCCAGACCAGCGGGGCCCCCGCCGGTGACCCGCCGGCCAGCAGGAGCGTGTGCAGCAGGAGATGGGTGGGCGACGGGGTCAGATAGTTGGCCTCACCCAGGTTGGAGCGGATCGACTCTCTCCACAGGGTCTCCTTGTCGAGATGGTCCTCGGGAAACGGGAGGGGTTGTTCGTGAAGAGCAACGACGAGCCCCGATGGATGGAGAAGGCGCGCGCCTTCGGCGGCCGCGAAAGGCGCATACCCGTCCTCGACAAGAGCCTTGACGGCGATCGGCATACCCCCTGTCGGCACCAGAATATCGAGATCATGACGATGGCGGAGAGCGGAGGTTGAATAGCCGCCGTTGAGCGCGAGTGCGTGGCCTCGCGACAGCATCGGGACGAGACCGACCCGATTGAGGCCCGCAATCGCCGCTGCGGCTATGGCGTCGAACGTCGCGGCGCGTCGCTGTTCGTGCAGTGCCGCAGCGCGTATCCTTATGCGCACGGAGTCGTCTGTGATCACCGCCTGCAGGCTGTGGTCGAGCAGGGGCAAGGTCCACTTCAGCCCGCTACCGGGATCCGTCACCCGGCCCAGTTCGGCGACAGGATCCGTGCGCCAGGCGAAACAGTCGTTCGCATCGAAGATCAGACAGGCGCGCAAAAGCGCCGTATCGGACGGAGATGGCAGCGCCAGAGTTTCAAAACCTTGGGTGATCTGGATCCCCCGGCCGGAAGCCGCTGACTAACGAACCGGACTGTCGAGAATCGGCATGGGCGGATCGAGAGCCATGAGTTCAGTCATATCCCGGTAGGTTTGCAGGCCCGGCGCGCCATAGGCCGTCGGGATCTCACCGACCACCGTCGACGTCGCGGACGCGGACCCGGTACCCACCAGGCCGTCTGCGTCCAACTGGTCGAAGAAGCGGATCAGATCGTCTCGCACCATTGCCGGATCGGCAAGGGGTTCGAGGGCACCGAGGATGGCGTCGCTGGCGACGCCTGCGACGATGTTTTCCCACACCCAGCCGCCGACGCCGTCGGTGCTGTGATAGATCCCCGTAGCCACGTTGATGATGACGGCTTCGCCTTCCAGCACTTCAGAAATCACGTTTGCTTTGTCTACCGCCAGATTGCGCATTTGGGTCAAGGTGTCCTGCTCTGGTGGGCTTGATTATCGGTTAGGTGTCCCAACGTCCAGCCGCCCTGCAGGGGCAAGGGCAAGCCGGCTGCGGGAAGTCGAAACAGGCCCGGTCCGGCTCTCTTGAGGCAAGGCCGGGGCTGCCATAATTCGCCGGTCAGACGTCCGGCTGGCCCGGGTGCGGCCAGTGTGGCAAACGGACGGCGGCCGGACAGACGCGGCCCTGGAGACAGTCGGGTGATACGGCGCAAGCTGAACACATTGATGCGGATGACCCACGCCCGTCGCGCCCTCCTCGTGGAGGCGACGATCTGGCTGGCCCTCGCGCGGGCGTCGCTGCTGGTGTTCCCTTTCCGCATGGTGGCCGCCCAACTGGGCGAGGCCTGCGTGCCGGCCGTCGCCGCCGGGCGGATCGAACAGTCGGGTCGCGGTCCGGAACAGGCCGAAACCGCCCGGGCCGTGGGCTGGGCTGTCCGGCTGATGGCCGACAAGGTGCCTTTCCGCGCGGTCTGCCTGCAACAGGGTGTAGCGGCGAAGATGATGCTGCGCCGACGCGGCATCCAGAGCGCCCTGCATTTCGGTGTTGCCCCGGACGAGTCCGGGTTGAACCCCCACGCCTGGCTGAACACCGCCGACGCCAGGGTGACCGGCTATCCGATCGGCAACCGCCTGACCGAGCTGGCCTGCTGGTACTGAGTGATCGGGGCCGGTCAGGGCCCGACGAGCAGGCCGTCGACGCCGCCCGCTCGCCGATGTCCTCGTTGGAGCGGTTCAGGAAAAATGGCGCGGCTCAGGTGACCCGAACAGCTGACGCCCGCATCAAGAAGGCTACTCCAGCCCCTGACGACCAATGCCAAGGAGCCTGCAGAAGGGCGAAGCCCTCAGGAGTTCAGACTCGTCATGCCGAACGGATCCTTGCTATCCGGCACGCCGACGATCTCGATGGGGGCGTTGGTCTCGCCCACCTCGCTATGGATGACAACCGGCGTCGACCACGGCTTTTTTACCGCGTCGCCCGGACAAGCGGAGTTCTTCGGTGACAAATCCTGGTTAGCCATAAACCCACCCCGTTGAGCCATCACGCATCTCTGCGATGCGTTTGACTTGGTCTCTTGCCGCAACAGGGCCGGAGGTCAACCCGGGCGCCGCCCATTTTGACAAAAGGAGATGCGCGACCGCCACGGTTCTTGTTAGGGACGCTGCCATGGGCGCGATTTTCGGACAATGGCGGTTTGACGGTTCGGCCCCGCCCCGCTCGGAACTGGACCGGATGGCGGAGTCCATGCGCGGTCGGGCACCGGACGGCGTGCGCTACCTGGATGCGGGACCCGTCGCGCTGGGGCATGGCGCGCTTTGCCTGTACCGCGAAGACCGCTTCGACCGTCAACCCGTTTGTGGTGATGACGCGGGGTTGATGCTTGTCGCGGACGGCCGGCTCGACAATCGGGAGGTGCTGGCTGAGGAACTCGGCATTGACAGCGCCAGCCTTGCAGAGACGGCGGACAGCGCGATCATTCTGGCCGCCTATCGCCGATGGGGCGCACAGTGCGTTCCCCGACTGCTGGGCGATTTCGCCTTTGCATTGTGGGATGCCGAGCGATCCGAACTATTGCTCGCGCGCGACCATTCCGGTCAGGCCACTCTGTACTACTGGCGGGACGATCGCCGCATCGCTTTTGCCAGCGACGCCAGGGCCCTGTTCGCCCTGCCCTTTGTGCCCCGGGTCATCGACGAACGCGAAATGGCGATCCAGGGCGCGCGGGCCGGGCATCCACCGTCGCATGGCCGGACCCTGTTCGAGGACGTCCATGGCGTCGTCGGCGGGCGGTACCTCATTTTGCGGGCGGACGGCAGCCTGCGCGAAGAGGAGTACTGGCGACCGGGCGCGGCACCCGAACATGTGGGTCGGGACGAAGCCTACTATGTCGCCACCTATCGCCGGCTCGTCGCCGAGGCGGTCGCCTGCCGCGTTCGGCGACTGATCGATCCGCCCGGGCTGTTGCTCAGCGGCGGTTTCGACAGCAGCGCGATCGCAGGGCTCGCGGGGCTCGCGCTTCCGCCGGACCAGAAGATGCTGACGATAACCTCTACGGTTCCTCGGGGTCGCGAGGTCGCGTATGACGCCCGACCGAGCGCGGAGGCGTGTGTGGCCCACATGCCCCATATCGACCATGAATGGTATGTCGCCGAAACCGGGCCCATGAGCGACGACGCCTTCGTCGGGCTGATGCAGCCGAACAACGAGCCTCTAATCCCCGGGGTGGATGTGTTGCCCGGCATGTTGGCGCGGCTGCGGGCGAGAGGCGCGCGGCTGGTGATGAACGGCCACGGAGGAGACGGCAGCGTCAATCCCCGCGGCGCAAACGTCCTGGCGGAGTTGGTCAAGGCCGGTCAGGCGGGGCGCGCGCTGAGCGAGGCGAGGCATCGTGCGCGCACGACCCGACGGCCCTGGTGGCATGTCATCTGGGGCCACCTTTTCGTTCCCCTGATCCCGCATGCCTGGCGGTTGCGATGGGCGACGCGGCACAAGTCCTATTCGCCCTATAGCAATACCTATCTTCGGACCGAGAAGCAGGAAGCGTTGCTGGCCGAAGGTGTGATCGAGCCCTTTACGCCGGTTCCCTATCACCAGCGCAGGAACAGTCTGGAAGACCGGCTGAGTCTGTTTGATTTCCTGCGTCACAGGACCGAGCCGGTTTTTGGTGCCGAGGCGACGCAGAACGGGCTCGTGCAGACCCGGCCGATGATGGACAAGCGCCTGATCGAGTTCGGACTGGCGATCCCGCTGGAGCTTCAGGTGGTCCGCGGCCAGGATCGCTATCTGGCACGTCGCGCGCTGGGGGATGTACTTCCGCCGTCGTTCAGGACCCGACCATCGGGGCATGAATCGCTGGCCCCCTTGATGCACGAGAGCCTGCGCGCGGCGCTCCCGCATATTCGTGCCGAGGTCGAACGGATGCGCGAGAACACGGTCTTGCAGGAGTGGTTCGACCTGGACCGGATGGCGACCGAGCTTTCCGGTGAGCCCGAGGACGTTTTTCCCGAAGGTCGGCAGTCCTACCTGCTGGTTGCCTATGCCTGCGCGCGGTTCATCGCCTCGGTCAAACGGCTGAACTATTGAGGGATCCGCCTGGATTCCGGGCCGATCCCTGACGCCCGGCCCTGCCTCCGGCTCCAGACCCGAGGCTCCGAAACGTCAGGCCGGCGGCCTGGCTACGACCGCGCCGGGAAAGACCCGTCCTGCGCCACAACGGTTCCGTTTTTCGGTGGCAGGGCCATGACCCGGTCGGGTCGGCCGTCCGGTCAGCCAGGCCGGGGCGGCCTGGGACGGTGAATCCATCCCGTCACTGCGAAGCGGGAATCCCGAAACTGCCGCCCCGGGCAGGACACGGGCCTGACCTCATGCGGTACGAAGGCCGGAAACGTCAGCAACATATTGTGCTGTGGTTCGATGTCGATGAAGTTGCGCCATTCCGGATCGCCGATGGCGTAGAGCCGCAGTTCGCCGCCGGCGAAGGCCCTGGGTTCGGCATTCAGATAATAGACGCAGGATATGGCCCTGAGGCTGTGTTCGTCGGGTCTGCCCGTGGTGTCGATGTGCCGCCGGTAGAAGCTCCCGTCGTTATGCGCCACCAGTTCGAGTTCCAGGCGGGGCTCAGGGATCGGGGCCACCGACATGTCCCGCTGCAGCTCTTCCAGAATGCCGAAAAGGTGCGACTCCAGGACCTGTCGGAACGGTCCCAACTCCCTCGTCCCGACCGAGCGACGAATATCGGGGTCCATCTGTCCCCCGTCGACGCGGAAGAAGCCTGTTTCCCTGAACAGGGCCTCGTTCCCGACGGCATAGGACAGGATTTCCTGCGCCAGCGTTGGGGGCAGGAAATTCTCACGCACCCCATGCGGCAACAGCAGGCCCTGGACAGGGCCGGTACTCACGAAGAGGTACCTTGGCTGAGGCGTCGCCTGCGCCTTGGGACAGGATTGTTGCGCAACAGAAGCCTCCGGTTGGGCTACCCGCGACCGACCTTGCTTCCCCGGAAAACCAACCGCTGAACCCCGGGCTCTGGACGATCCGTCCTAGCCGAAGCGGAGATATGCCCGCAATGCCACAGGGGCTGAAAAGCAGCCGCACAGCGCCGCAAATCCGACGGGTGAACACAACCAGTCATCAGATCATCGGCTGGTGAACGCCCTCCACCATGCCAGGGGCGGGTGAGGTTGGAGTCCGTTGCGGGGGCGATGTCGCGTGCATCATTGTTCCTGCGCGGGGCTGACAAGGCACAACGAGATCGCGCTTCCGGGCCTCTACGACGGCCCGGTGCCACTCGGCGCAGTCCAAGCCTTGAAGAAGGCACCTTCTCCGGGAGACGAGGGAATCCTCCTTCCCAACGGCGCGGACGCCATCGCCTGCCTGTCCCTTGACGCCTCGCCCAGGTGGAGTGCCTCAATCAGAAGTGGGCCTGCTTCAACGCCGCGCTGAAAATATCTAACGCCGCCGACGTCTTCCTTCTTTCCCGCGAAATGTGGCGGGAAAAGATGGACACGCTGCCGGACAGTCTGCAGGCTCACTGGATCGAGATCGGGCTGTCGACCGAGGCTGACCGGCAAACGCGCCGGCCATCGGGTTCGGGCACCGTTACCGGCAGGGCGTGGACCACGCCTTCCATTCTTGCACAGGTGATGCCCGTGGCTCCAAACCGTCCGAACGGGGCCTCACCTGGCAAGGCGAACAGGCGACCACAAAAAAGAGAACACCGTCATGATGATTGAACGCCGGGGCGATTGGATGTCGGGCAAGCTCGCCGACGCAATGGTCATGATGAGTGTCGACCACGGCACCTATATCAGTCTGGCCAGCGTGGGGACCCGCATATGGGAACTGATCGAGAGTCCGCGCCGGCTGGAGGATATCTGCGCTGCGCTGTGCGATGAATTCGACGTTGATGCCGACCTTTGCCGCGCTGAAGTGCTGACCTTCCTGAAGGATCTTGAGCGCAAGGGCGCTGTTTCGCTGGTGGCTGACGCACCGGCGTAGACGCTGTCCGGAAGATCCCGTCGGTTGGGAAGCCCCTGCCGCTGGACTCGATCCGGCAACGCTGACCACCCATGAGGCATCATCGTCGGCGCGAAGGCGGCGAGGCGTGGGCCTGCTGATCAGGTCCGCTGGACGCTGCATGCGTTGTAGTGCGCCGCGTGGGTGGTGAGGACTCTCCGGGCTGAAGCCTGGAACCGGAATGCCGCAAGGCCGCCAGCGGGATCATGTCGGCTGGAGACCGATGGTGTTCTGGATCGGACCCTGGCTGGCGAGGAAACGATGGGCTGGCCCCGGCGCGCGCGCTGCGGGATAGGTGGGCTGATCGACGGGTGGGGCCGTCGGCACCGGAACGGGGGCACCCCATGACGACACCACAAGTCGCCGTCGATGGCTCGGCGCTTTGTACGGCCTGCGGCCTGTGCTGCGACGGACTGCTGTTCCATCGCGCGCGCACCACCCCGGAAGAGGAGGTCACCCTGCTTGCCCAGGGCATGGAGGTGGTTCAGACCCCGAACGGGCCCAAATTCGCGCTGCCCTGCCATCACCTGCAGGGAACGCGTTGCGGCATCTATGAGCATCGCCCCCGGACCTGCCAGGGCTTCAGATGCAAGCTGCTGGTCAATGTCGAAGGGGGCCAGCTGGGACTGGAGGAGGCCCTGGGCACCATCGCACAGGCCCGCACCCTGCGCGCCGCCGCGGTGGCCCTTGATCCGGGCGCAGCCAATCTCGAAGGGCGTCTGGCCCTGTCCAGGACGCTTGCGGACTGGAAGAAGACAGCCGACATCGAGTCGCGCCGCAGCAAGGTACGGCTGGTCCTGGCCTTGACGATGCTGGAACAGTTCCTCGACCAGCATTTCCGCAAGCCGAGGAAGACGCCCAAACCGGACCCTCAGCCGGACGGCAAGACGTAGTCGAACCGGGCGAAGTCCCCGGTATCGGTCGCGCGGATCAGGCCGGTCAGTTCCGCGTCCATAGCGCTCTCTGCCCTCGGCCGGTCCGTCACATGGACGGCGGGCAAGGGCGCAGGCCCTGCCCCGATGCGACGACGAGAACGACAAAGGCAGGGGTTCAATTGCGAGGCATCCCCCTCGCTGCCGCGCCGTCTCCGGAGGTGGGGTCCTGGCTGCTTCGGTCGCGTGACGGGCCCGTCTGTTTGAGGCAAGAAGGGTCGGGATGATCACTGCTGATCTGGTTTGGCACGATTTCTGGCGATTTCCGGCGAGTCCCCGAGGCAGGTGCCGGAGTCAAAATCATGGGGTTGTGGTGTGACCAGAGAGTTCCTTGCCGGCTGGCGAGAGGCTGCCCGGCGCCTGCCGGGGCTGGTTCCCGTCGTGCGCCTGGCCCGCCGTCTGACGGACCGGCAGGCGCGAGCGCTGCATCAGCTCGCTCCGGCGGCTGCGAGACTGTTGTTGCAGACATCGGCGTTCACCCTGCCTGATCGCTATCCCGCGATGTTCGGATTTGTCCGACTGGCACTGGCCGAGACGCCGGCCCCCCGTCTCCTCTCCTACGGTTGCTCAACGGGGGAGGAGGCCTTTGCCCTGCGCGACTATTTTCCCGATGCCGACATCACGGCGATCGACATCAACGCCCACAGTATCGCGAAAGCCCGGGCGAAGCTTCAAAAGCGACCCGACAGCAAGATGCATTTCAGCCAGGCGGCATCTCCGGATGCCTGTCCCACGGACTCGTTTGACGCGATCTTCTGCATGGCCGTCATGCGCCATGGTGCGTTGGGGGCCGAGCTGCCGGATCGCTGTGATCATCTGATCGACTTTGCCACCGTGGAGGCGCTGGCAGCCGACCTGTCGCGCTGCCTCAAGCCCGGTGGCTATCTGGTCATCTGGCACGCCAATTTTCGCTTTTCCGACATGGCAGCGTCCACGGACTTTCGAACAGCCCTGCGGCTGCCCTGGTGCGAGGACGCGAACCATCCGCTCTATGGTGCCGACAACCGTCGAATCCACGACGCCGTCTATACCGACGCCGTTTTCCGCAAGGTCGAAAATCAGGCGGTGACTGCCAATCCGCGGCGCACGAGGTCATTCGCGAAATCGAGAACGTCACGGCGGCACGTCTCGGGATCCACGTCATAGGACGCCGTCAGCTCTTCACAGAGGTCGCTGATCCGCACGGGCTGCGAGAGTCGCTTCCAGATGACACTGCCGATGGCGTCAATCAGCAGATAGGCGTCCGCGTCCTCGTCCATGACGGCCGTCACTTCATCGATCGTCGCCGCACCCAGGTCTGGCCGTTGGGCCAGAACGGTCTCGGCAGTCACGGTCTCGGTCATTGGATTGCCCTGGTCGAATAATCACGCGCCGGCCTTTTCTTGCACAGCCCGATATCAGCGGCAACGGACCGAAAAACGGCCAAGGTGGCGCTGGCGAAGCATCGCGTGAGCGGCGACCGGCGGTCCCGGGCCCGGCACCGTCTGACCGCGATCCGCCTTGCCAGATCGCGTCCATCCCCGGCGTGGACAGGCTGGATGCGCCCTTCTATGTCTGCATGACCCATGGGCGATCATATCTTCATCCAGATCGCGGCCTATCGCGATCCCGAACTGGTTCCCACCCTGCGGGACTGTATCGCCAAGGCTGACCACCCTGAGCTGTTGACCTTCGGCATCGCCTGGCAACGCGACGAAACCGAGACCCTGGCCGAGTTCGCGCGGGATGATCGCATCCGCCTGTTCGAATGCGACTGGACCGAAAGCCGGGGCGCGTGCTGGGCGCGGCACAGGCTCCAGCAATTCTACGGCGGCGAAAAATTCACGCTGGCGCTCGATTCCCATCACCGCTTCGTCAAGGGCTGGGACACGGCCTTGAAGAAGCAGCTGGCCGGGCTACCCGCCCGGCGTCCGGTGCTGACCGCCTATCTGCCTGCCTTCAAGCCGGGCGCGCCCTTGCCCCGGCCGGGCATGACGGTCCTTGCCGCCGACAGGTTCACCGAAGACGGTGTCCTGCTCTTCTTGCCCAGGACGAAGACCGGGTGGCAGAGGTTGTTTCAGAAGCCGCCGCGGGCGCGCTTCTTCTCCGCACACTTCACCTTTTCGGCCGGCAGTTTTCTCGCCGATTGCGGCCATGACCCGGGCCTCTATTTCCACGGCGAGGAGATCACGCTCGCGGTCCGCGCCTATACGCACGGCTATGACCTGTTTCATCCGTCGCGGCCCGTCATCTACCATGAGTACACGCGCGAAGGCCGGCCGAAACACTGGGATGATCATGGGCGTGCCAGCCGTCGTCCGTTCGGCGCGACCGTATTCGACCACATCTCCAAGGAGCGCGTGCGCCAGCTGCTGGGCATGGAGCCCGCGACGCTTGATTTCGGGCGCTACGGACTGGGCAGCCACCGTTCACTTGCCGACTATGAGCGCTTTGCCGGGGTCGATTTCGCCAACCGCCGACTGAGCGCGGAAGCGCTCCAGGGGGCGGCCCCGCGTCCCGTTGTTGCTTACGAAGAACGCTGTTAGTCTAGTCTTTGTTGTATGCTGGGGGCGGACATGACTGTTGGCAATCCGAACAAGGGAACGCCCAAATCGCTGGTGCGCAAGCCGTGGATCGCGCCGCGGATCAGCGAGATCCCGATGGGCAGGACGGGGCAAGACGAATCGCCGACCCCTCCTTCCTGACGCCTGGCTGGCGGGTCGCCAGGCCGTCCTACAGGTGAGGCAGGATACTTTTCGCCGCCGCCCGACTGCCCGGCCGGTCGTGCTTCGCGCCTGGAGTTCTCGCGGTACAGGTCTCAGCGATATCGGCTGATGGTTCCATGGTGGTCGGTCATATCCCGGGTCACGATCAGGTCGCCGGCTTCCAGCCATGCGTGCAGGGCGACGTGCTCGTCCGGTTCGAGCTTCGGCGCATGCGCGGCTGATCCGCGTATCCGTGCGCCCAGGCAGAGCGTGGAAGCGACGCCCCGGCGGCCGAGCATCCATTTGGCGGCGATCGATTCGGCGAGGCATGGCTCCTCGAACCGGAGCACCCGCAGGGCGGCGGCGATGGCGTCCTTGACCTCGCGCGCGCGGCCCAGATCAAGGTCGCTGATTTCGGCGGAGGCCTGCCCCGGAGACCAGCCCATGGCGCGGGCGACGGTGATGAATCTCAGGGTGCGGGTCGCGAGGCGTGCCAGCAGCAAGGCAAGAAGCGACTCGCCGAGAACCGTGACCTTCATGAAAGCGCGGCCGCGATCAGGGTTTCCATTCACAGGTTCCATACTTCAAAAATGGTTGGGCTCGCCTCGGACGGCTGTCCGATTTTCCGGTGCCACGTCACACTGCCGGAGCCTGGAGGGTCAGCGCCATGCGGGTCAAAGCCGTGCCACGCTCTCTTCGATGAGATCAAGCACGGCTGACATACGGCCATAGTCCTTCGGGCGGGTCAGGCTGAACCCGGTGATCGCCGAGGCTGCCGCAGCGCACTGCGCGAGGTTGCGCCTTTTTCCATCGAGTCTGACCATGACCTCTTTGCAATAGCTGTGCTCAAGGCAAAGCTTCAACCGCTCTTCCGCCGCAAGCGCCCTGATCTCCAGCTGATCCCCTTCGAAAATCTCGACCAGGGCTGAAACGACGATGCGCTTTCGGTCGGTTGCAGGGACCAGATGCTCATATTTGGTGATCGCGGGATCGAGCGGTTCCCCAACATCCCGGCCCAGGGCGGTCGATGCGTCCCCCCACAATCGCAACAGCCCATGGCCCGGTTCAACCTCGAGCCGGCCATGCCTGCCGGGAACGACCGCGCAGACATCGTCCACCAGGATCTGATGTCCACGGGCCTGCAGGTGGGCCGCGAGGGTGCTCTTGCCCGCGCCTGACTGGCCGACGAACCCGATGGCTCGGCCGGATATGCTGACGAGGGTGCAGTGCAGGGGCAGGATGCCACGTTGGTGCAGCAGGGCACCGAAGGCGATGCCCAGCAGTCTCCAGCGCAGGGAGGCGAGTCCGGTCGCGGCGTTGTCGACCGTAATGGTGGCGCCATCCTCAATTCTGAATCGGCCTGAAGGCGGAAGATCAACGCAGACCGTCCCACCCTGAACCTCAAGCCAGCCGCTGGCTTCCGCCGTGAGTGGAGGGACCGGGCCGGATACAATCCGGACGTCACAGGCGAGATGTCGATCTCCCGAAGGCAGATCGCCAAGGTCGATTTCGGACTCCGTCTCCAGCCCATAGAGCCTGTAGCGCCAGGTCATCGATTGAACGCCCGCCGGATCCGGCCTGTCGCGGCGCGTGGGAAATCGATCACCCGGTGCATGGCATCCTCCATGCGCTGATCCCGTTGGTAGCGGCGCATCAACCCCGCAAGTGCCTTTTGATTTGCCTGTTTGCGCGCGTGCCAGTCGAGGTCGTCCGGCATCTCAGCGGCTGGAGCCAGGATACAGGCCATGATCTGATCGGCCGCATGATCCCAGGTGTACTGGCTGTCGAGCCTTTCCAGGCCGGCGGTTCGGCGCGCGACCAGCTCTTCTTCGGATGCCATGTTCAGGGCGTTCAGAACGGCACTGGCGCCGGCGATATCGTCCAGTGGAATGTTCAGGAGCCAGTCGTCCCCGTAGTAGCCGCACTGGACCGGCGCCACGGGCAGCAGCCCCCATGCCGTCGCCTCCAGGATCGTGGTCGGATTGGAATCGGATCGGCCACAGGTGAGCAGGAAATCATGGCTTGCGACGAGATCGGTCGAGGTCCGATCGCGCCAGTTGGCACCGCCATGGGTGACGACGGGGCCGGACCGGAGGCGACGCTCCAATGGCCCGTACTCGCGTCGCAGTGTTCCGGCCGGCCTCTGCTCCGGCCCCTGCCAACCAATCCAGCTGAACGACAGATTCGGGTTCGCCTCGGCCAGGGCGCAGAAATAGTCGACGCCCTTCATCGGACCGGCATTGCCGATATAGAGAAACCGGCGCTGTCCCGGTGGATTGAACCCGGTTTTCGTCAGTGGGTAGTCGCTGCGATTGATGCCCAGGTCGCACCGCATGGTCTTGTAGCGCCAGTGGGACAGCAGGGAGTCACCCATGGTGTCGAACCAGTACGGCCCGCACAAAGCGAGATAGTGGTCAGCCCTGTCGACCAGGGGGGCAATGGCCGCCGCATCGCGTGGCATCGCATGGGAGAACGGGCAGAAGACGATTTTCTTCGCCCAACCCGCCTGCTCGAAGGATCGGTTGAAGATCGAATCCCGAGCGTAGCGTGAGGGGTGACCCAAAAGTATATCGCCCGGAGACGGATTTATAGTGCCGCGTTCAAGGGTAGAATAGGTCTTCAGGTGACAACGACCGGCCAGACGCCAGGACAGCTCGCGAATAATCGTTTCAGGCGTTTTTAGAAACGCGCCCTTGTTGTACACGAAGTGAACGGTCAAATGGCCCGCCTTGCCCGTCCGGCCGTCCAGTTCCTGATGCTGGAGATCAAGATGGTCCCGATCAGCATCAGCAGTGGCACCGCAGTCGCCTCAATCGGCGTCAAGGTCGTGAAGCTGGGCAGCAGCAGAAACGCGATGTTGCAGACCCATGCCGTGGGCGTGAGCCAGCCGACCACCCGGACCAGCGGCCGCAACGGCTGCGGAACGCGGGACGGCCGCCGGGGGCCGGCATGATCGAGCTGCGCCTTCAGCGCTTCAAACTGCGGCGGCAACTCTGCCCGCTGCCGCATCGCCATGAGCCAGCGCAGGTCCGTAAGGTAGTGGGTGGCCAGGTAGAGGCCGCACAACCAGGCCGCCAGTGGATGTCCGGATCGGGCATAGACGGCCGAAAACGCCAGCACCGCCGCGAACAGGCAAAGCCGGTCGGACCAGAGGTCAAGGTCGGCTCCCCTGAGCGAGACCGTGCCGCGCAGGCGGGCGACCGTTCCGTCGGTGCAGTCCAGCCACAGGAACAAGAGATAGGCGATGCCGGCGGCCATCGGCTGGCCGGCCAGGAACAACGCCGACCCTCCGAGACCGAGCACACCGCCGATACGCGTGACGGCATTGGCCGAGAGGTTGGTGCCGTTGACGACCAGATAGGTCAGCGGGACAGACGACAGTTCAGCCATGGCCATTATGCCGGTCCCCGTCGTCGTCCGGCGGGCAATCTCGCTCCAGCTGACCCGCGGCCTGGCTTCCATCAGCGCTGCGCTCGAACGCGACCTGCCAGGTGGATCAGGGCTCTCGACATCAGGTCGCGAACCCGATCAACCCTCGGGCCCAGCCGGCTGGCCTCTTCAATGCGCGCGTCGCGCAGCACATGTGTTGCGAGTGCCAGGGAAACACTGTCGTTCGACTGGCCGAACAGGGCGAGATTGCGAACCGACTCTTCGGTAGCGAGAAAGCCGTGATCCTGATGAACCGCCAAAACCTGCGGTGACGCATCGATCAGCATCGCATCCCGCCTGAGAGCCTCAGCCGCCAGCCAGTGGTCCCACCATCCACGACCGATCGCAAACGGCGGAACCCGGCCGAAAAGCCCGTGCGGGAAAACGAAATAGTCCATGGCGTTCTCACCGCCGACTGCGCCCCTGGCGTCGACGCGGCGCTTCAGGACCGCCTCCCAGTCCGGGCTGGTGAAGTCGATGTCCTTGCGCACGATCAGATGATGCCGCCGCCCGGTCATCAGGAAGGGACTGTCAGGCAGGGTCGAGACCGCCGTCATCAAACCACTGGTCAGAATGATGTCGGCGTTGACAAACAGCATCAGCCCCCCGGCCGTGGCACCATGAGCCTTTTCGAATATCGACCCGAGCAGGGGAGTGCCGAACTCGTTGCACGCGATGTCCGGAATATGATCGCAGCCGAATTGCCGCGCCGCTTCGGCGGTTCCGTTGTCGTCGCCCAGCAGGATGACGCGGGGCTGGGGGCGCAAGGCGCGCCAGCTCTGGATGGCATTGCGCTGGGCTACCCCGATGTTCCGCTGGAACGCCCGCGGGATCGCAAAGATGGTGAGGGGAGGTCGGCTATCCGGCATGAAGCAATGCCCCGGCTCGCCCGGAAATGAGCCCCGACACCCTGCTGAACCACTTCAGGACCGTCAAACAGATGTCGTCCTGCGTTGCAGTGCGCAGGTGCTGCCGCAGAGCCTCATATACGCTCACACTCCAGCGCCCATAGTATAGCGGCTCCGCAACAGGCTGTTCTTCCGGGATCAGACAGCTAGCAGGCAGACATCGGTTCGGCAATTTCGTCCGGCCAGACAGGGTGCTGTCAGGCAAGCGCCAAAAGGTCTCCGGCAAGATCGGCACAAACCTGCCAACTCACTCGAAATCCATGAAGTTTTGATGCGGTTGGCATCAGATGGCACTTGCGGGCGAACGCGGGGTCGGAATATCAATATGCCGAACTGAGAGCGACATCGGGCGGATTTTATGAACGAACGAATCGGGGACGCGTCGATGCCGGGCGAGGGGCGGAAGCCCTGGCTTGCTCCGAGGATCCGGGAAATTCCCTTGAGCCGAACTGGCCAGGAGGAAGGTTCCTCCCCGGTCCCGTCCTGATACCCGGCCAGGTTCAGTGGTAGCAGCCCGGGACGACGTACCTGAACGGTCCACTGCCCTTGATCTGAGGCGCGCCGTCGACCTGGCAAGGTTCACCTGTCAACTCGCTCCAAACCCATGAAGTTCTGACGCTGCCGGCATAATATGGTGCTTGCGGGCGAACGCGGGGTCGGAATATCAATAGGCGGGACTGAGAGCGGACATCGGGCGGATTTGATGAACGATCGAAACAGGGACGCGTCGACGCCGGGCGAGGGGCGGAAGCCTTGGTTTGCGCCGAGGATCCGGGAAATTCCCATGAACCTAACTGGCCAGAGGGGCTCCCCAACTCCAACCCCGTTCGCGTCCTGACGCCAAACCAGGGTTCAGTGGTAGCAGCCCAGGACGACGTATCTGAACGGTCCACTGCCCTTGAGAGGCGTGTCACCGATCTGGACCCAGGCGTGCGCCTGGACATGGTCGAAAACCTCGGATCTGGGGTGCTCCAGGGCGCTTCCCTTGATGCGCATGCCGAAGTAAATATCCGCTTCAATGTTTCGGCGTGACAACATCCACTTGATAGTCATGGATTCCGCCAGGCAGCATTCGCGGAGCTTCGTGTATTCCCTGATGGAATATACAGCCCGGGCGACGTCGGCGATCTGCTGATCCTGCTCCGGACGGGACTGCCGCAAGGGCCCCGCACGCCACCCCATGATTCGGGCAACCGTCTTGAACGGGACGGTCTTGTGAAAGACCAGGGCCACGCAGAACACCGCGACCGCCTCAAGGGTGAGCATCAGGCGATTCACAGACCCGACGCGCCCTGATTGATCAGATGGGGGACCGCGGAATTTCGGCCGAAATCCTTCGGGTGCGCCCGGCTCAGGCCCCTGTTCCCCGGCAGGATAACGCGGGGCCTAGGGCGCAAGGCGCGCCGGCCCTGGATCGCATTGCCCCGGGTTGCCCCGATGTTCCGCCGGGAGGCGCGCGGAATCGAAGAGATTGTGGGAGGGGGAAGCCTATGCGGCACTTCGCCAGGCTCCGACAGTCATGGACAATAGCCGTGATACGGTTTGCCGAGGCTCCAGAACCGCCAGGCGCATGTCGGCGCGCCTCTCATCGCGCAGAACCTGACGCAACGCCTCGCGATTACTTTCAGCGCGCGCCGCGGCTGCGGCGGAGGTGTCCGGCTCCGGCAGGGGGCATTCAAGGGCGTGCCGCAGCTGCGCGGCGGCCCTGTCCCAGGTGTAGCGGGTATCGAGTTCCTTCCAGCCGATCGCCTGTCTCTCCTTCATCCCGGCGTCGGACCACTGGTTCATCTCGTGCAGGATCGCACTGGCTCCCGCGATGTCGTCGAGCGGGATGTGGGTCAGCCAGGGTCCCGCCTCATACCCGCACTGCGGCGTGGTGACGGGCACCAGGCCCCAGGCGGCGCACTCGAGGATTTCGCAGGGCATCGCATCGCTACGACCGCAGTTGATCGCGAAATCATAGGTCGCGGTGATCTGGAGCCCCTCAGGTCTACGCCAATTCAGCACGGGGGCGATGTTGAGCCGGGACCGCACCATGCGCCGCCGGATCGCGGGCGTGGTCATCTCCGGGATCCAATCCAGACAGTGCCGGCTGTCGCCGGTTTGGATCCAGCCGAAATGAAGGTCGGGATTTGCGTCTGCGAGAGCTGCCAGATAGTCGCCGCCTTTCATCCGGTCGGCGTTCCCGATGTAAAGAAAACGGCGTTGACCGGGCGGGTTGAAGCGCGACCGGACGGCCGGAAAATTGTTGCGATCAATACCCAGCTCAAATGGAAGCATCTTGTGCTGCCAGTGTGAGATGACGCTGTTCTCGAGACCTTTCCACCAGCCGGGGCCACTGGTCGCAAGATACAGATCCGCTTCGACGACCAGGTCATCGATGCAGGCCGCATCCTTGAGGACACCGAGGGAAAACGGCGCAAAGACAATCCGCCGGGCCCAGCCCGGCTGGGCAAAACTCCGACGGAACGCACAGTCGCCGTAGCGATTGGGGTGGCCGATCAGAATGTCGCCGGGAGAGGGCTTGATCGTCACCGGATCATTGGGATGGTGCACGACAAAGTCAAAATCCGCCTTCAACCGGTCGACGGTCTGGAGAACGATGGCGCTGGTGCTGTCTACCGGACATCCATGCACACAGACAAAATGAACGGTCATGCCCCAACGCCCATAATTTCGCGGCTCCGCAACAGGTTGTTCTCCCGGTTTCAGACCGTTAGCAGGCAGACTTGGGTCCGGCAATTTCGTCCGGCCGAACGGACAGGGGCGCCATGCGTGTTTCGGTAGTGGGATTGGGACGCCTCGGGGCTCCGCTCGCCGCGATAATTGCTGACACCGGCGCGCGGGTCATCGGCGCAGATTGCGATGCAGGACTCGTGGCGCGGTTGCGACAGGGGCAGTTCCCGAGCCTGGAGCCGGAACTGGCGGGATTGCTGACGGGCGCCGCTGACCGAATGGAGTTCACGACCGATACGGCTGCCGCCGTCGCGCAGACCGAGGTCAGCCTGGTCCTTGTTCCGACGCCGAGCACGCCGGAAGGGGACTATTCGAACGACTATCTGCTGGCAGCCATCGCCGAGACCGGCGCCGCGATCTCGCACAAGGCCGGCCGGCATCTGGTGGTGGTCGTCAGTACAGTGATGCCCGGCACCATGGCCGGCGTGATCACCCCGGCCCTGGAGGCGGCGGCTGGCCGGAGTCTGGGGCCGCTGCTCGGCCTCTGCTACTGCCCGGAATTCGTGGCCCTGGGCGATGTGGTCGCGAATATGCGCCAACCCGATATGGTCCTGATCGGACAATCCGATGAAGCGTCCGGAGCCCAGCTTCTGTCGCTGCTGCGCCCTGTCTGGACCCGCGAACCCGCAGTCTGGCAACTGAATTTCGTCAACGCCGAACTCGCCAAGATTGCCGTAAACGCATACGTCACGACGAAGATTTCCTGCGCAAACCTCCTGTCGGAAATCTGTGAAGCCCTGCCTGGCGCAGATGCCGCCGCCGTCACATCCGTGATGGGCAGCGACCGCCGTATTGGCGCAAGCTACCTCAAGCCCGGGCTTGGTTATGCCGGTCCCTGCTTTCCAAGGGACAACATCGCCATGTCCGTCCTGGCTCGACGAGTCGGCCTGACAGCCGACATTGCCGAGGCGACCGATGCCGTGAACCGACGGCAGGCTGATCGCATCGTCGATCGCGTGCGCAGCCTGGCTGGCTCGGGAACCGTGGGTGTTCTTGGACTGGCCTACAAGCCGGGAAGTGATGTCTTCGAAGCCAGTCAAGGCCTGGAAATCGCGACCAGGCTTTCTGCCCTGGGCTATCGCGTCCTGGTCCATGACCCTGCGGCCCGACCGCAATTGCCGGAGGCTATTTGCTGGGCCGTGGATGCCGACGAATGCGCCCGTGCATGCGACGTGCTGGTGATAGCCACACCCTGGCCTGTTTACGGCCAGTTGGCCGCCAGCGCGCTTGAGCGGAGCGAAAAGAGACTGGCTATCGTCGACTGCTGGCGAATGCCTGAACTACGCGCTCATTCCGGGCTGGTCGAACTTGTTTATCCCGGAGCGGCCTCGTCCTGAGGCGCGCCGGCCGGGAGCCGGACCGATACAAGCCGACCCTCCTCGAGCCGCACGATCCGGTCGACCTGGTCGAGCATCGATGTGCCGTGAGTAATGATGATGATGGTCATCCGTCCACGGAGCTTTCTCAGCGCTGCATGAATCTCGGCCTCATTTCCCGGATCAAGCGCGTTGGTGGCCTCGTCCAGGATCAGCATGGTGGGATTGCGCAGCAGCGCCCTTGCCAGTGCGATCCGCTGGCGTTCCCCGCCCGAAAGCCGCACGGCGTTGTCGCCCATCTGAGTGTCGAGCCCATCCGGCAGCGCCAGAACAAAGCCTGCCGAAGCGTCGGCCAGGGCCTCATACATCTGCGCGTCCGAGGGGGGCGGGTCGGCCGAAATCAGATTGAGACGAATAGACCCGGTTCGCATGCTGGCGTCCTGCTCGACGTAGGCGATCGACTTCCGCCACGCCTGTCGCAGACCGGCTGAAAGGGGCGCGTCGTCGACGAGCGCCACCCCCGCATCCGGCAAGACAAGCCCGGTCACGACATCTGCCAGCGTGCTCTTGCCCGCTCCGGAGTCTCCCGTGATCGCGGTCGTGGTCCGGGCCGGGAACTGCAGACTGACGCCCTGAAGGGCTGCGCTGTCGCGCCCATCGAAATGGACCGTGACGTTTTCGAGCCGGAACTCGCGCATCAGCTCGACAGGAGCCGGGTCCGACGCGGGGCCTTGCTCGGCGACCGACTCCAGTTCTGCCAGCCGCAGTTTGATCTCGGCGACGGCGGGCGTCGCATGAAGAAGATCCTGCCAAGCGCCTTGTACGCGATCGAGCGCAGATCCCACACGTACAACAATATAAATCATCGGCAACATCGTAGCGGCACTGGCGTTGCCGACAAATTCTGCAAGAAATATAATACTGATTAATATCGCAGCGCCAACAAACTGCCTGATTACGCCAGAAAGACTGGATTCCCGTATATACTGGAACTGCGCTGTTCGCGTCTGTTGGATGGCGTCGTCGATTGCGGCAATTTCAAAGCTGTATGACCCGAGAACCTTGCTGAGACGGAGCCCCGAGACACCTTCAAATATGGCGCGGTCGATATTGCGATAGAGGGGCCCGATGCTATGACCCAGGGCCATCGCCCGGATGCGCTGGCGTCGGGAGGCCAGAAGCGCCAGCCCGCCCACCAGTCCGGCGATCGCGGTGGACTCCCAGGACACCAGCAGCGCAACGAAAACGAGCACGAGAAGGGTGCAGCATTGGGAGAAGAGGTCGACCAGGACTGACAGTCCATGCCGAAACCGTCCAATCTGGGTGTCGAGGAAATTGACGTGATCCGCGTTTCGCTGCCCGGAAAGCCAGCGCCATTCCGCAGCCAGCAGGCCGGAATGAATTCGTCGGCGAAGATCATCCGCCAGTGCGTAGCCCACCTGCAGGCCCTCCACGGCCAGCAGGTGGTTAACCAGCAACCGGACGCAGAAAAGCAGCAGAACCACGGCGAGCAGCGGCAGCATGGGCAGGGTCGGCAGCAGGGCCTGGAGCCACCCCGCTGGCGCGCCGCCGGGTGCCATTGCAGTCACAAGGGCGACCAGCGCCATGGTGCCAAAGCCGTCGGTCAGGCTTGCAAACGCGGCCAGGGCCGCAACCTTTCTCAACGCCTTGTCATGACCGACTTGCCGCCACCAGATGGCGATGGGTGCGAGGGATGGGAGACTGATCATCCAGCAGCATTCCCGGGCTTGAGCGCGGGCTCTCGCAGGCAGCGCCCGCTCGGGCCGATCAATTGTGGCCCCTGTTGCCGCCTGCTAGACCACCTCGCCTGAGTCGGAGGGAGTGAGGCGCTGTGACCGAGGTGCATGCCATTGTCCTGGCGGCCGGCAAGGGCGAGCGCCTGTCCCCGCTGACAGACATATCCAACAAGGTCCTGATTGAGGTCGGTGGATGTTCCGTCATCGAACGAATGCTCTGCACCCTTGAAGAAGCCGGTGTCACGGGGGTCACTGTCGTAACCGGACACTGCGCCGCTCTTGTTGAGGCCCACGTCAGAGCCCGAAGTGGAAACCTGCCGGTCAGTTTTGCCTACAATCCCGACTATGCGTCGAGCAACAACATCGTTTCGCTTGCTGCAGGCCTGAAGGCGTTGCCAACGGGAACACCCCTGCTGCTGGTCGAGGGCGACCTGATCATGTCGCCGGCCCTGATCAGGCGCATGCTGGAGGCGAAGTCTGACGCGGCCCTCGTTGAGAGGTTCCGCGCCGGACTGGACGGAACGCTTGTCGCGGTGGAACGCGGCATGGTCACAAGAATGATCATGGGCGACGAATTGCACGCTCTGAACGACCGGTTTCAGTACTCCAAAACGGTGAACGTGACCCTGTTGAGTGCCCGGACCGTCGATGACCACGTTCGCCCCGCACTGTCCTCGTGGATTGAAGGTGGATTTGTCGATGAATATTACGAGGCTGTCTTCGCCGAACTCGTAGCATCGGGGGACATGGAACTTGGGGCCGTTGATGTAGGAGCAGAAACGTGGGTTGAGATTGATGATGTACAGGACCTGGACCGGGCCCGGTTTATCTACGATCCATCAGGTCGCCGCCAAACGCTTGATCGCAGTTTTGGCGGATACTGGAATTACCCTGTTCTGGACTATGCCTACCCACAGAATTGCCACTTCCCGACACCGGCTGTTCAGCAGGAACTCGCGGCGTTGATGCCATCGATAATCGGACGGTATGGATCTTCCCAGGCCGTTCTGGATCAAAAGCTTGCGCGTTTCTTGCGGTGTCCGACCGATCAGGTTGTCATGCTGAACGGCTTGTCACAAATATATCCATGGATGTCTCAAATTCATGGAAACAGAAAAGCGCTTTTGCCGAGTCCATCCTTTGGAGAATATTCAAGAATATGGCCCAACGCCTCGACATATGAAGATCAGGGCGAATTTGGGTGGGATATTATCAGCGGCAAAAATGAAAATATTGACCTTGTCGTGATTGTAAACCCGAACAATCCGACTGGAACATTCACGCCGAGCTCTCATATAGTCAAATTTGCCAATGAAAATCCGGAGAAGATCATCGTAGTGGATGAAAGCTTCATGGATTTCTCGGGTGAGCCCTCACTCGAAGATGTTTGCGCCGGCATCTTGCCTGCCAACATCCTGTTGCTGAAGAGCCTGGGCAAGGCGCTTGGAGTATCCGGCCTCCGGTTGGGATATGTACGATCAAGCAGGCCTGACGTCATTGAGGACATCAGGAAAATGCTGCCGATCTGGAACTGTAATTCGCTGGCGGAAGCCTTTCTCGAAATTCTCCCCAAACAGCGGCGCGCGATCGCGATGTCGCTCAGTCAGACAAGGCAGGACCGCACGGCCATGCAGGCCACTCTCGCGGAACTGCCGATCGTCGCAGAGATCAAGTCGAGCGCGGCCAATTTTCTGCTTGTCCGGCTGAACCTGGCCTTGCCGGACCTCGATGGCTTTCTCGATCGACTTGTCGAGCGCCACGGCATCTATGCAAAGAACGTGTCGGAACGGATGCATCCTTCGGCCGTATGGCTCAGACTGTCGGTCCGGACGCAGGCGGACAATGAGCGGCTCTATGCCGCCCTGACCGATGAATCCGACCGGCCGGCCGCCAGCGCGGCCTCGATCCATCGATAGGTCGCCTCGAGGCCGGTTCTGAGCTCGACGCCCGGCTTCCAGCCAAGCCGTTTCTCGATCAGGGTGTTGTCGGAGCATCGGGCTCTGACTCCGACCGGGCCGTCTGTATAGACCCTCGCGATCTTCTTCCCTGCGATGTCCGCGACCAGATCAACCAATTCGTTGATCGAAATCATGCGATCGGACCCGATGTTCGCGGGCCCGCAAAAGTCGGACCGCATCAGACGCAGCGTGCCCTCCAGACATTCGTCGATATAGAGAAAACTCCGGATCTGCCGACCGTCACCCCAGATCTCTATCGGTTCGCCGGCCGTTGCGAGGGCCACCTTCCGGCAGATGGCGGCCGGGGCCTTTTCCCGACCATTTGCCCAAGCCCCCTCCGGGCCGAAAACGTTATGATACCGCGCGATCCGGACGGCCAAACCATGGTTTCGCCCATAGGCCGCGTACAGTCTTTCGGCGAACAGCTTCTCCCAGCCATAGTCACTATCGGGCGTTGCGGGATAGGCGTCACTCTCACGACACCCAACGCTCAACGCGTCTGCTTCTAACTCAGGATATACGCAGGCTGAGGAAGAAAAGAAAATACGACCGCAACCACGTTGACGCGCGGCGTCCAGAACATTCAAGTTAATGCGGGTTGAATTACGCATTATTGTCGCGTCGTTATTTCCGACGAATACATAACCGGCACCGCCCATATCAGCGGCCAGTTGATAAATTTCGTCGTAGGACTGACTGAATACGTCGGATATGAATTCGGGCTCGCACAGATCTCCCTGATGGAATTTGTCTGCCGGACTTGGTCCATATCGCGGTCGCACCAGATCCGCGGCCACCACAGTATTGCCCTCGGCTTTCAGCCGGCGGACCAGGTGGTTGCCGACAAAACCTCCGCCTCCGCACACCAGGATTTTTCTGCTCATGCGATCGGGAATAGCGTCGCGGGTGCTGCCAGTCCAACGCGATTTGGCGTCCGCGAGGGGTGCAGGCGCAGATCGCGCAAGCCCGGCAATGGCGTGACAGTGACATTGGAAGTGATAGCGCGCCAGGACATGCGACCGGGGGCGGGTGCGCATCTCCGGGTGACCGGCGCAGACCTGCACACCCCCTGCAGGAGACCGGCCGAAGACCGTGATCGCCCGGTGGTTTGATCCAGCCGTTCGGGGGGCGGACTCCGGCTGTCCCTGAGGCGTTTCAGGGGCGCAGATCAGTCACCCTCAGCTGGCAATACTTCGCTTGCCCGGCGTCGCCCAATGGACTGAAACTGCGGCATGGCAGTACTCGCAGACGCAATGAAACTGACCCTGGGGCTGCTGTTCAAAATGCAGGGCTGGCGGGTTGAGGGGCCGCGACCGGCGTACCCGAAATTTGTGCTCATAGGGGCACCGCACACCAGCAACTGGGATTTCGTCTGTTTTCTTGGAGCCGCGGAAGCCCTGAATCTGGACCTCAGTTTCCTCGGCAAGTCATCCTTGTTCCGATGGCCCCTGGCCGGAGCCTTGCGCGATCTCGGGGGCGTCCCGGTTGACCGGTCCCAGGCCCTGGACATAGTCGGGACGATGGCGGCCGAGTTTGCGCGCCGCGACAATTTCATCCTGACCATCGCACCTGAGGGATCTCGTGCTCGACGCGATCGATGGAAGACGGGCTTCTACAATATCGCCGCGGTCGCCGAAGTTCCCGTCGTCTGCGCTTCGATCGACTTCCCCCGAAAGCTGATTACGATCGGACCCACGATATTCCCCAGCGGCGACTATGAGGCCGATTTGAAAGAGGTCGCCGTCTTCTACCAGGCGTCCGTCGGGAAGCATCCGGAACGAGCCTCGCCCATCCTGCAGGAGGCCTCATCGCGCCAGGCTTCCTGAACGGCACCCGGTTTCGCGGATACCTGGACAAGGTGTTCCTGGTCCTGATCGGGGTGAACTGCGGACATCGCCTTGCCGGGCTGACGAGCGCCTAACGGATTGCGGCAGCCCCCCGACCTCCGGACAGGGCCCTTACCTCGGCCAGCGACGTCATGGCGTTGTCGCCCGCTGTGGTCATGGCCAGGGCCCCGTGGGCCGTGCCGTAGTCTACAGCGACTTGGGGACCGAGGCCCTGCAGGAAGGCAAAGGCCACACCAGAGACGAAGCCGTCGCCGCCGCCGACCCGGTCGAGGACGGCGACCTCGCGCACCGGTGTCGCATGGCGCTCTCCGCCCGCCCACAGCACCGCGCCCCAGCGGTTGACCGAGGCTGAGACCGGATCGCGCAGGGTGGCGGCGAAGACCCGGACGTTCGGCAGGTCTGCGGACGCGCGGGCGACGAGGGCGTCGAACGGCGCGGCGTCTGTCTGGTTCGCGCGGGCCGCATGACCGCCGATGCCGAGGCACGATTCAAAGGCATATTCGTCGCCGACCAGCACGTCGACCAGGCCGGCGATCTCGCGGTTGACCCGACGGGCGGCGTCGGGGTCGGGATGGCTGGACCACAGGCTGGCGCGATAGTTGAGGTCATAGCTGACCACGACGCCATGCCGTTTGGCGGCCCGGATGGCGGCGAGCGTCGTCTCGGCGGTGCTTTCGGACAGGGCCGCGAAGATGCCGCCCGTGTGCAGCCAGCGCACGCCCTCCCCCCCGAACAGGGCGTCCCAGTCGACCTCGTCGGGCCGCATCTGGGAAGCGGCGGAATTGGCCCGGTCCGAGGCCCCCAGGGCCCCGCGTACACCAAGGCCGCGCTCGGTGAAATTCAGCCCCATCCGGGTGTTGCGGCCGATGCCGTCGGCCTCGCGCCACAGGATGTGGGTGGTGTCCACACCCCCTTGCAGGATCAGGTCCTCGGCCAGGGCCCCCATCTCGTTGCGGGGCAGGGCGGTGACCACCGAGGTCCGCATCCCGAAAGTTTTGCGCAGCCCGCGGGCGACATTGTATTCCCCGCCGCCCTCCCAGACCTGGAAGGTGCGGGCAGTGCGGATACGGCCCTCGCCCGGGTCGAGGCGAAGCATGACCTCGCCCAGGGCGACGCAGTCCCAGCGGCAGTCTTCGGCCGGTCGAACGGCCAGCACGTCTGTCATTTCATCAGCGAGGGCAGCCACAGCGAAAATGCCGGGATGAAGGTGACCAGCATCAGGACGGCGAGGCAAGAGAGCCAGAAAGGCCAGACGTTCAGGAGCCCCGGTTCATCGCCGATCCATTTGACCGCGGTGACGGTCGGATGGTCGGCGGGGTGGTCGTCGACAGCATTGAAGATGGTCTGGCCGTTAGCAACCGGGCGCGTGGCGCAGGAGCCCAGGCCGGACAGGCCCGTGAGGTCGAGCGTGCGACGGGTCAGGCTCAAGCGATGGCTCCTGTCGCCGGGACCGCGAGACAATCGATCCGGCCGTCGGGACCGAAATCGGCGGAGGCCGACTGGCCGGCCAGGATGTCGTGCACCCCGGTGGCCGCGCCCGTCGAGATCAGCTGTCCCGCCTCCAGTCGCCGTCCGCGCCGGTGCAGCAGGTTCAGCAGAAAGGCGAGGGAATCGAGCGGCCCGCCGGGAATGGCCGCCGCGCCGCCGCGCCCGATGACCACATCATTGATGGACATGGTGCAGGTCAGGCCGGACAGACGTTCCCTCCAGCCGGCGATCTCGCCCCCGAGGATCAGCCCGGCGTTGTTGCCGAAATCCGACGCTGTGACCGCGGGGCCGTGTTCGTTGATGCCCGGGAAGGGACTGCCCGCGATTTCCACACCGATGAAGACCCGGGACACCAGCGGCCGCACCGTATCGACGGTCCAGTCGCTGCGGTCCGGCGCGGTTTCGCCCAGTTCGAGGACATACTCCGCCTCGACTGCTGCGAAGCCGCCCTCGATCACGCTGAAGCGGGTCGGGGTGTGGGCGGCCGTCCAGACGTTCCGCGAAAAGATCGGCCCCGCCAGCCGGCCGGCGCCGAAGCGCACATCATGCGGCGCGTTGATCCGGCCGAGTTTCCAGCCCGCGATCCGGTCCGGCCAGGCGGATATCGCCTCGTCCTGGATGGCGTAGGCGGCCATGAGCGATTCGGGCTGCAGGCCCGGATAGGCTGCAAGCGCACGACCGCTGCGACGCGCGCCCACAAAGGTGTGCGCGATCGGCGAAGTCGCTGAATTCTCGTGTGCGTGGCTCACGAAGCCTCCCTGTTGCAGCAGACATTGCGCAGGAAGGAAACCGGTGTCAATTTGAATCCGGTGACGCCATGATCGAGCGTCCCGGGAACGTCGCGGAACACAGCGACGACGGATAGGATGGAACGCATGACCCTGAACCGCCTCGTCCTCGGCCTGTTCGCCTTCGCGCTCATGGCCCTCACACCTCCCGCCGCCGACGCCCAGATCCTCGACTTTCTGCGCCGTGGCAGCGCGCCCGGGCCGTCCGCCGCAGAAGCGCCGCTTCCGGCCTTTCCGGGGGCCCTCGGCTGGGCGGCGCAGACGCCGGGCGGGCGCGGCGGGCGGATCATCCGGGTCACCAATCTGGACGCCGCCGGCCCCGGCTCGCTGCGCGAGGCGATCGAGGCCGAGGGGCCCCGGATCGTCGTGTTCGAGGTTGGAGGGGTCATCGACCTGGGCCGCCAGACCCTGCGGCTGAGAAACCCCTTCATCACCATCGCGGGCCAGACCGCGCCCTCGCCGGGCGTCACCATTATCCGCGGCGGAATGGACATCACCGCGCATGACGTCGTGGTTCAGCACATCCGCATCCGGCCGGGTTCGGCCGAGCAGACCTGGATGAGCGGATGGGACGAGGACGGCATCTCCACCATCGGGGCGTACAACGTCATCATCGACCACTGCAGCCTGACTTGGGCCACTGACGAGAACCTGTCGGCCTCGGGGCCGCGCTTTACCGGCGACACGCCCGAGGAATGGCGTCAGGGCACCAGCCACAACATCACCTTCTCGAACAATCTGAATGGTGAGAGCCTGGCCTATGCGACGCACGCCAAGGGCGAGCATTCCAAGGGGTCGCTGATCCACGACAATGTCACCGGCCTGCTGATCGTCGGCAATCTGTACGCCCACAACTACGAGCGCAGCCCGCTGTTCAAGGGCGGGGTCCACGGGGTGATCGTCAACAACCTGATCTATGATCCAGGCCAACGCGCCATCCACTACAACCTCGCGCCGGAAGAGTGGCTGGCCCACCCCTATGAGGTCGGCAAGATGACGGTGATCGGCAATGTCCTGCGAGCAGGGCCATCCACGCCGACGGAACATCTGGCCTTCATGATGATCGGCGGGGCCGGCGATGTGGAATATTATGGCCGCGATAACATCGCCGTGGATCAGGTCGGCGAGCCGCTGCGCATGTTCGGCCGCTACACCACCACCAACGCCCGGATCATCCAGACCCGCCGGCCGCCGGTCTGGTGGGAGGGCCTGACGCCGATGCCGGCGCACGAGGTCCAGGTGGCCGTACTGTCTCAGGTCGGGGCCCGACCATGGGACCGCGATATGCGCGATGTCCTGCTGATCGCCGAGGTGGCCGAGGGCCGGGGCGAGATCATCGATCACGAGCGCGAGGTCGGCGGCTATCCGGCCGTGGTCGAGGCGACACGCAAGCCGTTCAATCCTGACGACTGGGACCTGCGCTTCATGACGCCCTTGCGCGACGAGGTGCTGGATCGCCCGGCCGTGCGGCGCGGGACGTGACCGCTGACAGGCCGGGCGGCAACCGCTAAGGACAGTGCTCGGCCAGAGAGACTCCCCCAGTGAACGAACCCCGACGGACCGGTGGCAAGCCCGCCACCATCAACGACATCGCCCGACTGGCCGAGGTGTCGAAGAAGACCGTCTCGCGGGTCATCAACAACTCGCCCTTCGTCAAGGAAGAGACGCGCAAACGGGTCGAGGCGGTGATCGCCGAACATGGCTACAGCCCCGATCCGCAGGCGCGGGGCCTGGCCTTCCGGCGCTCGTTCCTGGTCGGGATGATCTACGACAACCCCAGTCCCAACTACGTCGTGAACATGCAACAGGGGGTGCTGGATGCGGTTCGGGGTGCCGGGCTGGAACTGGTCGTCCATCCCTGCAACCGGGCGACCGACGCCTTCCTCAACGACGTCCGGAACTTCATCGTCCGGCAGAAGCTGTTCGGCGTGGTCATGCCGCCTTCGGTGTCCGAGGACGACCGGGTGGTGGCGATCCTGAGGGAGGCGGACTGCCCCTATGTCCGGATCGCCTCGGTGTCACTGGACGAACGTGCCCGCATGGTGGTGACGAACGACAGCCGTGGCGCGGCCGAGGCGGCCCGGCATCTGGCCGAGCTGGGCCATACGCGGATCGCCTTCATCTCGGGGCCGGATACTTTCCGTTCCTCGCACGAACGGGGGCGGGGATTCGAAGAGGGTCTTGCGGAGCATGGGCTGGCGCTGGATCCCGCCTATGTTCGACGCGCGGCCTATACGTTCGAATCCGGTGTCGAGGCCGCGACGGAATTGCTGGCCCTGCCGCAGCGTCCGACCGCCATCTTCGCCGGCAATGACGAAATGGCCATCGGGGTGATGAAAGCCGCGCGCGACGCCGGTCTGGACGTGCCGGGCGACCTTTCGATCGTCGGGTTCGACGACCTGCCGATGGCGTCGCGTGTCTGGCCGAACCTGACCACGGTCCGCCTGCCGATCCGCGACATGGGCCGGATGGCGGCGGAGAAGCTGACGGCGGGTCTGCGGGGTCTTGACCCGGCCACTCTCGTCCAGCCCGAGGTTGATCCGTCGCTGGTGGTGCGGGATTCGACCGCGGCACCGGGAGGCCGCGTGTCGCGCCGGTGACGTGGTCGCGTCAGCCGCCGACCGCGCTCCGGATGTAATCGCGGATGCCTTCGTCCGTGGCGTTGGCGAAGAAATACTCCTGGAAGCGCTCGCCGGCGACGGCGGCCTTCAGCAGATCCTGGTCCACGGTCTTCAGGACGGTCAGCATGTCATGGCAGGTGGCGGCCTTGAGGTCCTTCAGGACGCCGCGGTTCTTGCGCATGATCTCGGCGCGTTCCCTGGGGTAGCCCAGGCCGCGCTCGCCCTCGAACAGCTTGCGATAGCAGTCCTGCAGGTTCAGCTCGGCCGCCCAGCCGAAGCCCTTGGCGTAGGGCATGGCGATGGCATTGCCGTCGTTGATCTGGCCGAACAGGAAGGCGTCGGTCGGATCGATGATCAGGCCGCAGAACACGCCCGGCATGGCATTGGCGGCGAGCATGGAGCCCGTCCCGGTTCCGCATCCGGTGACCACGAAATCCGCCGCGCCCGAGTTGATCAGGATGCCGGCCAGCAGGCCGTTCATCACATAGGTCAGCGACGCCTTATCCTCGGGCGTGTACATGCCGTAGTGGAAGACCTGATGGCCGAGGGGCTCGGCGACGGCCTTGAGGGCGGCGTGGACGATCTCGCTCTTGGCGGCCTGGCTGTTCTCGATGATGAGGGCGATTTTCATGGACGTTTCTCGAGGCTTGATGAGGAGGCGGGCCGCCGGCCAGCGTTTGCATAAGCTTATGACACCGGTTACCTATCGGTACAATCAGCATCAATCCGGCACGACACAGGCAGGCTGAAAATGAGCGTCTCTTTCGACCTGACGGGCAGGACGGCCATGGTCACCGGTGCCAACACCGGCCTGGGCCGGGCCATCGCCCTGGGGCTGGCACAGGCCGGGGCCGACATCGTCGCCGTAGGCCGGTCTGCCCCCACGGAAACCGCGGCACTGGTCGCCGGGACGGGGCGCACCCTGCACGCCATCCCGGCCGACCTTTCGTCCGTTGCCCCCATCGCGGATGTGGTGGCCCAGGCCGTTGTCGCCGTCGGGGCGATCGATATCCTGGTCAACAATGCCGGCATCATCCGCCGCAACGACAGCCTCGACTTCACCGAAGAGGACTGGGATGCGGTCATCGACACCAATCTGAAGACCGCCTTTTTCCTCAGCCAGGCCGTGGCCCGGACCTGGGCGGCGACGGGCCGGGGCGGCAAGATCATCAACATCTGTTCGATGCTGAGCTTCCAGGGGGGCATCCGGGTGCCGTCCTATACGGCGTCGAAGAGCGGGCTGGCCGGCCTGACCCGTTTGCTGGCCTGCGAATGGGCGTCGAAGGGCATCAACGTCAACGCCATCGCGCCGGGCTATTTCTCGACCAACAACACCGAGGCCCTGCGCGCCGACGAGACCCGCAACCGCGACATCCTCGCGCGCATTCCGGCAGGGCGCTGGGGTGATCCGTCGGATATCAGCGGCGCAGCGGTGTTTCTGGCCTCGGACGCGGCGGCCTATGTCCACGGCACGGTTGTGGCCGTCGATGGCGGCTGGCTGGCGCGCTGATCAGAAACTGTTCAGCCAGTCCTCGAGGTTGGTGAACCCGTCGCCGTTCCGGTCGGCCGTTCCGTCTGTCGCATCGGCGGAATTCAGGCCATGGGCGGCTTCCCAGTCGTCGGGAATACCGTCGCCGTCGCCGTCGACCCAGGGTGATCCCGGCTCGAGCTCCGGCCAGCCGCCGACCTGGGCCTGGCTGTCGATGATGTGACCGGTTTGGGCCCGGACGCCCTCGAGGATCCGGGCGTCGACGGTGTCGCGGACCGGACCCGCCCCGACCTGGGCCAGCACGCGGACCTCGGCCTCCGCCGCCGTCTCGCCCGCCGCTTGTGCCCAGTCCGGTCGGGCCGCCAGCCGGTAGTCCGGGCGGTCCGAGTCCTTCACCAGACTCCAGGGATCGGCCGGGACGACGCCGTCCATCGCATTACCCTCGAACCACGCCCGGGCCAGCGGGTTCGATTCCTCGAAGGCCCAGCGACCCGCAGAGTCCGGTCCGGGGATGTAGGCGTTGCCGATGAAGGCGTAGGCGGACAGGCTTTCGGTGTCGGCGTTGTAGCCGGCGTGTCCGCCACTCCAGTCGTAGAAGACATTGGAGCGGAATTCGAACCGGGGCCCTTCGGGATCGACGGCAGGCGGATTGTAGTTGCCGGGGCGGGGCATCCGGGCCCGGTGGGCGGCCCACAGATTGTGGTGGAAGGTCATGCGCGCGCCGTGACCTCCGCGAACCAGCGAGCCGTATCCGTGCTCGCCCTTGGCATGGCCCGAGGCGTTCAGTGATTCCGCGATCAGGGACCACTGCACGGTGACATCATAGATGCCGCGCTCCGGCGGATTGTAGCGACTGCCGACCGACAGCGTCTCGTCGACCGACCATGAGGCGGACATGTGGTCGAGAATGATCCGGCGGCCGCGCTCGACCGATACGGCGTCGGCCTCGATCCCGCTTTCGTCCCCGAGGCGTGAGCGCAGGTGTCGGATGACCACATCGTCGGCGGCCACGACCAGCGGATGGTCGCGCAGAGTGATCCCGCCGCCGGGGGCGGTCTGACCCGCAATGGTGATGCGGCCGCGCCGGACCGTCAGGGGAGAGGCCAGGCGGATCACGCCGCCGATGTCGAAGATCACCGTGCGCGGACCTTCGGCCTCGACCGCCGCGCGCAGGCTGCCCGGACCCGAGTCGCCCAGATGGGTGACGCGCAGCACCCGCCCGCCGCGTCCGCCGAGGGCAAAGCGGCCGGCACCTTCCGCGCCGGGAAAGGCGAGGACGCCGTCCACCGCTTGCGCTGAGGCAGGGTGTGCCTCCCACGACACGCCGATCGCGGTTACCGCAGCAATCGTGGCGACGAGATGGCGAAGCGGGCTTGCGAAAACACGGATCATCGGGTTAGGCTCGTGATTGCTACCGGTGTCAGAACCTATTCCACGCGAAGATGACACCGGTGTCAAACGATTGGGCCAAAAGACGCCGGGTCGCAAAAACACATAGACCGGGGCTACCTCGGCGTTCTGTATGCCCATTGGGAGGGAGCATATGATGCAAGCCATTCAGCCGGGGATGACCCGCACTCTTCGTCGTAGCCTGTTCGCCGGAGCATCCGGCCTGGCCGTCGCCCTGTCGCTTGGCCTGGGTGTCAGCGCCGCTGCAGCGCAGACCGCACCGCCCCAGGAAGCAACCGAAATCGACGAGGTCATCGTGACCGGCTTCCGGGCCAGTCTGACCGCCGGCCTCGACGCGAAGCGCCGCGACGCCAACGTCATCGACGTCATCGTCGCCGAGGACATCGCCGACTTCCCCGACCTGAACCTGGCCGAATCGATCCAGCGCGTTCCGGGCGTCGCCATTGACCGCGACGCCGGCGAAGGCCGTTCGATCACCGTCCGCGGCCTCGGTGCCGACTTCACCCGCACCCGCATCAACGGCATGGAGGCCCAGGCCACCGCCGGCGGAACTGACTCGTCGGGCGGCGCGAACCGCGGTCGCGGCTTCGACTTCAACGTTTTCGCCTCCGAACTGTTCAGCCGCATCACGGTGCGCAAGACCGCCGCCGCCGAGACGGAAGAGGGATCGCTTGGCGCCACGGTCGACCTTCAGGCGACCCGCCCGTTCGACTACGACGGCTTCACGATGGCCGCTTCCTTCCAGGGTGGTTACAACGATCTGTCGGAGTCATGGAGCCCGCGTGCGGCCTTCCTGATCAGCGACCGGTTCGGTGAAAATGACCAGTTCGGTGCCTTGTTCTCGGTGGCCTACAGCGAGCGTGACTCGCTTGAGGAAGGCTTCAGCTCGGTTCGCTGGGCTCCCGCCGCAGCGCCAGGCGCCACGAACAGCGGTGGCTTCTGCTCGCCGGTCGGCTTCGCGCCCCAGAACCCCGCCAACAGCGGATCGACCGGTGCGTCGGCGACCAATTGCGCCACCGGCGTCGCGCGTCCGGCCAATACGGTCGCCAACAACGCAGCCTACACACTCGCGAACGATCCGACCGTCTTCATCCCGCGCCTGCCGCGCTATGGTCGCCTGAGCCACACCCAGGAACGCCTGGGCGTCACCGGCGCCTTCCAGTGGCGGCCCGAAGACAGCACCACCTTCTCGCTGGATGTTCTCTATTCCAAGCTGGACGCGACCCGTCAGGAAGACTTCCTCGAGGCCCTCTCGTTCAGCCGCAACGCGGCGGCCGGCGGCCAGACCCAGATCCACGTCCGCGACGCCGTGGTCCAGAACAACATGCTGGTCTACGGCCTGTTCGACAACGTCGACGTGCGGTCGGAAAGCCGCTTCGACGTCCTGTCGACCGAGTTCCTGCAATGGAGCCTGACGGCCGAGCACGACTTCAGCGACCGCCTGCGCGGCAGCTATTACTACGGCCGGGCGGAATCGAATTTCGACAACCCGATCCAGACCACCGTCACCCTCGATCGCTCGAACATCGCCGGCTATTCCTGGGATTTCCGCGGCAACCCCGACGCCCCGGTGATCAACTATGGCTTCGACGTCACCAGCCCGGCCGGTTGGGAGTGGCGCCCTTCCACCTCCGCCGTCCCGCGCTCGGAAGTCCGCCTGAGGCCGAACGGCGTGGACACCCTGTTCGAGTCCTTCCAGGCGGACATGGAATACGACGCCCAGGATTGGCTGACGATCAAGTTCGGCATCAACTGGAAGAGCTATGAATCCGATTCGTTCGAGATGCGACGGACCGACGAGACGGTGGTTCCGGCGCTGCCGGGCGGCACGACCGTGGCGAACATCTCGAATCTGCTGACCGGGTTCGGGGTCAATCTGGTCCCGGCCGGGACAGCCACCAGCTGGCTGCGCCCTGACCTGAACGCCATCGCCAGCCTGTTCAACATCTACTGCAACTGCGACACCGGCGTTGCGGGCGGCGACTTCCGCCTGACCAGCGTCACCAACGGCAACGCCCGCGGCGGCAACCGCTCGATCCAGGAAGAAGACGCCGCCGCCTACATCCAGGCCGACTTCAACACCCTGCTGTGGGACATGCCCCTCCGCGGCAACGTCGGTGTGCGTCAGGTCCAGACCGTGCTCAACGCCCGGGGCTACAGCTCGACGGGCGGCGGCACGCTGGTCACCGGCGAGAACGAGTACATGGACACCCTGCCGTCCCTGAACCTCGCGCTGGAGCCGGTCGAGGACCTGATCCTGCGCTTCGGCGTGGCCAAGGTCATGGCCCGGCCGCAGATCGGCAACACCCTGGCAGGCACCAACTATCTGGTGCCCACGACCTCGCTGGCGGCGACCGGTCCGAACTTCACCGCAACCATCGGCAATGTGAAGCTCGAACCCTTCCGGGCCACCACCTACGACCTCAGCGTCGAATGGTATTTCGCCGAGGAAAGCCTGTTGTCCTTCGCCTATTTCTACAAGGACATCGACACCTACATCCAGATCCTGCGCCAGGACCTGCCCTATGCCAGCCTGACCACACTGAACCCCTCAGCCTTCGATCCCGCGTTCTGCACCGGCGCCTGTTCGGCCAGCACGGTCTTCCAGCTGACCGCCGCGGTGAACACCGAGGGCGGTCCGCTCAAGGGCTTCGAGATCAGCTACCAGCAGCCCTTCCGCTTCCTGCCGGGCCCGCTGTCGAACCTCGGGGTCCAGCTGAACTACACCCATGTCGAATCCGAGATCGACTACTGCGCCAATGCGCTCTGCACGGTGTTCCAGACCGAGGACCTGATCAACCTGTCCCCGGCCTCCTGGAACGCCACCCTGTACTATGAAGACGACGCCCTCTCGGCCCGCGTCTCGGCGGCATCGCGCGACGGCTACATCCAGAACGTTCCGGGCCGGAACGGCAATGCGATCGAAGGCAAGATGGAGACGCTCAATATCGACGCCTCCGCCTCGTGGCAGGTCAGCGAGCAGGTCGAGCTGACGTTCGAAGCGTTGAACCTGACGGACGAGGAAAACCACCAGTTCGTCGGCGACGGGCTCAATCGCGAAAGCACCTCCGTCTTCCACCACACTGGCCGGCAGTATTTCGTCGGTGCCCGCTACCGCTTCTGATCTCTCCTGATCGCGGCGACCTCAACGCCGCCGGTTCTCGCGAACCGGCGGCGTCTTCTTTTTCCGGTCCTGCCAGCCCAACCGTATTCGCCCGGCAAGATGGCCCGATCCGGGGCATGGTCTCCGGCCGGGGCGGACGCTCTCGACCGGCTGGGGGACGGCTCGGTGCCGTTCAACCGGCTGTCGTCTCAAATGAGGAAAATACTGAGCCTGAGAGCGGGAATTTTGCCGCTCGACTGGCAGCACGGCCAACAGCGTTGCACTTTCAGGTAACCGGTGTCATTTCTGGTCCGCCACCCCCCGGGAACCAGCCGTGACGCAGCCTCTTCACCTTCACCCGGACCGTCTTTTTCCCTCGGACCCGGATACACGCGCTGTCGCCCGACGGCTCCATACGGAAATTCGCGATCTGCCGATCGTCAGCCCCCATGGGCACACGGACCCGTCCTGGTTCGCGACCAATGCGCCCTTCGCCAATCCCGCCGAACTTCTGATCACGCCCGACCACTACGTCTTCCGGATGCTTTTCAGCCAGGGCGTGGCAATGGAGGATCTGGGGGTGCCGCGTGCCGACGGTGGACCGGTCGAGACCGACAGCCGCGCCATCTGGCGCCGCTTCGCCGAACGATACCACCTGTTCCACGGCACCCCCTCCCGCATCTGGCACGACTGGGTATATGCCGAAGCGTTCGGAATCGACGTCCGGCTCAGCGCCGAAACGGCGGACCATTATTACGATGTGATCGAGGCCGCGCTGAAGACCGAGGCCTTCCGTCCCCGCGCCCTGTTCGAACGCCACAACATCGAGGTGCTGACGACAACCGAAAGCCCGATCGACACGCTGGACCATCATCAGACGATCCGCGGCTCGGGCTGGAAGGGTCGCGTTCTGACGGCCTACCGCCCGGACCCCGTGCTGGATCCCGACTTCGAGGGTTTCCACGCCAACCTCGCGATCCTGGCCGAACAGACCGGACGCGATACCCTCAGCTGGGGCGGCTATCTCGACGCCCACCGCGACCGGCGGGCGTTCTTCGCCGGCATGGGTGCGACCTCAACGGACCACGGCCATCCGACCGCCTTCGCCGCCGACCTGTCCCGCGCCGACGCCGAGGCCCTGTTCGCCCGCGTCGCCAAAGGCCCCGTCAGCGCTGCGGACGCCGAACTGTTCCGCGGTCAGATGCTGACCGAAATGGCGGCCATGAGCGTGGAAGACGGGCTGGTGATGCAGTTGCATCCCGGCAGCTTCCGCAACCACAACGCCGCGGTGTTCCGCCAGTACGGCCGCGACAAGGGCGCGGACATCCCGACGCGCACCGACTATGTCCGGGCCCTGAAGCCGCTGCTGGACCGTTTCGGTTCGGACCCGCGCCTGTCGCTGATCGTCTTCACCCTGGACGAAACGACCTACAGCCGCGAACTGGCTCCGCTGGCCGGTCACTATCCGGCATTGAAGCTGGGCCCGAGCTGGTGGTTCCACGACAGCCCCGAGGGAATGCGCCGGTTCCGCGAACAGGTCACCGAGACCGCCGGCTTTCAAAACACCGTCGGCTTCAACGACGACACCCGCGCCTTCCTTTCCATCCCGGCCCGGCACGACGTGGCCCGCCGCATGGACTGCGGCTTCCTGGCCAAACTGGTGGTTGAACATCGGCTGGAGGAGGACGAGGCGCATGATCTCGCCCGCGCCCTGACCTATGATCTGGTCAAGGCGGCCTACAAACTATGACCGTTGCGCGGCTCGATTCCTCAACGGTGACAGCCCTGCCCCCACAGGTCGCGCGGCCCTCCCAGGACCGGACCGCCGTCCGCACCGGCGTTGTGCACCTTGGGATCGGTGCCTTTCACCGGGCGCATCAGGCGGTCGTCTTCGATGATGCGCTGAACGCCGGAGACCTGCGATGGGGCGTGCTCGGCGCGTCGCTGCGATCGCCCGAGGTCCGCAACCAGCTGGTGCCGCAGAACGGCCTCTACACCCTCGTGGTCGAGGACGGTGCAGCGCGGTCGATGCGGATCATCGGTGCCGTACAGAATGTCATGGTCGCGCCCGAAAACCCGGCAGCGCTCGTCGAAGCCATGGCCTCGGCCGATGTCCACATCGTCACCCTGACCGTCACCGAGAAGGGTTACTATCTGGACCCCGCCTCAGGAACGCTGAAGCTGGATGATCCGTCCGTCGCCGCCGATCTGGCCGATCTGTCCACGCCCGTCACTGCGCCGGGTTTCCTGACCGCCGCACTTCGCCTGCGACGTGACCGGGGCTTGCCGGCCTTCACCGTGATCTCCTGCGACAACCTTCCGCACAACGGGGCCCGCATCCGCGCGGCCGTGCTGGAAATGGCGGGCCGGACCGATCGGGACCTGCGCCTCTGGGTCGAGACCCATGCGGCATTCCCACAAACCATGATCGACAGAATCGTCCCGGCCACAACGCCCGATGACATCGCCGCCCTGACCGCCGAACTGGGCCTTGCCGACCATGGGATGGTCAAGACCGAGCCCTTCACCCAGTGGATCATCGAGGACCGCTTTGCCGGCGAACGACCCGACTTCGCCCGGTTCGGCGTCCAGCTGACGGAGGCCGTGGGCCCTTGGGAAGACGCCAAGCTGCGCCTGCTCAACGGTGCGCATTCCGCCCTCGCCTATCTCGGGGCGCTGGCGGGCTTCGAGCATGTGCATGACGTCGTCGCCGACCCCGCCCTGCGGGCATTCGTCGAACGTCTCTGGGACGAGGCTGAGACCACGCTGAATCCGCCCCCGGGCCTGGACATCCCGGCCTATCGCGCAGAACTGATGGCCCGGTTCTCGAACGCGGCCTTACGGCACCGGACGCGGCAGATCGCCATGGACGGATCGCAAAAGCTGCCCCAACGGCTGCTTGCTACGGCACAGGCCCGTCTTGCCGCCGGCCAGGCTATTCCCGCCCTCGCTCTCGCCATCGCGTCCTGGATGCGCTGGCAGGAGGGACGCACCGAAGCCGGCGAGGCCGTCACGGTTGAGGACCCGCTTGCGGCAGAAACCGCGCGCCGCCTGTCCGGCAAGTCCGATGACGGGCGCAAGGTCGCCGCCCTGCTGGACCTTGACGCGATTTTCCCCCGCGCGCTCGCCGACGACCCGGCGTTCCGGCAAGCGGTCACAGAAGCTTTCCTCGACCTGCGCCGACTCGGTGCGGTCCAGGCGGCATCTGTTCCTGCAAGGCTCGCGGCATGACCCGCGCCCTGACGCTGAACACCGCTGACGATGTCGCGATCGTGCTTGAGGCCCTCGAACCTGGTGCCTTCGTCGGAAGCCTGAACCTCCGCGCTGCCGAGGCCATTCCGGCTGGCCACAAGATCGCCCGCCACCCGATCGCCGCCGGAATGGTCGTTCGCAAATACGGCCAGGTGATCGGCGAGGCGGTGAATGACATCGCCGCCGGCGCACACGTCCACACGCACAATCTGGCAATGAGCGAAGCCCGGGCCGGTGTCGCGGTCGGCGTTGACGCCCAGACGCACCGGCTCCTGTCCGGCGCGAGTTTTGAGGGCTTCGTCCGTGCGGACGGCTCGGTCGGTACGCGCAACTACATTGGCGTTCTGACCAGCGTGAACTGTTCAGCGACCGTCGCGCGCCGGATCGCCGACGCCTTCCCCGATGCATCCCTGCCCGGTGGCGTCGACGGCGTGGTCGCCTTCACCCATCAAGGGGGATGCGGCGGTTCATCCCTGAGCGCGGACACCGCCGTGCTGCAGCGGACCATGGCCGGCTACGCCAGGCATCCGAATTTTGCAGGCGTCCTCGTGGTAGGCCTGGGCTGCGAGGCCAACCAGATCCCTGACTGGCTGGCCAGGGAAGGCCTTGAACCGAACGCTGGCCTGCGCACCCTGACCATCCAGGAGGCCGGGGGAACCAGCCGGGCCATAGAGGCTGGCGTCGTCGCCGTCCGCGAAATGGTCAGCAGGGCCTCGGCCGCGCGCCGTCAGACCGTGTCCGCCGCCCATCTGACGGTCGGCCTGCAATGCGGCGGCTCGGACAGCTGGTCGGGCGTCACAGCCAACCCGGCGCTCGGCGCCGCGGTTGACTTGTTGGTCGCTCACGGTGGCCGTGCCATGCTCTCTGAGACGCCGGAGATCTGGGGCGCGGAGCACCTGCTGCTCCGCCGGGCAGCGTCGCCCGAGGTTGCCGACAAACTCCTGGCCCGCCTTGACTGGTGGCGCGCCTATGCCGACCGGCACGGTATGGAACTCAACAACAACCCCTCACCCGGCAACCTCGCCGGCGGCCTGACGACGATACTGGAGAAGTCGCTGGGAGCGGTCGCCAAGTCCGGCGCGACGCCCCTGAACGACGTCATCGGCTATGCCGAGCCGGTGACCGCGCCCGGGCTAAGCTTCATGGACAGTCCCGGCTACGATCCCTGCTCGGCGACGGGACAGATCGCTTCCGGTGCGAACCTGCTGGCCTTCACCACCGGGCGCGGCTCGGTCTTCGGTGCCAAACCGGCACCCTCGATCAAACTGGCCTCCAACGCCCGCCTTGCGAGCTGGATGGATGAGGACATGGACATCGACGCCTCGCCGGTTCTGAACGGCGTGTCCCTCGCCACCATGGGCGAGGTCATATTCGCCCGCATGCTGGCAGTGGCTTCGGGCGAGCCTGCAAAGTCCGAGACACTGGGCATCGGCGACAATGAGTTCGTCCCCTGGCAGGTCGGCGGCTACCTCTGACCCGCCCTGCGGAAGAGGCATTGACACCGGTTACCATGCGTCCGCATTCTGCACCTCAAGTGGCTGAAAGCCGCCCGAAACAGGGTGGACAGGCCGGGAAACGACGGAACGAGGCGATCATGGGCACTGTTGCAAGCGCAACCGCGAACGAACCGGCCCCGGCGGGCAAATACCGCTGGGTCGTGGTCTGGCTGCTGTTCGCCGCCATGGTCATCAACTATGTCGACCGCCAGGCCATCGGCGTTCTGAAGCCCACCCTCATGGCCGAGTTCAGCTGGACCGAGGGTGATTTCGCCAACATCATCTTCTGGTTCCAGGCGGCCTATGCCGTTTCCTACCTGCTGTGGGGCCGGATCGTGGACAGGATCGGGGCACGCTGGGGCTTCGGCCTCGCCTTTATCATCTGGCAGATTGCATTCATTGCCCACGCTGGCATCCGCAACATCAACCATGCCATCTTCGCCCGCCTGGCGCTTGGGGTCGGCGAGGGCGGAGGCTTCCCGGCCGGGATCAAGGCAGTGACTGAGTGGTTCCCCAAGAGGGAACGTGCCTTCGCCGTCGGTCTGTTCAACGCCGGGACGAATATCGGGGCGATCGTGACGCCGCTGATCATCCCGCTGATCGCCTCGGTGTGGCTGGGCACGCCGGACAATCCGAACTGGCGAATGGCCCTGATCATCGTCGGCGTCGCGGGCCTGATCTGGGTGCCGATCTGGTTCATGGTCTACAAGCGCCCCAGCGAGCACAACAAGGTCACGCCGGAAGAACTCGCCTATATCGCCCAGGACGCGCCTGATCCGGCACACAGGATAGGCTGGCTGAAACTGCTTACCGTCAGGGAGACCTGGGCCTACGCCCTGGGCAAATTCCTGATCGATCCGATCTGGTGGTTCTTCCTGTTCTGGCTGCCAGGCTTCCTTGGAACCCAGTACAATCTCAACCTTCTGACCTTCGGACCGCCGCTCATCGCGATCTATCTGATGAGCGACGTGGGCTCGATCGGCGGCGGCTGGTTGTCCGGTCAGTTCCTCAAGCGCGGTATGAGCCTGAGCGCCGCGCGCAAGCTGGCCATGCTGATCTGCGCGCTGGCGGTCATTCCTGTGGCCTTCGCCGGCATGGCGTCCAACGTGTGGACAGCAGTCTTGATCATCGGCGTCGCCACGGCGGCACACCAGGGATTCTCGGCGAACCTCTACGCCCTGCCTGGTGACGTTTTCCCGCGCTCGGCCGTGGGATCGGTGGTTGGCATCGGCGGCATGATCGGCGGCATTGGTGGTATGGCCATGGCCAAATACGCCGGGTTCGTTCTGGACAAGATCGGCAGCTATACGCCGATCTTTGTGGTCGCCGCCTTTGCCTATCTGGCCGCGCTGCTGGCTATCCACCTGCTTTCGCCGCGCTATGCGCCGGCCAGGGTCTAGGGATACGACACGGGGCCCGCGCGCTGTCAGGCTCATGTCGCTCGCCCGTGATCAGCGCCTCCACGTCGAGTGGATCAAGGTGGTCGTAGGTGATTTGCCCCGTGTGAAAACGTCTCCCGCCAGGGCCCTGACGACGGAAATCGGATAGCCGTTTCGCGAGGCCGCCCTTCTTGTCCGTCCCCGTGCCAAGGGCCACGATCCGGCCGTGCAGGATGAGCCGATACAGCCCCACACTGGCCCGCAGATGGCTTTGGTGGTGCTTGAGGCCGCCTGGAATGCTTTTCCGCCGGGTTTCCTGTTCGGCGACGGCGTCTTCGTCCAACGGCGGTGCTTTGGCCTTTCTCATTTCGCATTCCTGCAAATAAGTTCCGGGATCCCCGCCCCGCGAACCGGCCGAAGTCAGAGCGCGAGGCGGGGGAGGGGCAGGTCGCAGCCTGCTTCGCCGCACCGGCCTCGACGACGGCCAGGAGGATGTCGTTGGCGAGGTCCCGGCATCATCACTGACCCCATCCCTTGCGGAAGGCCTCCCAGCCCGGACCCACGCGCCGACCCGGCACAACAGCACTTCCGCCGCTCGCCCGCCGGGTTCCTGCCTTGGAGTGTCATTGGAGAGGTGGTGCCGCTTAGGTGACTCGAACACCTGACCCCCGCATTACGAAGGCCAGGGAAGTACTGGCGGGGAAGCCTTGCGGAAAAATGCTTTGAAACGCTGCCGTTGTCTTTCTCGTCGTCGGATCTCCAGGTGCGAGTTCTCAGCCCGATTGTTCTCCCGGAGCCGACCGGGTCGATGAAGGCGACGTCGATCCCCCGCTGCGCCATCAGCTCCTCGACGTCGCGAAAACTGAGGCCAAAGCGAAAGCAGAGCCACACGGCGTGGCGGATCACGTCAGCCGGAAACCGGTGGCGCTTGAACGAAATCGGCTTCACGAAAGGTGTTCTCCGCCAGCGGCTTACAACCGAATTACCGGAGATCTTTCAGTGTTAGCCTGGCAGCACCCTTGTCAGCCATGGATGGCTCTGCTTCCAGTTGGATTGATGTCGATTTACAGTTCACCCGTTCAGAAAGGCATGCCGACCTGAGAGGGCAGGAATATGCGCAACAGTTTCAAGGATCCCGCGCTACAGGCGCGCTTTGCGTCGGACGGTTTCATCACCCTGCCCCTGCTGACGCGTGAGGCGGCTGCCGAGAGACGTGCGCAGGTCATGGCGTTGCTTCCGCCGGCACCGGGGATAAATGACCCGCAGGGTGCCCTGTACAGCAGCATGTTCGACGAGCGGCGAGCCGCCGCGCTGGCCGACCTGGCACAGGCCATCTTCGACGGCGCCTTCGAAGCCCTGCTTGATGACTATCGTGACGAGGGAGCCACGGTCCTCGCCAAGCTGCCGGGCACCTCCGCGCTGGTCATGCATCAGCACCAGCCCATGAGCGACAACATCTACGAGCCCGCGCTCCATTGCTGGCTGACGCTCGACGACGTCGGCCCGGACAATGGCGCGCTTCGGGTCATCCCCGGAAGCCACCAGATCGTCCGCCACGTTCAGAGCTTCCATGCACCGTCCTATTTCCACGGCTTCGCGCAGGCGATGGAGGACCGTCACGCCCGGACGCTTTCCATGCGCGCCGGAGAGGCGATCATATTTGATCGATCACTGCTCCATGGCTCCTGCGCCAACACCAGCGCCGAACCTTCGATCCGTGTGCTCGCCGGCGCGATCCCGCGAGAAAGCGCTTTTTGCATCATGACCGAAGGCGAAGGCGAGACCTTTGAAGCGCTGGCCGTTGAAGGCAAGCAGATCGATCCAACTCTGTACTGCATCGCCGGTGGTAATGAGGCCGGTCTTCGGAGCCACGGAAAAATTCCGAATCGAAATGAGCAGATTACCGAGACCGAGTTTGTAGCTCTGCTTGCACGCGGTGAGAGAATTCGGCCGGGCTATGATCCAATCGACCAGGTACGCGCCGCCGCGCCGCCCGCCGGTCTGCTGGGAAAAATCCGCCAATTCGCCCGGGCGAACCTGGGTTCTTGAAATAATCAGCCTGTCAGCATCGCCCCGCATCATCCGGGACGGGCGGTGCCCCCGCGGATCTCGCAGGTTTCTTGGGTGATCGACTGAGATCCAGGCCGGTGCCGCAGACCCGGGAGAGCAGGCAGTGAAATCCTGCCCGATCTTCCGCGACCCGGACCTTCAGGCCTGTTTCGACGGTGTTTCCTGCAGAATGGGATGACGGCCACCTCCATTCAGCAAGGCACCGGGGACGAGGCCAGTTTCCGTTCCGTTGGGCTGACAATGCCTGCCGGACAGGCTCTGCGCCCAATGCCCTACCTGCGCTCACTGGAAACAAGTTGTCGTTGGACTGACAGCACCCAGCAGCATTTTGCGCGAGCGAATCTTACCCGGGGTATCGTTCGGCCACACGCCCATCGCCAAGCGCGTTGCCCTTGTTTTGAAGTTGGTGCAAAGATTTTTCGAAGGTCCAAGTAATCCGATGCAAGAAACCCTCTATCGCGCACGCGCTAGGCACTTGGACGCTCGCCGGTATCTAGCCGAAGCAGCATCTGATCTGCGCCGGGCACCCGGCATCGGCACCCGCCTGTTCCGCAGCAACTTGATCGCTAGACACCGACGCTCCTTTCTCGGATTTCTCTGGCTGATCGTGCCGGCCTTGGCGACGGCCGGAACGTGCGCCTTTTTGGCGGCTCAACGGGTCATCGTCACACCAACCACGGTAGCTCCCTATCCGCTGTTCGTACTTTGCGGCGTTTGCATGTGGCAGGTCTTCGTTGAGGCGCTGAACACGCCGATGCAGCAGTTGAACGCCAACCGGCAAATCATAACGCGCACCCGTGCGCCGCACGAGGCTCTGATCTTCGCTGGGGTCCTGATGGTCGCGCTGAATGCAGCCATTCGTGTGTGTATTCTGGTTGCGCTTCTGGTTGGATTCGGCGTGGGTTTGAGTCCTTCTATCCTTCTGGTTCCGCTCGGCATGGCGGCGTTGATCCTTTTGGGGTTGACGCTGGGCCTCCTACTCGCCCCGCTTGGCATGCTCTATGACGACGTGGAGCGGGGTCTCACCATGCTGGTCGGTTTCTGGTTTTTCCTGACCCCGATCGTTTATCCCGGACCTGTAAGTGGCCTGCTGCGCCTCAATCCTGTTACGCCCCTGCTCGACACGACCCGCTCATGGCTATTGTCGGAACCTGCGAGCCACAACATTGTCCTTGCCACCGGACCTACCGCCGCCTTCTTGTTCATCGCATGGCTCGCCTATCGCGTTGCAAAGCCCCATTTCGTATCGCGCCTTGGTTAGGACTGCTGTGATTTTCAGACGCCGCCTGTTTGCGCCCTGCCGAGCGGCTTGCCGTCTTGACCCAAGCTCGGTCGGCAAGGGTTGACGTGACGCCCCCCGTGCTTTGCGTCTCCAACCTGTCGAAGAAGTACTGCCGCGACATACGTCGTTCAGCCAGGCACGGCCTGTCGGATATCATCCAGGAGTTCTTGCCGTGGCCGGGCGAGGCCTCCCTGCGAAGCGGGGAGTTCTGGGCCCTGCAAGACGTCTCTTTCGACGTGAGGCCCGGTGAAGCGCTCGCCGTTCTGGGAGCCAACGGCGCAGGCAAGAGCACTCTTCTGAAAGTCCTCCATGGTCTGCACAAACCCGATGCGGGTGAAGTGCGTATACATGGCCGCATGGAGGTCATGATCGAGTTGGGCGCAGGCGTCAGTCAAATGTTGACGGGCCGGGAAACCATCGACCTTGAGGGTGCCCTCCACGGCTATCGGGGGATGGAATTGAGAGCACTCCACGACGCGGTCGCGGACTTTTCCGAACTTGGCGATGTTCTTGATTCGCCCGTCCAGTCTTACAGCTCCGGAATGAAAGCCCGGCTGTCCTATGCCCTCTCGGTTTCGCTGAGGCCCGATATACTACTCGTCGACGAGGTGCTCGCCGTCGGCGACCACGCGTTCCAGCACAAGTGCATCACCGATATGCAGGCCTTCGTAAAGGCGGGCGGTTCGTTGCTCGTGGTCTCGCACCAGTTGGGCCATATCCACGCCTTGTGCAAACGCGCCATCATTCTGGAGCAGGGCCGGTGCGTGTTTGATGGCTCTGCGGCTGAGGGCGTTAGCCGCCTCCTGCGGAAGCCTTCCGACGGCCAGCGCCCCGGCCACGCTCCTGATCGTAACGGCGGTATTGAGATCGAAAAACTCAGTTTCACGGCTGAAGACAGCGCCGCGCCTCAAAGCGGGAAGAATGCTGTGCTCCGGGCCAGCTACCGGTGTGACAAACCCGTCGATGCTATCTGGGGCTTCAGTTTCTGGACCGAGGACGAAAGCGTCTGCATTGCCGGTGATTTTGATTTGAAACCCCGCCGACTGCAATCATCGGGCGAGATTGAGTGTGTCTTTCCGGGCCTCGCGCTGTTGGCGGGAAACTATGTCGTACGGGCGTTCTTGCTGCACGCCCAATCCTATATACCTCTCGCCGACGGCTACTGGCACGCGGAGGCGGCGTTCACCGTTTCCGCACCGGCCAGCATGCTGACCAATGCCCAGGCGTCCCTGAACCAGCTGGTGAAGTTCGATGTCGAGTGGCACTAGCGTTGCGACTGCGATAGCGCTTGGGGTCGACTTCTTGCGCAAGCGTCAGATGACCAGCGGCGAGTTCCCTGTCTTCACCAGCCTGGACCCCGACATGGTCGGAGAGAGTTCGGCCGACGCCTCTGTTTTCTCCACCTCCCTGATCGCGCATTGTTTGGGATTCGCGCCCCAGACGGAGGATTTGCGCGCCGGCGCCGTGGCATTTCTGCGTGATCAGATGGATGGTCACGGCCTTTGGCGGCATTGGACGCGGGACCATCCGCACTATGACCAGCTACCACCGGATCTCGACGACACATCCTGCGTCTCGGCGGTACTGGAAGCGCACGGCGACGGGCTTCCCGCCGACCGTCAGCTTCTGCTGGCCAACCGAAACAACCAGGGCCTTTTCTACACTTGGCTGACACCAAGGCCGTGCTGGAATCGCAGTGGCGCCTACTGGCGAGTCGCTCTGGCTCAACTTCGCTACCCGCTGACGCTCCTTGCCTTCTTCAGGATGACCTCTGCCCGGCCCGACGACATCGACGCCATCGTCAATGCCAACACGCTCCACTATCTCGGGGAGGGGAAACATGCTGACGCGGTGATCAGCCACCTAATGGAGGTGCTGCGGGAAGACCGCGAGGCGCAGTGCGACAAATGGTACAATAACCCTTTCGCCGTCTGGTACTTTCTGTCCCGCGCCCTGCACCGCCTCGCCCCGGAGGCCGGCGACATCATCGACGCCAAGGTGCGCGCCGCCCGGCCGCGGAACGCGCTGGATGCGGCGTTGGGCGCATGCAGCCTTCTTTACTGGAACCGCGCCCCCGGACAGACGCTGATTGCGTCACTGCTGGAGCAACAAGGTCCCTCCGGCGAATGGCCGCGCGCGAGCCTGTATTTTGGTGGTCGGACGCGGCTGGCGAAGGCCGGATTTGCGCCGCCGGTTCCCGGCACACCGTACTGGGGCTCGGAAGAACTGACCACTGCCTTCGCGGTCGAGGCGCTGTCGCGCCATGCATTGCGTCAATCGCAAAACGCCGCTCCCGGCCCCGCGACCGATCAGGCCGACGACCTCAAATAGGCGGGCGCGCGGTGCGGAGCCTGGCCTTCGCAGCGTTTCGCACGCGGCGGCGTAACGCTTCCGGTATGAGGCGCCGCAGCCGCTGCGGCAGCCAGGGAAACAGTGGCTGCATAGGCGGCGGGGTGATGCGGGTCGATTCCATGCCGTCACCCTGCCCGCGCAGCTCGTCCCCCCGCGAAAGCAGGCTCAAGAACTCTGCTTCTCCAATTTGCCGGTTACGGCTCGTGATATGGCCCCGACTGCGCCACCAGTCCTTGCGCGTGAGCAGGTCGCCTACGCCCTGCTCGATATAGAATTCGGGCTCGGCCTCGATGAGCTCGAAGCGGGCCTCACTCTCCTTGAAGAAGAAGACCGGCGTCAACTCCGCAGGCACGCATGTGATCTGCACCGCGATCCGCGGCGTCTCCGATAGATTGGGGGGCGAACCATGCACCAGTCCATCGTCGAAGATAAAGCCTTCACCCGCCGGGGCCAGCAGGGGAGTCATGTGCCCATACAGCCGGTCGGCAAAGGTCGTAAAATACGCCGGCGAATCCGGACCTTCGACGTGTGGCACAAGCTTGTGGCTGCCGGGGACCACATGCAGCGTTCCGTTGGATACACCGACGTCAACCAAGGGACACCAGATCGTCACCGACGTCGCCGCGAAGTCTTCGAGCACCGGCCAGTTCTGGTGGATGGGAAGCTCGCCTCGCCCTGACGGCTTGATGTAAAAATTGGCCGTCAGAATTCGGTAGTCGACGAGAAATCTGTCCAGGACATGCGCGAAATGGCGGGTGAACAGGTCAAAAGTCGCGCGCTTGTAGGCATGATCGGTATCAAGGAAAGTGCAGTGATAGCTGTTCCGCGCAAAGCCGTTGCCGTCCGGCGCGAACCCGTCGTGGGGGCGAAGCGCGGCAAACTCGGCCATCAGGGCCGAAAGTTGCATGGTGTCCAGCATGGGCGCGCGGACATAGCCATCGGCGTCAAAGCGGGCCTGTCGCTCAGAGTCACGGAAGATTGTGCGAGGTGCCACAATAATCCCTAGCTGAACCGGCGGCGCAGGCTTGTGCGTAACGCTGCGGGCAGGAAACGGCCAAGCGACCGCCATCGAAACGCGCGCGGACGTGGCTGCGGACGTCGGGCGCGCTCGCGATCGAGGGCCTCGAGCGGATCGAAGCTCTCGGTCGCGCGGCGGTTTGCCGCGAGCAAGAGGGAAACTTCCTCCAAGGTCGCGCGGCGTGACCAGTTGGGAAGCGTCCGCGTCACCACGCCAGCGATGTCGTCGAGCCCGTTCTCCACCAGTTGATCTCCGGTGAGCTGCGGGAGACCGCCGCTAATGATCTGTACCCGATCGGCGGCACCGTCCAGCCTGTAGGCAACAAGGCCGGCACCTTCCCGTGTGAACACGCTGAACATGACCGGGCGCTGTGTCTTGCTGATGTTGGGTGTTGATCCGTGGATCAGGCTGTTTTCGAACAGGATCGCCTCACCCTTGCGCAGGGGCACCGGTATCGCATACGCCTCGGACAACGCTTGGCGATAGTCCCCGAAGAAGTCGCCTTGATCGACTGTACGCAGATAGCGATAAAGATGATGCGACCCCGGAACAACCGTCAGAGTACCGGCCTCGGCGGCGCAGTCCTTGAGGGCGCACCAGCACAAGACTGACCGTTCGAAAGGTTGGTCCGTGAAAGGGGGGTGTTGGTGCAGCAAGACCGCGGGCGATCCGGGCGTCTTGGTTTGAAGGGCGGTGAACAGAATTTGCGCGCCCTCCACGATCGCTGGAATACGCGGCGCGACGCTTGTGCGGATGACGGCGTCATGCGCGGCCCGGAAGCTTTCGTCGCGCTCGAAGACCGTCGAGTAGAAGCTGCCGTCCGGGACGTTCCCCGCCATCGACCGCCCGCTCTGCAGTTCAGCGAAGCGTGCGGCGAGCGCATCAGCCTCTTCGTCGCTGAACAATTGAACGGTCGTATAGCCGTCCCGTTCGAACCGGGCCTCGAGCGCAGGATCGAGAAATCGCAGCATCGCCGATGTCAGGTGCCGAAAGCGGCCGGGATCTGGCGGCTGACAAAAGAGGCCTGAACCTGGCTATTTGAACGGTTGCGCATCGATCCGGACAAGCTTGAAGCGGCATATGCGCCGTCTCCTAACTCGCCCTTCGACCGGACTCCTGTCAAGGTGCTGGCAGGCCAACGCCAACTGTCTCCACTACCGACGGTGTCGTGATGGGGGGCAAAGATGCGGCGGGTTTCATCTGGGCACCACAGGTTTCCGGCGGACCTCATCCGCCAGGCGGTATGGCTCCATCTCCGCTTCACAATGAGCTTCCGCGACGTCGAGGATGTGCTTGCTGAGCGCCGCATGGACGTCAGCTACGAGACGATCCGATGCTGGACGATGAAGTTCGGACCAGCCGTTGCGAGGGTTCTGTCAGCTCAAATGCACCGCTCGGTAGGGCGTGGCATTAGGCGGGCAGAATGGCCCGTCCAAAAAAGACCCACGATCCATCTCCGAAGAAAAGTTAGCGTGTTGCGTTCACCGGTTGAGCTCACCGTCGAAAGCGGTCCTTGGCTGCTGTGCGGAAACCGGACCATAGACGTGAGGTCCCAGCATCATCGCTGAGCCCATCCCTTACGGAGTGTCGCCCAGCCCTGACCCACGGGCCGGCTCAGCCTTAGGACGCTTCCGCCGCTCGCCCGCCGGGTTCCTGCCTTGGAGTGTCATTGGAGAGGTGGTGCCGCTTAGGTGACTCGAACACCTGACCCCCGCATTACAAAGGCCAGGGAAGGGCAGGGTAAAAGGCGTTATAGTTCAGCGATATAACGTCAAATTTCGGGGCAGATTTTTGCATCACCCAGCCTCTTCCCAGACTCGCCTGAGGACGCCATGCGGGCTTTTCCTAGTTTGCGTGCATTTACTTGGGAAACACCGGAATTTCCACCTGCGCCATGCCTGCAAACCTGCCGCAGACGCGCAGCATCAACCCTGTCGTCGCGCAAATTTCGCGGGTCTAGTCCCGAAACGCCACCGTCACTTCGAGTCCCGCCCGCACCACGCTCCCGGGTCCAGCTGTCGCCTTGATGTCCCGGCTGCGCATGGTGATCGTTTCCATCCCATCCGGCTTTGGGTGCCTGTCTTGGAAGGGTGACCTCAGGCATAGTCCCGCCTGTTTGGACAACGCCGGCAAGGGAGAGCTTTCATGAACATCGCCGAGGTCATGGCGGATGACGCACAGGCTTTGGCGACGGCTCGGGAAGCGGGGTACCCCGTGGTCATTCGCGGGCTGACACTCGATTGGCCGGCGGTCCGGGCGGCGCAGATCGGCCCCCTCGCGTTGGCGCAACACCTAATCGATATGGACGCTGGCACCACCGTCGAGCGGATGCGCGGCGGACCCGAAATCAACGGCCTGTTCTTCTACCAACCGGATTTTCGCGGCCTGAATTTCATTCGCGAACCCACGACGATCTCAGCGATGATCCGCGACCTGCTGGCGGTGGCGGATCAATTCAACGCGCCGGCACTCTACATGGGCGCGGCTCCGACGGCGGACTGCCTGCCCGCCTTCACGTCGACGAATCCGACTCCGAACATCCCGAAGGAGGCTTTTGCGCGCGTCTGGTTGGGAAACGCGGTGACCATCCAGACCCATTTCGATGCTTCCGAAAATCTGGCCTGCGTCGTCGGTGGCACCCGCACCTTCACCCTGTTTCCCCCCGATCAAACGCCGAACCTGTATGTCGGCCCCCTGGAGTTCACCCCTGCCGGCCAACCACTCAGCTTGGTGCGCCTCGACCGTCCGGATTTCGAACGCTTTCCCCGCTTCGCCCAGGCCCAGGCAGCAGCCGTGTCCTCCACCCTGAATCCAGGGGATGCGATCTATATCCCGCCGCTGTGGTGGCACCATGTGAGGTCGCATGGGCCTTTCAATGTCCTGGTCAACTATTGGTGGGAGAGCATGCCGCTGGCGGCGTCCGCCTTCGAAGCGCTGATACACGCCGTCATGACGATCCGACCCCTGCCCGACGCTACTCGCGCCGCCTGGCGTGAACTGTTTGACGCGGTGGTGTTTGGACCCGACGTTTCGGCGACGCCTCACATTCCGGCTCACGCGGCCGGTGTACTGGGCCCGCTGACGCCCGAGACCGCACAGATGATGCGCCATTTCCTGATCGGCTCCCTGTCCCGCCGCTGACAGCCAGCTCATCAGCAGGCCCGCACTTAGGCGTTTCCGCACTCCCGCGGCGTCTGTCCAGGCGGCCTCCCTTGCCTGATTTCAGACCGGGGAGGGGGATTTCGACCTGGCGCAGTTAACCTGTCAGCACCGGGATTGGTTGTCGCTGGATCGACATTACCCTCCGGCAGCAACCGCAGCGGGCAAAGGAGTCGCGGGGCAATAGCGCTGCAGGAACGCGTCATGGGTCGGCAAGCTCTGCACCAGATAGGCTATGGAGCGCTCGATCTCGCCGATCTCCTTGACAATGCCCGGTGCGGCAAAGGACTCGGCCAGCGGATTGCATTTTTCGGGCATCATGCCCTGGCCCAGCATAACGGCGATCCAGCTGGTTTCGGTGAACAGCTCGTCCTCTTCGCGGAAGACATGGCCATTGTGGCGATACAGCGCGAGTTTTTCCTCGAGCGTGTCGGGAATTTCCATGGTCCGGCAGTAATCCCAGAACGGGCTGTCGGTGCGGTCGGTGACCTTGTAGTGCAGGATCAGAAAATCGCGGATGCGCGTGTATTCCTTGGCCGTCAGCCGGTTGAACGCGGCCTCCTGGGTCGGCGTTACCGCGTCCAGGGACAGGACCGAGACCAGTTTCGAAACCGCTGTCGCAATGAGATGGATTGAAGTCGATTCAAGCGGCTCCATGAAGCCGGCAGCAAGGCCCACCGCGACGACATTCCTGTTCCAGAACTTCTTCCGGCGGCCGGTGACAAAGCGCAGATGGTTCGGTTCGGCCAGCGGTTCGCCGTCCAGATTGGCCAGCAGAATGTCCAGCGCCTCGTCCTGCTCCATATAGGCAGAACTATAGACATGGCCGTTGCCGTTGCGCTGCTGCAGCGGAACGGTCCATTGCCAGCCCGCCGACCAGGCGGTGGAGCGCGTATAGGGCATGGCCGGGCCATTACGGGCGGAAGGAATCGCTACGGCCCGGTCGCATGGGAGCCAGTGGGTCCAGTCCTCATAGCCGGTCTTCAGCGCCTTCTCGATGAGCAGGCCCGAGAAGCCTGAGCAATCGACAAAGAGATCGCCCTCAATGATGCGGCCGTCGTCCAGCGTCACCGACGTGACGAAACCCGTCTCGCCGTTCAACGTCGCATCGGCGATGCGGCCTTCGATGCGTTTCACGCCGCGCTTTTCGGAATGGGTGCGCAGGAAGCGCGCATAGCGCCCGGCGTCCAGGTGGTAGGCGTAGTTGATCGGCGGCAGGTCGTCGCGATGGTCCGGGCCGGTGCGCGCGAACTTCTTCGCCTGGGCCGCCATGGTCTCGACATTGAAGATATGCAGCGGCCGCGGGTCGCCAGCCCGGCGCATCATGTGCCAGATATGATGAAACGACAGGCCGTCGAACTGGTAACCATAATCGCCGAACGGGTGGAAATAGCTCGCACCCTGGGCACCCCAGTTCACGAACTGAATGCCCAGCTTGAACGTACCCTGCACGGCACTGAGCAACTCGGCCTCGTCAAGACCAAGAAGCTTGTTGAACTGTACAAAATGCGGGATCGTCGCTTCGCCGACGCCGACCGTGCCAATGGCATCCGATTCAACCAGCGTGATGTTTACGGTGCCGGCTGCGCTGAGCCGCGAGAGCGCGGCTGCGGTCATCCAGCCGGCCGTCCCGCCGCCCACGATCACGATGTTCTTGATGGTCATGGCTGGCACCCCCCGACTTCACCCCCTCAATACCATGAGTACCGCGCGGGCCGCTCCGGATATGTCCGACCGGGCAAGCGATTGTCCTATGTTAAGACAAGCAGGCTGTCAAAACCGACCGATGTTGCGTGTCCGGCAGTTGCTTCAAGCGGCGCAGCCGGGTCCGGCGCATGCTCCTGGTACCCTGGAGTTGATCGTGACTTTGGTGTTCAGAGCGCCCGACTGTGCTGAAGCGGCGGGCAGGGGGCCTCGGCGCTTTTGGTTGTTTTCAAACATGGAAACGTAACAGGCGCGCACCCAATTGTCCCAATTGTCCCATATGATCCGACGTTATTGACAAAATGAGACAAGCGATGTCTCCTCCGGGTAGCTTTGAGGCGGGAAAAGCACCCGAAATAGCCCTGAGGCACGAATGGACCGCGGTGGGGCCGCTGTTTTCATTCGAAACATTCCTGGGAGGGAAGCTTATGCTCAAGAAACATGAGACTCGCCACGCTTCGAAGGCCTGGCAGCTGAAGGCGCTTTGCACGGTGTCCGGACTGGCGCTGTCAATGGCGTGTTCGTCAGTCGCCTGGGCGCAGGACGCGGACGTCGAACCAGAAGAGCTGGACGAGGTTATCGTCACCGGCATTCGCAGCTCCCTCCAGAATGCGCAGGATTTCAAACGTGAGTCTGACACCGTGGTGGACGTCATCACGGCCGAAGACATCGGCGCCCTGGCTGATCGCTCTGTGGCGGAGGCGCTGCAGCGCGTTCCCGGCGTGAACATCGGCAGGTTCCAGAAGACCACAGACCCGGACCGATTCTCGGTGGAGGGCGCAGGCGTTGTTATTCGCGGCCTGCCGTTCGTGCGTTCGGAGCTCAATGGCCGCGACGTTTTCTCCGCAGCCGGAGGCCGGGAGCTGAGTTTCAACGATGTGTCGCCGGAGCTGCTCGGCCGCATCGAGGTGTTCAAGAACGTCACGGCCGACATGATCGATGGCGGCATTGCCGGCACGGTAAACCTCGTGACCCGCAAACCGCTGGACAGTCAGGGCTTCAATCTGGCCGGGGCGATTGAAGCCAACTACGGTGATCTCGCCGAGGAATGGGCTCCGGGGTTCTCGATCCTTGGATCGAACACCTGGGACACCGACATCGGGCGGTTCGGCCTGCAGCTCGGCTATTCTGAGTCGGGTCTCGTAACGCGCACCGACGCGTCCCAGGTGACCGACCCGTGCTACCGGGCCGCAACGCTCAACGGCCCCTGCTACCGGGTGAACTCGGTCAGCTCCGGGGGTGTCGGAGGGCAGAATTTCGACGCGAGTAATTTCCCGCCGGCGAACTCAGTGGTCGTTCCGAAAGGTGCCGGCGTGCGCACCACGGATTTCGACCGTGACCGCTCGGCCATCTCCCTGGTGGGGCAATGGGAGAGCAACGACGGCCGTTTCCTGGCGACCTTCGAGTATCTGCGCGCTAACGCGGACCTGAGCCTTGACGAGTTTGCGATCCTGGCCCTGGTCAATGATGATGCCCTTTTCCCGACCCCGGCACCGGGAACGACCTGGACGTTCGACGGCCGGGGCGTTTTCCAGTCCGGGATTCTGTCACAAAATGCGGGCAGCGGAATTCCCACAGAGCTCCTGAGGTTCAATCAGGAGAATTCGGCGCAAACCGAGGACTTCTCGGCCGCGTTCTCGTGGACGCCTACGGACCGCCTGCGGTTCAACGCGGAGTTCCAGAGCATCGACGCCACGCTCGAGGCTGACTCGATCATCTCGGCGATGCAGACCGCGTCTGACATTTTCCTCGATATGCGTCCGTCAACCCCGACAGTTCAGTTCAGGCCCCCGTCCGCCGGGGGGGGCGGCGGAACCTACTTCACCGATCCCGCCCGGAGCTTCTACTGGTTCCTGCTCGATAATCAGACCCGCAACTCGGCCACGCTGGACAGCGCCCGCGTCGACATGGAGTACGATTTCGAGGAGGACAGTCTCCTGAAATCTGTCCGCTTCGGTGCGCGCTGGGCGGAACGCAATCGCGACAATCGCGATGCGAATTTTGCGAACTGGGGTAACCTCTCCGCGCCCTGGCTCGGTAGCGCTCAGTATTCCCGAGATCATCCGGGTGCTTCGGGCGTCCGCAACCCGTTCGCCAACTTCCATGGCGGCGGGGCCCCCTCGCCGATTCCGGGCGGCGCTGCAATCTTCTTCGGCGGCGATGATCCGGTTGCTGACTATTTGTCCGGCAGGACTACCCAGCAAAGCACGGACATTATCGTTGCCTGGGAGAATACGTTCGGGTTCTGGGACCGACCGGCTTTCGGGCCTTTCCCGACCTCATGGCGGCCGATTTCCGCGCGGGGCGGCCTGGTTCCCGGAACCCAGTTCCTGCCGGGAGACATCTCCCAGGTCGGCGAGGAAACGGCGGCGATCTACGGCCGGCTGGATTTCGAGAATGACACCCTGTTCGGCAAGGACTGGATCCTGAAGGGCAATCTCGGGCTTCGCTATGTCGAGACGACCATCGCGACCGGGGGCCAGATCAGCTTCCCCGTCGGTCCGGCGCCGGACCTCGGCGTCTTCTGCAATCCCCTGTTGCCGGGTGGCCTTCCTGGCTATTGCAGCCTTTCCCCGGCGCGCCGGGCTGAATTCACGGCCGCCTTTACCGGCGAAAGCATCCCTGATGACGCAGACATCAAGTTCGAAAACTGGTTGCCGAGCCTGAATGCGACGCTTGAAGTACGCCAGGGTCTGCTGTTCCGACTCGGGCTCTCGCAGGGCATCTCACGGCCGGATCTGGGTGCCTTCCGCACAGGTGGCGCGCTGTTCGACAACACCAACGATCTGCGGTCCGCCGGGACGCTGGAAACCGGACCGCTGTTCCAGATCTTCACGGGCAACCGCCTGCTCACGCCGATCGAGTCGACCAACTACGATCTCTCTGTGGAATGGTATTTCGCCGATGTGGGCTCGCTCACCTTTGCGCTGTTCCAGAAGGACCTGGAGGGGCTGATCTCCCAGGGCACGACTGACCGATCGTTTGTTGGTCCCAGCGGGGTAGCCGTTCGGGCTGAGGTCAACGGTCCGGCGAACGTGGACAGCGGAACGCTGCGCGGCTTCGAACTGGCCTACCAGCAGGTCTACGATTTCCTCCCCGGTGCCTAGAGCGGGCTGGGAACCCAGTTCACCTACACCTATGTCGATGCAGGTGAGCTGTCGAACCCGACCAATTTCGTTGCCCGCAGCGCATTCGCAGCCGACCTTCCGTTGGGCGGCCTGTCGGAGCACACAATCAATGCGGTGGTCTTCTACGAGAACGAACGCCACTCAGCGCGGCTGGCCTATAACTGGCGGTCCGAGTTCCTCCTGACGCCGCGTGATGACATCTTCCCGTTCAACCCGATCTTCGGAGAATCGACCGGTCAACTCGACGGATCGTATTTCTACACCGTCAACGAAGGCTTCAAGGTCGGTGTCCAGGGTGTGAACCTGCTCAACGAAATCACGCAGACTACGCAGGTGGTCGACTTCGACCAGACGCGCGTGGCCCGATCCGCGTTCAGCAATGACAGACGGTTGACCGTGGTCGGGCGGTTCACCTTCTAGGACGCCAGGAGGCGCGGCGGGCTGTTTCGCGAGAAGCCCGCCGCGCGTCGGCACCACGTCAAAAAGCCCGCCACTCGGTGGCGCGGACATAGCAACTGTCGTATTTGTCCTGTTCGTAGTTGCAGGAGTTGCGCTCTTGCTGATGGCCCCTGTACGCGGTGGATGAATGGGTCGAATTGCCAACATTGCTGAAAAAGCGGGCGTGTCTGCGAAGACCGTGTCCCGGTTCCTCAATGGGCACCCCAATGTCAGCATGAGGACACGGCGGCGGATAGAGAGCGCAATTGGCGACCTGCGCTATGGCTTGCCGGCCGGCGACGCGCCTGCCACCGCCAGGACAAATCGGGGCATCGGCGTCTTCTTCGGCGATCCGACAGGCGGGTACCAGGTGAGCCTTTACGGCGCGCTTCTCAATGCCTGCCAGGCGGCGGACCATTTCCTTGTCGCCCAGCAGTTCGACGAGGCCGGCCCTGACTGGGCTGCCCAGGTCAGCGCGTTTCTGGAGCGCTCCCAGGTCGATAAGGTGGTGCTCGTTCCGCCCCTGTCTGACTCCTTTGAGATCCATCGCGTTCTGAACGCCCGGAGGGTGCGCTATGTGCTGATATCGGCCTCGCGCCCCGTCTCCGGTGCGCCGGCGATTGCGGTGGATGACCGGCTGGCTGCCCTTGAGATGACCCAGTACCTCATCGGTCTGGGACACGAACGCATCGGCTTCCTCGCCGGACGCGAGGGCCACGTGGCCACGCTCCTGCGTCGGCAGGGATTTGAGGAGGCCTACGTCGTGGCAGGACTTCCAGGCCCCGACCCCACGTTGATCCGCAAGGGGGACTTTTCGTTCCAGGCGGCGGTCGTGGAGGCGCGGGCGTTGCTTGAGCGACCTGACCGGCCCACGGCGATCTTCGCCTGTAATGACGAAATGGCTGCTGCGGTCCTGTTTGTGGCCAACGATATGGGTTTGTCTGTACCGCGCGACGTATCCGTTGCCGGCTTCGATGACGTGCCCATCTCGAGAACCCTGTGGCCGACGCTGACGACCGTCTCCCAATCATACGAACTGATCGCCGAGCTCGCGGTCGGACAGGTTTGTCACGTAGGCACTGAACATGCGTCAGGTGCGGTGAATTCCATTCAGGTTGTGCCGCATCGCCTGGTCTTGCGGGCTTCGACCGGACCGAACCAGCACGCAGACTTGAACCCTGTGGCGCGGCACCGGTTGAGTGCTCTCAACTTAAGTCCGGGAGACCGTGGAGCACCCCTCCCGGCATGAGACCTGATCCGGGGCCGCAAGTGGCTGGACGTTCGATGCCGGCGCTGGAAGGGCACCGAACGGGGAGGGCGGGGTCCTTCGCTGCAACGGCCTCTGCCAACAGTCTGACCGAGGAAGTTCATAAGGCGGGGAGTGTCATTTCCCGGTTCGACAACTCCCGCGTCTTCACCGGTTCCGGAACCCTCAGTGCCCGGGTCAGGCACCAGCGCTGGTCTGAAGTCCGACTGCCTCCGATTACGCAGTGCCCCGTATCAGGGCGGCTTTTTCGATTGGCCATGACACCCGGGCGGGATGGAGTCAGGGTAGGGCGATGTCCTCGGTGCCGCCATCCGATCCGCCAGAGATTGATCCCCCGCCAGTAACCGCGCGCTTTGTCGCTGCCTACTCAGCGGCCCAGACCGGGGCCTTTATTGGCTTCGTCCCGTTACTCTCGCTGTTGCTGCCCCTGAAGGCCGCAGCCATTGCCCCGACCGGCAAGGCTGAGCTTCTGGCAATTGTTGCCCTGTGGGGGGCCATCACGGCCAGCATCGCCAATGTTTTGGCAGGTGCTGTTTCTGATCGGTCCCGTTGGGGCAACGGCGAGCGCTGGCGCTGGATCGCAACCGGACTTGTGGCCACCGTCGCGAGCTACGGACTGATCGCCGTAGCGAACACGCCTGCAACTCTGCTCCTGGCTGTCGTCGTCCTTCAGGTAAGTCTCAATCTGATGCTGAATCCGCTGGCCGCGGCCCTGCCAGATCTGGTGCCTGACAATCAGAAGGGCGTTGTGAGCGCCTACGCGGGTCTCGCCTATCCGTTAGCCAGCCTGTTCGGCGCGGTCCTGATTGGCATCGTTCTCTCGACCGAGTTGACGCGCCTGTTGGCCGTCATTGGCACAATGCTCTTGTTGGTGACGCCGTTCATTCTGGCCGCCCGGCGAAGGCGACCGACATCAGCGGTTCCGGCGACCATCGACCGGTCCTGGGCCGCCCTTTGGGACCGCGATTTCCAGATGGCATTTCTGTCGCGCCTTCTGGTTCAAACAGCGATCGCGATGAATGTCCTCTATCTGCTGTTCTTCCTGCAAAACGAAACCCGGATCGGGTCCGTCATCCCGGGCCAGCGCCCGGAAGCCGTGCTTGGCTGGGTTCTTGCCGGATCGACAGTCACAGCGATCGTGGCAGGCCTGCTGGCGGGTTATTGGTCTGATCGGATCGGTCGCCGCCGCGGGCTGGTCTTTGCCGGGGGCATGCTCATAGCGACCGGGACACTGTTGATGGCCGTAGCCCCGGCATGGCCGGGTCCCGCAGTGGCGCAGATCGTGTTTGGCATCGGCCTGGGCCTCTATGGCGTGGTCGATACCGCGCTGATTGCCCAGCTCCTGCCAAGTCGGGCCAATGCCGGTCGCGACCTCGGCCTGATGAACGTGGCCGCTACAGCAGCACAGGTTCTTGCGCCCTTATTGGCGCTCGCTGCCCTGCAGTTGGTCGGCCATGATCTTCGGTTTCTGTTCGGGTTGTCAGGCGTCATCGCCGCCCTGGGCGCAACCACGATCCTTGCTGTCAGGCGTGTACGCTGAAAGGTGCCGGTCAGGTTGCCCCCTTCCGTCCGGGTTTCAACAGGGGCGTCACCATCGGAATGGTGAGCATGGTCGACCCGACAGCCATCAGCAGCAGGGCGGTGAAGGCGTCATTGGTGATGATCTGCCGGTCCAGAAGGATGTTGGCAAAAATGATCATGATCAGGGCCTTGGTCTGAAGCAGCCAGCCAATTACCGATGCCTCGCCCTTGCGCCATTTTAGGATGCGGCCGGCCAGGTGAACGCCGGCCAGCTTGCCGGTGACGGAGGCGACCAGGAGAACGCCTGCCGCAAGAAAGACCGCGGTCCCTCCGACGTCCCACTGGGTCCTCAGTCCTGTGCTCAGGAAGAAGACCGGCATGATGGCCAGCAGGATATGGTTCCGGAACTGATCCATTTTCCCCCGGTCGAACCAGGACTGGTCCAGAACCACGCCCGCCAGAAAGGCGCCGACCATGAAATGCAGGCCGGACCAGTCGCCCGCGAAGCCGCACGCCGCCAGCCAGATGAGGCTGACGTACCAGCGGTCCGGTTCGGGAATACGCTTCATCAGCGCCCGGATCGCGATCGCCGCGACGGTGAAGCCGACGATGAAAACCGCCTGGCGGCCGAGACGCTCCCAATCCAGCAGGATGAGGGCCAGGACGCCCCAGATCGCGATGTCGTCGAGGCTGGCGTAGCGCAATATGCGCTGGCCCAGCGGCTGTCTCAGGATCTCCAGTTTCTCCATGAACAGCATGAGGATCGGAAGGGCGGTAACGGCACAGGCCATGCCGATGCCGAGCACCACCTGCCATTCCTGCCCGCCCGAACCGGCCCAGCCCGGAAACCGGAGCAGGCCGATGGCCGCGACGGCACCGAAGGCCAGGGGCACCAGAAGGGACAGTCCGGCCGTCACCCCTGTCTCGATCCGGTACTTCCAGGCCTGACTGAGGTCCAGCTCAAGTCCGGCGATGAAGACGAAGATCATCACCGCCCACCAGGCGACGCCGTTCAGCGCCCCGATCACCTGGGGATTGAATACAGCTGCGTGCGCATCCGGGAAAATCGCGCCGAGCACACCCGGTCCCAGCAGGATGCCGCAGATGATCTGCACGACAACCAGCGGCGCGTAATACTCCGTCCGAAGCCCGCGCCAGATCAGATAGGGCACACTGAAGATGATCAGCATGGCGATGAGAAAGAGCTCTACCGTGTTCGTTCCGTGGCTCATTCCGCCCCCCCGACCCATCTGCCTGCATGGCTACAAAGATCCACTGCAGCCTAGCCAGTCATCTCCTCGAGTTCCCTGCCCCTGGTTTCCTTGACCAGTGCGGAGACGAGGAAGAATGAGATCGCAGCGCTGGCGGCGTAGAATCCGTAGGTGATGGTCAGGCCGAGCGAAGCCGCCATCGATGGAAAGCTGACGGAAATCCCGAAGTTTGCGAACCATTGCGCGAAGCCCGCCACGGCGAGCGCCGAGCCCCGCATCTGGTTGGGAAACATTTCGCCCAACATGACCCACATCACCGGGCCCCAGCTGAGGTTGAACAGGACGACATAGGCGTTGGCCGCGATCAAGGCGATCAGGCCGGTCCGATCGTCCAGCCGCAGGACCCCATCGACCAGCGCGCCCTGGGAGAAGCACCAGGCCATGAGGCCGAGGGTGACCGCCATCCCGGCCGAGCCGATCAGCAGCAATGGCCTGCGCCCGATCCTGTCGATCACAGCGATGGCGAACAGGCATGCTGCGATCGACAGCACGCCGGACATGATATTGATCTGCAGGGCATCGTTCTCCGAGAAGCCCACCGACTGCCAGAGCACCGCGCCGTAGTAGAAGACGATATTGATACCGACCAGCTGCTGAAACACCGCGAGAACCAGGCCGGCCCAAACGATCGGTTGAATCCTGCGGGTCGCGGGATGCAGCAGGTCCGAGAAGCGGGGGCGTTGGTCTGACGCCAGCGAAGCCCGAATTTCCGCCGCCTTGCGAATGCCGGCGCCCGGCCCGAATAGCTGTGAGAGGACGGCTTCAGCCTCCGCATCGCGCCCCCTGGCGATCAGGAAGCGCGGGCTTTCGGGGATGAACAGGAGCGCCACCAGATAGATGCCGGCCGGGATGACCTGCATCCAGAACATCCAGCGCCAGGCGGGGAAGCCCCACCAGAACTCGGCGGTCGAACTACCAGCCGTCGCCGCCAGGGCATAGTTGGCGACGAAGGCTCCGGTCAGGCCGATGATGATCATGATCTGCTGCACGCTGGACAGGCGTCCGCGGATAGAGGCGGGCGTGACTTCCGAGATGTAGGCTGGAGCCAGGATGCTGGCCGCGCCGACGCCCAGTCCGCCCACAAAACGGGCCAGAATGAACTGGATCGAGGCATCGGCTGCGCCGGCCCAGATCGCGCTGATCAGGAAGGCCATGGCCGCCAGCAACATCACCTTGCGACGTCCGATCAGATCGGCGAGCCGCCCCGCGACGAAGGCTCCGGCAGAGCAGCCCAGCAGGATGGCACCGACATTCATCCCCGTACCGAGGGCCGAGAGGTCGAACGCGGCTTCCAGCCCGTCCTGGGTACCGTTGATGACGCCGGAGTCGTATCCGAACATGAAGCCACCGAGGGTGGCCACGGCGACGATCAGGATGATGAAGCGAAGGTTCACACGCTCCGCCCCCCCCGATTGCCCGCCTGTGAGCCTTGTCGATTCCGCCATGGTCCCTCGCGTTGATCCGCGACCCCTCGCGCTGCAACAGCCGGTGCGCCCGCCGATAGACGAGGCACTCACACATCTCGCAGGCCGTCATTGTTTGACAACGTTGTCAATAGGAGGCTTTTCCTTGGCGCAGGAACGGCTGCCATGTGAAACACGGACGCGCTGTCGCGACCCTCTGCAGAAGGGCAAGTCTGGGACCCGGTATGAGCAAGGTTACCATTCGACACGTCGCCGCTGCGGCGGGTGTTGCCGTCAAGACCGTCTCCCGCGTGGTGAACGGGGAGCCGAACGTCACGCCGGACCTTCGCGCCCGTGTGTCCCAGGCCGTAGAGCGCCTTGGCTATGTGCCCAGTATGGCGGCGCGCAGGATGGGGGGCTCCCGATCCTATCTGCTGGTCGCTCTCAACGATCGCAACAATACAATCAACAACTGGCGCAGTGGTCGCGGTAACGACTGGCTCGACCAAATGCTGCATGGCGCGATGCTGGCCTGTGAGTCGCAGGGCTATCGGCTGCTGTTCGAACTGGTCGACGCCTCTTCAGATGACCTGGACCGGAAGGTCGTCGGCATCCTGTCGGCGCTCCAGCCGGACGGGCTGATCCTGACACCGCCGCACTCCCAGAATGAGTCGCTCATTCAGATGCTGGTCCGGCGAAATGTTCCTGTGGTGCGTTTGGGTGTGCCTGCTCACGGCCTGGGCATTGGCGTCTATATGAACGAGCGCGAAGCCGGTGCTGCCGCTACGCGCCACCTCACAACGCTGGGTCACCAGCGCATCGGCTTCATTGCGGGCAATGAACGTTTTGCAGCTTCCGAGGCGCGACGGCTGGGTTATGCGGATGCGCTTGAAGAGGCGGGTATCGCCCTGGACCCCGCCCTCCAGGCACCCGGCGACTTCACCTATGACAGCGGGATAACGGCCGTGACGGGCCTTTTATCTCTCGACGATCGGCCGACGGCGCTGGTCGCCAGCAACGATGAGATGGCGCTAGCCGCCCTGCATTGCGCCGGGCGTTTTGGCTTGTCGGTCCCGGCCGATCTGTCCATCGTCAGCTTTGACGATACGCCGGGAGCCCGCCTTAGCGTGCCGGCGCTGACCTGCATCCGGCAGCCGATCTCGGAAATGGCGGCGAGCGCGGCGGAGTTGCTGATCGCCGCCAGCCGGGACGGGCAGCATACTCCGGCTGACCACCAGTTGCCGTTTCGTCTGATCGTCAGGGGATCGACGACGGCCAGATCCTGACGGCTATTCTGCGGGGCAGGGCCCTGCCGGGGCATCGATCAGGCGTACATCCTCGATTGCCAGTGCCGAGGCACGGGCTCCTTCGACGATCAGCAGCCGATCAACATTGCTGAACGATGTCGCAACCGCTCCCGGGAAACACCGGAGCGGCATGATAGCCTGCTGCCAGCCGGGCCCCGCGGACGCCGGCCAATTCATCACAGCGTCTCCGAACCCCAGCCGGAAATCACCTGCGTCGCCCTGCTCGATCCTGAAACGAACAGCGAGGGCGCGTCCGGAGACGCTCTCGGCGGACAGCTCAAGCGCCGGCCCTGTGATGATGGCACGCCCGGGCCCCGAGAACGCGAGCCTGCGGGCACTTTCCTGGGCCTCTCCGTCTACGGGCGAAACCTGCACACGGGATCTTGGGCTGGCACCCCGCGCCCCATCGGCGACACGGGCCTCTCCGCCATCGTCGCGTAGAACCAGGTTCCAGGGGGTCATAAACCGGCCATCGCCGAACAGGATCAGGTCGCCGCTGGTTCGCCGTACATCGGCCTCGACAAGCAGGGGTGTGTGGGCCGGACTTGCATAGGTGAGGCCATAGCCCAGCGAAAACTGAGGGTCATATCCCGGGGCACCGGCGTTCTGGGGCGGCTGGTCAGGGCTGCGGGGCCAACTGAAGGGAAGTGTCCCATGAAAGTCGGCGCGCGGTGCTCCTGCCCTGTCGGCGACAAGGATATCTGCCACCCCGCCACCTTCGGATCCCGGCAACCACGCCGCAACAAAGGCATTGGCCGCATTGATCTCGGGGTTCACATAAAGCGGTCGGCCAGACAGAAACAGCGCGACCGTCGGGATGCCGGCGGCACGCAGCCGCTTCAGGACCTGAAGCGGCTCCTCGGGATGAAAGTCGAGGTCGGCGACGTCGCCCTGGAACTCGGCATAGGGAGTCTCACCGAAAACGACGACAGCGACATCCGGTCGGTCCCCGAAAGTGCCGTCAGGGCTTAGCGTGGCATGACCGCCCTGGGCCTCGATCGCGGACTTCAGCCCCTCCCAGATCGATTCAGCGTTCGGGAAGTCGGCCCGGGTATTGCCCGAACCCTGCCAGTTGATCGTCCACCCTCCCGCCGCTTGGCCGATATCGTCCGCGCTTCCGGCGACGAGGACCCTGGCGTCGCCACGGATGGGCAGGACACCATCATTCTTTAACAGAACGAGAGACTCGCGCACCGCTTCCCGCGCCAGAGCGCGGTGCGCGGGCGAGCCCAGGAGTGAAACATCGCCCTCGATCGGTCGTTCCGGCTCGAATACACCGGTCTTGACCTTGACCCGCAAGATTCGCCGTACCGCCTCATCGAGGCGGTGCATCGGGATTTCACCAGACCGAACCTGCGCAAGGGTATTTGCGAACAGTGGCCTCCAGCTGTCCGGTGCCATGAACATGTCTATCCCGGCATTGAAGGCCGCCGCGCAGGATTCATTTGTGCAACCGGGCAACTGGCCGTGTGCGTTCCAGTCGCCGACCACGAAGCCATCGAAACCCAGCGGGCCACGCAGCACCTCGGTGAGCAGTCCGGCGTTCCCGGTATGTTTGACGCCGTTCCAGCTGGAGAAGCTGGCCATTACGGTCAGGACGCCAGCGTCGATGGCCGGGGGGTAGCCCGCGGCATGAATCGAGATCAGGGTCTGTTCGTCGATGATGGCGTCGCCCTGGTCCTTGCCGCCGATCGTGCCGCCGTCGGCGAGGAAATGCTTTGCCGACCCGGCGATATGTCCGCGTCCCAGCCGACCTTCCGACAGCTCTCCCTGGAGGCCCAGGGTCATCGCGCCAGCATATGAGGCCACCACCGCCGGATCTTCGGAATAGCCCTCATAGGAACGACCCCATCGGTCGTCCTGGGGCACGGCGAGGGTCGGGCCAAAGGTCCAGTCCGCGCCCGTCGCGGCGACTTCGAGCGCGGTCGCCTCGCCGATTCGACGGATGAGGTCCGGATTTCGCGTCGCTCCCAGACCGATGTTGTGCGGAAACAGTGTCGCCCCGACCACGTTGTTGTGCCCATGCACCGCGTCTATGCCGAACATAAGGGGGACGCGGGCACCCGGCCGCGCCGCGGCGGCCGCGCGGAACGCCCGGGCCATCTCGACCCAGGCCAAGGGCGGCGCTCGCTCGTCACCGCCCGGTGCCGAATTCCCTCCTGCCAGGATCGACCCGAGAGGATAGTCAGCCAGATCGGCGGGCGTGATCGAGCCGATGTCAGCCTGAATCACCTGGCCGACCTTCTCTTCCAGCGTCATCCGCGCCAGCAATGCCGAGACAAGGGCTTCCGTCCTGGCATCCGTCATGGCGGCCGGAGAGTGACTGGTCGGCCAGGCCGATTGGCCGGATGGTCCTGTATCCGGCGCGCCTTGCGCCTGCGCCGGGCTCGACCCAGGCCCGAGGGAAAGGGCGGCGATGACCGCAGCGCTCGCCACACCGGTGGCCAGCTTGTTCCAGCGCCTGAGAGCGATTTTGGGCATGGTTCAGTCTCCGGCTGCCGATCTCCGATCGTGTCCGGCGTTGACAACGTTGTCAAACACCGTTTGCATGATTTTTGGCCGGGAGGAGCGGGATTTGGAGGGCAAGAATACAGCGGCGATCCGATCTGGATGGCGGGCCGTTTTGGCGGTCCTGATCGCCCTGGTTGCGGTCCCGGTACGGGCCCAGGACGCAGGCCTGGAGGGCTATCGACTGGTCTGGAATGACGAGTTCGATGTCGAGGGCCTGCCAGATCCGACCCGGTGGACCTATGACGTCGCGCGGAACCGGGACGGCTGGTACAACAACGAACTCCAGTACTATTCGGCGAGCCGCCGCGAGAACGCTCGTGTGGAAGGCGGCCGACTTGTGATCGAGGCGCGCCGCGAAAGACCGGACGCCGCGACCAGTCACGATTCCGGCGGACAGGAATTTACCTCGGCGCGACTGGTCTCACGGGGCCTTGCCCAATGGACCTATGGCTTCTTCGAGGTCAGGGCGAAGGTGCCTTGCGGGCGAGGTACATGGCCTGCCGCGTGGCTTCTTCCCGTTGCCGATGTCACCTGGCCTGCCGGGGGTGAAATCGATATCCTCGAACACGTCGGGCATAATCCGGGCGTCGTTCACGGCACGGTGCACACCACACGCTACAACGGCACCCAAGGTACCCAGCGAGGCGGTCGTATGCGCGTCGCGGACGCCTGCGATACCTTTCATCGCTACCAGGTGCTCTGGACTCCCGAGGCCATCGATTTCAGGGTCGACGACGTCGGCTATTATGCTTTCCGGAATGACGGGCGCGGCGACCCCGCGACCTGGCCCTTCGATCAACCCTTCTACGCGATATTGAACCTTGCGGTCGGCGGTGACTGGGGCGGAGCGGAGGGCGTGGATCGCCGCGCGTTCCCACAGGCGCTCGAGGTCGACTACATCCGGGTTTTCCAGCCGGTGTCGCCTTGAAGTCGCGCCTGTGTCGCGCTGCCAACAGGCTGCGGGGCATCGCTGACCCGACCTCCAATACATTGCATTATCGTCCGGTTGAGAGACCGGCTCAGGAGACGTCAGAATGACCGAGACCCAGCCAGCCAAGCCGAAAGGCACCGGCCTCGCCTTCGCCTATGTGACGACCCTGTTTTTCGCCTGGGGCTTCGTGACCTCGTTGATCGGCCCGCTGATCGCAGCGGTCCGGCGGGTGTTTGAACTCAGCTACACCGAGGCGACCCTGACCACCTTCGCCTGGTTCATCGCCTACGGCATCGCCTCGATTCCGGCCGCTGCCATTCTCGGCCGGCTGGGGTACAGCCGGGCGATTATCGT
>CALRXX020000017.1:0-79229 GCA_943372245.1 bacterium
CCTTCCGCGGATGATCGCCGTCTGCTCGGCGCCATCACCTACCGGCCCAACCATGTCATCCTGCATCGCGATGCGTCGCTGATGCCGAAGCGGCGCAAGGCCTGGGCCGCATGGAGCCACCTGGGCTATTCCGATCGCGCGGGCGAAGGCGGCGTGACCTACTGGATGAACGAGCTCCAGTCGCTGCCCGGCCCGCCCCTGTTCGTCAGCCTCAACCCGGCCAAGGCACCCGATCCGTCTCTGGTGATCGGCGAATGGGACTATGAGCACCCCGTGTTCGACTCCGCCGCCGTCGCCGCCCAGTCCGAACTCTGGTCGCTGCAGGGCCGGCGCAATGTCTGGTTTGCGGGCGCCTGGTTCGGGTCGGGCTTCCATGAGGACGGACTTCAGGCCGGCCTCGCCGTCGCCGAACAGCTCGGCGGGCTTCGCCGGCCGTGGAGCGTGGCGAACGAGAGCGGCCGAATTCATGTGCGCCCGCCTGCTGACCCGGACCGGCTGACAGAGGCGGCGTGACCACCCGCCCGGCCATCGCCGCTTCCTCCGCCCTCTATGTCGGCGAGGTCGTGCATCAGCGGTCGCGGACCTTCGGGCACCGCCTGCGCTATCGCCTCTGGATGGTGCTCGCCGATCTCGATGAGCTGGAGGGGCTTCAGTCGCGCCTGCGCCTGCTGGGCCGCCGCCGCTTCGGCCTGATCAGCCTGCACACCGCCGACCATGGCGACCGCTCCGGCCGCCCGCTGCGGGCCCAGGTCGAGGGCCATCTGGCGGACGCGGGCATCGACATCGCCGGCGGTCCGATCCGCCTGCTGACCATGCCGCGCATCCTCGGCTACGGCTTCAACCCGATCAGCGTCTTCTTCTGCCACACGCCCGACGGCACCCTCGCCGCCCTGCTCTATGAAGTCACCAACACCTTCCATGAGCGGCACAGCTACCTCGTCGCAGTTCCGGCGAACGAGACGGCCCTGATCCGGCAAACGGCGGAAAAGCAGCTGTTCGTCTCGCCCTTCATGGATCGGGACCTGACCTATGACTTCACCGTCCGCCCCCCCGGCGAGGCCCTGTCCGTCGCGGTCGCAGTGCGCCGCGGGGATGTGCCGATCCTGACCGCCTGTTTCGCCGGACGCCGCCGGCCCCTGAGCGACGGCCAGCTGCTCCGCGCCTTCCTGACCCACCCGCTGCTGACCTGGAAGGTCACCTGGGGCATCCACTGGGAGGCGGCGAAGATGATGCTCAAGGGGGCCCGCTATCGCCATCGCGGGATGCCGCCGGCTCAGCCGGTGACCGAGGGCTCCGTCCGATCCTGACGTACCAGGACGCCATTCTGCGGCACTACGGGTCCGCACGACCCGGACTCAGTGGACTCTGCGGACGGTGTTTTTCGCGGCTCGCCTTGCCCGCTCCGCCTGCCCACGGTACGGACGGACGAGCACCGCCAATATTCATTAAGCGGTGAAATCTGAGGAAGCCCAAGGAGTGTCCATGCGGAAAATCTTCCCCGACGCGGCGTCCGCCCTTGAGGGCCTGACCTTCGACGGCATGACCGTCATGTCCGGCGGCTTCGGCCTGTGCGGGATTCCCGAGCACCTGATCGCCGCCCTGCGCGACAGCGGGACCAGGGGCCTGACCGTCATCTCGAACAATGCCGGCGTCGACGGCTTCGGCCTCGGCCAGCTGCTGGAGACCCGCCAGATTGCCAAGATGATCTCGTCCTATGTGGGCGAGAACAAGGAGTTTGAACGCCAGTATCTGGCCGGCGAGCTCCAGCTTGAGTTCAACCCCCAGGGCACCCTGGCCGAGCGTATCCGCGCCGGGGGTGCCGGCATCCCGGCCTTCTTCACCGCCACCGGCGTCGGCACCCTGGTCGCCGAGGGCAAGGAAGTCCGCAACTTCAACGGTCGCGACTACGTCATGGAGACCGGCCTCGTCGCCGACCTTTCGATCGTCAAGGCCTGGAAGGCCGACGGGCGCGGCAATCTCCAGTTCCGCAAGACCGCCCGCAATTTCAACCCGATGATGGCCACGGCCGGCAAGGTCACCGTCGTCGAGGTCGAGCACATCGTCCCGACCGGCTCGATGGACCCCGACCAGATCCACACGCCCGGCATCTACGTCGACCGCATCGTCCTGACCGTGCCCGAAAAGCGCATCGAACAGCGCACCGTCCGCCAGCGGGAGACTGCGTGATGGCCGGGCTCCAGACCAGGAAGGGCGAACCGGTTCCGGAAGAACTGGCCGGTGCGATCCGGAACGACCCCCAACTCAAGGCGCTGTGGGACATCGCTCGGCCGTCCTGCCAGGCGCGCTACGCCGCCCACGTCGCTGATGCGAAGAGCCTCGAGACCCGCTCCCGGCGGGTGAGCTCCGTTCTGACCATGATGGCCAAGACCTACGGCCCCAAACTGAGGGAGACCGCCTGATGGCCCGCACCCGCGAACAACTGGCCGCCCGCGCCGCCCACGAACTGCAGGACGGCTTCTACGTCAATCTGGGCATCGGCATCCCGACCCTGGTCGCCAACTACATCCCGCCCGGCATGGAGGTCACCCTCCAGTCCGAGAACGGCATGCTCGGCATGGGGCCCTTCCCCTATGAGGACGAGGTCGACGCCGACCTGATCAACGCCGGCAAACAGACCATCACCGAGATCGCCGAGAGCAGCTATTTCAGCTCCGCCGACAGCTTCGCCATGATCCGCGGCGGCCACATCAACCTGTCGATCCTCGGGGCCATGGAAGTGGCCGAGAACGGCGACATCGCCAACTGGATGATCCCCGGCAAGCTGGTGAAGGGCATGGGCGGTGCCATGGACCTGGTCGCCGGCGTCAAGCGCGTGGTCGTGGTCATGGATCACGCCAACAAGCATGGCCAGTCCAAGGTGCTGAAGGCCTGCACCCTGCCCCTGACGGGTACGGGTGTCGTCAGCCGCGTCATCACCGACCTGTGCGTCTTCGACGTCAAGCCGGACGGCACGGGGCTGGAGCTGATCGAACTGGCCGAGGGCGTCACCCTCGAGGAGGTCGCGAGCAAGACCGAGGCGACCTACACGATCGCGCCCGGCCTGGCCTGACCGGCGTCAGGCGGCCCCGAACAGGGTGGCCAACACCGCCAGCGCCCGTTCTGACTCGGCGCGGTCCGGCGTCTCGTCCTCGACGCCATAGCCGACCATCTGGCTCGCGCCATTGGCCTGGATGACGATGCCGTCGTGGCGCGGGACCATGCTGATCGCCCGGTAATTGAGGGCGTAGGTCAGCTCGGGCTGCGGCGTCAGCCAGGCGATCTGGCCCCGGACCGGGATGATGCTCTCGTCCCCGAACAGGGCGCGCGCGCCATAGCCCGTGCAGTTGACCACCACCGGCTCGGCGAGGCCGGCCAGTTCCGACGGCTGGTGGAACACCCGCTGCACGATCCGCCCGCCCTCCATCAGGAAGGCCTCGGTCAGCTGCCGCGCATACTCCGCCACATTGAAGGTCATCTGCGGGACCACCCGTGCGGACGCCACCGGGAAAGGATGCTCGTCCAGCCCCAGTTCGCGCGAATGGGGGACCAGATCGGCCAGTCGGTCCGCGTAGTGGGCGAAGCCGACCCGCCCCGGCGTCGGTGCCGGCCCGACCGCGCCGTTCCCGCCCCGCTTGGCCGACAGATTATACTGGTCGATGAACCGCACCGGATCGCCGTCGAGGCCGACGAAGGCATGGTGATCGACCCACGAACGCCGCGCCATCGCCTCCCAGCGCGCCGGAAAGTCCGGGGACACGGCGGATTCCGCTGCGATCCGTGAGTCCGGCGACCAGACGCCGGTGGCCCGGGCCGAGCGGGTCCAGGGCGTGCGCTCGGCAGCGTAGATGGTGACCCGCGCGCCCGCCCTGAGGATCTGCAGCGCCGCGGTCAGGCCCAGGGCCCCGCAGCCGATGACGGCCACCTCCCGCTGCCCGCCCGCGAGCGCCAGGTCCCGCGCGGCTGCGGCCGATCCCCAGGCCAGGGACCAGCCCGATCCGCCGTGGCCGTAGTTGTGGACCACCCGTTTGTCGCCGACCGCTTCGCTCTCGATACGCGGGCCCTGCGCCCGGAACGGCCTGGTGCAAACGGTGATCCGGCTCAGCCGGCCGGGATCGGTCAGCAGCGGCGCGAAGATCTGGCGCTGGAAGACAGGTCGGGCGAGCGCCGTCGGGAACGCGGGCGGCGTGGCACAGCCCGCAAGACCGATATAGCCGAGCCCGGCCAATACCCTCCGACGGTGAAGCTGAACGTCCAACAGGGTACCCTCGAGACAGTCGGCCCAAGCCGCCTATCATTGAGCATCGGACCGGACAATGCGAGCCCGCGCAGGCCCGCGATACAACCGGGACAACCTGTACCGTTGCCGCCGGCCTCAAGTCGTAGTCATACTCGAGCCCGGCGGGCGAAAAGACCCGCGCTCAAGCAGCCCGCGACCGCGTCGCGGGCGTTAGCGCGTACTGGGGAGTAGAGTGATGGCCGACGGCGCCTACCGCTGGCAGGGCAACTGGCCTGGGCCCGACGCGGCGCGCGTCGCGGAGATCGACGCCGCCTGGGACGACACACAGGTCGACGTCTTCGCCGAGCCCTCCCGAGCCGCCGCGATTGAACGCATCGAACGCGCGCTGGCCGCCGCCCGGACCGGAGATCTGACCGAAGCCTCGGCCCAGCTGACCCATGCCCGCTCGGTGCTCGAGGGTCTGGACCCGGACGCGCTGGAGCCTCGTCGGGGGCTCGCCGGCCTGTTCGACAGCCGCGGCGGACGGCTGAAGCGCTTCCGCGAAGCCTGGGGCCGCGCGGCCGCCGGTCTTGGCGAGACCGCAAATGAGCTGGCGGGCCGGGTCGAAGGTGCCGCTCAGCGCTCAGGCGCGCTCGACAAGGCCTGGACCGAGATCCGGGACGCGCTCGCCGACCTCGACGCCCACCTCGCGGCGGCTTCGGCCCGGCTGGCGGGTCATGCCCCGGCTGAGGGCGATGCGCCGCATCCCCTGGTCGCGCGCCGCGCCATCCTGGACGCCTGCCGAGCCGCCGCGCTGCAATCCCTACCGCTCATCCGAAGCGCGCAGAACGCGGACGCCCGCGCCGCCGAGGCCCTCAAGGCGTGCGCCGACGGCGTCGCCTCATGGCGCGATGACTGGAAGGAGGCGCTCGGTCTCTCGGGCAAGCGGCCGAAGTCCGTCCGCCCCGACCGGGATCAGATGGGCCGCGTGCGCGCGGACCTGAAGGCGCGCATCGAACGGGCCCTGGCCGAACTGGCCGCGTCACGCAGCCGCCGCGCCGAGGTCGAGACCCGGATGGCGGACCTTCGCCGGCCGCTCTGATCAGCCCGCGCTGGCGTCGGTCCAGGCGACGATCTGCGTGTTGAGGTCCCGCGTCGCCAGATCGAAGGCTTCGACGATGGCGGAGACCCGGTTGGCCGTGGCCGGCTGTTCCACGGTGAACACCCGTTCCGCCGAGACGGTCCGCTCCGGCAGGGCCAGCAGGCGGGCACGGGCCGTTACCACGATGGTCGGTGCCAGACCCGGCGCATCATAGCGGGCCTCGAACGAGCGGATGTCGATATCGAGCGACTTCTGGCTCCGCGTCAGTTCGCGCGGACCGATCAGCCGCACCCGCGTCGCTTGGGCGGCGAAGGCGTTCTCGATGCTCTCCATATAGAGATCGGCCGCGGGCGAGACCCAGCGCGCCCCGGCGATATAGGCGGTCCCGGTCCCGGTGACGCCGAGCAGCTTGTCGCCCTCGACGGCCTCCGGGAACTCGACCCGGCGCAGGGTGACCTGGGTCGGGCTGGCGACCGCGGCGGCCGAGGTGGCGGCCGCGGAGCCTCCGAACCGGTAGGTCTGGACCGGGTCGGGCGTCGACAGCAGGGCGCAGGCGGAGAGCGTCATCAGGGCGACGGAAGCCGCCAGCGGACGGATCAGAGAGAAGCGGGTCACGGCTGGACCTCCATTTCCTTGGTCGGCGGGCGGCTGATGAAATCACGCGGGCTGGAGCGGACCTCGTCGATCAGACCCTCCAGCGACCGGGTCGCATCCTCCAGTCCCTGGATCGACTGCTGCAGCTGCGGCAGGCCGGTGGTGGCGAACTCGTTCATCGGGCCTTCGACGTTGGTGGCGGTGCGATTGATGGAAGCCACCGCCGACCTAGCCTCTTCCGCAGCGGCGTTGATGTTGGCCACGGCCTCACGCCCGTCGCCGTCGATGAGCCCGCGGGTGCTGACCGCCAGGGCCTCGAACTCCGCGACCGCGGAATTGGCCTTGGTCAGCGCCTGTTCCAGCTGTTCCAGCATGCCCTTGCGGGCCTCCAGCTCGGTGGTCAGGGCCTCGACGTTCTTCAGGCTGGTGGAGAAGGAGCGGATATTGTCGTCCGACAGGACCCGGTTGATCCGGTTCAACGCATCCACCGTCTGCGCAAGCACGGTGCCAGAACCACTGAGCAGTTCCGCGATCGGCGACGGCTGGCTCTGGATTACCGGCACCACATTGTCCGGATACTGGTCCTTCAGTATGGCGCTCTGCGGATTGCCGGCGGTAATCTGGATGTAGTTGAGTCCGGTGATGCCCTGCGGCTCCAGCTGGGCGCGCGAGGTCACGCGGACCGGGGTCGTTGCATCAACGCGGATGCGGGCGATGACCTGATCGCCCTTGTCGGGGTCCAGGTTCAGGTCGGTAACCTCGCCGACGCGGATGCCGTTGAAATGCACCTCGCCGCCTTCGGACAGACCGCGCACGGGGCCATAGAAGACGATGTCATAGACATCGTAGTCATTGTTGAATGACAGGCGGGCCAGCCACATGGCGAACACCACCGCCGCCGCCATAAGGGCGATGGTGGCGATGCCGACGGCGGCGTAGTGGGCGTCTCGTTCCATCTTGTCCGCTCTCCTCAGGCGGCGCGCATTATCGGTTCGGGCGCGCGTACGCCCGAGCCCGGATGAATGCGCCCAACATCATACATGGCCATTTCCTGGAGTCGGGTCGGAACGACCCGAAGCGGAAATGGCCCTGTCTGCGGCCCGGCCACGCGGGCCGAGGAAATATTCCCTGATCCAGGGGTGATCTGAACGCTCCAGCTCCTGAACCGTCGCCTTGGCCACGATGCCTTTCTCGGCCAGCACCGCCACCTTGTCGGTGATGGCGTACAGGCTGTCGAGGTCGTGGGTGATCATGAACACCGTCAGGCCGAGGTCATCTGAAAGCTGACGGATCAGGGCGTCGAAGGCCGCGGCACCGATCGGATCCAGTCCCGCCGTCGGCTCGTCCAGGAACAGAAGCTCCGGATCAAGCGCCAGCGCCCGGGCCAGTCCGACCCGCTTCCTCATGCCGCCTGACAGTTCGGCGGGCTTCAGGTGGTGGGCCTCCGGCTTGAGGCCGACCATCGCGATCTTCATCTCGGCCAGCTCCCGGATCACGTCCGCGGACAGGCCGGTGTGCTCGACCAGGGGCGAGGCGACATTGTCGATGACGCTCAATGACGAAAACAGGGCGCCCTGCTGGAACAGGATGCCGGTCCGGCGCTGGACGTCCGCCTCTTCCGCCTCGGTCATGGTCGCGCGGTCATACCCGAGGATGCTGATCGTGCCGCCCTCCGGCTCCTTCAGCCCGATGATCGAATTCAACAGCACGGTCTTGCCGGTGCCCGACCCGCCGACCACGCCGAGCACCTCGCCGCGCTCCAGGGTCAGATTCAGCCCCTCATGGATGACATGGTCGCCGAACTGGCTAAGCAGCCCGCGAACCTCGATCAGGTTTTCCGGGGCTGCAGCCGGCCCCGTCGGCGTCGTCGCGCCGATCACAGGTTCAGCTCCAGGAAGATCATGGCGAACACGGCGTCCAGGAAGATGATGGCGAAGATCGCCTGCACCACCGCGGCCGTGACCCGCCGGCCGAGACTTTCCACGTCGCCCGCGACCGCCATCCCCTGCCGGCAGCCGATAGCGGCGATCACCACGGCGAAGACGGGCGCCTTGATCATGCCGACCATCAGATGGGTGCCCATGTTCGGGTCCTCGCTGACGCGCTGGACAAAGAAGGACGGGCCGTAGCTGAGCTCGCCCCAGGTCACCAGCATGCCGCCGAGCATCCCCGCCACCATGCCGATGAAGGTCAGAAGCGGCAGCAACAGCACCATGGCCGCCAGCCTCGGAATGACCAGCGCCTGGAAGGGGTTCACCCCCATCACCTGCATGGCGTCGACCTCCTGGTTCATTCGCATCGAACCGATCTCGGCGGCGAAGGAGGAGGAGGAACGACCGGCCAGAAGGATCGCGGTGATGAGAACGGCCAGCTCGCGCAGGGTCGCTACGGCCACAAGCTGCACCGTGTACACACCGGCCCCGAACTGGGTCAGTAGATTGGCACCGAGGAAGGCGATGACCGCCCCGATGAAGAAATTGGTCGTGGCGACGATCGGGATGGCGTCCAGCCCGGCGCGCTCGGCCTGGCTGAACCAGGCGGCCCAGCGGATTCGGCCCGGCCGCAGGGCTGATCCGGCGGCGACCACCAGCCGCCCGAGGAAGGCCATGGACAGGGTCGCTTCGTCGAGAATGTCGTGAACGCCCCGCCCGACCTTGCCGAACGTCCTCACCCAGCCGGGCGACCGGCGCGGCGGGCCGGCGCTCTCGCGCTCCAGCTTTTCGACCATGGCGTAGGTGCGCCCGGCTTCGGGCCTTTGCCTCCATGCCGAGGGAGGCAGGACACAGTTGGAGGCCTGGACGATGGCGAGGGCACCCGCCGTGTCGAACCGGCCCAGATCGGTCAGGTCGACCGATTCGACGCAGCGCTCCTGCAGGGCATCATCCAGCCGACGAGAGATCCGGCCCAGCTCGGTTGCGGTCCAGTCGCCGGTCAGGCGCAGGGTCAGCCCAGGCCACCCGTCCTCAATGTGGAAATCCGCTGCGGCCATTCCCCAACCTAGATCGCCCTGCCCGTTTTGCCTACGCTGGCCAAACGGCAAAGCCGGGGCAGACGTCAGAACGCCGCCGGGCCGTATTCGTTCGGCCACGGTTTCAGACGTTTACGGCTCAAGGCATCGTCCGGACGCGGGTCAGGTCCGGAACAGGGCGGCGGCGTCCCTCGATCCGGGCCGATTCATCCGGCGGAGGCAGGAAAAACGCGCGCTCAGTTCAGATAGTTGAGAAGGGAAACCTGCCGCAGCTGGCTGATCACCTGGGCCGAGGCCTGGATCGCGACCTGCGACAGCTGCAGGTCGGTGATGGCCTCCGCCATATCGGCGTCGGTCCGTTTGCCCAGCAACTCATCCAGGGCGACCTTCTGGGCCTCATGGCCTTCGGTGATGCTGTCGACCTGTTTGGCGAGCGATCCGGTCCGGGCCATCTTGTCGACCACCGCGGTCCCCGCCTGCTCAAGCCGACCCAGCTGCGTCGTGAGAAAGGCCTTCTGCGGCTCGGTGAGCTTGCCGGTCAGCGGGCCCGATCCGGGGGTCGCGTGATAGGTCTGGATGTCCCGCAGGATGCCCAGAATTTCTGTGCCCAGTTCGTCGGCGAGGAAGCCCGTTTCCAACGTCGTGCCCTCGGCCACGCGGCTTGCGGTCTTCAGCGTGTCGTTGCTGAACAATGAGGCCACGTCCGGTGCGGCCGCCAGGTCGGCCAGGCTGGTCGCGGCGACCGGGGCCGTCGAGGTCGAGGCGCCGGCGAACAGGTAGCCGCCCTGGTGCCGCATGTTCAGCCCGCTGCGAGCGTTCTGGAAATGATCGTCGAGATCCAGCATCAGCAAGGCACCGGAATCGGTGGAAACCGCGCTGCCCAGCGCATCGCGCACGCCGGTGATGGCGTCCTTGATCTGGCCCAGGGCCAGGTCCTGCGTGGTGAGGCGGGCGCTGACGGCGGCGCTGGTGTCGATGAAACCCTGGATCCGGCTCTGCGAGCCCTTCATGGCGGTCAGGGTTTCGGACTGCCGACCGAACCCGGTCAGATCCGTCGCGACCTTCTGGGTCGAGACCCGCTCCTGTGCCTCGGTCCCCCGGGTCTGGGCGCTCATCAGGTCCAGCAGGGCCGACTGGTAGTTCCCGAACGTTGCGACGCGGGTCATCAGACCATCCCCATCAGCGTGTCATACATATCCTTGGCCGCCTGGATCAGACGCGCCGAGGCGTTGAAGGCCTGTTGGTAGGTCGTCATCAGAACCAGTTCCTCGTCCAGATTGACGCCTTCCTGCGCCGTCTGGCGTGACCCCGCTTCGGTGTAGAGGGCGCTCGCCGTCTCCATCCGGTTCTTGGCCGCCGCCGCCTTGCCGCCGATCTCGCCCGACAGCTCGGCAGCGTAGCGGGAGACGGAGGTTGAGCCGCCGGACGATCCGCCAGCCGCCTGGAAATTCGCCGCCCGCTCACCCGCATCGGCGAGGGCCAGCGCGCCCCGGCCATCGCCGGTGCTCAGGGACGGGGTCCCGACAGCGGCGGACAGGTTCAACTGTGCAAGCGCCAGTCTGGACGGGCTTTGCCGGATATCTGCCCGCAGGGCGAAGCCGTCCGCCCGCGAGGCCCGCACGCCGCCGCCGATGCCGAACAGTTCGGTCACTGATACGCCGGACGGAACCTGGGTGGTGCGATCCTCAAGCACCGTCATGGTCGGCGCAGGATTGCCGTATCCCGTGAAGGACAGCGATCCGTCGGCGGCGAGCGCGAACGCCCCGAAGCGGCCGACCCCCGTCGCGGTATCGTTCAGGGCTGTGACAAGGTCTCCGACCGTGCCGCCGGCCGGCACGGCGACCTGCAGGTCGCGCAGGCGCGAGCCGGCTTCGCCGGTGAACCGGAACGTCAGGGTCTCGCCGGCGGTGAAGCCGTGCGGCGAGGCGGCCGTCAGTCCGTTGTCGTAGAAGGCCGGTCGGTCCGAGGAGACCAGGTCGTTGAGACCGAAATAGTGCGAGAACCCGCGGCCGGCCTTGGACGACGGGGCTGTGGCGCTGTCCGCGACGGCGATGCCATTGCTGCCCGTCGCCGCGAGCGTCAGCCGTCCGTCGGTGAAGCTGGCCGTCGCCGCCCCGCCCAGCTGGGCGTTGAGCACGGTCAGGAAGGTCGCCGGCGTCGCCGCGGTGCCGTTCACCGTCATGGTCCCGCCCGAGAAGACGATGTCGGCCCGGGTCTGGATGACCCCGGCCGCATTGGTCACGGCGACCGTCGTCTGTCCCGAGAAGCCGGCGATGGCGCTCTCGAATGCCTGTCCCACATTACGGCCGGTCAGCCGGGTCGGCGCAGGCACGGCGGAATTGGCATTGTGGGCGCGGTTCAGTTCGTCGGCCGCATGTGCGACCAGCTCGGCCAGCCGTTCCGCTGCGGCCGGGGCCTCGATATCCCGAAGCTCGACCAGACCCTTGATCTCGCCGGACGTCACGCTGTCGAGCAGGGACCGCTTCTGCCCGCCGGGCTCGGTGACCCAGACTTCGTTGAAGGCGGTTTCGCCGGTGATCGTCCCGGCACGATTGTAGCCGAGCGTCGCAGCCCCCTGCCCGGCCAGCAAGACGCCGGCCCCGGTCCGGATCGAGACCCCCCCGACGGGCCGCGGGGCGACGCGGATGTCCATCAGCTCGGCCAGTTGGCCGATCAGGGAAGACTGGGCTGTCTCCGCACCCGAGGCGTCGCCGTCCGTGGCGGTTGCGCGCGCGATCTCGAGATTCAGGCCTTCGATCTGTACAAGCAGGTTGTTGGAGCGTTCGACGGCGCTCTGGATCCGGCTGTCGGCGTCTTCCCGGACCGACTGGATCTGGCCGGCGATCCGGCCGGCCTCGTCGAACAGGGCCTGGGTCCGGAACAGGGCGTCCTGACGTCGGGGCGAGGAGGTCGGATCCTCGGCGCTGGCGGCGAAGGCCGAGAATACGGCGTCGACCTGGGAGAAGAAGCCGGCGTCCCCGCCCGGGTCTCCGAACAGGGACTGGATGCGGTCATACAGCTCGTGGCGCACGCCCATCCGCGCCGACTCGGCTCCTGCGCTCAGGCTGGCCGCCTGCAGGAAGCGGTCGGTGGCGAGCCGAATGCGCGACACCTCGACGCCGGAACCCATTCCCTGGCCGGTCAGGGTCCGCTGCTCCGCGATCTTGCGGACATAGCCGGGCGTATTGACGTTGGAGACGTTGTCCGAAACGACGCGCAGCTGGGTCTGGGCCGCCTGCAGCCCCGAACTCGCCGTGTTCATGATGGCGTTCAGGGACATCCGAAGACCTCCAAAGGCGCGGCGCCCGGCAAGCCCTGCCAGCCGACGCGCGCTTTTTGCCCGGCGTCGCGCGAAGGCGGGCCGCACAAGTTACTGAAATTACGCGCTCTTGCGTTTCGCGCCTGGGTCATGACCGGCAAGGGGCGCAAACGGCGGGCCAGACGCCGGCGGGCCTTTCGTCCGGCCCGGTCCGGGATGACGATTCCGCGCCGGGCACCGGGCAAGAATCGTCTTCACGCGGCAAGTTTCGACTGAGCCGTCGCGGCGCCGGCCCTGCCGATCCTGCCATTTTCTTACATCTATTCAGTGTCTTCCTGTGTGCCGCACGGTTGGCCCGCGACTTGCGCCGCGGGTTCCGAATGTCCGGTGCAGCAGGCGCCCTCGTCCCCCTCGCTTCGGCGATCCGTCCCTCGGCATAATGTCCGCCCTCACCCTGATGTCCGTCATCGCGCCATCCGTCCCCAGCGCCCCGCAAGGGTCGTCGGGCGAGGATGCGTCCGGATTCCAGGACCTGCTGACGGCCATCTCGGGCGAGGACGCCGCCGCTCCGGCGGCCAGGACCGGCGGGGATGAAGCGGGGAAGCCGGACGAAACCGGCACGGATGCGACCGACACGGCCGGCTTCCTGGTTGCGCCGACCCAGCCTCCGGTCCCGCTGGTCCTCCCTGCTGTGCCGGAAGCCCCGGCCAAGAGTGATGTGAAGGCCTCGGCGGATGAAGGCGGCGAGGGACGTCCCGTCGTCATGCCGCCCGCTCCGGCTGTCGCCTCGGGCCCGGCGGACGACCCGCCCGTCATGCCGCTGCAGCCAGCGGACAAGAACCCTGCGCCCAAGACCAACGATCCGCAGATGCCGCCGACCGTATCCGACGTCCGCCCGGACCGGGACGAGGTCCGCGGTCCCCAGATCGTCACCGCCGCCCGGACCGCAGCCGCCCTCGAAGTCATCGACGCCGAAGCGCGGGTCAGCGCGCCGGCCGCATCGACAGCGCCCTCGATCCCGCCTCCGGTCATCCCTGCTCCGGTCGTCCCGGCGCCGGCACCGCTGCGCGCCCTGGCCGAACGCACCTCCCGTCCCGTGGAACCGGCCGTCGGCAAGACCGGCGGAGAGCCCCAGGCGGCGGCCCCATCCGCCGCCGTTCCGGCCGCCGCGACCGCGGCCCCGACGGTCGTCCCGGGTCCGGTGCCCGGCGCTGCGGACCTCCTCGCCGCCGCCGCCGCGGCCCGCGACGCCGCCGCCGAGACGAGTGAGTCCGGAGAGCCGACGCCCGACCTGCCGCCGCCCGGAGAGGGCGCTTCAGTTCAGACCCAGGTTCCCGCCACCTCGCGGGAAACCGGCGTGTCGCAGTTGTCACGCGCCACCATCGAGGCCACCGCCCAGATCGCCGCACAGATCCTGCGCCGGCTTGAGGGCCGTTCGACCCGGTTCGAAATGGCCCTGACACCCGACGAGCTCGGGCGGGTCGACGTCAAGCTCGACATCGATTCCGAAGGGCGCCTCAACGCCCGCCTGGCCTTCGACAATCCGGCCGCCGCCACCGATCTGCGCGGCCGCGCCGACGAACTGCGCCGCCAGCTTGAGGACGCCGGCTTCCATCTTGCCGCCGACGCCTTCGAGTTCGCCGAGCGGGACAGCGGTTCCAGCGCCTTCGACCGAGGGCAGGATTCGCGGAACGGCTCGTCGCGCGCGTTCGCTGCCGCCTCGCGCCTCAACGCCGAAATCGATCTCGCCCAGCCGCCACGCTGGCTGGCGCTCTCCCTCTCGCCTTCGGGCGTGGACATGAAGGTCTGATCCGATGGTCGACGCCGTCACCAATACGACCACCAACGCCACCAGCCGGATCGGTGCCGGTTCGACCATGCTGGCCTCGAATTTCGAGACCTTCCTGACCCTGCTGACCTCGCAGCTGAAGAACCAGGACCCGCTGTCGCCGGTCGATTCCAACCAGTTCACCGCCCAGTTGACCCAGATGGCCGGTGTGGAGCAGCAGTTGCTCACCAACGACCTGCTCAAGGGTCTGCTGGCCGCCCAGGGCGGCGGCGGCCTCGCCGGTGCCGCTACCTATATCGGCAAGGAAGCCACCGCGGCCTGGTCGGCCACCAAACTGACCGACGGTGAAGCGACCTGGAGCTATGAACTGGCATCGAACGCCGCCACGGCGCGGCTCGAGGTGCTGGACGGCTCGGGCAAGGTGGTCTGGTCCGGCGACGCGCCCGACCGCACCACCGGTGTCCATGACTTTACCTGGGACGGAAAGGCCACCAGCGGCAACGACGGCCAGGACGGCCAGGTCTATTCGCTGCGGGTCGTGGCCAAGGACGCCGCCGGCGGCACCCTGGACAGCCAGGTCCTGACCCGCGGCCGGATCACCGGCGTCGAGATGTACGACGGCGTTCCCTATCTGACCGTCGGCAATTCCATCCTGCCGCTCTCCACCGTGATCGCGCTGGAAGAGTCCCGGGCCCCCGCGACGCCACCGCCCGCCAATGACGACAGCGAGGCCGGCCTGATGGCCGCCATCGCCTCCTCCCTCAACCCAATGAAACTGTTCTCGTAAGGAGTCTGACGCCATGAGTATCAACAGCGCCCTGCTGGCCGGCGTGTCCGGCCTGACCGCCAACTCCGCCGCCCTCGCCGCGATCTCGCAGAACATCGCGAACGTGAACACCGTCGGCTACAAGCGCACCGCGGGCGAGTTTTCGACGGTCATCAACAGCCAGTCGCAGGGTGCCGGCTATTCCGCCGGCGGCGTGCTGGCCACGGCCCGCCACTTCACCAGCCAGGCCGGCCAGCTTCAGCGCACGACCTCGAACACCGACCTCGGCATCGCCGGACAGGGCTTCTTCGTCGTCACTGAGAAGCCTGAGAATCTGCAGGTCACCGACAGCCGCCTGTTCACCCGGGCCGGGGCCTTCAGCGTCGACAATCTCGGCTATCTGAAGAACACGGCGGGCCTGTACCTGCAGGGCTGGCCGGTCGATGCGGAAGGGAATATCGCAACCGACCCCTCAGACCTGAACCGCCTGCGCACCATCAATGTCGGCTCGGTCGGCGGCACGGCGGAAGCCACCACCCGCATCCAGCTGAACGCCAACATCAAGTCCAGCCAGCTGGTCTCGGCCGAGGCCACCGACGCCGCTGCCGTGCCGGTCGGCGCCAACGCCTATAATCCCGCGACCAACTCCATGGCCATGTGGGACGCCGAGACCGGCGCCGGCGTGAAGCCCGATTTCGAGCTGACCATTCCGGTCTCGGACTCCAAGGGCGGCCAGCGCACCATGGCCATCTCCTTCCTGAAGAGCACCGTGCCCAACCAGTGGTACGCCGAGATCCGCGCCATTCCGGCCTCGGACGTCGTCACCGGCGCCGGTCTGGCGAACGGCCAGGTTCGCAGCGGCCTCGTCGCCTTTACCCAGGACGGCCGCCTCGACGCCGACGCCATGGCGGCGCTGGGCGCCAGCGCCCTGTTCCCGGACGTGGCCAACGCCACGCTGAGCTTCGGCTCGTCCAGCTCGGCCGCGCCGGGCGCGGGCGCGGTCAACTGGGCGACGGGACTGGGCATCGACAGCCAGGACCTGTCCTTCGACCTGACGGCGGCGACCGGGGGTCTGACCCAGTACGACAGCGGCTCGGTGGTGCAGGCGATCCTGACCAACGGCACGGCCTTCGGGAATCTGTCAGAGGTCAAGATCGACGACACAGGCTTCGTTACGGCCATCTTCGACAACGGCGTCACCCGCCAGATCGCGCAGATCGCCCTGGCCACCTTCCCCAGCCCGGACAGCCTGTCCCAGACCTCGGGCAACGCCTATCGCGTCAGCCAGGGCTCCGGCACCTATAATCTCAAGGCGGCGGGCAGCGGCGGCGCGGGCCTGATCGGGGCCTCGCAGCTTGAGGCTTCGACCGTCGACCTGTCGGCGGAGTTCACAGGGCTGATCACCACCCAGCGCGCCTATTCAGCCTCGTCCAAGATCATCACCACCGCAGATGAAATGCTCGCCGAGCTGATCAGCATCAAACGCTGATACTTGAGTAACAGGGCGTAAACCTCAATGAATCCTTCGTTGAATATTGCGACTGTGGGCGGACGGCATTTTAGCCTTTCCTTCACCACGACGCTTAAACGGCCCTTAGCCGCAGGCCCCTATGGTCCCGTTCATAGTGGTGGTGGTCAATGAGGCAGAAGCCCATGTTGCAAGAGCGACGCCTGAATAATCAGGGCGAACAATATGTGGTCGGGCCTACGGGCACGCCACTGACAATGATCGACCTCCCTCCGGCCAATACGGACCGCTGGGTGATCCGCCGCAAGGCGGAGGTCGTGGCCGCGGTGCGCGGCGGACTGATCAGCCTGGAAGACGCGCTCGCGCGCTACCGTCTGACGGCCGAGGAGTTCCTCGCCTGGCAGAAGGCGATCGACAAATGGGGCATGCAGGGCCTGCGCACGACGCGCATCCAGCACTACGGCCGCCCTTAAGGCGACGGCTCCGACGAGATCACGGCCGCTCCCGGCGACGGGGGCGGCCGTTGTCGTTTCCGGACGGGCCTCGAATTCGCACCGCTTTCGCACTACATGGCCCGCCATGACTCTCGCTGGGGACATCTGCCCGGTTCCGACCATCGCCCGCACCGACATGGATGCGGCGGTCGAGTCCGCGCGCGCGGCGGTCGGCCTGCCGGTCGGATCGCGCGTCGTTGCGGCCATGTCCGGCGGCGTCGACTCAACCGTCGTCGCGGCCCTGCTGCACAAGGCGGGCTATGACGTCGTCGGGGTAACGCTGCAGCTCTATGACCATGGCGCGGCCCTGAAGAAGAAGGGTGCCTGCTGCGCCGGTCAGGACATCCACGACGCCCGTCTGGCGGCGGAGATGCTGGGCATCCCCCACTACGTCCTGGACTACGAAAGCCGGTTCCGGGACGCCGTCATCGACCAGTTCGCCGACTCCTATCTGGCCGGCCAGACGCCGGTGCCCTGCATCCGCTGCAACCAGACGGTCAAATTCCGCGACCTGCTGGATGTCGCCCGCGATCTCGGGGCCGAGGCGATGGCGACCGGCCACTATGTCCGGCGCGCGGTCGTCGACGGCCGCGCCCAGATGCGCAAGGCGATCGACCATTCGCGCGACCAGTCGTATTTCCTGTTCGCCACAACGGCGAAGCAGCTGGACTATCTGCGCTTCCCGCTGGCCGATCTGGAAAAGCCCCAGGTGCGCGGCGTCGCTGCCGAACTGGGCCTGCGCATCGCCGCCAAGCCGGACAGCCAGGACATCTGCTTTGTCCCCAACGGCGACTACCGGACCCTGATCGACAAGCTGCGGCCTCAGGGCCGGGAAGCGGGCGAGATCGTCCACATGGACGGCCGCGTGCTGGGCGGCCACTCGGGCATCACCGACTACACCATCGGCCAGCGCCGTGGCCTGAACGTCGCGGTCGGCGAGCCCCTTTTCGTGACGCGGCTGGACCCGGTGAAGCGCCACGTCATCGTCGGACCGCGCGAAGCCCTGCTGACCGCGTCGCTGACGCTGGACGAGACCAACTGGTTGGGTGACGAGGCCTCGATCGAGGCGGCGGCCGAGGCCGGCACCCCGGTGCTGGCCCGTGTGCGTTCGACCCGTCCGCCCTCGCCTGCCCGACTGTCCGTCGTCGATGGCGCGGTCGCCGTGACCTTCGTCTCGGGCGAGGAAGGCGTGGCCCCCGGCCAGGCCTGCGCCCTCTATGACCCGTCTGATCCTGACCGGCTGCTGGGCGGCGGATTCATCAAGACGACCGCCGCGGTTGTCTGAGACCCGGGACGCACAGGCGCTCGCCAACCGAGCAGGCCTGCCGCCGGCGATGCTTTTCCTGCGGGAGGCGTTTCCGCGCGATCGCTGGACCTCGAAACTCGACGAGACCGCCGCCTTCTGGCTCCAGATGCACGGCAGTTTCCGCGCCCATCAGGCCCATATGGACGGCCTCGTCGACCAGTGGCGGGCGAATGGCGACCTCGCCGCCCTCCACCGGTCGCTGATCCCGGCGCTGCAGTCCTTCCTGCAACACCTCGACGGCCACCACCGCGTTGAGAGCGGCCATTACTTTCCGAAGATGCGGAAGATCGAGCCGAAGATCGGCACCGGCATCGACCTGCTGGACCGCGACCACGACGCCCTCCACGAGGGGCTCGAGGCCCTGTTCCAGGGCGGTCTGGCCTTTCATCAGGCGATGGTCGGCAAGGCCCCGGACGCCGCGGACACGGCCGCGCGTCTGTCCGACCTGATCGGGCGCGGCGCACAACCGTTGCTGCGCCACCTCGAGGACGAGGAGGACATCGTCATCCCCCTTATCCAGCTACGCGGCCTGCACGGCTAGCCCCGGGTCGGCATCAGCTTCCGGCGTTGGCGCACCAGGGCCAGGGGCCGTCCGTCCGGTGCATGGGCCACCCCATCCTCGACCGCCCATCCGCCGCCGACATCGCGGCTGGTGAAATGGAAATAGGCCCAGCCCTCAGGCGAGGTATCGGGTGTCAGTTCGGTGAGCAGATCGGCCCGAAGATCGACGCTGGCCGAGACATTCGGCGGGGCCGGGAAGGCCGTGAAATAGGTAGGATACAGCCCGTCCAGCAGGAACAGCAGACGGGCCTCGTCCAACGGGACACCATCGATGGTGCGCATCCAGCAGCCCAACTCCGGTGTCTTGCCCGCATTCCCACCGAACAGTCGCGGCCCATCGACGAAACGGTTCTCGATGTGACGGGTGAACCAGGGGCCGAACATCGGGTCCAGCGGCAGCGGGTCGAGATCTGCGACCGGAGTCGGTGAGGCCGTCAGCGGGGTCAGCACCGGCCCCGCGACGTCGCGGCCGTACGTCCCCAGCGCCTGTATCGCGGGCCGGTCTCCCTGACCGCCGGTGACCGAGGCATAGGCGACATTGCGACCGCCCCGGTTCATCGTCGGCGTGAAGACCGCATCCTCGAAGCGGGCGGCGGCGAGGTACTGGATGGTCAGGGACTGAAGCGGCGTCTCAATGCCCAGCCCCCGCCGCATGGCACCGGCGGCCAGCGCCGCCATCAGACCGCCGAAGGGTGCCCCGCGTTCCTGCGGTGCCGACTGGGGGGCGTTCGAAAAGCCGCCGGTCAGCCGGGCGGTCAGTCCACCGGTGCCGTCGTCGGTCAGGGCCAGCGCTTCGGCCAGGGTCTGCTTGGTCATGTGGACTTGCTATCGTGCGGGAAAGGCGGGCGGAAGCGCCAAGGCCTCCGCCCGAAGTCAAGGGATCCGGAAACGCTGCAGCATGTCCGTAGCCAAACAAGACTGACTTAGTCCGTTCAGATTGGCAACCCTCTTGCCAAACGGCTGACGCAGGGTCACTTTCGTCCGTATGGGACGCACCGCCGACTATTCTCGACAGAGCTGTTCGATCGCCGCCACGCTCGAAGTGATCGGCGATCCGTGGACCCTGCTCGTCATCCGCGACGCCTTCAACGGGGTCAGCCGGTTCGAGCAGTGGCAGGAGCGGCTGGGCGTCGCCCGTAATGTCCTTGCGGCGCGGCTGAAGTCACTGGTCCAGCACGGCGTGCTGGAGCCCCGGCTCTATTCCGAACGCCCGCCCCGCAACGAGTATGTCCTGACCGCCAAGGGCAAGGACCTTTACGGCGTGCTGGTCACCCTGCACGGCTGGGGTGCCAAGCACGTCTATGGCGACGCAGATTCCGGCATCTCCATGATTCACAAGGCTTGCGGCCACGACCTGGCGCCGCGCATCGCCTGCGGTCACTGCAACGAGATCGTCAAACCGCGCGACATCCTGCTGACCCGGGCGGAAAACCGTCCGACGGTCGGGGAGATGATGCCCCGGGAACGGACCGACGAAGAGGCCGCCTGAGCCTCTTGCCTTTCCCGGCCCAGCGGCCCATCCAGCCGCGCAATTCCTCCTCCCAAGGGTAGTTTTTCCATGTCCGATCCCGTCGTCATCGTCTCCTTCGCCCGCACGCCCATGGGCGGCTTCCAGGGTGCCCTGTCCGGCGTCAAGGCGACCGAGCTGGGTGCGACCGCGGTCCGGGCTGCGGTTGAGCGCGCCGGGGTAGCGGCCGACAAGGTCGAGCAGATCTACATGGGATGCGTTCTGCCCGCCGGTCTGGGCCAGGCCCCGGCCCGTCAGGCCGCCATCGGTGCCGGCCTCGGCCTGCATGTCGAGGCGACGACCGTGAACAAGATGTGCGGCTCGGGCCTGCAGGCCGTGATGATGGCCTCCGACAGCCTCATGGCGGGCAGCGCCGACATCATCGTGGCGGGCGGCATGGAGTCGATGTCGGGCGCGCCCTATCTGATGACCAAGCACCGGGGCGGTGCCCGCATCGGCCACGATGTCATCGTCGACAGCATGTACATGGACGGGCTGGAGGACGCCTACACCCCCGGCAAGCTGATGGGTTCCTTCGCCGAGGACTCGGCCCGGACCTATCAGTTCACCCGCGAGGCCCAGGACGAATATGCGCTGGAGAGCCTGAGCCGAGCGCTGGAGGCCATCGCCTCGGGGTCGTTCAAGGCCGAAATCACGCCGGTCGAGGTGACCTCGCGCAAGGGCGTCGTCACGGTCACAGAGGACGAACAGCCCGGCAAGGCCATGCCGGAGAAGATCCCCACGCTGAAGCCCGCCTTCTCGAAGGACGGCACCATTACCGCCGCCAACGCGAGCTCGATCTCGGACGGTGCCGCCGCCCTGGTCATGACCCGTGAGAGCGTGGCTAAAGCGATGGGCCTGCCCATCGTCGCCCGCATCGTCAGCCACGCCGCCCACGCTCATGAGCCGGGCCTGTTCACCACGGCTCCCGTCCCGGCCATGCAGAAGGCCCTGAAAAAGGCCGGCTGGTCGGTGGAGGACGTCGACCTGTGGGAGATCAACGAAGCCTTCGCCGTGGTCGCCATGATCGCCATGCGCGACCTCGGCATCGACAGGGCGAAGCTGAACGTCAACGGCGGTGCCACCGCCCTCGGCCACCCCATCGGCGCTTCGGGGGCCCGCGTCCTGACCACCCTGCTGGCGGCGCTTCAGGCGCGCGGCGGCAGGAAGGGCGTGGCCAGCCTGTGCATCGGCGGCGGCGAGGCCGTGGCTTTGGCGGTCGAGCTGGTCTGAGGTCCGCCGCCTTGGCGGTGGGCAAACGAATGCTCTAGCCTCGTCCGCAGGAGCCGCCCTGATGACCCTGAACCGCCGCACCGCCCTGGGCCTGGCCGCCATGGCCGCCGTCCCCGGACCGGCCATGGCGCGGCAGATCGCGCCGCCGGACCCCACGGAGACCCTCCGGCTTTGGCCCGGAGCCGCGCCGGGTGGAGAGCGGGTCACGGTCACGCCGCAGGTGACGGAGCGATCGACCGATCCCGCCTTCCACGACCGCTTCGCCCGCTACACCACCGATCCCATCCTGACCGTGTTGCGGCCCGCCCAGCCGAACGGGGCGTCGCTGCTGCTCATCCCCGGCGGCGGCTACAGATGGGCTGTGGTCGACAAGGAGGGACTGGACTGCGCCCGGGTGTTCTCCGCTGCCGGGGTGACCTGTTTTGTCCTGCGCTATCGCCTGCCCGGCGACGGCTGGGCCGCCGGACCGGACGCGCCACTGCAGGACGCCCAGCGCGCCCTGAGGCTGGTGCGTTCGCAGGCCGCCAACCACGGTCTGGACCCCGCGCGGGTCGCCGTGCTGGGAGCTTCGGCAGGCGGCCATCTGGCGGGCATGCTGACGGCGCGCGCCGACGCCAGCTATGCCGCCGTGGACGCGGCCGACGACGGGCCGCACCGGCCCGACCTGTCCATCCTGCTCTACCCCGTGGCGACCATGGCCGACCCCCATGTCCACGCCGGTTCGCGGCGGGAGCTGCTGGGCCAGGCCCCGACGCCGGAGGCGATCGCGCGCTATTCGCTCGAACGCATGGACTGGACCGGGCGTCCGCCGACCTTCCTGCTGCACGCCATGGACGACGAAGCCGTGCCGGTCGCGAACAGTCTGCAACTGCTCACGGCCCTGCGCGCCGCGGCCGTGCCCTGCGAGGCACATCTGTTCCAGGAAGGCGGCCATGGCTTCGGCATCCGACTGATCGCGGGCAAGCCGGCCGCCGCCTGGCCACAACTGGTCCTCGCCTGGGCCGCCCGGCACGGCTGGATTACACAGACTTAATCTTCGCCGCCTTGTTGCATCATACGGGGCGACTAAGGTCCGCGCGGGCTTTCAGGTAGCGGACGGTGTTTCGAATGCGGATCGGTATGTTGCTGGCATCGGTCGCCAGCGTCTCCCTCATGGCCACGGCCGCCCTGGCGCAGCAGAGCGTCGGCCCGGTTGACCAGTCAAGAGGGACGTTCGAGGACAAATTCCGTCAGTTCGAGGGCGAGGACTGGCCGACCCCGACCGACTACCGCAATGCCTCGGGTGCCCCCGGCTACCGCTACTGGCAGCAGCAGGTCGACTATGACATCGACGTCAGCCTGAACGAGGCCAGCCGGACCCTGACCGGTCGGGAGGCGGTGACCTACACCAACCATTCGCCCGACACCCTCGACTACCTGTGGCTACTGCTGGACCAGCAGAACTACCGCCGCGCGTCGCTGGCCGAACGCAGCCGCACCTACACCGCCTCTGACACCGTCAGCGTCAACGAGGTCCTGCGCGTGCAACGGATGCAGGACTGGGAGGGCGGCTTCAACGACCTGAAGGTAACCGGCCCGGACGGCCGCGACCTGCCCTTCACCATCGTTGATTCCATGATGCGGATCGAGCTGCCGCGCCCGCTGGCGACCGGCGAGAGCTTCGCCTTCAACATCGACTTCAGCCTGCCCCTGCCCGAGACGAACGTGGTCGGCGGACGGAGCGGCTACGAGTGTTTCACCAAGCCCGGCGAGGACGGCAACTGTCTGTTCCTGGCGGCCCAGTGGTTCCCTCGGCTGGCCGTCTATTCCGACTATGAGGGCTGGCATAACGCCCAGTTCCTGGGTGCCGGCGAGTTCACGCTCGAGTTCGGGGACTATGACGTCTCGATCACCGCGCCGGCCGACCACATCGTGGCGGCGACCGGCGAGCTTCAGAACACCGACATCCTCAGCGCCGAGCAGCAGGCTCGGCTGGCCCAGGCCCGCACGGCCGACGCCCCGGTCTATATCGTGACTCCCGCCGAGGCCGCCGCCGCCGAAGCCCGGCCGGCCCGGTCCGGCACACGCACCTGGAATTTCAGCGCCGACAACGTGCGCGACTTCGGCTGGGCCTCGAGCCGCAAATTTATCTGGGACGCCATGGGCGTCGACCAGGAGAGCACCGAACATCCCGTGGTCATGGCCATGTCCTTCTATCCGAAGGAGGCCCGCCCGCTCTGGGACGCCTATTCGACCCGGTCGATCGCCCACACCATCGACGTCTACAACCAGTTCGCCTTCACCTACCCCTATCCCACGGCCCAGTCGGTCAACGGCCCGGTCGGCGGGATGGAATATCCGATGATCACCTTCAACGGGCCGCGCCCGGTCCGGGGCGACGACGGCCGCCTGACCTACACCGAACGCGCCAAGAACGGCCTGATCGGCGTGGTCATCCATGAGGTCGGCCACACCTATTTCCCGATGATCGTCAACTCGGACGAGCGCCAGTGGACCTGGATGGACGAGGGGCTGAACAGCTTCCTGCAGTTCCAGGCTGAAAAGCTGTGGGACGCGAATTTCCCGGCCCGCGGCGAGCCGTCCAGCATCATCGAATACATGGTCTCGCAGGACCAGGTGCCGGTCATGACCCAGTCGGACAGCCTGCTTCAGTTCGGCAACAACGCCTACGCCAAGCCGGCAACGGCCCTGGTGATCCTGCGCGAGACCGTGCTGGGCCGCGAACTGTTCGACCGGGCCTTCCGCGAGTATTCGCAGCGCTGGGCCTTCAAACGCCCGACTCCCTACGACTTCTTCCGCACCATGGAGGAAAGCTCGGGCGTCGACCTCGACTGGTTCTGGCGCGGCTGGTTCTATTCGACCGACCACGTCGACATCTCGCTGGAGAGCGTGACGGCCGCGACCCTGGAATCGACCGATCCCGAAGTCCGCAACCGCGCCGCCCGCGAGCGGTTCGAACAGGAGCCGGTCTCGCGCACGGTCGAGAACAACCGCGGTATCGAGACGGTGGTCGAGCGTGATCCTGCGACCCGGGACTTCTACAACGAGACCGACCGCTTCACGACGACGGCCCAGCAGCGCCGGGACGCCGAAGCCGCGACCCGCCGCGCCGACGCCGACCGCCGCGCGGCCCAGGGCTTTGACGACAACATCTACCGCTTCACCTTCAAGAACGTCGGCGGCCTGGTCATGCCGGTGATCCTGAAGCTGACCTACAGCGACGGCTCGGACGAGACGATCCGCATCCCCGCCGAGATCTGGCGGCGCAACAGCCAGCAGGTGATCTGGCAGCACGTGTCTCCGAAGACACTGGTCTCGGCCGAGGTCGACCCCCTGCGGGAAACCGCCGACGCCAATCTGGCCAACAACCTGTTCCCGCGTCGGATTGACGAGCGGACCCTGCGCCTGTCGCCGCCACCGCCGCCCGGTGAGAACCGCATGCGCGACTCCGACGTCGAGGTCAGCCCCGACTCGACGGCGACGCGGGTCCGCCGTCCCGCCGCGAGCCAGTGATGAAACGGGTCCTGCTCGTCGCGGCCTTGGCCGGTGCCCTCGCCACGCCGGCGCTGGCCCACCGCGGCCACGCCGGCCTGACCGTGATCGAGATCGATCCGACCTCCGGCGTGGTCAGCGTGGTGCATCGCTTCGCCGCCCACGACGTGGAGCCCGCCCTGGTCTCCATCGCTCCGGAGGCCCAGCCGAGTCTCGACGACCCCCGGGCCGTGGCCGACCTCGAGACCCACCTGCGTCAGCGGTTTCGTCTGGATATCGACGGTGCCGCGATCCCGGTAACCCACGCCGCCACCGATCTGGCCGGCGACAACGTCCGCATCGCCTTCACCGGTGAGACGACCGACCGGAGCATCGCTGCGGTCACGGTCGACCTCGACTTCTTCCCCGGCGTCCATGAAGACCAGGAACAGCAGGTCAATATCCGGATCAACGGCGTGACCCGGACGGTGGTGTTCCGCCCTGGCTCGCACGCCCAGACGGTGACCTTCGGCGGCTAGTCCTCGTCGACGGCGGCGAGATCCGCCGGGTCAAAGTCATAGTCGAGCAGGTCCTTCGGACGGCACTCCAGCGCCGCACACAACTTCGCCAGCGTCCGGAAGCGGATACCCTTCACCTTGCCCGAGCGGAACAGGGAGAGCTGGGTCTCGCTGAGGCCGACCTCGGCGGCGAGGTCACGGGCCTTCAGCCCCTTCTTCACGATCAACTGGTCGAGGGTCACGCGGATCGGCATCAGATCATCTCGTCCAGCTCGGCCTGGACCCGGCCGGCCTGCTCGGCCACGCGGCCCAGCAGGAACAGGGCGGCGCCGATCATGCCCAGTGTCATGCCGGGCACGTCGAAATGCAGGTAGCCGCCCGTGGTCAGGCCGACGACGCGCAGGACATTGGTGACGACGAAGACGCTGAGCACCCCGCCGATCCACAGGGCCAGACCCACGCGGCGCAGGGCGTCCGCCAGGATCGGCTGGATCAGCCGCCCTCTGGCCAGCTGTCCCATGGCCTGACCGATCGACCAGACCCCGAACAGATAGCAGGCCGCGGGCAGGCCCATGAGCGCCGTCCGGTAGAAGGTCTGCGGATAGCCGGGCTCGCCCCGGGTCCAGAGCACGAACGGTGAGATCACATGGATCAGCGCGATCAGGGCGCCCACGCTGACCACCATGAAAATCGCCAGCCAGCGGAACCAGGCGCAGCGCCGACGGAAGCGGTCGATCTCGGTCTGGCTCACGGGTTGGTCTCCGGTGTCGAAAGTCTCACTTATCTTTAATCTTGACTTAAAGACGCGTCGTTTGCAACTTTATGTCTTACTTAAACGAAAACGAGCGCCGACGATGCCTGTCGCCATCGAAACCCGGGGCCTGACCCGCCGCTTCAAACGACATCTGGCCGTCGACGCGGTCTCGCTGACCGTGCCGACCAAGGCCGTCTATGGCTTCCTCGGTCGCAATGGCGCCGGCAAGACCACGACGTTGAAGATGCTGCTGGGCCTGATCCGGCCCACCGCCGGAACGGCCCGCATCTGCGGCATCGACGTGGTTCAGGACCGTCCGGGTGCCGCGCGTCAGGTCGGGGCGCTGCTGGAGGCACACGGCTTCTACGGCAATCTGTCGGGGGCCGAGAACCTGGACCTGACCCGCTCCCTGATCGGCCTTCCGGGCACCGAGATCGACCGGGTGCTGGAGGTGGTCGAGATGACGGCGCATGCCCGCCGCCGGGTCTCTGACTATTCGCTGGGCATGCGCCAGCGTCTGGGTCTGGCCCGGGCGATGCTCGGGTCACCGCCGGTGCTGATCCTCGACGAACCGACCAACGGGCTGGACCCGGACGGAATCGCCGACATGCGCCGCTTCCTCGGCGAGTTGCCGGCCCGGACCGGTGCGACGGTGCTGCTGTCCAGCCATCTGCTGGGCGAGATCGAACAGACCGCCACCCACGTGGGCATCGTCCATCAGGGACGGCTGGTGCTGGAGGGCGAACTGGCCCGTCTGAAGGCCGATCTGGCTCCCGAGGTGGCTGTGGAGACAGATGATCCGGTGCGCGCCGCCACCCTCGCCTCGGCACGCGGCTTCGCCGTCACCCATACACCCGAACGGATTGTCGCCAGCCTCAGGCCCGGCGAGGACGCCCGTGCCGCCGCCGCCGCCCTGAACCGGGCGCTCGTCGAGGCCGAGATCGCGGTCTTCGCCATCGGCCCGCGGGCGCGAACCCTCGAGGGCATCTATCGCAAGGTGTCCGCCCCAACCCCTGCCCAACCCCACATGCAGCCGGAGCTGGTCTGATGTCCGCCGCCCCCTTCTTCGCCCCGTTCGTCGTCGAGGCCCGGAAGCTGAACCGGTCGCTGGCGGCCCTGCTCGCCGTCGCCGCGCCCGCCCTGATCGCGATCTTCGTCTTCTTCATGATCCTGCGGGCCAAACAGGCCTCACCCTGGGACATGTGGATGATGAACGCGGCGGGCGTCTGGGCCTTCTTCATGATGCCGATGAGCGTCACCGCCCTGGCCGCCCTCATGGCCCATATGGAGCATGGGCCGCGAAGCTGGGATCACCTGCGCGCGCTGCCCGTGCCCCGCTGGCGCCTGTACGCGGCCAAGGCCGTCTGCGCCCTGGGCATCGTGGCCATGATGAGTGTCGCCGTCGTGGCCTTCACCTGGGCCGGAGCCAGTCTGGCTGGCCTGATCAAGTCCGAGGTCGCTCCCACCGGCCTGTTCGACCTGTCCCTCTACGCCAGGCTGATGGCGACCATGTTTCTCGCCGGCCTGCTCCTGATCGCGATCCAGCTGTGGACCGCCCTCCGCTTCGCCAGCTTCGTGCCCGGACTGGTGCTGGGCATCGGCGGGACCTTCTTCGCCGTCGTCGCCACCTCGGCGAAGCAGGGCGTCTTCCTCCCCTGGCAGATGCCGGTCAACATGCTGGCTTCAGAGCCGTGGCGAGTGAACACCGCCCTTGGTCTGGGTTCCGGGCTCGGCCTGGTCGTCCTCATCCTGATGACGATCCACCTGTCCCGGCGCGAGGTGCTGTGACGATCCATCCTGCCGCATGAGGCGGGCCAGCGACACCGGGCCCGTGGTAGGCAGGATCATGGACGTTCGGAGCATCACCCATGCTTGAAGACAGCCCGGCTTCGGCCAAGAGCTGCGGCGACTGCGGCCTGTGCTGCAAGCTGATGGGCGTAACCGCCCTCGACAAGCCGGCGGGCAAATGGTGCCGCCATTTCAGCAAGTCCGCGGGCTGCGCCGTCTATGAAGACCGTCCGGGCGACTGCCGCGTCTTCAACTGCCTGTGGCTGCTGACCGACGCGCTGGACGACAGCTGGAAGCCGACCACAGCCGGCTTTGTGCTGCACAGCGAACGGGGCGGGGCGCGGCTGGTGGTCGAATGCGACGCCGCGCGACCCCACGACTGGCGGCGCGAGCCCTATCAGGCGACGCTGCGCCGCTGGGCCGCCGCGCAGGGGCAGGAAGTCCTCGTCTTCGCCGGTGCGCGCGGGGTGCGGCTGGGCGACCCGGATACAGTGGTTCGCCGGGCCTGACGTCGCGCTAGCGGACGTCGACCGACTGGGCGATCTGTTCCGCCAGGTCGCGATCCGCGCCGTCGAGGCTCATGGTCCAGACGTGGATTTCGCGCGGGGCGACCGTTCGCTGGAACAGGTGCTCCACGGCGTGGCGAATGCCGTCCTCGGTCGAGAGGATGGAGGCGCGGCCCGCGGCCTCGACCATCTGGCCGCTGTAGATCGGGAACTGCGACGCCGGCCCGGCATAGACCATGACGAACGACTGGCCGCCGCGGCGGATCGTATAGATGCGGAAATCCGGGCCCGGTCGGCCGGTGACGATCTCGAAGCCCGGCGGCAGGTCGGCGGTGAACGGCAGGGCCGCGCGGGCGGCGCTGTCCAGAACGGTGGGGGGTGGCGCGGCGGGGACCGGGGCCGGGGTGGCGGCGGGCTCGGCCGTGGCTGGCCCGGAAACCGGCACCGCGACGACGGGCGCAGGCGGCTGAACCGACGGCGCGGGCGTGACCCGCGGTCGGACCGGTGTCGGATCGACGGGTGCAGGCGGGACTGCGGCCGGCACCGGGGCCGCGACGGGCCGGGGCGACGTCGGTGCGGGCGTCGCTGCCGGGGGAGCGGGCACCGGCGTCGGCGCGATCACGGGGGCGGGAGCCGGCGCCAGATAGACCGCCGGGGCCGGCGGCCCGCTGTTCAGGTCACGGGTCAGGCTGCTGACGGGCGCCGCCGGGGAGGTTTGGGCCGGAGGCGTCTGGGCTTGCGCGGCTCCGGCAAGCAACAGGGCAGCGGCAGTAACGAAGACTTTCATGGGGACGACAATCCCCCTTCAACCCGCGAACGGCAAGAGCCGGATCAGGCCGTCGGCAGTTCGACCCAGAAGGTGGCACCCTGGCCCGGCGCGGAAGTCACGCCGATCGAGCCGCCCTGCAACTCGACCAGCCGCTTGGCCAGGGCCAGGCCGATGCCGTGGCCCTCCACGGTCGAGCGTTCGAGACCCAGCCGATTGAAGGGTTCGAACAACTGGGTCTGTTTCTCCACCGAGAGCCCCACGCCACGGTCGATGACCTCGATCCGCACGCCGTCGTAGATCTTGCTGGCGCGGAAGACGACCACACCGCCGGCCCCGCCGTATTTGACTGCATTGGAGGCCAGGTTGGCAATCACCTGGGTCAGACGCTGGGAGTCGGCAAGGGCGACGAGGCCATCGCCCTCGCTGACCACGTCCAGCCGGATTCCATGGGCGTCCGGGCGCAAGGACGTCGTCCGACGCACGTCCTCAAGCACACCGGGCACATCGGTCGGCCTAAGCTCGACCTTGACCGCTCCGGACTCGGCGCGGGCCACGTCCAGCAGGTCAAGCGCCAGGGCCTCGACCTGTCGTGCGGTCTTGACCAGCATATCCGCCATCTCGACCTGGGTCGCCGAGACGGGCCCCAGCTGACCGGCCTTCCACAGCTCGCCGATGCCGATCACGCCGCCGACGGGGCTCTTGATCTCGTGGGCGACATTGGCGAGCAGGCGCGACTTTGCCTCGGACGCTTTTTCAGCCCGGACCTGACCCAGCCGGGCCCGGTCGGCGAAGCGGTCGCGCTCCTCAAGCAGGGCCGCAACGAGCATGATCGGCAGATAGCCGAACAGCACGAGCAGCTGGGCCATCAAGGCACGGTCGCCCCCCTGGAACGCCACCGCATACGGACCAAAGCCCCGCATGCTGCCCCCAACGGCCAGTACGGAAATCATCAGGAGCGCTGCCGTCACGCCGAGCATGCGCAGTCTGACGGCGATCAGCAGCAGCACCGGCATGGTGACGAAGCCGATCGGCATATGCTGTTGCGAGAAGACGGCGTAGCAAAGGCCGGACAAGCCGCCGAGCAGGACCACGGCCTCGATGGCCCGGGCCGGGACGCGGTAGCGGGCGATTTCCCGCTTGTTCAGGGCCAGGCCAAAACTCGACAGTACGGCGATGCTGAGCGCATGACCGAACCACCACGTCTGGGCTGAAGCCAGAAAATCAGCGCCGGTCATCCACCAGAGCATGCCGCTGGCGAAAACCGCTGCCGGGATAGGGGCGATGACGGCGGCCGCCAGCAGGAAACGGCAGGTACCCAGTACAGAGGCCAGATTCAGGGTCGGGGCGAACCGCCTCGCCAGCAAAACGGCGAGACAGATCTCCAGCATGTTGGCGGCGGTGAACATCACCGTCAGTTCGGTCGAAGTACCGGACAACAGCTCGCCTGCCGCGATCCCGGCGGCGATCAGTCCGCCGAAGGACAGGTCATAGAGCTGGCCCCTCGAGGTTCGTAGCCAGACGGCGACCGCGACCCCGGTCGCCCCCCAGAGCGCCGCCACCCCGCCGGAGGACCGCGCGAACGTCAGCGACAGCACGACCAGCACCAGGACGGCCATGGCTGTGAAGATGGGTGCCATCGGCTGCGCGACGCCCGCCGGGCGCACGCCGGCGCGCGCTGCCGTCTTCGCCGCGGCCTGGGCACCGACGACAGGCTTTGACGAGTCGAGCGCGCGGCTCATGGTCATCTTCGGGTCCGGACGGCGGGATGTCAGCGGATATCCTGACCCGTCCCATCCTAATATCCCCTGAAGGTCAGGCGATCGGGGACAATGCGCGATCCAGCGCCCGAACGGCTGCGGCAGGGCCGTCGGGGTGGTTCCAGACGGCGGCGCTCACCGCGACAAAGTCGGCCCCGGCCCGCGCCAGGTCCCCGGCGGTCCCTGCCGTGATCCCCCCGATCGCGACGCACGGGATTTCGACCGTCTCCTGCCAGATGGTCAGGATCTCCGGATCGGGTCGGTAGACCGTCTCCTTGGTCCCTGTCGGGAAGAAGGCGCCGAAGGCGACATAGTCCGCACCCGCCTCGGCCGCGTCCATCGCCAGCTCGCGGCTGTCGTGGCAGGTCACGCCGATCATGGCGTCGCGGCCCATCATGGTTCGCGCCGCACTGACCGTGCCGTCGGACTGGCCGAGGTGCACGCCGTCGCAGCCCGATCGCGCCGCCAGATCGGGCCGGTCATTAAGGATCACAGCCACGCCCCGCGACTGGGCCAGGGGTTTCAGCACCGCGACGGCGGCCAGCACGGCCGCATCGTCCGCGCCCTTGAGCCGGATCTGAAGCGCCGCCACATCCCCTGCATCCAGCGCCGCCTCCAGATCGCGCGCAAAGGCGGCGAGGTCGGGGATCGCCGGCGGGGTGATCAGATACAGCCGGCAGGGCGGGCGCTCGGGGACGACGGGAGGTCTGGACATGGGCGGGAAGTGCGACGGATGGACCGCCTGGTCAACCGCCTCCTGCGAACGACTTGCATTCGCCGCACCTATCCTGCTATGGAGAACCATTCGCAATCACCGGGTCCGCCCCACCGTGTACGTCTGCAACTGCAACGGTCTTCGCAAACGGGATGTCGCCGCTGCCATCGAGGCGGGCGCGACGCGACCGCGCGACGTCTTTGCCCGCAACCAGTGCGCCGCCCAGTGCGCCAAATGCGTCTGCGAGATGCGCGAGATGATCCAGGAAACGCGCCAGGCCTTCGCCATGGCGGCCGAATAGGCCCTGCCCTCCCCCACGGGAGATTCATTCGCATTTTCAATGTCGTGAAAAGTGTTCGCAGGTGAACACAAGGCGAATTTGCATGCTAAAACCGGTTCTCACAGCCGGTGATTCATGACGGTCGGGCTGACCGCCGCGCCGCTGACGGAAAGAATGACGATGAAGGGCGACCCCGCGATCATCCGCACCCTCAATGCGGTGCTGACCAACGAACTGACGGCCGTGAACCAGTATTTCCTGCACGCCCGGATGTTCGAGTCCTGGGGCCTGAAGCATCTCGGCCAGATCATCTACGACGAATCGATCGGCGAGATGAAACACGCCGACATGCTGATCAAGCGCGTGCTGTTCCTCGACGGCCTGCCCAATCTGCAGGACCTGCACAAGCTGAAGATCGGCGAGACCGCCGTCGAATGCCTCGGCGCCGACCTCCAGCTGGAGCTGGGCGGGCGCGAGACGGTCAAGGCCGGCGTCGCCCAGTGCGAGGCGGCCCAGGACTTCGTCAGCCGCGACATCCTGATGCGCATCCTGAACGACACCGAGGAGCACATCGACTTCCTCGAGGCGCAGTTCAAACTGATCGAACAGCTGGGCGAGCAGAACTATCTGCAGTCGGCCATGACCGAGATCGCCCCGGACAAGAGCGCGACGGGGAACTAGGGAACTTCGGCCGGGCCGCTGTCGCCCCCGCCTTGCCCAGCGGGGCGGCTTCCTCTAGGGATCGCGACCGAATTCGCGCGCCCTCCTGGCTGCGCCCCAGCCCCGGCGATCCCCCATGGCAAAAATCAACGGCAACAACATCAAGCCCGGCATGGTCCTTGAGCACAACAAGGGCCTGTGGGTCGTGACCAAGGCCAGCCACGTCAAGCCCGGCAAGGGCGGCGCCTTCGCCAACGTCGAGGCCAAGAACCTCGAGACCGGCAACAAGCTGAACGAACGCTTCCGGTCGGAAGACAAGGTCGAGCGCGTCACGCTGGAACAGAAGGAGTTCTCCTATCTGTACGAGCAGGGCGACGCCCTGGTCTTCATGGACGACGCCACCTATGAGCAGACCGAGCTGCAGAAGGACTGGGTCGGCGAGGACCGCGTCGCCTACCTCCAGGACGGCATGAAGGTCGTCATCGAGATGCACGAGGACCGGCCCATCGGCCTGACCCTGCCCGACCAGGTCACGCTGGAAGTCGTCGAGACCGAGCCCACGGTGAAGGGCCAGACCGCCTCGTCGTCCTACAAGCCGGCCATCGCCAACAACGGCGTCCGCATCATGATCCCGCCCTATATGGGCGTGGGCGAGCGGATCGTCGTCGATACGACGACCGGCGAGTACGTTCGCCGCGCCGAGTAGCCGTTACGCGGGTGGCTGGTGATTGGTGGTTGGTGGTTGGCTGCGTCTTCGACGGCGCCTGACCTGCAATCACCAATCACCAATCACCAACCACTCGGCCTCATCCGGGGCCGCTGAACTTCTCCGCCTATCCGGGCCCCAGCGCCTTTTCAGGATAGTCGGACCAGGAGATCCCCATGGCCCTCGCCTCCGCCCTCGTTTCCGTCATGATCGACGCGGTCCGCAAGACCGCCCGCCCGATGCTGCGCGACTTCGGCGAGGTGTCGCAGCTTCAGGTGTCACGCAAGGGCCCCGGCGACTTCGTCACCGCCGCCGACATCAAGGCCGAGGACACCCTCTACGAACTGCTGATGAAGGCCCGCCCCGGCTACGGCTTCCTGGGCGAGGAGCGCGGCATGATCGAGGGGACCGACAAGTCCCACATGTGGATCGTCGATCCGATCGACGGCACCACCAACTTCATGCACGCCATGCCGCATTTCGCGATCACTGTGGGCCTGCAGCGGACCGCGCCGGACGGCAGCTCCGAGATCGTCGCGGGCGTGACCTACAACCCGGTGATGAACGAGCTGTTCTGGGCCGAAAAGGGCAAGGGCTGCTATCTGAACGACCAGCGCATCCGCGTCGCCGGCCGCCGCGACCTGTCGGAAAGCCTGATCGCCACCGGCCTGCCCTTCATCGGCAAGACGGGCCACGCCCAGGCCATCAAGGACATCCACGCCATCGGCCAGCGCGTCGCCGGCATCCGCCGTCTGGGCTCGGCGGCCCTGGACTTCGCCTGGGTCGCGGCGGGGCGGTACGACGCCTATTATGAGCGCAACCTCCAGCCCTGGGACGTGGCGGCGGGGATCCTGTTCGTCACCGAGGCCGGCGGCATCGTCACGACCATCGACGGCGAGGGCCGGCCGGAGACGGGCGCACAGATCCTGGCCACGAACTCGGACCTGCATCCGCAGTTGTTGAAGGTCCTGCGGGGCTAGTTCGAGGGGGCGAGAGTACCGCTTTCCCGAGAAAAAAATCGGCGCTGAACGCCCCCGATCCGTCATCGCCCTCCGGGGACGGTTCGTCGGCCGCTGTGCGGCGGCGGCGGCGGGTTCAGCCATGTCAAAGACCCAGGCCCGGCGGGCCTTTCACCACTCTGCACGGGCCTGCGTCAGAAACGGTCGTCGGGCCGATTCCGGAGCGACTTTAGCGCGCGTCGGAGGGTCGAAAGTCGCGCATCGGGGTCCTCAAGGGGCGAGAAGACACGGGGCGAGATTACACACCGGGGTGGAGGGGGTTCCGACGCAGACCTTGGCTTCCAGAGTCCGGAAACTGGAGCGATGCTTTTGACCGCTTCCGACCCAAAGCAGACGTTCTGAGCCCGCAGTCCCCGAGCCCGGATGGGACTCTTCCCGGTCCTTGGCGAGGTCCGCTTTGCGGTCGGACGCAAATGATGGTTACGGATGAAGTGAATGCGTCGGTCAAGTAATCTGGAAGCAAGACCACCGTTTACTAGACGGTGGACCGTGTTCGTTTACTTCGGGAACATGGAAGCGACCGTTACGAGGAGTGCCACGAGATGGATCGTTTGCAGTGTGAGGAATGCCGCGACCCACCAGTCGTGACGGAGTTCGCGGTGCCGATCCAAGAATAGTCGCGAAACCGTCAGCACGCTGGGGCCTCCTCGACATGGTGAGCCGGCAACAGCCGCCGTGAGCCACGCTTAATGGTCCACTCGGCCACGGCGATGTTGATCGCCCAACCCGCCCCCATGAGCAGGGCGCGACTGGTTGGGCCGGGGGTGCCGAGCAGAAGAAGCCAGGGAAGGTGGGTCAGGACCTGGGATCCGGCCCCCATCCCCAGCGCATAGGCCCTGATCATCCAGTCGCCATGAACATCAAAGGCGCGCCGCCTGAGGGCGAAGATCGCCATGGAAAGGGCGGCCAACATCGCCCCGCCGACCACCAGCCGCGTTGCATAGAGAAGGGTGCTGTCGGTTGCGATCGCAGCATAAAACTGGGTCATCCAGAGGCCGGTGAGGGCGACAACGAAACCGGACGGCAACACGAGCCGACCTGCCATCCGGTGCCAGCGTGTTCCTCGGCTGCGGAACTGGGGGACAAACTGCAAGGCACCCAGGACGCCGAAGATACTCGCCGCGATGATGTGGAGGACGATAGGGGTTGGCGATGCGCCGAACCGAGCGCTGTCGCCGATCGCTGGGTCGCTGGATGCAAGCTGAGCAAGCCGGGCACCGCCAGCTAAGAGAGGAACAATAGTCAGCGCGATGAGTGCGCCAGGGACGCGCCAATCAATCCTGGGTGCCTGAGAGCTAGTGGCCAACATGGATCGGGCTCCTTTTTTCTGAGCTCCTGAGCAGGCTCACCAAGCCCGAGGCGAGGGCCAGCATGGCCCCAATCCCAAGCCCGATCCTCGGTGCCGTGGTCAGGGGGGTCATGGTGAAGAGCACGGTCATGAGCACCGCCCCGGCGGTCTGACCACTCAGTCGGGCGGTGCCCTGCATTCCGCCCGCAGCGCCGCTCCGATCCGGCGGGGCGGCAAGGAACATGTTGCGGTTGTTCGGGACCTGGAACAGTCCGAAACCCACGCCGCAGACCGCCGAGAGGGCGATGAGCGGATAGGGGCTACCGTGCAAAGGCCACAAGGCCATGGCCGCCAAGCCAATAGCGAGGAGTCCGCCGCCGGCGGTGCAAAGCAAGGCCGTAGAAAAGCGATCGGAAAGGCGGCCCGAAATCGCTGCGGCCACAGCCACGCTCAGGGGCCATGGAGACATATAGAGCCCGACCATCAGCGGCGGCTGATTGAGGCCGTGTTGGAAATAGAAAGGCAGTGCGACGAGGGCCGCAGCCGTGGCTGTGAAGCAGCACATCGAGGCGATGACCGAGAGTCGGAAAGTTCGGCTGCTCAACAGATCGAGCGGTATGAGGGGCGCGGCTTTCGAGGCCTCGCGGCGCACAAGGACGGTCAGGGCGAAGGCGGCGGCGACGAAAAACACGGCCGCCCATTTCGGTGATTTCGGCAAGATCTCCGCGCCGATGACCAAAAGCCCGAACGTGGCCCCATTCAGACCCATGCTGGGCAGGTCAACGCGGTTCGCCAGCCTTGGGGGGCCGGGCAGGGCCAGGGAGGCGAGCAAGACAATCCCTCCGGTCGGAAGGTTGACCAGGAAAAGCCAAGGCCAGTCGGAATGCGCTATGATCAACGCACCGATTGTCGGTGCGGCTGCGGATGAGAGTGCGACTGCGAGAGCGTTCCAGCCGATCGCTGCGCCCAACTCGCCGGGCGCAAGCGAAAACCTCAGAAGGGCCACACCCAGCGCCATGACGGCCGCGCCCCCAAGCCCCTGGAGAAAGCGCGCAGCGACGAGCCATGGCAGCGAGGGGGAAATGGCGCAAAGAACCGAGCTGGTGACGAATATCGCGACGCCGACCTGAAACATCCGGCGATTGCCGAACCGCTCTCCGAGCGCTGCGCAAGGGAGCAGCGCCATGACCAGGGCGGTCTGGTAGGCGGTGACGACCAACACGACGTGCGCCGGGGTCGTTGTGAGGGCGCGCGTCATCGTTGGCAGTGCGACGTTCACCATGCCGGCGTCCAGGACGACCAAGGTCATGGCCGCCAGGACGGCGGTGATCGCCAAGGCGCGTTGCGGTTGGGGCAGGCCAGCCGAAGACACGGGCTGCGCTGATGCTGTCTCGGTAACCCGACCGGCGTCGGGAGCGGCGGTCATTCCGACCCCACGGTCCAGACGCCGTTGCGTTGATGATAGCGCGTGACGCGGTGCTCTTGCCGGTCCTCGACCCGCAAATCCCGCTCAGTGAACCGGAACAGCAGGGCTGTGTCGCTCACGCAGCGGGTGTCGTGAATATCGCCGGGCAGGTAGACCTGCGCGTGGCCTGTCCGGACCAGGGTGCTGTTGCGCTTCACCAGCCTGACTGCGCCATCAGAGTCCTCGATCCGGGCATAGGTGCCCATCTCGATCTCCCCATCCTGCATGGCATAGATCACCCAACCCCGGCCGTGGTCGTGGGGCGGCCGGTAGAGGCCTGCATTTTCCGAATGGGCGAGCAGGACGAAGCCGTGGTCGGGGTCGCGGTAGAGTTCCTCGTTGGCGGGCCGCTCCCTGTGGAGGGCGGATAGCCAAGGTTCTGACGCAGGCGTTTGGACAAGACCCTCCAGCAGGCCCTGGCATTCAACAACAAGCTCGCTTGAGAGCGGCCCCCAGGCCGCCTTCAAGTTTTCCATGCAGGTCTGAAGTGAGTTGCTCGGCATTGGCTTGCCCCTTGTTCGGTGATGATCCCGAAGGCTAGCGACAAGCCATGGGTGGCGGAACGCGCAGCATTTGCATTCAAATAATGCATCTGGCGCTAGCTATTGGTCGTGATAGGCTCAGCGCATGTCATCACCCGATCTCAACCTGCTGGTCACATTGGACGCGCTGCTGGCCGAGGGCAGCGTCGTGGGTGCCGCCAAACGGCTGAGGCTGAGCCCATCCGCAATGAGCCGGGCGCTAACCCGCCTTAGAGAGACGACGGGCGACCCACTCCTCGTGCGCGCGGGTCGCGGCCTGGTGCCCACACCGCGTGCACAAGCACTTCAAGATCGCGTGCATCACCTCGTCGAGGAAGTACGGGCCGTTCTGCGTCCGGATGAAACGCTTGACCTGACGGCGCTCGTACGGACTTTCACGCTGCGAACGAGCGATGGCTTTGTCGAAAACTTCGGGGCTGCGCTGGTCGCGAAGGCGCGCGCTGAAGCTCCCGGCGTGCGGCTCAACTTCCTGCAGAAGCCGGACAAGGATAGTGCGCCCCTGCGGGATGGTCGGGTCGACCTTGAAACGGGTGTCGTTGAAGAGTCGCTCGGCCCAGAGGTGCGCACACAGGCGCTGTTCCGGGACCGGCTTGTCGGCGTCGTTCGGAAAGGTCACCCGATCGATCTGGGCGGTGTCACCCCGTCCTGGTACTCCGACGCCGAGCATGTCGTCGTCTCCCGAACCGGGCTTGAGGCCAACGCGGTCGATCTGCCTTTTCTGCCTGCAAATTCGCCCAGGAGAGTCGGCAGCATTGTCAGCGGCTTTTCAGCCGCCCTGGCACTCGCCAAGGCGTCGGATCTCGTCGCTACAGTGCCCGAGAGGCACACCGTAAATCTGCGCGACGGAATGGTCAGCTTTTCGCTTCCGATGCCAACCACCGAGTTCAATATCGCGATGCTATGGCACCCACGAATGGATGCCGATCCGGCGCACAGGTGGTTGCGGACCTGTGTCCGTCAGATTTGCGTCTAGCGAACGTCGGCGGACAATTGGCGATCTGGCTGAGCACTCGCCTGAGGACCCACTGAGTGTTCGGGAAAGGTCGGGAGTGGCCAAAGGCATCGGACCGAAAAGCGGACGTTCCCAGCCTCATATGGCATGGCTGAATGTCGTGTTTCCGGCGCTCAGTGAATGACCGGTTCTGGTTCATGGCAGCCATCTGGCGGCGACAACCGAAATGTCCGCTTCCCACCCACTGCCGACCTCCGGATCGTCCGCTTTTAGCGATCCACCCCGCCGCTTCTCCTCACCCGATCAGGCTTCTCGCCGCCGCCCGCGCCTCGTCCGTCACCACCGCCCCCGACAGCATCCGCGCGATCTCTTCCCGCCGGGCCTCGTCATCCAGCGCATCGACCGTCGTCGTCGTCATGCCGCCCGCGTCGGCCTTGCGGACCTTCCAGTGGGCGTGGCCGCGGGCGGCGACCTGGGGGCTGTGGGTCACGACCAGGACCTGGGCACCGCGCGAGAGACGTTCCAGCCGCGCGCCGACGGCGGAGGCCACGGCCCCGCCGACGCCCTGGTCGACCTCGTCGAAGATCATCACCGGCTGGCGCTGGTCCTCTCGCCCGGCCAGGGCGGCCTTCATGGCCAGGGCGAAGCGGGCCAGTTCGCCGCCCGAGGCGATGGCGTCCAGCGGGCCGAAGGGGGTGCCGGCGTTGGTGGCGATCTCGAAGCGGACCGTTTCGACGCCCAGCGGGCCGCGACGGCCGTCGGCGACCGGCTCGAACCCGACTCGGAAGCGGGCGCGCTCCAGTTTCAGCGGGGCCAGTTCCTCCATCACGGCGGCGGTCAGCCGGTCGGCGGCGGCCTCGCGGGCGGAGGTCAGAAGGATGGCGGCGACGTCATAGGCCTCGCGCGCGGCCGAGGCGGCCCGTTCGGCGGCGCTGATGGCCTCGGCCCCGTCCTCGATCAGCCGCAACTGTTCACGGAAGCGGAGGCGCAGGGTCGGCAGGCTGTCGACCGAGGTGTTCAGCTTGCGGGCGGCGGCGCGCAGGGCGAACAGCCGTTCCTCGGCCTTGTCGAGGCGGCCCGGCTCGAAGTCGAAGGCGTTGGCGGCGGCGTCGACGCAGGCGATGGCCTCTTCCGCCTCGACCATGGTGCGGTCGATGGCCTCGGCGGCGGCGGCCAGTTTCTGCAGCAGGGGATGTTCGGGGTCGGTGCCCGCCTGTCCCGCCCGCGTCCGCGCGTGCTCAACGGCGCGCAGGGCGGCAGAGAGCTTCTGGGACAGCTTGTCCCCGCCGAGGGAGGCGCGGGCGTCGGCGAGGTCGGCGACGGCCTTTTCGGCGGCGCCAAGGATGGCGCGTTCGCCGGCCAGTTCGGTCTCCTCGTCGGCGCGCGGGTCGAGGTCGTCGAGGTCGGCGAGGTTCTGCGTCAGTTCCTCGGCCCGCGAGGCGGCGTCGGCGGCGGCGGCCTTGAGGTCGGCGACGGCGCGTTCGGCCGTCTTCAGCCGGTCGGCGGCGCGGGCGACCCCGTCCAGCTGGGGCTGCAGGCCGCCGTAGTTGTCGAGCAGCGCGCGGTGGGTCTTCCAGTCCAGCAGGCCGACGGTCTCGTGCTGGCCGTGCACCTCGACCAGGGCCTGACCGATCTCGCGCAGGGCGGTGACGCCCGCGGGCTGGTCATTGACGAAGGCGCGGCTGCGGCCGTCGGCGGCGAGGGTCCGGCGCAGGATCAGTTCCTCGCCCGGCGCGACGTCGAAGCCCCGCTCGATGATCATGGCGATCAGGGCCGGATCGTCAGGGGCGGTGAAGACGGCGGTGGCCGAGGCCTGTTTGGCCCCCGCCCGCACCAGACCAGCGTCGGCGCGCGCGCCCAGGGCCAGACCGAGGGCGTCGAGGATGATCGACTTGCCCGCCCCGGTCTCGCCGGTCAGCACGGTCAGGCCGCCGTGGACCTCGAGGTCGAGCGCATCGACCAGCACGATGTCGCGGATCGAGAGGGCGGTCAGCATGAACGCGGTCCGTCGAGGGTCACGGGGCCGGAAACGCAGGGATCAGGATGAGGCAAGGCGAATCGATCTCCCGGGCGACGCCGGAGAATGCTGACCATTCGCGCCCCGGGTAAAGCCCGAGACTAGCGGAACATATCGGAAACGTCAGCCCGGAATGATGCGGCGCAACCAGCTTTCGCGCTGGGCGGTCGGGGCGACGTCGGGGGTCCGGCCCTCTTCGGACAGCAGGGCATAGGCCTCGGCATACCAGGGGCTGCCCGGATAGTTGAAGCCCAGCACCGAGCCGTTGCGCATCGCCTCGTCCTTCAGGCCGAGCGTCAGATTGACCTCGACCAGCCGGTACAGGGCCTCGGGCGTGTGCGAGGTGCGCTGATAGGCCTGGTTGTCGATGACCGCCTTGTAGCGGTTCATCGCCGCCAGCGGCTGTCCCGCGCGCTGGTAGTAGCGGCCGATGGCCATTTCCTTGCCGGCCAGCTGGTCGTTGACCATGTCGATCTTGACCGTGGCGTCGATGGCGTAGGAGGTGCCGGGGTAACGGCGCTGCACATCCTTCAGCCCGTCCAGCGCCGCCTGGGCATAGCCCTGGTCACGGCCCACGTCGGTGATCTGTTCGAAATTGCACAGGGCCTTCATGTAGAAGGCGTAGGGCGCGGACGGATTGCCGGGGAACAGGGCGATGAACCGGTCCGAAGCGGCGATGGCATCGACGTAGTTGTTGTTCTGATAGTAGGCGTAGATTTGCATCAGGATCGAGCGACGCGACCACTCCGAATACGGGTGCTGGCGCTCGACCTCCTGGAAATAGTCGATCGCGTCGGCCCAGCGATTGCTCTGCAGGCGCTGGTAGCCGGTGTTGTAGAGCGCCTCGACGGGCCGTTCCTCATAGGCCAGGCGCGGCCGGTCGGGGCGGGTGCCGCAGGCCGATATCGTCAGGGCCGAAGCCGCCACGGTGGCCAGGATCAGGCCGGCGCGGAATTTGGAAGCAGGCAAGGACGACCTCAACTTGAAATGCCGGCGGGCGCGGACCCCGTCGGCGCCTCCGAAAAACGAGACGCGATCTCTACACCAGCGAACCTGCCCACGCCAATGCACGAAGAAGAGCGCCAAAATGAAGCGCCGCGCCTTGTCGCCGGGCCGTCCGCTGGTATGTAGCGCGCCAGCGCCGCGGAAGCATTCTCAGCCGGGCGATGACGGCGAAAGGATGACCGGACATGAAGCTGCTCTCTGGCAACTCCAACCGGACCCTGTCCCAGGCGATTGCGGCCCACCTCGATATGCCCCTGACCAAGGCCCAGGTGAAACGGTTCGCCGACAATGAGGTCTTCGCCGTTATCGAGGAAAACGTCCGGGGCGAGGACGTCTTCATCCTCCAGTCGACAAGCTATCCAGCCAACGACAACCTGATGGAGCTGCTGATCATGACCGACGCTCTCGTGCGGGCGTCGGCGCGGCGGATCACGGCGGTCATGCCCTATTTCGGCTATGCGCGGCAGGACCGGAAGACCGGCGGCCGGACGCCGATCTCGGCCAAGCTGGTGGCCAATATGATCACCCGGGCCGGGGCGCACCGGGTACTGACGATGGATCTGCACGCCGGCCAGATCCAGGGCTTCTTTGACATTCCGACCGACAATCTGGTCGCCACCCCCGTGCTGGCCCAGGACATCAAGGACCACTATCCGCGCGGCGACGAACTGATGATCGTCTCGCCCGATGTCGGCGGGGTCGTGCGGGCCCGGTCGCTCGCGTCCCGTCTTAACGCCGATCTGGCCATCGTCGACAAGCGCAGGGCCCGGGCCGGCGAGAGCGAGGTCATGAACATCATCGGCGACGTCCAGGGCCGGCGCTGCATCCTGTTCGACGACATCGTCGATTCCGGCGGCACCCTGGTCAACGCCGCCAAGGCCTTGATGGACAAGGGCGCGACCGAGGTGTCGGCCTATATCAGCCACGGCGTGCTGTCGGGCCCGGCCGTGCAACGGATCACCGACGGACCGCTGAAGGAACTGGTGATCACCAACTCGATCGAGCAGCCCCACGAAGTTTTGAACTGCGACAAAATCCGCACCGTTTCCGTGGCACCGCTGATCGGAGAGGCTATCCGGCGGATCGCCAACGAAGAATCGGTGTCCAAGCTGTTCGATTAACAGTCGGAAAACGGTTCTCCCCGCGTTATAAGCCCTTCGAACTTCCGGCGCCTCGACGCGCCGTGCGTCCTTGTGGGGATTTCGCATGTTTAAGGCTCTTCCGCATCGCGGCCTGTCGTTGGCCGCCGCCGCTGCCGCCATGGTCCTCGCCAGTTGCGCGACGCCCGAGCCTGAACCAGCCCCCGCCCCGCCGCCGCCGGCACCGGTCTATGCACCCCTGCCGGCCGTCAGCCTGAACGAGGGCGTGGCCCAGGCCGCCTCCATCTATGTCGCCTTCATGCGCGAGGCCGGGACCATCCAGGCCGGGTTCACCAGCGCCGAGGCCATCCAGGCCGCCATCCGCCGGGGGGCCTCCTATGAGCCGGCCCAGCTGTCGCGCGGGATGATCGCCTACGGCTCGATCCTGGCGCTGCAGTCGCCCGAGTTCGTCCAGGGCGTGCGCGCGATCGCCGCCGACCCCGATAACCGTCGCCAGATGATCGAACGCATTGCGGCGGATCCCGCCTATGCCGCCACCCTGCCCGGCGCTGACGCCGCCGCCGGCCTGATCATCGAGACCATCGGCCGTGATTCGGCGGCCATGCTGGTCATCGCGGACGCCGTCGAGGCGGACGCCTACACGATTCAGGCGCGCAATGACCCGCGCCGTCGCTGGGCGACAGCCCATATCGCCGACCGCGTGACGCGGCTTGAGGGCGCCAAGGCCCTGTCGGCGGTCCAGATGCTGCCGTCGGCCGAGGAATCGGCCCGCCTCTTCGCCGCGGCAAACTCCGGTTCCGGCCTGGCGCTGAACCCGTCGCGCTCGGGCCCGCCCTATACGCCGGCCGTCGCCCGCTCCCTGGCGATCGCCGCCCTGGCCGCGCTCGGGGCCGGTGGAGAGGACGCCCGGGCCAGTACCGAAGCCCTGACGGTCGAGCAGAACAGCGAGTTCTGCCTCAACATGTCCAAGCTGATGCTGTTCCAGTGCCTGGCCGCTTCACGCCCCAGCTATGAGGACATGTTCTGCGTCGGCCGCCATGTGGCGCGCGATCTGGCCACCTGCACCGCCCAGAACATCACCCCCGCCCCGGTCGAGGGGGCAGAGACGGCCGTGGCCGGAGCGGCGGATTCCGCCCCGGCGCAAACGCCTGTGGCCGAGGCCGCAGCGGCGGCGTCGGTGTCCGCGACCTCGGCCCTGAACAGCGGTCGCTGACGCTCGTTTCCATTCTGGCGTCGCAATGACGCCGGGAGCGGTTGCGTCTGCGCCGGTTGGCGTGTAATGACCCGCGCTCTTGAATTCAGGGTCCCGAGACCCCGCCGCGAGGGCTGACTGGTCAGCGCGGCGTTTGTGTTGTTGAGGCGAGGCGATGGCCGAGATCATTCTGAACGTGGACGTCCGTAGTGGCGTCGGCACCGGCGGCGCTCGCGCCGCGCGCCGCGCGGGCATGGTCCCGGGCGTGCTTTACGGCGGCGACAAGGCCCCCGTGGCTATCTCGGTGAACGAGCGCGACTTCCGCAAGTCGCTCTACACCGGCAAGCTGCTGGGTCACCTGGTGACGCTGAAGTACGGCACGGAATCGCAGCCGGTCATCGCGCGTGATGTCCAGTTCGATCCGGTCACCGACCGTCCGCTGCACTTCGACCTCATGCGGGTCGATGAGTCCCAGACCATCAAGATCGAGGTCCCGGTCCACTTCATCAACCAGGACCAGTGCGAAGCCTTCCGTCAGGGCGCCGTGCTGGAAATCGTCCGTCACGCGGTCGAGGTGAAGGTCCGCGCGGATCACATCCCGGAAGACCTGATCGTCGACCTGGCCGGTCACAAGATGGGCGACACCATCCGCTGGGCCGACCTCAAGGCTCCCAAGGACGTCGCGCCCGTCATCACCGACCGTGACTTCGTGATCGCCCTGATCAAGTCGTCCTCGGCCGCCGTATCGGCCGCGTCCGATGACACCGATGCCGCCGAAGGCACCGCCGAGGGCTGATCGCCTTTCCACAAGATGCTACTGGAACGGCCCCATCCGGAAACGGACGGGGCCGTTTCCTTATCCGGACCTCGCGCCATGATCATCATCGCCGGCCTGGGCAATCCGGGCCCCAAATATCAGGGCAACCGCCACAACATCGGCTTCATGGCCGCCGACGAGATCGCGCGGCGCTGGTCGTTCGGACCCGAACGGGCCAAATTCCAGTCGGTGATCCGCGAAGGCGAGGTCGCGACTGCGGGTGGCGCGGTCCGCATCCTGCTGATGAAGCCGCAGACCTATATGAACGAGAGCGGACGGGCCGTGGCCGAGGCGGCGCGCTTCTACAAGGTCCAGCCCGGCGCGGTCATCGTCTTCCATGACGAGATCGACCTGGCGCCGGGCCGGTTCCGCATGAAGACCGGCGGCGGGGCGGCGGGCCAGAACGGCGTCCGCAGCCTGATCAGCCAGCTCGGACCCGACTTCCGCAGGGCCCGCATGGGCGTCGGCCATCCCGGCGCGCCGGAGCTGGTGCACGGCCATGTGCTGAGCGACTTCCACAAGGCCGACCGGACCTGGCTGGAGCCGATGCTCGACGCCGTCGCCGGTGCCCTGCCCTTCGCCCTCGCCGGGGATGACGACCGCTACCAGGCCGAGGTCATGCGCCTCGCCCCCGCCCCCAAATTCAGCCCCCGTCAGGCGGCGAACGCCGCGCGCGATTCCGACCGGGGCGAATAGCCGCCCTTTCCCCATCGACCGGTCGCCGCTACGGCCGGGATGACATTTTCCGATGCTTGAACAAGGCCCTGATCTGATGAACCGAGCCCCGATCCTTGCCGCCGCCCTGCTGACGCTGACGGCCTGCAGCCCCTCCGGCTCCGACGCCTCCGGCGATCAGGCCACCGTGCAGGTCGCAGGGGCGATCTGCCGTCCGACGCCGGTCGGGCGCCAGATGACGGGCTGCTACCTGACCCTGACGACCGCAACAGCCGATCGACTGGTCTCGGTCAGCAGCCCGAACGCCGGAATGGTGCAGATCCACGAAAGCCGGATCGAGAGCGGCATGATGATGATGGGCGAGCTCCGGGAGGGCCTGCCCCTGCCCGCCGGACAGACCGTGGCCCTCGCGCCGGGCGGCAATCACCTGATGCTGATGGGGGTCAAGGAGCCGCTCGTCGCCGGTGACACGGTCGCCCTGACCCTGACGTTCGCGACTTCGGCCCCGGTCGAGGTGACCGCGACCGTGGGCCAGCCGTCTGCTCCGGAAGGGGCTCCGGCAGCCGCCCCCGCCGCGAACTGACGCCTGAACCTGACAAACCGGTCGCGACGGGCTAAAGGCTCGCGCTCACCAAGGAATACCCAGCCCCCATGGCTCTGAAAGTCGCGATCGTCGGCCTGCCCAATGTCGGCAAGTCCACCCTGTTCAATGCCCTGACCAAGACGGCGGCGGCCCAGGCCGCCAACTATCCGTTCTGCACCATCGAGCCCAATACCGGCGACGTGGCGGTCCCGGAGCCGCGCCTGGACGCCCTGGCGGCCATCGCGGGCTCGAAGGAGATCATCCCGTCGCGGATCACCTTCGTCGACATCGCCGGCCTGGTGCGTGGCGCGTCCAAGGGCGAGGGCCTGGGCAACCAGTTCCTGGCCAATATCCGCGACTGCGACGCCGTGGCCTTCGTGGCCCGCTGCTTCGTCGATGACGACATCACCCATGTCGAGAACCGCATCGACCCGATCTCGGACCTCGAGATCATCGAGACCGAACTGATGCTGGCCGACCTCGAAAGCCTCGAGAAGCGGGTGGGCAACGTCGAGAAGAAGGCCAAGGGGGGCGACAAGGAAGCCCAGACCACCCTGCGCCTGATCAACATGGCCCTGACACCCCTGCGTGCCGGCAAGCCCGCCCGCGTGGTCCAGGTCGACAAGGAGGACCAGAAGGCCTGGCACATGCTCCAGCTGCTGACCTCCCTGCCGGCCCTCTATGTGTCCAACGTCGACGAGAACTCGGCCGACAAGGGCAATGCCCTGTCCGACGCGGTCGCCGCGCGCGCGGCGCAGGACAACGCCAAGGCCGTGGTCATCTCGGCCAAGATCGATTCCGAACTGGCCGTGCTGGACGAGGCCGAACAGGCCGAATTCCTGGAGAGCCTCGGCCTGGCCGAGCCGGGCCTGAACCGTCTGATCCGCGAGGCCTACGCCCTGCTGGGCCTGCAGTCCTACTTCACCGTCGGACCGAAGGAAGCGCGCGCCTGGACCATTCCGATCGGTGCCACCGCGCCCCAGGCCGCCGGCGTGATCCACACCGATTTCGAAAAGGGCTTCATCCGCGCCGAGACCATCGCCTTCGAGGATTTCGTGGCGCTGAAGGGCGAGGCCGGGGCCCGTGCGGCGGGCAAGCTGCGCGCCGAGGGCAAGCCCTATGTCGTCAAGGACGGCGACGTGATGAATTTCCTGTTCAACTAGGGGGCGGGCGCGGCAGCCGGCGCAGGACAGCGGGCGAGGGTGATCACCGCGTCGTTCCGGTTCAGCCAGGTCAGGCGAATGCTCTCGCCCTGCGCCGACATCCGGATCCGCTCGCCGGATGTCTGGCCCTCCGAGGCGCAGGCCAGCACCGCCTCATAGCCGTCGGCGACCTGGCTGATCGACAGGATGCCGCAACTGTTCCCATAGCCCTCGAACCGGGTGGTGGTGATCTCGATCGGCCGCCCGGCGCCTTGAGGGTTGGCGCACCATCCGGCGTTGGCGGCCCAGCGGCCGACGAAGGACTGGGGTCCGGAGCCCGGCATGATGGAGCCGACGCCCGGCGGCGGGGTCGGCGCCGGGGCATCGGCCTCCGGCGAATCGATCGGTGCGGCCGGATCGGTCGGCGCATTGATCTCCGCCGGGCCGCACGCGGCGAGCATGAAAACTGTGAGTAAGGCGAGGCGATTTGAAGTCATCGGACATCAACGCTGGTCGGCCGTCGAGGCTCCGGATATTCCCCCTCATCACGAATTCGCGGTCCAGCTTGCATCGCTCGCAAGATTTTGCGACCCGTTCGCCTGTGTCGAGAACAAGGGGGCGTCCCGCATGACTCAGAACACCAATCCCTGGGCGAAACAGATCGATCCGCTGGCGCAGGACATCGCCGCGGTGCTCAGACGCATGGGCGGTTCGGCGCACCAGCGCGACATCGTCCAGTGCGTCGCCGCCATGAAACGACAGCGCGGCGAGACCGTCGCCCAGGACCTGGCCAACAGGATCACAGAGGTGTTCGAACGCTATCGCGACCTGTTCTTCAAACCCTTCGGCGAAGGCTCGATGCGCTGGGCCCTGCAACCCGGCGTCGCCTGACAACCGAGATCCGATCGAACGGTGTGACCTGTGCCCTCACCGCGACCAAAGGGCTGGCAGGACCGTCGTCAGGAAAAAAGCCCGGCGGCCCAGACAGCGATGACTGACAGGCAGAATCCGGCGAAGCGGCCAGCCCACGCCACTCCGGTGGATTGGTAGGTAAAGGGAAATGCAGCGGCGGCCAGGAGCGATACTGGAGCGCTCCGCCCAAACCCATCCATCGCCAACTCAGCATTCCCCGTTTCGAGGGACTCCAGCCAGTAGCCCGCCAGTGGTGCGGAGACCGCAATGGCGAAGAGAACCAATCGGCTCACCCGGAGGAGTGATCGCGAAGGCAGCAACCTACCGGTCCTTCTCGCGCGCCTCCCCGCCCCGGGACACCAGCGCCGCCTGGGCCGCAGCCAGCCGCGCGATCGGCACGCGGTAGGGCGAGCAGCTGACGTAGTCCAGGCCGACCTCTTCGCAGAAGGCGATCGATGAAGGGTCGCCGCCGTGTTCGCCGCAGATGCCCATCTTGATGCCCGGCCGCGCCGCCCCGCCGCGCTCGGCGGCGATGCGGATCAGGTCGCCGACGCCGTCCTGGTCGAGACGGACGAAGGGATCGGTCTCGAAGATGCCCTTGTCCATATAGGCCTGCAGGAACCGGCCGGAGTCGTCGCGGCTGATGCCGAAGGTGGTCTGGGTCAGGTCATTGGTGCCGAAGCTGAAGAACTCGGCGTATTCGGCCAGGTCGGCGGCGCGCAGGGCGGCGCGGGGTAGTTCGATCATGGTGCCGACGAGGTATTCGACCCGGTCCCCGGCTTCCGCGAACACGGCCTCGGCGGTGCGATCGGTCAGTTCGCGCAGGAATTTCATCTCCAGCCCGAGGGCGACCAGCGGGTGCATGATCTCGGGGATGGGGGCCTGGGCCGCCGTCTGTTTCACCTCCAGCGCCGCCTCCAGAATGGCGCGGACCTGCATCTCGTAGATTTCAGGATAGGCGACGCCCAGCCTGCAACCCCGGTGGCCGAGCATGGGGTTGGTCTCGTGCAACTCCTTCGCCCGCCGCTTCAGCTTGGCGGCGTCAAGGCCCTGCGTCACCGCCAGGGCGTCGATCTCGGCGTCGGTGTGCGGGATGAACTCGTGCAGCGGCGGATCGAGCAGGCGCACCGTCACCGGCAGACCGGCCATGATGGTGAACAGTTCGACGAAATCGGCCTTCTGGAACGGCGCGATCTTGGCCAGTGCCGCACGGCGGCCGGCCTCGTCGTCGGCGAGGATCATCTCGCGCACGGCGGCGATGCGGGCGTCGTCGAAGAACATGTGCTCGGTCCGGCACAGGCCGATGCCCTCGGCGCCGAAGCCGCGCGCGGTCCTGGCGTCCAGCGGCGTCTCGGCATTGGCGCGGACCTTCAGGCGGCGGACCTTGTCGGCCCAGGCCATCAGGGTCTGGAAGTCGCCGGTCAGCTCGGGCTCGATCATGGCCACGGCACCGTCCAGCACCTCGCCCTTCGAGCCGTCGATGGTGATGATCTCCCCGGCCTTGAAGACACGGCCGCGGGCGGTGAAGGTCCCGGCCTTGTCGTCGATCGACAGCTCATTGATGCCGCAGACGCAGGGCCGGCCCATGCCGCGGGCGACGACCGCGGCATGGCTGGTCATGCCGCCCCGGGCCGTGACGATGCCGCGCGCGGCGTGCATGCCGTGGATGTCCTCGGGCGAAGTCTCCTCGCGCACCAGGATGACGGCGTCGCCCAGCTGGCTCATCCGCTCGGCCTCGTCGGCGTCGAAGACGATCTTGCCGGTGGCGGCACCGGGCGAGGCGGGCAGGCCGGCGGCGACCACGGTGCGATTGGCCTTCGGATCCAGCGTCGGGTGCAGCAGCTGGTCCAGCGCCGAGGGCTCGACGCGCGACACGGCCTCCTCCTCGGAGATCACGCCCTCGGCGGCCAGGTCGACGGCGATCTTCAGCGCCGACTTGGCCGTGCGCTTGCCGTTGCGGGTCTGCAGCATCCACAACCGGCCCTGTTCGACCGTGAACTCGATGTCCTGCATGTCGCGGTAGTGGCTCTCCAGCCGCCCGACGACATCGACGAATTCCCTGAAGACGACCGGCATGGCCTCTTCCATCGAGGGAGCGGTCTCGCCCATCTCCTCGCGCCCGGCCCTGGTCAGCGACTGGGGCGTGCGGATGCCCGCGACGACGTCCTCGCCCTGGGCGTTGATCAGGAACTCGCCGTAAAGCTTCGCCTCGCCGGTCGACGGATTGCGGGTGAAGGCCACGCCCGTGGCAGAGGTTTCGCCCATGTTGCCGAAGACCATCGACTGCACATTGACCGCCGTGCCCCAGCTCTCGGGGATGTCATGCATGCGGCGATAGAATTTGGCCCGGTCGTTCATCCAGCTGGCGAAGACGGCCGAGACGGCACCCCACAGCTGGTCGGCGGGATCCTGCGGGAAGGCATGGCCCAGCCGGTCCTCGACCACGGCCTTGTAGTCGGCGACCACCTTCTCCCAGTCGCCGGCGGACAGGTCGGTATCGATGGTGACGCCCAGCCGGTCCTTGTGGTCGTCCAGCACCTCCTCGAAATCGTCGTGCGACAGACCGAGGACGACGCTGGAGTACATGGTGATGAAGCGGCGGTAGCTGTCGAAGGCGAAACGCCGGTCGCCGGACAGGGCGGCGAGGCCTTCCACCGTCTCGTCGTTGAGACCGAGGTTCAGGACCGTGTCCATCATGCCGGGCATGGAGGCGCGGGCGCCCGAGCGGACGGAGACCAGCAGCGGGTTCCCCGCATCGCCGAAGGTCTTGCCGACGACGGCCTCGACCCTTTTCAGGCCCGCGGCGACCTGGTCGGCCAGGGCGGCGGGATAGGTCTGGCCGTTGGAATAATAGTGGACGCAGGCCTCGGTGGTGATGGTGAAGCCCGGGGGTACCGGCAGGCCAAGCGACGACATCTCGGCCAGGTTGGCGCCCTTGCCGCCCAGCAGGTTCTTCATCGACGCATCGCCGTCGGCGGAGCCTCCACCGAAGCCGTACACCCACTGAGTCATCGCCTGATCCCTGAAGTCTCGTCGTATCCGGCCTGACTAACGTGCTGCGCCCGCGAAGGCGAGGCCGGGGCTGTAACAAACCGTGTGCGGATGTGGCGGTCCCGGCACCGGGTGCGGCACAGTCGGCTCCCGGGTCCGGCGAACTGGACGAACAGGCTCATCTGCCGCTATGCGCAGGGCACCGGAGCCAGCCCGCGCGGAGGCGCGATGGACGCCGGCAAGGTCCGCCGAGGAACAGCCTGATGACGCTCTCTGAAACCGCAACAGCGGTCGCGACGCCCCCGGCCGATGGCTCCGGACTGGTCATCCGGCGGCCCGACGACTGGCATGTGCACCTGCGCGACGGCGCCATGCTGGGCTCGGTCGTCAACCATACGGCGCGCCAGTTTGCCCGCGCCATCGTCATGCCCAACCTGGCACCGCCCGTCACCACCGTGGCGGCAGCCGAGGCCTATCGCGCGCGCATCCTGGCGGCGGTCGAGCCGGGAACGGTCTTCACCCCCCTGATGACCTGCTACCTGACCGACGACATCGACCCGGCCGAGGTCGGGCGCGGGTTTGCCGCCGGCGTCTTCACCGCCTGCAAACTCTATCCGGCGAACGCCACGACGAACTCCAGCCACGGCGTGACCGACTTCCGCCGGATCTACCCGGTTCTCGAGACCATGCAGCAGATCGGCATGCCGCTTCTGGTCCACGGCGAGGTGACGGACTCCCATGTCGACATCTTCGACCGCGAGGCGGTGTTCATCGACCGCATCCTGACCCGGATCATCGCCGATTTCCCGGCCCTCAAGGTGGTGTTCGAACACATCACCACAGCCGATGCCGTGGCCTTCGTCGAGACCGCCGGTGCGAATGTCGCGGCGACGATCACGCCGCACCACCTCGACTTCAACCGCAACGCCATGTTCCAGGGCGGGATCCGCCCGCATTTCTACTGTCTGCCGGTGGCCAAGCGGGAGGTGCACCGCCTCGCCCTGCGCCGGGCGGCGACCTCGGGTTCGGACCGGTTCTTCCTCGGCACCGACTCCGCCCCCCATGCCGTCGGGGCCAAGGAATCGGCCTGCGGCTGCGCCGGCATCTTCAACGCCCCGTTCGCCATCGAAAGCTATGCCCGGACCTTCGAGGAGGAGGGCGCGCTGCAGCACCTCGAGGCATTCGCCTCGGAGAACGGCCCGCGCTTCTACGGCCTGCCCCTGAACGAGGAGCGGATCCGGATCGAACGGGTCGCGCACCCGGTGCCGGAGACGATGGCCGTCGCCGACACCCGGATCGTGCCGTTCCACGCCGGTCAGACTCTCGAGTGGAAGTTCGCTGGCCTGGCGTAGGGCGCGCTCCCCGATGAAGTCCTACCGCGACAGGCAGGCCAGCCTGGCTACGCAGCATGGCAAGCAGCGCGCGATTGCGGCCCCATTCCTGCGGATCCTGGGCATCGAAGTGGTGACGCCGCCGGGCCTGGATACCGATGCCCTGGGAACGTTTTCCGGCGAGGTTGAACGGCGGGGCACGCCCCTGGAGGTCTGCCTCGCCAAGGCAAGGCTGGGCATGGCCGCTTCAGGTCTCCCGTTCGGGCTCGCCAATGAGGGAAGCTTCGGCCCCCACCCGCTGGTGCCCTTCATCCCGGGGGGTGTTGAGATCATGACCTTTGTCGATGACGAGAACGGCCTGGTCATCAGCGAGAGCCTGATTGCGGAAAAGACCAACTATGGTCATCGCGAAGCCCGCAGGCTGGACGACCTCGAGGACTGGCTGCCGCTCGTCGGGTTTCCCTCGCATGCGCTCATCGTGCGGCCGAAATCCGCGGATCGGGCCGAACCCGCGGAGAAGGGCCTCGTCGACCTGGATCGATTGGGAGCCGCGATCGCACGGGCGGCCGGGCGTTCCGAAGATGGCCTGGCCCTGGTCGAGCCGGATATGCGGGCACACCTCAATCCGACGCGGATGGCCTCTATCCGCAAGCTCGCCGTCCAGCTGGCGCGCCGGCTGGCTACGCCGTGCCCGATCTGCGCGGCACCGGGATGGGGACAGACCGGGACGGTAAGGGGACTGCCCTGCGAGGACTGCACGACACCGACCGGCCTCATCCAGTCCCGTGTCTTTAGCTGCGCCTCGTGCGGCCACCGCGAGGAAACACCGCGGCCCGACGGCCTGAAGGGGGCTTCCGCCCAATACTGTACCGAGTGCAACCCTTAGGGCCCGGTCGACTGCGAATTCCGGACCGCAGCCAAACAGACCCGCCCGTCAGTTACCCGCCCTTAACCGCAATGATTCACCAATCGGCCCTCAATCTGTTCGGGGCCGCGTATCCATGTCTGATCTGAAGACCGATGTCGTCATGAGGGGCGACTGCATCGAGGTGCTGCGGTCCCTGCCCGATGCCTGCGTCGACATGGTCTTCGCCGACCCGCCCTATAACCTCCAGCTGGGCGGCGACCTGCTGCGGCCGGACAATTCCAGGGTCGATGCGGTCGACGACGACTGGGACAAGTTCGACAGCTTCGCCGCCTATGACGCCTTCACCCGCGAATGGATGACGGAGTGCCGTCGCATCCTGAAGCCCGAGGGGTCGATCTGGGTGATCGGCAGCTATCACAACGTCTTCCGCCTGGGCTCGGCGATCCAGGACCTCGGCTTCTGGGTCCTGAACGACATCATCTGGCGCAAGTCGAACCCGATGCCGAACTTCAAGGGCACGCGCTTCACCAACGCCCATGAGACCCTGATCTGGGCGGCGCGGAGTCGGGACCAGAAGCGCTACACCTTCAACTATGATGCCCTGAAGGCCTTCAACGAGGACGTCCAGATGCGGTCCGACTGGACCCTGGCCCTGTGCACGGGCGAGGAGCGGATCAAGGACGCCGAGGGCAAGAAGGCCCATCCGACCCAGAAGCCCGAGGGCCTGCTGCACCGGGTGCTGATGGCCGCGACCCGGCCCGGCGACGTCGTGCTGGACCCCTTCTTCGGCACCGGCACCACCGGCGCGGCTGCCAAGCGGCTGGGCCGTCACTGGATCGGCATCGAGCGCGACGAAACCTACGCCAGGGTGGCCGAAAAGCGGATCAAGGCGGTGATCCCGGCCGCGCCCGAGGACCTCGTGGTCATGGGTTCGCGCAAGGCCGAGGTGAAGGTGCCGTTCGGGGCCCTGGTCGAGGCCGGCCTGCTGTCGCCCGGTGACAAGCTGTACTGCCCGCGCGGCACCCGCGAGGCCCGCGTCCGTGCCGACGGTTCGCTGGTCGCCGGCGAACTGACCGGCTCGATACACAAGCTCGGTGCCCTGTTCGAGAACGCCCCGGCCTGCAACGGCTGGACCTACTGGCGCTTCAAGACCGACCAGGGCCTGCGCTCGATCGACGCCCTGCGCGCCGAGGTGCGGGCGGGGATGCAGTAGGCATCACGCCAACCCTCGCTCCAGCGCCTTCCTGAAAACCGTCGGCAGGGCCCCCAGCGCCTCCTGCGGATCGGTCCAGACGAAATCGCCTTCGCCCTGCGCCACACGCACCGTCAGCGTCAGCGAGAAATGGGTGAAGACGTGTTCGATCGCCCCCGCCTCGCGCCAGTCCGCGGCGACCGGCGGCACGGCGTCTGCCGGCGACACGCTCCACTCAGACGTCGGCAGACCCATCATCCCGCCCAGCAGCCCCTTGTCCGGCCGTCGCACCAGAGCCACCCGCCCCTGCCCGTCCCGAAGCACCCAGGCGACCCCGGTGCGGTGCGGACGCTCGGCCTTCTTCGTCTTCAGCGGCCACCGCTCGGGCTGGCCCGAGGCGAAGGCCGCGCACCAGCCGCTCAGCGGGCAGGCCTGGCACAGCGGCTTGCCCGGTCGACAGACCGTCGCGCCGAGGTCCATCAGGGCCTGAGGCCAGTCGCCGGGCCGGTCGTCGGCCACCAGGGTGGCGGCCAGCTGTTTCAGCTCCGGCTTGGCGGCGGGCAGTGGCGTCCCGACCGCGAACAGCCGCGCCATGACCCGCTCGACATTGCCGTCGACGACATTGGCCGGGCGGCCGAAGGCGATGGCCGCCACGGCGGCGGCGGTATAGGCACCCACCCCCGGCAGGGCCAGAAGACCGGCCTCGCTGTCAGGGAAGACCCCCCCATGGTCCTGCGCCACGGCGCGGGCGCAGGCCAGCAGATTGCGGGCGCGGGCGTAGTAGCCCAGCCCGGCCCAGGCGGCCATGACATCGGCGTCTTCGGCTGCGGCGAGGTCTGAAACCGTGGGCCAGCGGGCGGTGAAGGCCTCGAAATAGGGCGTCGCATGCGGCGTGGTGGTCTGCTGCAGCATCACCTCCGACAGCCAGACGCGATAGGGGTCGGGGCGCGGCGAACCGGGCGGCGCGCGCCAGGCCAGCGCCCGCCCATGGGCGTCGTACCAGTCCAGAAGGGCGGCGCGGAGGGCGGCGGAAGGCATCGGCCCTGCATAGACGCAGCGGACGCGGGCGCCCATCGCCGATGACACGCTCAATCGGTCTGCGGAACCACGCCCGTCGTCGTGAGCCGCCAGATCAACTGTCGCGCATTGGCTTCGGTGCGCTTCTGGAAATTCCGCCAGACCGGCACGGAGTCCGCGTCGTGCACCACGTCATAGCCGCCCACAACGCGACAGAGATAACCCGCATCGACCAGTTGCTTCAGATGCCGACGGACGGTTTCCTCGGGCAGGCAAAGCCGGGCGGCGACAGCGGCACCCCGCACAGGTCCGAAGGTCGGCCCCAGCACCGCCAGCACGCCGCCGCCGGCCGGCATCTGCGACGGAAGACGCAACTGCGCGCCGACGGCATGACACACCGCTTGCAAGACGAAGCAGGCCGTCAGGTTCATCCCGGGCGTGAGGGCCCGGGTGTAGGCCGTCTCGCGCAGCACATGGGCCGTGCTGAGCCGCATCGCGGCCCAGGCGACCGGCCAGACGGGATGGGCCAGGCGGCTGCCGGGCATGAGGCCGAAGGCGCGGATCAGGCCGAGCCCGCTGATGAAGGCGTCGAGCGCATCGAGGTAGCGCGGAATGGTCGGCAGGAACCGGTCCGAGATCACGGTGGAGGCCGGAAGGATGTAGCCCGTCGGCGTCCGCTGAAGCACGCCGCTGGCCGCCATGCCCGCCAATTTGGCCCGCGCCGTCTCCCTCGGAAGATCCAGAAACTGTGCGATGCTCAGGGCGTTGCCCGGCCGCCGCAACGCGTCGGGATAGGCGGCGTCCAGCGCCTGGTGACGACGGCTGATGTCAGGGTCCGCATCGAGATGCCCGACGTTGGCCTCGAGGATCGCAGGCAGCAGCAGGCTGCTGACCAGGTCGCCGTCAACGAGACCGCGAGTGATCTCGACATAGGCCAGTTGCAGCCGCGCGCACAGCCAGGCCACCTGGGCCCGCTGAATGCGCGACATCGCGTCATTGCGGCCTGTCGCCCAGCCGGATCCCGGAAGGGTTTCCGGGTTCGCGAAGTCAGACGAAACCCGTTTGGGCCGGTTCCCGCCGCCGCCCCCGGTCAGCGGACCATCCGCGCGGCAGGCGGCACCGACTGGAACAGTCGTCTTCCGGCATCGGTCAAGGCCCAGCGATAGCTGCCCTGCCCCAAGGGACGGGCGAGCAGCGGCGTGGCCTTTCGGGACGCGGCCCACGCCAGATAGGCGTCGAAGGCGGCGTAGATCTCGTTTCGCGCGGCGACCTCCGCCGGACAGGACCGGCCGCTGCGCCGCCGGGCGATCTGGTCCGCGACCATCTGCCGATGCGCGCAGCCGCCGAGGACCAGCAGGGCTTCGAGGATTTCGACGATGAGAGGATCCAAAGGGCGGGCCTTGCCACCCTTTTCACGACGCGCGTGGTCGAAATAGCTAACGACGGTGCCCACGCCCAAACCCCCACACACCGGTCAGTTAACCGGTACGATCGACTAAGTAAGCTTCCCCGTTAACGGTCAATATCAGGGGTACCCATAATGACGGTTTGTGCTCGCGCAACCACGCTCCGTCGCGACGTGATCACCCCGTGCGGAGCTCTGCTGGATCGACTAGGATGCGCGGATGCGCCGCCCCCTTCCCACCGAAGCCGAAGCCCGCGAAATCCTTTCCCGCCGACGCACGCGCCCGGTGCCGCGCCCGACTCCGAAGGCCGGCCGCGCCTTGCAGGGGCTGATCAAGGAGCTGGACGGCAAGTTCGGGCGTGGGGCGACGGCGCTGGAACCGCGCTGGCGAGAGATCGTCGGCGACCGTCTGGCCCGGGTCACACGGCCCCAGAAACTGACCAGGGGCCGGGGCGGTGCCGGCGGGACGCTGGAGCTTCGGGTGGCCGGGCCGGCCGCCCTGCTGGTGCAGCATCAGTCCGAAGACATCCTGGCGCGGGTCAATCTGTTCCTCGGCCCCGGCAGCGTCGACCGGCTGCGGATCGCGCAGGGGCCGGTCAAACCGCCCTCCGAAGTCGCCGCCGCGCCGAAGCGCCGCCCGGCCGCCCAGCCCCTTGCGGCGCATGATGAAGCGGAACTGAAGGCAGCCGTCGCAGCGGCCCCGGACGCGCTCAAGGGTCCCCTGGAACGGCTCGGACGCGCGGTTCTCGGCGATCCGGAAAAAGGCCGCGACCGTTCGGGCCGTTGACAAAACTTCGCCGTTTCTGTTCTCGAAAGTGCTGAACCGCGCGTATCAGCAGGGAATCGCGCAATCCTTCCCAAAACCCCGCATCCAGTTGAGGACGACGCCATGAGCGCCCAGACCAAATACGCCGCCATGAGCCGCCGCGCGGCGATGACCGCCGCGGCCATGGCCGCCATGGCCACACTGGCCGGGTGCGGCAACGGTGGCGCTAACGCCGCCGCAGAGGGCGACATGGCCCTGGGCGCGGCCGAGGGTGCCAAGGTCACCGTGGTCGAATACGCCTCGGTCACCTGCCCGCACTGCGCCGCCTGGCAGGAAACGACCTGGCCGGCGTTCAAGGCCGCCTACGTCGACACCAACAAGGTGCGCTACATCTTCCGCGAGCTGCCGACCCCGCCGGCCAATGTCGCCGTTGCCGGTTTCATGATCGCGCGCTGCGCCGGTGAGGACAAATATTTCGATGTGATCCACGGGATCATGGCCAGCCAGGCGGAATGGCGGGCGGGCGTCAATCCGCGCGACACCCTGTTCCGCGTCGGCAACGGCGCCGGCCTGAACAACCAGCAGATCGAGGCCTGCATCAAGAACCCCGACAATGTGAAAGCCGCCGAAGAGCGCTCCGAGGCGGCTTTCAAGGCAGGCATCACGGGTACGCCGGCCTTCTTCGTGAACGGCACAGCCGTCGTGTCCCCCGGCGAGGAAGGCGCGACGATGGCCGACCTGTCGCGCGCCATCGAAGCCGAACTGGCCAAGGGCTGACACCCGTGGTGACCGCATGGCGGCGATCCCTGCTGATCCTGGCGCTGGCGCTGCTGGCACCCGCTGTCGCGGCCTCGGCGTCAGGGTCGGATTCCGCCTTCGCGCGGCAGGTGCTCGCCCCGGTCACGGCCGCGGACCGCAGTATCGGCCGCGCCGACGCCCCCGTGACGGTGGTCGAATACGCCTCCTTCGCCTGCCCCCACTGCGCGGACTGGCACGAGTTCGTCTATCCGGGCTTCAAGGCGCGTTTCATCGACACCGGCCAGGTCCGGTTCGTGTTCCGCAACCTGCCGACCGATCCCGGGGAAATCTCACTTCCGGGTGCGTCCCTCGCCCATTGCGCTGCGCCGGAGCGGTTCTTCGACGTCGCCGCGGCCCTCATGCATGGCCAGGCGGAGGTCCGCCGCGGCGGCAATCGCGAGGACTGGTACGCGCCGGCGATAGCGGTCAGCGGGCGCACCCAGGCCCAGCTGGACGCCTGTGTCACGACCCCGGCCACACGCAACGCCATCAATCGTGACATGGACAGCGCCGTAGCGGCGGGCGTCGACTCCACGCCGGCCTTCTTCGTCAACGGACGCCGGATCACCGACCGCTCGCTGGGCGGGCTGGAGGTCGCGATCCGGGCGGCCGCCGCAGGTCAGTGACGGCGTAGGAGCCGATGCAGTTCCAGCGCCTCCGGCTCGTGGGCTTCAAGTCCTTCGTCGACCCCGCCGAGGTGCATATCGAGCCGGGCCTGACCGGCGTCGTCGGCCCCAACGGTTGCGGCAAGTCCAATGTGCTCGAGGGCCTGCGCTGGGTCATGGGCGCCAACTCGGCCAAGGCCATGCGCGGCCAGGGTATGGATGACGTCATCTTCGCCGGGGCCGCCGACCGGCCACCGCGGAACCACGCCGAAGTCCAGCTGACCATCGACAACGCCCAGCGCCGGGCCCCCCAGCCCTTCACCGACAGCCCGATGCTGGAGGTCTCGCGCCGCATCGACCGCGGCCAGGGCTCGACCTATCGCATCAACGGCAAGGAGGTCCGCGCCCGCGACGTCCAGCTCCTGTTCGCCGACGCCTCGACCGGTGCCAACTCGCCCGCCCTCGTCCGTCAGGGCCAGATCAGCGAACTGATCGCGGCCAAGCCGCAGAACCGCCGCCGCATCCTCGAGGAGGCGGGCGGGGTCGCCGGCCTGCACACCCGCCGCCACGAGGCCGAACTGCGGCTCAGGGCGGCCGAGGCCAACCTTGAACGGCTGGACGACATCGGGCGGGAGCTGGAAACGGCCCTGACGCGGCTGAAGCGCGAGGCGCGGCAGGCCGAACGCTACAAGAAGATCTCCGCCGAAATCCGAGCCCTGCAGGCGGCCCTGCTGTTCGTCCGCTGGAACGACGCCCGCGTGGCCGCCGAGGCCGCGGCCCAGGAACTGGCGGACGCCGATCGGGCAGTCGGCGAGGCGACCTCCGCCTCGAGCCGGGCCCAGACGGCGGCGCTGTCGGCCCAGGAGGCGCTGAAACCGGCCCGCGAGGAGGACGCCGTCGCCGGTGCCCTGCTGCACCGCGCCTCGCTGGAACGCGACCGGCTCGACATGGCCGAACAGGCCGCCCGGGCCGAGGTCGATCGTCTGACCGCAGAGGCCGCCCGAATCGCCGCCGACATCGAACGCGAAACGGCCATGGCCGGCGACGCCTCGGACGAACTGGCCAGGCTGGGCGCGGCGCTGGAGACCCTGACCGCAGAGATCGCCGGTGCCCCGACGCGCGGCCCCGAGCTGGAAGCCGCCCTCGCTTCCGCCGAGGACGCCCGCAAGGCCGCCGACGCCGAGGTCGAACGCGTGGCCGGTGCCGCGGCCTCGGTCGAGGCCCGGGTCAACGCCGAAAGCGCCCGCAAGCGCGATGCCGAGGCCCGCGTCGCCCGGGCGGAGGCGCAACGGGCCTCGGCCCAGGCCGAACGCGCCGCCCTGGGCCCGCTGGAGACGCCGGAGATCGAGGCGGCCAGGGCGGCGCTGGAAACGGCCCAGACCGAACTGGCGGTGGCCCGCGCGGCGGTCGAGGCCGCCGAGACGGAACGCGGCGACCGCGCCCGCGCCGAGGCCGAGGCCCGCACGGCGGCCCGCGCCGCGGAGGATCGTCTCGGCCGGCTGCAGACCGAGGCGCGCGGCCTCGCCCAGCTGCTGGTGCAGGGCAAACGAGAGTATCCGCCGGCGCTGGACCGGGTGCAGGCCGACAAGGGCTATGAGGCGGCCCTGGCTGCCGCCCTCGGCGATGATCTGGATGCGGCGCTGGATTCCCGGGCGGCGGCCTGGTGGGCCGGTGCCGATGTTCCGGCTCCAACCTGGCCGACCGGCGTCGAGCCCCTGACGAGCCATGTCTCGGCCCCCGATCAGTTGAAGGCCCGCCTCGCCCTGTGCGGCGTCGCGCCCACCGGCGAGATCGAGCGGCTGGCCAGATCCCTGCCCGTTGGGGCCCGTCTGGTCACCATCGCGGGCGACCTGTGGCGCTGGGACGGATTCGTGCAGCGCGCCGAGGCACCCCGCCCCGCCGCCGTCCGTCTGGCCCAGCGCACCCGCCTGTCCGAGCTGGAGGCCGAGATCGACGCCGGCAAGCCGGCGCTGGAGACTGCCCAGTCCGCGCTCAAGGCCGCCACCGAAGCCTTCCGCGCGGCCGAGGAGACGGTGAAAGCCGCGCGCGCGGCCCCCTTCCCGCTCGACAAGGCCGTCACCGCTGCACGCGACCGGCTCGAAAGCCTTGGCCGCGACCAGGCGCGCAAGGAGGCCCGGGCCCTGGCGCTGGACGAAACCGCTGCTCGACTGACTGCAGAGGTTGAAGCCGCGCAGACGGCGCTGGCCGAGGCGCAGGGCACCGACGCTCCGTCCGAGACCCTCGACGGCCTGCGCGCCGAGCTGGCGGCGGCGCGGATGACGGCGGATGCGGCGCGCGGCGCGGCGGCGACGGCGCGGGTCGAGCGCGACGCCGAGGCGCGCGAGGTCGCGGGCCGTCAGGCGCGGCTGGACGGCCTGACCCGCGAACGCGACGGCTGGGCCGCGCGGGCGAAGGACGCCACCGCCCGGATCGCTGCGCTGGAGAAGGATGCGGAGAAGACGGCGGCGCGGCTGAAGGCGGCCTCGGCAGCCCCGGAGCAGCTGGCGACGCAGCGCTCGTCCCTGCTCGACGCCCTGACTGTCGCGGAGACCCGCCGCAAGGCCGCCGGCGACGCCCTGGCTGTGGCCGAGGGTGCGGCGACCGAGGCGGACCGGACCGCGCGTGCCGCCGAGGCCACGGCGTCCACGGCCCGCGAAGCCCGCGCCGGCCTGGCCGCCCGGGCCGAAGCGGTCGCCGAACGGCTCGCCGAGACCGAGGCCAACCTGCGCGAGACCGCGCAGATGTCGCCGGAGGAACTGGGCCAGAAGCTGACCGACGACGCCATCGCCCGCCCGCCCGACGCCGCGGGTGCCGAAAGCCTGCTCTACGGGCTGGAGCGCGAGCGCGAGCAGCTGGGCGCGGTCAATCTGCTGGCCGAGGAAGAGGCCATCGAATACGGCGACCGGCTGCAGACCATGAAGGTCGAACGGTCGGATCTCACCACCGCCATCGCCCGGCTGCGCGACGGTATCGACGAACTGAACGCCGAGGGCCGCGAGCGGCTGGTGGCGGCCTTCGACATCATCAACGACAATTTCAAGAGCCTGTTCGAGGCCCTGTTCGGCGGCGGCCAGGCCGAGCTGAAACTGGTCGAGAGCGACGATCCGCTGGAAGCCGGGCTGGAGATCTACGCCTGCCCGCCCGGCAAGCGGCTGGCCGTGATGAGCCTGATGTCCGGCGGCGAACAGGCGCTGACGGCCGCGGCCCTGATCTTCGCCGTCTTCCTCGCCAATCCGGCCCCGGTCTGCGTGCTGGACGAGGTCGACGCCCCGCTGGACGACGCCAACGTCGACCGCTTCTGCCGCATGCTGGACGAGATGCGGAAGCGGACGGACACCCGCTTCATCGTCATCACCCACAATCCGGTGACCATGAGCCGGATGGACCGGCTGTATGGCGTGACCATGCCGGAGCGGGGGGTGTCGCAGCTCGTGAGCGTGGACCTGCAGCAGGCGGAAGAGATCGTGTCGGCCTAGCGGGCCTTCAGAACTTCCGTCCGCACGAACCAGCCGAAGATCGCGGGACCTTCAATGACATAGCGGCGGAACATGCGGCGCGGCTGGCTCAGCAGGCGGTGCAGCCATTCCAGCGACAGCTGCTGGAACAGGCGGGGTGCCCGTTGCTGGCGACCTGTCAGGAAGTCGACCGAGGCACCGACGCACAGGGTCACGCCCGTCTTCCGCCCCGCAGCCCGCAGGGCGTGGGCGAACAGTTCCTGTTTCGGGAAGGAGACACAGGCCAGCAGGACGTCCCACTCGGCTCCGGCGGCATGGCCGACGGCGGCGCGCCAGCCGAGGGTGCCGGGCGTCAGCATCGGGGCCTCGAGGTATTTCAGCGTCTGGCGCGGATAGCGGGCGGCCAAGTCGTTGAACGCCGCCCGGTCGGGGCCGAAGACGGCGATGGTCAGGCCTTCCGAGGCCGGCGAGGCCAGCAGGTCGGCCGTCATGTCCGAGCCCGGATAGACCGGCAGGGTCACCCCCCGTAGACGCGCCAGATGGCTGAGGATGCGGCTGTCGCAGATCTTCAGGTCGGCCTCGGCATAGACCTCGCGCCCGACCCGGCCGTCCATCAGCTTGACCACATGATCGACATTGGGCGTCACGACATAGCCATAGGCCCCGCGCGCCATGCCGATCACCCGGGCCAGCATCTGCGGCCGGTCGCCGTCGGCGAAATCGAGGGTCATGAAGCGCACCATGGGGACAAACTACTCCCGCCCCGGTCAACGCCCGGTTACGATGGCGGATGTTTCTGACCCTTCTCTCGCTGCTGGTCGCCGGGCCCGCCCAGACGCCGCACCGGTTCGTCTTCCTCGGTGCCGGCCGGTTCGCCCAGTATGCCGACATGGCCAGCCTTGAGCCGGAGGGGTCGGGCGGCCGCATCCGGGTGTTCCAGGTGGTCGAGCCGGACTTCCGGGCCGGCGGCGCGGCCTACTGGGGCGGCTGGTCGTGGTGGCGGTTCGACTGTGATGCCAGCCAGGTCGACCGGCTGGACTTCGCCTCGGTGCGCGAGGGCGGCTCCGAAGGCCCGGCCACGCCCGACGACGCGCCCGCCTATGAGGCCATACAGGGCGGTGACGCCTTCGAGATTCTGGTCGCCGCCTGCAATCCCGACGACCACGACACCGATGCCACGACGCTGGAGGCGGCTGTCGCCCACGGCCGGATGAACCTGGCCGCCGGCGGCTAGACCACCGCCGCCTCGACCATATCCGCCAGTTCCACGGTCGCGTCCGGCAGGGCCGCCGACCGCGCGCCCGCGCTCATGGCCGCCAGGCGGGCCGGATCGCCCAACAACGACAGCAACGAAGCCGTCAGCCGCTCGACCGAGGCCTCATCCTCCAGCACCACCTCGGCCCCGCCGGCGTCGGCCAGGCTGGCGGCGTTGAAGCGCTGGTGGTCGTCCATGGCGATCTTCAGCGGGATCAGCAGCGACGGCAGGCCCGCCACCGCCAGTTCCGAGCAGGTCGAGGCCCCGGCCCGGCCGATGACCAGATGGGTCGTCGCCAGCCGCCGCGCCATGTCGCCGAAGAAGGGTGCCACCTCGGCTTCGATCCCGGCGGCGGCATAGAGGGCCCGCGCCGTCTCCAGCATCTCGGGCCGCGACTGCTGCTGCACCCGCAGCCGCTTGCGCAGCGGTGCCGGCAGGGCCGCGAAGGCCTGCGGCACGGCCTCGGACAGGATGCGCGCGCCCTGGCTGCCGCCGGTGACCAGCACATGGATGGGCCCGCGCGCCTTCGGAGCGGCATACGGCCGGTCGAACAGGGTGCGGATGTCGGGCCGCACCGGATTGCCGACCAGGCTGACCCGCGCCTCGACGCCGGGCGGGACCAGACGCAGGTTCGGAAAGGACGCCGCCACCGCGCCGACATAGGGCGAGAGCCAGCGGTTGGTCCGCCCCAGCACCGAGTTCTGCTCATGCAACAGGGTGGGCCGCCCCTGGCTGAGGGCCGCCAGCAGGGCCGGCGCCGACGGATAGCCGCCGAACCCGACCACCACCGCCGCATCCAGCCGCCTCAGCGCCTTGCGGGCCTTGAACAGGCCGCGCGCAATGGCGACACCGGCCTTTGCCATGCCGACCGGCCCCCGCCCGGTGGCGGCGTCCAGCGCGATCCGCTCCTCGGCCGGAAACGCCTGGGCATAGGCTTCGCCGCGATGGTCGGTGGCCAACACGATCCGCCAGCCGCGCCGCGTCAGCTCGCGCGCCAGCGCCTCGGCCGGGAACATATGCCCGCCGGTGCCCCCGGCGGCGACGACGCAGACTTTGGATTTCATACGGTGTGTTTGCCCGATGGCGCGCCGGCTCGCCACTCCCTTCCGCTATCGTCATTCCGGCGAAGGCCGGAACCCAGCGGCGCCGAAGGCGATCTGTTCAGGCAGGATGTCCGCGACAGTTTCGCGCTCTCGCGCGCCGCTGGGTTCCGGGCCTCCGAGCCGCTGCGCGTCTCTCCGCCCGGAATGACGATAGCAGAGGATTAGGGCAGGATCCGCCCGCGATCCGGCAGGGTGGTCCCCGGCTCATAGGCCCCGGGTCGACGTCGGGTCAGGGCCAGGGCCAGGCCCATGGTCAGCCCCATGGCCAGCATCGACGAGCCGCCGTAGCTGATGAAGGGCAGGGTCATGCCCTTGGTCGGGATCAGGTTCAGGTTCACCGCGATGTTGATACAGGCCTGCAGCCCGATCAGCATGAACAGGCCCGCCGCAGCCGTCTGTTCGAACGGATCGGTCAGCTTCATCGCCCGGCGCATGCCGCGCACCACGATGAAGGCGTAGAGGGCGATCATGGTCAGCGACAGGACGAGGCCGAACTCCTCCGCCCCGACGGAATAGATGAAGTCGGTGTGCAGGTCGGGCACCGACCGCTTCATCACACCCTCGCCGACGCCGCGGCCGACAAGTCCCCCGGCGCGGATGGCCTCGGAGGCGCGGTCGATCTGGTGGGTGTCGGTGGTCTCGGGCGACAGGAAGCGGCTCAGGCGATCGCGCATGTGGCTGAAGGCGAAATACAGGCCCACGACCCCGGCTGCGCCCGCCGCCGCAAGCGCCGCGACCCATTTCAGCGGCACGCCCGCCATGAAGAAGACGGCCATGAAGGTGGTGGTGATCAGCAGGGTCTGGCCGATGTCGGGCTGGATCAGCAGCAGGCCGACGGTCAGGGCCCAGGCCCCGAAGGCGATCGACACGCCGGGCACCCCCTGCCCCTTCTGCGCCTCGGAGAACATCCAGGCGGCGAAGACGATCAGACCGGGTTTGGCGAACTCCGACGGCTGCAGGCTGAACGGCCCCAGATTGATCCAGCGCGCCGCGCCCTTCACCTCATTGCCGATGAACGGCAGGGCGGCCATGACCACGATGGCACCGAGCAGGGCGAGCAGGGCGATCCGGCGCACACCGCGCGGCGACAGCAGGGAGATCACCAGCATGGCCGCCGTGCCCCCCGAGGCCCAGACGATCATCCGCCACGAATAGTGGAACGGGTCCGAGATCGATTCATCGGCGAGGATCGCCGCCGGGCTGGAGGCGAAACTCAGCGCCACGCCAAGCGCGACCAGGGTCAGGGCCGCGGCCAGCAGGCCGCGATCGACCGTCCAGAACCATTTGGCGATCGGGCTCTGGTCGTTGCGCGAAAAGGCGGGGCTGTAGTTGTGCGCGGTCATGGTTCGCTAACCATGCCCTGAAGGCGTAGCCCCGAGGTTAAGAACGGCGGCGCGGAACGCCTCTCCCCGCGCCTCGAAGTCGGGATACTGGTCGAAGCTGGCGGCGGCGGGGCTGAGCAGCACCACCTCCTCGCGCCCGGTGGCGGCGGCGGCCTCGGCGGCCGCCTTCACGGCGCTGGCCATGTCGCCGCTGATCCGGTGCGGGGTATCACCGAGCCGCGCCGCGAAGGGCCCGGCGGACTCGCCGATCAGGAAGGCCTCGACCACGCGGGGGAAAAGCTCCTCGAGGTCATCGATGCCGCCCTGCTTGGCCCGCCCGCCGGCGATCCAGAAGCTGCGCTCATAGGACGACAGCGCCTGCCGCGCGGCGTCGGCATTGGTGGCCTTGGAGTCGTTGATGAAGCGGACCTTGCCGAGCCGGCCGACCTCTTCCATCCGGTGGGCGAGACCGGGGAAGGTCATCAGGCCCTCGACGGCGGCGTCATGGGAAACCCCTACGGCGCGGGCGGCTGCCCAGGCGAAGGCGGCGTTCTGGGCGTTGTGGCGTCCGGGAAGCGAGCGGGCGGCGGAGAGGTCGATGGAGGGGCCGCCAACCAGCGAAAGGCGGCCGGGCCCGACCCCAATCCTTCCGCTCATCCCGGCGAAAGCCGGGACCCAGTCCTTTGGATGACAGGTCTGCGAATGATCGCTCCGACCGTTCTCCTGAAGCGCCGGCGTCTCGCTGGAAAGCACTGGGTCCCGGCTTTCGCCGGGATGAGCGGAGATGAGGGTTCCGTTGCGGCCCTCCGCAGCGAGAGCCGCGGCGATACCCTTGCCCCAGTCCTCATCCACGCCGACCAGGGACAGGCCCGCATGGGCAAAGATCCGCGCCTTCGCCGCGACATACCCCTCCATCCCGCCATGCCGGTCCAGATGGTCCGGGCTGATGTTGGTCAGGATCGCCACATCCGGTGAGAACGAGGTCGTCAGGTCCAACTGATAGCTCGACACCTCGATCACATAGACCCCGACCTCGGCCGGTGCCGGCAGGGCGAGGACGCCGATGCCGATGTTGCCGCCGACGGCGACCTTCAGCCCGGCCTGTTTCAGCACCCAGCCGATCAGGGCGGTGGTGGTGGACTTGCCGTTGGTGCCGGTGATGGCGATGACCTTCGGCCGCACCGTCCCGGGCGTGCGCGCCATGGCGCGGGCGAACAGCTCGATGTCGCCGATGATCTCGACGCCCGCCGCCTTCGCCCTGTCGACGGTCCAGTGCGGCTTCGGATGGGTCAGGGGCGCGCCGGGGGACAGGACCAGGGCGGCGAATTGCGACCAGTCGGCCCGGCTCAGGTCCTCGACCGCGAAGCCCTCGGCCTCGGCCTGCATCCGCCCCGAGACGCCGTCGTCCCACAGGATGGGGATGGCGCCCCCGGCATGCAGCGCGCGGGCCGCCGTAATCCCCGACCGTCCGAGGCCGAAGACCGCGACGCGGCGCTCCTCAAATCCGGGGACGGGGATCATGCGCCTAGCGCAGCTTCAGCGTGGCGAGGCCGATCAGGGCCAGCATGGCGGAGACGATCCAGAAGCGGATCACCACCGTCGATTCCGGCCAACCCATCTTCTCGAAATGGTGGTGGATCGGAGCCATCAGGAAGATGCGCTTCTTCGTGGCCTTGAAATAGGCGACCTGGATCATGACCGAGGCGGCCTCGATGACGAACAGGCCGCCGACGATGCCCAGCACCAGCTCGTGCTTGGTGGCCACGGCGATGGCACCCAGTGCGCCGCCGAGGGCCAGCGAACCGGTGTCGCCCATGAAGATCTTGGCCGGCGGGGCGTTGTACCAGAGGAAGCCCGTACCACCGCCGATGATGGCCGCGCAGAAGATGGCCAGCTCGCCCGAGCCGGGCACATGGTGGACGCCCAGATAGTCCGAGAAGATGAAATTGCCGACGAGGTAGCTGATGATGCCGAAGGCGCCCGCCGCCATCATCACCGGCACGATGGCCAGCCCGTCCAGCCCGTCGGTCAGGTTCACCGCATTGGAAAAGCCGACCATGGTGAAGGCCGCGAACACCACATAGAACCAGCCGATATTGAGCAGCACGGCCTTGAAGAAGGGGAAGGCGATCGAGGTCTCGAGGTTGGGTGTGGTCGGCGAGGCCGTCATCCACAGCACCGTCAGCACCCCGGCAGTGACCGAGATGATCACCTGGGCCAGCAGTTTCTGCTTCGAGGTCAGCCCGGCCGAGGTCTGTTTCGACACCTTGGCATAGTCGTCGATGAAGCCGAGCAGGCCGAACGCCGCCGTAACGCCTGAGACGATCCAGATATAGGGATTGGTCAGGTCGCCCCACAGGAACACCGCCACGGCGATGCCCGCCAGGATCATCAGCCCGCCCATCGTCGGCGTGCCGACCTTGGACAGGTGCGAGACCGGGCCGTCGGACCGGATCGGCTGGCCCTTGCCCTGTTTGATCCGCATCCAGGCGATGAAGCGGCTGCCCATGGTGACCGCGACGATCATGGCCGTGGCCATGGCCAGCGCCACCCGCACCGTCTGGTACTGGACCAGGTTGAGGAGCGGATAGTCCTGCGCGATTTCGGCGTAGTGAAGATAGAGCAGATAGAACATCAGGCAGCCCCTCCCAGAGCAGCAAGAGCCTTGGCGACCAGCGACGCCTTCGATCCGTTGGAACCCTTGACCATGACGATGTCGCCCTTGCCGACCAGCATGGCCGCCTCGGCGGCCAGTTCGGCGGCGGTCTCCCGCCACAGGCCCTGACGCGAGCCGGGCAGGTCGTCATACAGCCGCTTCATCTCCGGCCCGGCGGCATGGACCAGGTCCAGACCCGCCGCCTCGATCGGCCCGGCCAGACCCTCGTGCAGGGCCCCGGACTGGTCGCCCAGTTCCAGCATGTCGGTCAGCACCACCACACGGCGGCCGCCTGTGGCGGGCAGCGGCCGGGCGCCGAGGCTGCGGAAGCCGGCGGCCATGGACAGCGGATTGGCGTTGTAGCTCTCGTCGATCAGGGTGAAGTCGCCGCCCGGCGCATGGACCGTCAGTGTCTGCCCCCGCCCTGCCAGGGGCTGGAACTCCGACAGGGCGGCCAGACCGGTGTCCAGCGGCACGTCCAGCGCGTCGAGCATCAGCAGGACGCACAGACTGTTCAGTCCCCAATGGAAACCGGACTGAGCCAGCTCGAACCCGATCGTCCGCCCGAACAGCTCGGCCCGGACCCGGGCACCCGTATCATGCGGCTGAAAATCGATCAGACGGGCGTCGCAACCGGCGGCCGATCCAAAGGTCGCAACCCGCCCCCCGACGCGCCGGGCGGCCACATCCAGTACGGGGGCGAAGGCCACATCGGCGTTGAAGATCGCCACGCCATCGTCGGCGAGGCCCTCGAAGATGGACGCCTTCTCCGCCGCCACCCCGGCCTCGCCGTCGGTGAAGGCCTCGATATGCACCGGCCCGACCGTCGTCACGCAGGCTGCGTGCGGCCGCACCATCCTCGACAGCGGCGCGATCTCGCCCGGCGCATTCATGCCGATCTCGAACACGGCCCGCTCGGTCATGCGCGGCATCCGCGACAGGGTCAGGGGCACGCCGATGTGGTTGTTGTAGCTCTTGATCGAGGCGTGCGACGGCCCCGCCAGGTCCAGCCCGGCCTTGATCGCCTGGGTCACGCTGGTCTTGCCGACCGAGCCGGTAACGGCACCGCGGCGGGCCTTCGTCCGGTCCCGCGCCGCCATGCCGAGCGCTTCAAGCGCGCGCAGGGTGTCGGCCACGACCACGGACGGGCCGCCCTCGACCGGATGTTCGGTGATTGCGCCGGCCGCGCCGGCCGCAAAGGCGGCGGCGGCGAAATCATGCCCGTCCCGCGCGCCCTTCAGCGCCAGGAAGAGGTCGCCCGGAATGATCTCGCGGCTGTTGTAGGTGATGCCGTTCGTCCCGAAGGCCGGGCCGGACAGGGTTCCGCCCGTGGCGGCGACGATCTCGGCGGAGGTCCAGAGCGGTCTGTCAGGCATGGAGGCGCAGGGCTTCAGTGGCTTCGGTCGCGTCGTCGAAGGGATGGGTCACCCCGCCGACGGTCTGTCCCTGCTCATGCCCTTTTCCGGCGATGACCACCACATCTCCGTCGCCCATCATTTCGATGGCCTCGCGGATGGCGGCACGACGGTCGCCGATCTCGCGGGCGGACGGACAGCCGGCGCGGACGGCCTTGCGGATAGCGGCGGGGTCTTCGGAGCGGGGGTTGTCGTCGGTGACGATGGCGACGTCGGCCAGCCGTCCGGCGATCTCGCCCATCATCGGCCGCTTGGCCCGGTCCCGGTCGCCACCGGCGCCGAAGACCACGATCAGCCGGCCCGTCGCATGCGGCCGCAGCGCCTTCAGCACCGTCTCCAGCCCGTCGGGCGTATGGGCGTAGTCGACATAGACCTCGCCCGAAGAACGTCCCTGCCCGGCACCGGGGATGCGCTGCAACCGACCCTGCGCGCCGGTGATCTTCTCCAGCCCGGCCAGCACCCGCTCGGGCGTCTCTCCGGCGGCGATGCACAGGCCGGCGGCGACCAGCGCATTCGACGCCTGGAAGGCCCCGGCCAGCGGCAGCAGCACCTCATGCAGCGACCCACGCGCATCAATCGTCAGACGCTGGCCCTCGGGCACGGCGCGCCGCGCGACCAGCGACAGGTCCCGTCCCCGCTCTCCCACGGCCATGACCCCCAGCCCCGACATGATCGAGGCGGCGGCGAAATGGGAATAGGCGTCGCTGTCGGCATTCAGCACCGCGGTCCGGCCCCGCGGCAGCAGGGTCTCGAACAGCCGCAGCTTGGCGGCGCGATAGGCGGCCATGTCGCCGTGATAGTCGAGATGGTCCTGGCTCAGATTGGTGAAGGCCGCGGCCTGCAGGGTCACCCCGTCCAGCCGGCGCTGGTCGATGCCGTGCGACGAGGCCTCGAGCGCCAGATGGGTGACGCCGCCGGCGGCGAGTTCGGCCAGCATCCGTGCTGCGTCGGCCGCGTCCGGGCTGGTCAGGCCGGGGCCCGTCAACGCGCGGTTAACGTTACCATTTTGTGCCAAAACCCCGAGGGTCCCCATGCTCGCCGCATGCAGGCCCAGGGCGGCCCAGATCTGGCGGCAGAAGGCGGCGACCGAGGTCTTGCCATTGGTGCCCGTCACGGCGACGCAGGTGGCCGGCTGGGCCCCGTAGAAACCCCGCGCCGCGATGGCATAGGCCCGCCGCACATCGCCCGAGGTGATCAGCACCGGTGCCAGCCGGGCATCGGTGTCGGACGGAGCCAGCACGGCGGCGGCACCCTGCGACAGGGCCTGCGGGATAAAGGCGCGGCCGTCGGCGACGCTGCCGGGCAGGGCCACGAACAGCGACCCCGGGGCGACCTTGCGGCTGTCCGAGGTGACGCCGGTGATCATCGGATCGGCGGCCACGTCGCGGCGCAGCAGTTCCGACAGTTTGATCGGGGCGGGCCGGGTCGCGCTCATCGCCCGTCGCCTTCCAGGTCTTCAAACGCCGGGATGCGGTCGCCGAGGGCGGTGCGATAGGGATCGGCCCGACGCGCCACGCCGACGAAGCCGGCGATCCGGTCCGCGATCCGGCCGACCGCCGGGGCGGCGACGAAGCCGCCGGTGCGCGGATAGGTCTGGGGCTCGTCGATCAGCACCAGGATCTGGTAGCGGCGGGCGTTGACCGGGCCGTCGGCCGGGAAGACGGCGGCAAAGGTGCCGACCGCATGGGCGGTGCTGTAGCGGCCGTTGACCGACTTGTTCGCCGATCCCGTCTTGCCGCCGACGCGCAGACCCGGTGCCTCGGCCCGGCCGCCCGAACCGCGCACCACATTGCGGCGCATCAGGTCCAGCATGGTCAGGGAGGTCTCGGGCGAGACGATCTGGCGGCCCCGGACATCGGGCCGGCCGCCCTTGCGCAGCGTCAGGGGAATGTACCGGCCGCCGTTGGTCAGGGCCCCCATGGCCGCGGCCATCTGCATCGGGGTGATCGAGATACCGTAGCCGAACGACAGCGAGGCCAGCGTCGAGTCCGACCATTCGACCGGCACGATCGGGGCTTCCGACGGAAACTCGAACGGTGCCCGCGACATCATGCCGAAGCGTTCGAAATAGTCGCGCATGACGCGCGGGCCCATCTCGGTGGCCAGACGCGAGGTGCCGATGTTGGACGAGTGCAGATACACCTCCTCCAGCGTCATCACCTTGTTCTGGGCATGGAAGTCGGTGATCCGGCGGTTGCCGATCTGAAGCGCCTCCGTAGCGTCCAGCAGGGTATTCATGTCGGCCCGGCCGGTATCGATGGCGGCGGCGACGGTGAAGGTCTTGAACACCGAGCCCATTTCATAGGTCGCGGCGGTGGCCAGGTTGCGCGAGTTGGACGCCGGCCAGCTGGCCATGGCCAGGACCTCGCCCGTCTGGACGTCGGTGATGATGCCCACGGCACCCTTGGCCTGGGTCCCCTCGGCGGCGGCGGCCAGTTCGTTTTCCAGCACGCCCTGGACGCGCAGGTCGATGGAGATCTGGAAGCTCTCGCCGCGGGCCCCGGCGGCGCGGATCTCGTCATTGAAGGCGCGTTCGGCGGCGGACAGACCGACCCCGCCGGTATCGACATTGCCGACCACATGGCGGGCGGATTCGCCGAGCGGATGAACACGCACGTCCTCGGGCTCGAAACTGACCCCGCCCAGAGCCAGATTGTGGATCGCCACCTTCTCGCGCGGCGTCAGCCGGTTGACCACCAGCAGGCGACGGTCACCGAACAGGGCCGCCTCCAGCCGGGTCTTCGAGACGCGCGGCAGGGCGCGCCGGATCTGCGCTTCCGCCGCCCGGCGGTCCCAGACCTGGGCCGGATCGATATAGAGGCCGTAGTGCACGATGTTGGTGGCCAGCAGGGCTCCGTTGCGATCGACCAGGTCGGCGCGCACCACCGCATTGGGGTGGGTCCGGGCACCGCTGCCGGCCCCCGCCGTCAGCAGGGCCGCATGGATCGCGCCGAGGGTCAGGCAGACGAAGACGAACGAGAAGGCCGACAGGACGACGAAGATGCGGACCCGGGTGTCTTCCTCGGGCCGCGCGTTCGCATGCGCCCGACCGAAGGCGTGCTCGACCCACCACATGGCCTCGGTCAGCCAGCGCCACGACGGGGTGAACCGCCGGACGCCCCAGGACGGTGCGGGCCGGGAAGCGGCGTGCGGGTCTTGCACGCTCATCGCTCGACCTCCGGCGTCCGGGCGGCAGCGGCGGAGGCGGGGGCGGACGAAGTCGGCGCAATGACCACCGGGCGCGGTTCGGGGATCGGGGCCAGGCTCGGCAGGTTTCCGACCGTGGCCTGACGGTGCACATCGACCGGACCCAGACCTGCGCCGCGCGACAGGGCCTCGAGCCGGTTGGGCTGTTCCAGCCGGGCGACCTCGGCGCGCAGCAGGCGCACCCGCTGGCCGTTGTCGCTGATCTGCCGCTCGAGATCGGAGATGCGGGCACCCTCACGCGCCGCCGCCGCCTTGGCCAGATAGACCGAGAAGACCATGGCCGCGACCAGCAGAACGCCGATGATCTCGATCCAGCGGATGCCGCGGATCTTCCAGGCGAACAGACGATTCAGGGTGACGACAGCGGTATTCATGCGGCGATCCTTCCCCCGAAGGCGCCCCAGGGCGCGGCGTCTGTGCGCACGGCCGCGCGCAGCTTGGCGGACCGGGCGCGAGGATTGTCGGCTCGCTCGGCGTCGCCGGCCTCGCGCGCGCCCTTGAACGACAGGGCGAAGCTGGGCTTGCGGGTTTCGACGGCGACCGGGGCGTGGCGCGACCCGCCAGGGGCGTTGCCGGTCCGCTCGGTCAGGAAGGCCTTGACGATCCGGTCCTCCAGCGAATGGAAGGTAACCACCGCCAGCCGTCCGCCCGGCGACAGGGCGGCCTCGGCGGCTTCCAGTCCCTGACGCAGCTGGCCCAGCTCGTCGTTCACGGCGATGCGCAGGGCCTGGAACACGCGCGTGGCCGGGTGGATCGGCGCGCCGCGACGGCCGCCCAGCGCCTTCTCGACCACGGCGGCCAGATCAAGGGTGCGCTCGAACGGCTTTTCCACCCGACGCCGCAGGATGGCGGTGGCGACGCGGCCCGACTGCCGCTCGTCGCCGTACAGTTTGAAGATATGGGCCATAGGCCCATGGTCCCAGCCGTTGACGATGTCGGCGGCGGTTTCGCCCTCGTCCGACATCCGCATGTCCAGGGGCCCGTCGCGCATGAAGGAGAAACCGCGCTCGGCCTGGTCCAGCTGCATCGAGGATACGCCGATGTCGAACACCACCCCGTTGAGGCGCGCCTCGCCACTGTCGGCGAAGGCCTCGGCCAGGCCCGAGAAGGGCGTGCGCACCAGCCGGAATTTTCCGGGATAGTCATTGGCCACAGCATCGGCGTGCGGCTGCACCGTCGGATCGCGGTCCAGCGCGATGACCGTCGCCCCGGTCGCCAGAATGGCGCGGGTATAACCGCCGGCGCCGAAGGTGGCGTCGATGATTACGTCGCCGGCCCGCGGGGCCAGGGCCTCGATCACTTCGGCGAGCAGGACGGGAGCGTGGGGCGAGGTCATACGCCCTCCCCGTTCATGACCTGCCGGGCCAGCGCCCGGCGGGCGTCCTTGCGGGCGTTCCAGCGCGCCCGGTCCCAGATCTGGAACCGCGGGCCGAGGCCGACGATGACCACGTCCTCGCCCAGACCGGCGTCCTGGCACAGGCTTTCCGGCAGGGTAATGCGGCCGCCCCCGTCGTACGACAGGGGGCGCTGGCCGGCGTAAAAGGTTTCTTCGAGGGCGGTGCGTTTGTCGCTGCCGAACGGCAGGGCCTCGATGCGGGCCACATATTCCGCCATCAGCCGGTCGCCGCCGGCCTCCAGGCAATCATCGGCCAGGGCAAAGAAGCAGAAGACGCCGTGCTCGGCGCCATTGTCGGCGGTGCGGAACTCCTGCGGGATCAGCAGGCGTCGCTTCCCGTCCAACTGTTTCTCGTAGGTCGAGAGAAACACGCCCTGCCCCCAACTCGGATCCCTGGATCCGCCCCTCTGATCCCCGTGAATACCCACGCGGCGCAAACCAACCCCGCGCCAGACCTCTGGGATAGCATGGGATCAAATGGGTCTCAATGGGATTAGTTGACGCCAGTTAACCTCAATTGCGGCAATCTACGCTGTATAAACGAGAACATAGATAGAACATCCCCAGTATTAACAGCCTGTGGACCAATCCTGCGCCGCATTGCGGGCCAGGGGGTTAACGCGGAAAGGCGACGGCGGCGGCGCGCAGAGCGGCGCGCCGGAACCTTCGGCGGGCTCGCGGGTTGTCATGCTGTGCCGAACAAGCCCGCCGAGGACCCGACCAAACCCATGTCTCCCAAGGCGGTGGACGGCATGGTCGTCGTCAAGGACCCGCCCCCCGCGGCCATGGACCTGACGGCGGATGCGGCGGAAATCTCGGGCCTCCGCCTGATCGACGCCGCCGAAAAGGCCCGCAAGCGCTACTGACGCTCATCGGGCGACAGGGTCGCAAGCGATAGCACCCCTGACCGCGCTCAAGCAGCGAGCGACCGCGTCGCGCGCCTCCAATCAAGTCGGAGGGTGACGATCCGCGCTGAAGCAGTGAGCAACCGCATTACGAACGATAGCGCACCCCTGAAATATAATGTCAGACGGCCTGTAAGCCGGGTTCTGTTCCGCCCGAAAGCGGTGACGATCATTCCTCTGGACCGCCCGTTGCCGGACGGTTCTCGCGACCTACCCGGACGCCTCGGGCGGTGAACCCTGCGGAGCGAGCCCCGCGCGACATCCCTATTCGGTCTTGCTCCAGGCGGGGCTTGCCATGCCGTCCCTGTTGCCAGGCACGCGGTGGGCTCTTACCCCACCCTTTCACCCTTCCCTGCCCCGAGAGGCAGGCGGTTTGCTTTCTGTGGCGCTATCCCTCGGGTCACCCCGGGCGGGAGTTACCCGCCGCCTCTTCACCGTGGAGCCCGGACTTTCCTCGACGAAGGCATAACCCCCGCCGCGACCGCCCGGCCGTCTGACGGGGGCGTGATGCGCGTTACCCCAACTGACGTCAACTAGTTCAACACCCCGGTCACGCTCTCTGCCGTCGCCAGCTGGAGCACACCCATCAGGGTCGCGCGCGTCTCGCCGTCGGCGATTCCGTCCACCTGTGCCGGTCGCCAGTGGCGCTGGAAGGCCTCGACGGTCAGCCGGGTCGCCTCGTCATAGTCTCCGCCCGGCGTCAGGGCATAGCCGAGCCGATGCAGGCCTGCGCGCAGGACGATGACGCCCAGCCCTTCGTCGCCGACGGCAAGGGGCACGCCCAGGGCCGCGATCCGCTCGGGTGCCGGTTCGAACCAGAGGCCGTGACCGACCGAGGCCAGCCGCTTCCACGGGAAGCGCTCGCCGGGATCCTGTTTGCGCTCGGGGGCCAGGTCGGAGTGGCCGATGATGCGGGCGTCGGGGATGGTCCAGCGGCTGCGGATGTCGCTGACCAGGCTGATCACCGCGTCGATCTGGACATCCGGGAAGTCGCGATAGCCGAACTCATGCCCCGGATTGACGATCTCGATACCGATCGAGACGGCGTTGCAGTCGGTCTCGCCCTGCCAGCCCCCCTTGCCCGCATGCCAGGCGCGGCGTTCCTCGGCGACCAGCCTGAGGATCGACCCGTCCTCATCGACGACGTAGTGGGCCGAGACTTTCGCCTCGGCATCGCACAGCCGGGCCACGGCCTCATCGGCGGTGCGCATGCCCGTGTAGTGCAGCACCAGCATGTCGGGCGGGCCGCGGCGGGCGTCGAAATTGGGGGACTCGAGGTCCTTCACGGTCAGCACGGCGCGCTTACCGGCCCGGCCGCTCCCAGCCATAGGCGACCCAGGCACCGTCGACCTTGCGGGCCTCGATGACGTCATCGGCGCGGCGGGTGCGGATGACGGCCTTGCGGCGCGCGCCCATGGCCAGACCGGCGAAGAAGACCAGCACGGCGGCGAACAGGGCGATGACCGCCACGGCCACGGCGGTGAAGACGGCCAGCACCGCGCCGACTGTCATGGCGACGAGGGTCGCGATCACACCGCCCAGCCACATGACGGGCGCGAGCAGTCCGTTCGACGAACGGCGCGCAGCAGGGCCGAAGATCAGACGGTCGGACTCGGTCATCACATCACCTTCACAGACGCTGGAAGAACAACGTCGAACACTCAATGTCGGTCCGCTCGGGTGAACGGTCAATGACCGGCCCCTTCACAGGCGAGTGTTCGACCTCAGTACGGCTGGTCCGCGAGCACGGAAGCGCCCGAAGAGCGGGCCCGCTCGGTCTGGATGCGGCGAACCGCCGCCTCGGCGGCCGGGTCGTTCATCACCCCGCCGATGCCGACCAGCACCCGCGCCGCCTCGCCCGAGACGCCGAACGCCTGCGACAGGGCCTCGAACGGCGACCGGGACTCCGGATAGCGTTTGAACCGCACGGAATCCCCGGCCGGAATGTGGGCCAGTTCGCGCGCCTTGGCGATGGCCTCTTCCAGTCCGCCCAGCTGGTCGACCAGACCGATCTGCCGGGCCTGGGCGCCGGTCCAGACGCGGCCGCGGGCGATCTCGCGCACCCGGGCGGGCGGCAGGCGACGGCCGGTCGCGACGCGGGCGATGAACTCTTCATAGGTGCGGTCGATCTGGGCCGCGAAGGCCGCGCGCTGCGCCGGGCTGAAGTCCTGGGCCGGCGAGAAGGCCTCGGCATAGTCGCCACCGACCGACAGGTTCCGCATATCCACGCCGAACCGGCCGAGCGCATTGGCCAGCACGAATTTGCCGCCATAGACGCCGATCGAACCGGTCAGGGTGGAGGGCTGGGCCACGATCCAGCTGGCTTCCGAGCTGATCCAGTAGCCGCCCGAGGCGGCATAGTCGCCCATCGACACCACCACCGGCTTGCCCGCCGCCTTGGCCGCGCGCACCGCCGCAAGGATCTGCTCGGAGGCCTCCGGCGAGCCGCCCGGCGAGGAAACGCGGAAGACGATGGCCTTGACGCTGTCGTCCTCGATGGCGGCGTAGAGGGCCTCGGCCATATCGTCGGACATGATCGAGGAACCGCCGCCGAACGGGTCAGCGCTGCCGCCCGTACCGGTCATGATCGCGCCTTCGCCGCCGATGATGGCGATGGCGTTGTGGCCCGAGCCATTCCGCGAGCCCTTCGACGCGGCATAGTCGGCGAACTCCATGATCCCGGCATTGCGGCCGGCCCGGCGCTTCGCTTCGGCCTCGGCCTCCTCGACCTGGCCGATCTTGTCGATCAGACGCCGTTGCAGCGCCTGGGCCGACGAATACGGGCCGGCCTCGATCACGGCGCGCAACGCCGCCGGCGTCGTCTTGCGGTCCTGGGCCGCATTGGCCAGGGCCGAGGTATAGATCGACGTCATCCACGCCGTCATCGCCTCGCGGTGCGCCGGGGTGTAGTCGCTCTCGGTGTATTCGTTGACGGCGTTCTTGTACTCGTAGCGCTGCTCGAACTCGGCGGTGACGCCGTATTTATCGAAGGCCCGGCCCAGGAAGACGCTGTCGGCCGAGAAGCCCGTCAGCTGGAAGGCGGCGGTGTTCTGCATCCACAGCTCGGACGCCGAGGCACCGATCATATAGCTGGAGACCGTGGCACCGACAGGCTGGAAGCCCTGGCTGTGGGCGATGACGACCTTGCCCGAGGCGCGGAAGCGGCGAATCGCCTGCCGGATCTCGTCGGCGGCGGCGGGGGTGATCCCGGCCTCCGGCAGACGGAGCAGCAGAACCTTGACCCGGTCGTCGTCCCCGGCCTGGGCCAGGGTATCGACGATCTGCAGCGTGGACAGGCCCGAGCCGCCGAAGATGGCGAACGGATTGCTGGGGGCCTGGTCGGTGACGCCCTCGCGCAGGTCCAGTTCCAGCACCGTATTGTGCGGGGTCGGCTCCGAGGACGAGGCCGAGCTGATGGCCGCGCCGATGAATCCGAACAGGATCACCATGCTGATCAGGAAGAAGGCCAACAGACCGGCAAAAACGCCGAGCATGGTCAGGAAAAACTGCTTCATGGCGAGGGGAGTCGTCCGGAGCACGGGCCGGTACATGGCCACAATTCGACCATAGGGCGGCAAAGCCTGCCGTCAAATGAACTGCCCGTAACGCGCGAGCCGCGACGCAGCATGCGATGCTGCGTCGCAAC
>CALRXX020000018.1:0-74676 GCA_943372245.1 bacterium
TCCCAAGCCCCAAGCCCCAAGCCCCAAGCCCCAAGCCCCAAGCCCCAAGCCCCAAGCCCCAAGCCCCAAGCCCCAAGCCCCAAGCCCCAAGCCCCAAGCCCCAAGCCCTAAGCCCTAAGCCCTAAGCCCTCACTGTCCGCTGCCCGAGCGCCACAGGTTGTTGGTCAGCGGCTCCAGCAGATAGCCGAGCGCCGTGCGCTTGCGCAGCAGGACGACGACCTCGACGGGCGCGCCCGGGCGCAGGGTCTCGGCGCCGCGGCCCAGCTTGGCCAGTTCGCTCGCCGAGACCACGATTTCAGCCCGGAAATAGCGGGCACCGGTTTCCTGGACGGTGAAGCTGTCGGCAGAAATACGGGTGACGCGACCGTAGATGATGGGCGGATTGCGCTCGCTCAGGCCGGGGAATTTGACCTCCGTGTTCTGTCCGACCCGCAGATTGTCGACGTCGTTGGGCGCGATCTGGGCAATGATGACCTGCGAGGCGTCGCGGGGCACGATCTCCATCAGGGTCTGGCCGGGTTGAATGACCCCGCCCTGGGTGAAGATGGTCAGGCCGACCACCTCGCCAGAGACCGGGGCCCGCACTTCGTTGCGCGCGATCTGGGCGCGAAGCTCGACCATCCGGGGATGCAGTTCGTTGAGCTGGACATCGATCTGGCGAAGCTGATCGGCCACGTCCTCGTTCATCTTGGTCGAGACGCTGGACATCTGCAGCCGCGTTTCGCCGACCGCCGCCCGTGACTGGGCGATCTGGGCCCTCAGGGATCCCAGCTCACCGTCCAGCTGCGCCGCGGTCCGCTCAAGCGCCCGGACCCGCGTCAGCGGGGCATAGCCCTTTTCCGCGAGGCCGCGCATGCCGGTCAGTTCATCCTGGATCAGCCGCTGCTGCTCGACGTTGGCCACGATCTGACCTTCATAGCCGGCAATCTGCTCATTCAGCTGGGCGACGCGTTGCCCGAGCACCCCGGTCTCGGTCGACCGGCCGGTCCGTCGCGCCCCGAACTGCAGCTGCTGGATGCGCAGCGACTCCCGGGCCAGAACCTGATCCTCGGCCGGCAGATTGGCGAACTCGGCCGGGGTCGGAATGCTGCGCAGCCTGTCGCGTTCGGCGACCAGCCGGGCCCGCTGGGCGATCAGGGCATAAAACTGGCTGGCCACGCCGCGCTCGGTGGCCTTGAGCTCGCCGCTGGAGAGTTGAAGCAGGACCTGGCCGGCGCGGACCGTGTCGCCTTCGGCCACCAGCAGGGCGCTGACGACGCCGCCCTCGCGGTGCTGGACGGCCTGCCGGTTGCCGGAAATGGCGACCTGACCCTGGGCATAGGCACCGGCGTCCAGCGGAGCCAGCGCGGCCCATCCGAGGAAGATGACGAAGAACAGGACGATGATCGTGCCGCCGATCATCAGCTCGCGGCGGGGATTGTCGAGGAAGCCTGACGGGCCCGCCGTCGGCACCGGCGGTACGGGGCCTTCGGGCGGTGCCGGGGGAGCCGGGGGGGCGACAACCTCGGTCATTGGGTGCGCCGCGGCTGGTTCTGGGCCGTCTGCGGCGACGGCCGGGGCTGGACCTGCCGCTGCTGCGGCTGGCCCTGCGGTTGCGCCGCGGGCTGGCCTGCCGCGGCCGCGGGACGGCCGGCTGTGGCGCGCATCTTCTCGAGCACGTCCTCGCGGGGCCCCTCGAGCTGGACCATGCCGTCGCGCATCATCAGCAATCGGTCGACCCGCGCCAGGACGCCGGCACGGTGGGCGATGATGACCACGGCCGCGCCCCGGGCGGCCGCACCGAGAATGGCCTGCATCAGGGCGGCTTCGCCCTCCTGATCGAGATTGGAATTGGGTTCGTCCAGCACCAGCAGGACCGGATCGTTGTAGAGCGCCCGCGCCAGGGCGACCCGTTGCGCCTGTCCCGCGGAGAGGCCCTGGCCATAGGGACCCAGAATGGTGTCGTAGCCGTTCGGCAGGCGCAGGATGAGTTCATGGGCACCGGCGGCCATGGCGGCCTTTACCGCAGCCCGGTCGGCGGTTTCCTGATCCACGCCGACGGAGGTCGAGAAGCGCGAGATGTTGTCCTTGATCGAGCCGGCGAACAGGCTGGGGACCTGCGGCAGATAGCCGATCCAGCGGGCGAGTTCGTCGCCCTCGCGCGCCTCATACTCGGCGCCGTCCAGCCGCACGGCACCGGCCTGGGGCTTCAGGGCACCGGCGATGATCCGCGCGAGCGTCGTCTTGCCCGAGCCGCTCGAACCGACGATGCCCAGCGTTTCGCCGGGCTTCAGCGCAAAGGCGACGCCGCGCAACTGTGGGGCCTCCGTGTCAGGGAATTTGACCGAGACCCCCTCGACCTGCAGCCGGCCTTTGGGGTCGGGCAGGGTGGTGCGTTCGCGTTCGACCGAGGCAGTGCTGGAGAACAGATCGGTCAGGGTCTTCCAGCTGGCGACGGCCTGCACCAGGCTGGGCCAGACGCCGACCAGCAGTTCGACCGGCGCGACGGCGCGGCTGAGCAGCACAGAGGAAGCGATGATCGACCCCGGCGTGATTTCGCCTTTCACGGCCAGATAGGCGGCGAGGCCGAGCGCTGCCGACTGCATCACCAGACGCAGGAATTTGATCGCACCCGAGTAGTGGCCGCCGGCCAGCTGCGCGTCGGCCTGGGCGGCGGTGGCCAGTTGGCGCTGTTCGATCTGGCGCGCGATGGAGGACTGGCGCATGCCCAGGGCGCGCACGACCTCGGCCTGGCTGGCGACGCCTTCCTGGGCGGCATAGGCGTGGTTCTGGGACTGGATCGCCTTGTTCAGGCGGGGCCGTGTGTCGCGTTCGTTCAGCCAGGCGAGGGTGAACAGGACGACACCGCCGACCAGCGTCAGCACGCCGATGGCCGGGTGAAGCAGGAAGCAGCACGCCAGATAGATCGGGGTCCAGGGCGCATCGAACAGCGCCAGCATGCCCTGGCCGCCGATGGCTCCGCGGACGTTGTCGAACTCCCGCAGCGCCTGGGTGTTGGGCGATTTGGCCTGCAGATCGACGACCCGCGAGAGCACCTTGCCGGACAAGAGCCGGTCGAGCCGCAGTCCGGCCCTCAGCATGAGGCGTCCGCGCAGCCAGTCGAGTCCCGCCAGGGCCGCGAGGGCGAAGACGGCGACCGCGGTGATCAGAACGAGCGTGGTCAGCCCCCCGGTCGGCACGACGCGGTCATAGACCTGCATCATGTAGAGGGTGGGGGTCAGGTACAGCAGATTGACCAGGGCCGAGAAGACGAAGGCCCAGATGAAATGGGTCCTGCACGCCTTCAGCGCCTCGGCGAGGGGCTCGGTGCCCGGCTTGCTGGGAAGCAGGTTTTTTAACACGGGAGCGGCTGGTTCCTGCGGGATCGGGCCGACAGTCTAACGGTTTGAGGCGGTTACAGATAGGCGGCGCGGGCGTGGCCGCAAACAGAACGATTTTGGAGACGGCGGACGCGCCCGGATCGTCGGTCTGCAATCCGCGCGCCACGTCAGCCGCGGCGCAACATGTCAGAACCGTAACTTGCGAGCCCGCCGCCCCGGTGACAAGGTTCCTTTACTTCACGGAGGGCTCCCATGCTGACGATCGAAAACCTGACCCATGTCTACGGCAATGGCACGCGGGCGTTGGATGACGTCAGCCTGAGCATTCCCAAGGGGATGTTCGGTCTGTTGGGGCCGAACGGAGCGGGCAAGTCGACGCTGATGCGGTCGATCGCCACCCTGCAGACGCCGACCTCGGGTTCGATCCGGTTCGGCGACATCGACGTGATCAGGGACCCCGAGCAGCTGCGCCGCGTGCTCGGCTATCTGCCCCAGGATTTCGGCGTCTATCCGCGCGTTTCGGCCTACGACATGCTGGATCACATGGCGGTGCTGAAGGGCATCTCCAACGGCAAGGACCGCAAGCAGACGGTCGAGGCCCTGCTGAACCAGGTCAATCTCTGGCCCGTGCGCGGCAAGGCGCTGGCCGGTTTCTCGGGCGGTATGCGCCAGCGTTTCGGCATCGCCCAGGCCCTGATCGGCAACCCCGAATTGATCATCGTCGACGAGCCGACCGCCGGCCTGGACCCGGAAGAGCGCAACCGCTTCCTCAACTTGCTGGCCGAGGTCGGCGAAAACGTCGTCATCATCCTGTCGACCCATATCGTCGAGGACGTCACCGACCTGTGCCCCCGCATGGCGGTGCTGGCGGGCGGCAAGATCCAGCTGGAAGGCTCGCCCGTCGAACTGACCCACGCCCTGGAGGGCCGGGTGTGGCGCAAGACCATCGACAAGGCTGATCTGGCCGCCCAGCAGGCCAGCCGCAATGTCATCTCGAGCCGCCTCTTCGCCGGCCGAACCGTGATCCACGTCCTGTCCGACACCCATCCGGGCGACGGGTTCGAGCCTGCCCCGGGCGGCCTCGAGGACGTCTATCTGGCGACCGTCAACGCCTCGCGCCGCGCGGCCTGAGGGACGGATCATGTTCGCCAAGATCGCCAGTTTCGAATTCCGCTACCAGCTGCGCCAGCCGGCGTTCTGGGTCATCGCCATCGTCTTCGGCCTGCTGGCTTTCGGCGCGGTCGCCAGCGACAATGTCTCGCTCGGGTCCGGCGGCAATGTCTTCAAGAACGCGCCCTACGCCCTGGCGGGCGCGCACATCATCTTCAACGTCTTCTTCATGCTGGCCACGACCGCGATCGTCGCCAACGTCGTGGCGCGGGATACGCAGACCGGTTTCGGGCCGTTGATCCTGTCGACCCGGATCACCAAGGGCGCCTATCTGTACGGCCGCTTCTTCGGGGCCTTCGCTGCGGTGGCGCTCTGCTACATGAGCATCGCCATCGGCACCCTGGCGGGCACCTTCATGCCCTGGGTCGATGCCGAGACGATCGGGCCGTTGCGGCTGGGCGACTATGTCTACGCCTATCTCGTGTTCGGCCTGACCGGCCTGTTCCTGACCTCGGCCCTGTTCTTCATGCTGGCGACCATCACCCGGTCGATGATGGCGACCTATATCGGCGTTGTGGCAGTGCTGATCGGCTATCTCGCCTCGACGGGCGTGCTGGGATCGCGGCCCGAGTTCGAGACTGCCATGGCCTGGGCGGAGCCGTTCGGCTCCGGTGCCTATGGTCTGGTCACCAAATACTGGACCGCGGCCGAGCGGAACACCTTGAATGCGCCGCTGGAAGGCGTGCTGCTTTGGAACCGGGTTATCTGGACCGCCGTCGGTGCCTTGTTCCTCGCCGCCGCCTATGCGCTGTACCGGCCCTCGCCGCGCGGGGCCAAGCTGAAGAAGCAGGAGCGGCTGAAGGCGCTGGTCGAGAAGGACGTTGTGGTCACCCCCGTCGGTGCCCTGCCGCGCCCGACCTATGGTTTCGCAAGCGGCCTGACCCAGCTGTGGTCGCGCGCCGTGTTCGAGACGGTGCTGGTGTTCAAGAGCCCGGCCTATGTGGTGCTGGTCCTGCTGGCCATGGCCTTCGCCGTGGCGACCCTGTTCTTCACCGGAGAGATCTACGGAGCGCCGATCCTGCTGGTGACGCGTGTGGTGATCACCGGCCTGACCGGGACCTTCGGCCTGATCTCGATCGTCATCGCCATCTACTATTCCGGCGAGCTGGTCTGGCGGGACCGGGACCGCAAGGTGCACGAGATCGTCGATGCCTCGTCCACGCCGGACTGGACCTTCCTGGTCCCGAAGACCCTTGCCCTCGCTCTTGTGCTGATCTCGACCCTGCTGATCGGCGTCCTCGCGGGCATGGTGACCCAGACGATCAAGGGACACACCGACTATGAGCTGGGCAAATACCTGCTCTGGTACGTCGTGCCGCAGTCGCTGAGCTTCCTGCAGCTGGCCGTGCTGGCGATCTTCGTCCAGGCGCTGTCGCCCAACAAGTTCGTCGGCTGGGCCATCATGGTGGTCTATCTGATCTCGACCATCGTGTTGGCGAACCTCGGCTTCGACCACATCCTGTACCGCTATGGTGCCGGGATCGGTGTGCCGCTGTCGGACATGAACGGCCGGGGCGATTTCGCCGGCTTCAACGCCTGGCTGGACGCCTACTGGAGCGCTTTCGCCGTCATCCTGCTGGTGCTGGCCTATGGCCTGTGGCGGCGGGGGACGGAGAGCCGGCTGTGGCCGCGGCTGAAGCGGCTGCCGCATCGGCTGGCCGGGCCTGCGGGCCTGATCGGCGGCGCGGCCCTGGCGGCCTTCGTCGGCCTCGGCGTCTTCATCTACATGAACACCAATGTCTGGAACGAGTACCGGACCCAGGCCCAGCAGGAGGCCGAGCAGGCAGCCTATGAGAAGGCTCTGCTGCGCTATGAGACGACGCCCCAGCCGTCGGTGGCCGATGTCCGGCTCGTCATGGATCTGCGCCCGCATCAGCCGAAGCTGACGACGCGCGGAACCTATGTGCTGGTCAACAACACCGGCGCGCCGCTGCCCGAGGTTCACCTGCGCTGGACCGACGATCTGGAGATGGTCAGCCTCACCGTCGAGGGCGCGACCGTCGCCCGCGAATGGGAGGATTTCGAGTACCGGATCTACCGCTTCGCCACCCCGATGCAGCCGGGTGAGCGCCGCACCGTCACCTTCGAGTCGGTGCTGGAGCAGCGCGGCTTCAAGGCCAACGGCAACACCACCCGCCTCGTCGACAACGGCACCTTCGTGAACAACATGGAGTTCGCGCCCATGGTCGGGATGGACCGTCAGGGTCTGCTGACCGACCGCACCAAACGGCGCAAGGCGGGTCTGCCGGCGGAGCTGCGTCCCGCCCGGCTGGAGGACGAATCCGCCCGCGGCCGCAACTACATCGGGGCCGACTGGGTCACTGCCGACATCACCATCTCGACCGAGGCGGACCAGACTGTGATCGCGCCCGGGCGGATGGTCTCGGACGTGGTCAACGGCGACCGCCGCACCAGCCGGTTCGTGACCGAGTCGCCGGTGCTGAACTTCTTCTCGGTGCAGTCGGCCCGCTATGAGCGGACGGCGCGGATGCACAATGGCGTCGAGATGGTGGTCTTCCACGACCCCGCCCACGACCGCAACGTGACCCGGATGCTCGACGCCCTGTCCGCGTCGCTGGACTACTACCAGGCCAATTTCAGCCCCTACCAGTTCCGGCAGGCGCGGATCGTGGAGTTCCCGGACTACGCCAGCTTCGCCCAGTCCTATCCCAACACCTTCGCCTGGTCGGAAGGCCTCGGCTTCATCGCCGACCTCAGCGACCCGACCAAGGTCGACTATGTCACCTATGTCGGGGCCCATGAGTTCGCGCACCAATGGTGGGCGCACCAGGTGGTCGGCTCCAACCAGCAGGGCATGACCGCCCTGTCCGAGACCCTGGCCCAGTACTCGGCGCTGATGGTCATGGAGAAGATGTACGGCCCGGCGCAGATCCGCCGCTTCCTGAAACAGGAGCTGGACCGCTACCTGAGGGCGCGCGGGACCGAGCGGCTGGAAGAGATGCCCCTGATGCGGGTCGAGAACCAGCAGTACATCCACTACCAGAAGGGCGGACTGATCATGTATCTGCTGCGCGACCAGATCGGCGAGGATGCGGTCAACCGCGCCCTGCGCCGGGTGCTGGCGCAGTACGCCTTCAAGGGCGCGCCCTATCCGCGCTCGCTGGACCTGATCGCCGCTATCCGGGCCGAGGCTCCGGCGGACAAACAGGCGCTGATCACCGACCTGTTCGAGAAGATCACGATCTATGACGTGAAGACGACCGGGGTGACGGCCACGCGCCGCGCCGACGGGCGCTGGGACGTCGCGGTCACGGTCGACGCCCGCAAGCTCTATGCGGACGGCAAGGGGGTCGAGACGGCATCGCCGCTGAACGAGATGTTCGACGTCGGCATCTTCACCGCCGAACCGGGCAAGGGGGCCTTCGACCAGGATGACGTGGTCCTGCTCGAGCGCCGGCCGATCCGGTCGGGGGTGCAGACACTGCGCGTCATCACCACGCGGGAGCCGCGCTTCGCCGGGGTCGACCCGTACAACAAGTGGATCGATCGCAACTCGGACGACAATGTGCGGGCGGTGGGGTAGGCGACGGGCTGATGACGGACGAACAGCGCCTTGGTTTCGTGCGGGGCGTTCATACGGCGGTCTATTTGGTGATGGCCGCCTCGGTGTTCGTCCTTCTCTATGCCGGGATCAGTGGAGCCAGCGGCCTGTGGCTATGGTGGGCGCTGGCCCTGATCAGCGTCGAGATCGTCGTCTTTGCCGGCAGCGGGATGAAATGCCCGATGACCGCGCTCGTCACCCGGTATGACCGGGCCGGCAAGGGCGTGTCGGATACCTACCTGCCCCAGCGGATCACACGCCACACGCTGCGCGTCTTCGGACCGTTGATCGTGCTCGCCTTCCTTCTCCTGGCGGTCCGCTGGCTGGGCTGGCTGTGAGCGCTCCGGCCCCCTATCGTGTCCCGAACAGCCGGTCGCCGGCGTCACCCAGCCCGGGCACGATATAGCCGTGGTCGTTCAGCCGCTCGTCCACCGCCGCGGTCCAGATCGGCACATCCGGGTGCCAGCCGCGCAGCCGCTCCAGACCCTCGGGCGAGGCGACGAGGCAGACGAAGCGGAGGTTGGTCACGCCGCGTTCCTTGAGCCGTTCGATGGCGGCCACGGCGGTGTTTCCGGTGGCCAGCATCGGGTCGATGACCACACAGAGTCGTTCGGCCACGTCCTCGGGCGCGCGGAAATAGTATTCGACGGCGTCCAGCGTCACCGGCTCGCGGTACAGGCCGATGTGGCCGACGCGGGCGGAGGGCACCAGTTCCAGCATGCCCTCGACCAGACCGAGGCCGGCGCGGAGGATGGGGACGAAGACCATCTTCTTGCCGGCGATGCGCTGGCCGGTGGTCGGGCCGACCGGGGTCTCGACCGGATAGTCCTCCAGCGGCAGGTCGCGGGTGACCTCGTAGCAGAGCAGGGTCGAGATCTCGCGCAGCAGGTCGCGGAAGCGGGCGGTGGAGGTGTCTTTCGCCCGCATGATCGACAGCTTGTGGCGGACCAGCGGGTGGGTGACGACGGTGACGCCGTCCATCCTGAAGGGCTTGGTCGTCATCAGAATACGGTCCCGTCGGATAAGATGGTCAGGGGCGGTCCGCCGCCCGGACGGCGTTCCGCGGCGGCGCGGCGGCCGGCGGCCCAGGTGCCGCCCTCCAGCACGCTGGCCAGTGGCATGGCTTCGGCGCTGACGCCCAGTTCGGCGCGGACCAGCGGGGCGACCCTGTCCAGCAGGGCCACGGTCATGGCGCGCCAGCCGACCACCAGCGGATCGGACACCGGCCAGGGTTTGGCGGCGTCGGCCGGGTCCTTCAGCGCCAGGACGCCGAGGTCCATGAACAGGCCGCCGTTGCGGTATTCGGCGAGGCCGGTCAGGCCGTCGAGATCGATGACTTCAACCCCCGCGGTCTGCAGCGGCTCGACCAGCGAATAGCTGAGCCACTGGGACAGTTTATGGATCGGGACGAGGCCGTCGGTGGCGTCGTCGCGCTTGATCGCCGGATGCCGCCAGCAGTCGCCGAGATCGACGCCGCCGAGGCTCAGCCGGTCGCGCCAGACCGGGCCGAGGGCCTCGAGCAGGACTTCGAGAATGACCGGGGCGGGCAGGCGGTCATCCTCATCGGCGCGATCGACCATGGCGTCGAACAGGCCGCCGGGACGGGGCTCGTCCTCCAGGGCGAACAGGTCGGGCTCGGCGAGGCAGGCCTGGCCGAGGCGGCGCAGCAGGGCGGCGCGGCCTTCCAGTCCGACCAGCGGATTCTTGTCCGAGACCTGGAACCCCCGGGCCAGATCGGCTGCGGTCAGGAAGGTCAGGGCCACGGCGTCGACGCGCCAGGGATCGTCTTCGGTGATGGAAAAGGCCCCGGCCTCGAACATCCGGAGGGAGGCGATGGCCAGCCCTTCGGACCGGGTCAGGGTGCGGCCGGTGCGGGCGTCCTGATACGACCAGTCCGGTCCTGAGCCGGCGTCCAGCAGCACGGAGACGATGGCCAGATCGAACTCGGTCCGCGCCCGCGAGGCGGGGTCGAGCCAGTCCCTGGCCTCGGCCACCGGGCCCCACAGATCGACGCCGTCGACGGCGAAATGCCGCCAGCGGGCGTGGAAGGGCACGGCCAGGCTCGGATACTGGTCGCGGATCACGGCGGCGACGTAGGCCGCCGTTTCCGGCAGCCGGTCGAGATCGACGGTCCAGTGATCGAGACCGCCGGCGACGCCGATGGCCAGCATCTCATGGGCGCGTTCGCGGACGGCGGCGGCGTTCAGCAGGCCCATTGCCGCGTTCAATGGGGCCTGCCCTGTTTCAGAACTGCTCAAGGTCGCGGCCCACCACGCGGGTCAGGTCTTCGGCCGACGGCGGGGCGTCGGGGGTGAAATAGCCGGCGGCCTTCTTGGCCTCCATCTCGACCGAGGCGTCGGGCGGGACGAGGTAGTCGGGGATGGGCACCCGCTCGCCGATCTCGATGCCGGATTCCGTCAGGGCGTCATGCTTCATGTTGGACATCGAAACGAAGCGGTCGATCTTCGTTATGCCCAACCAGTGCAGGATGTCGGGCATGAGTTGCTGGAAGCGGGCGTCCTGGACCCCGGCGACGCATTCGGTGCGCTCGAAATAGGTGGCCGCCTGGTCGCCGCCGGGCTGGCGCTTGCGGGCGTTGTAGACGAGGAATTTGGTCACCTCGCCGAGGGCCCGGCCCTCCTTGCGGTTATAGGCGATCAGGCCCGCGCCGCCGTCCTGGGCCTCGCGGATGCATTCCTCGATGCCGTGGGTCAGATAGGGGCGGCAGGTGCAGATGTCCGAGCCGAACACGTCCGAGCCGTTGCACTCGTCATGGACGCGGCAGGTCAGGCGGCGGTGGGGGTCGGCGATCGCGGCCGGGTCGCCGAAGATGTAGAGGGTGATGCCGCCGATCGGCGGCAGGAAGACCTTGATGTCCGGGCGGGTGACGAGGTCGGCGTACATGCCGCCGGTCTGTTCGAACAGGGTGCGACGCAGGGCGGTCTCGGTGACGCCGAACCGTTCGGCGATGCCGGGCAGGTACCAGACCGGATCGATGGCGGCCTTGGTCACGGCGACGTCGCCGCTTTCATGCACGATCTGGCCATCGGCCTTCAGTCGGCCGGCGGCGATGGCCTCGCCGATCTCGCCCAGTTGAAGCCGGGCGCGGGTGACCGCGATGGTCGGGCGGATATCGACACCCTCGGCCAGCTCGTCTGCGAAATCCTCCGCGACGCGCGCGCCCCAGGGGTCCAGAGAGACGATCTTCGAGGCGTCCGTCCATTGCGGGAACGGTCCCATCGGCGAGGTCGGGGATGTGTTGGTCAGGTCGGGACGGTTGTTGGCGGCCATGGCACCCGACGACACCGCGAGCGCGCGATAGACCGAATAGGCTCCCCCGTGGGCACCGATGGCGTTGCGGTCGCTGCCGGCGTTCACCGTGCCGATGACGGGTCCGCGTTCCTTCGCGGTGGGCGCGCCCCATTCGATCGGGAAGCGGCTGACGGTCCCCCCGCCGGGGTGGGAGTTGAGCCGGATATGGCTCGGACGATTGGACATGTTTCCTCGCTCGAACCGGCTTGTTGTTTTTCTTGCGCCGGACTCTGCAGGACACACCCGTTGGGACTCGCTGTCCAGTGGGTCTGGACCGCACCGATCGGGCCCGGCGGCTGAGGCATAACGCACGATGCTGGCGCCCCGCCTTGACCCCGGGCGGGAGAGGCCGACTGATCGCGGCATGACGGATGCAAGAAATCAGGCGGCGGTCGTAATCGGCGCATCAGGCGGGATCGGGGCCGCGGTCGCGGGGCAGCTGGAGGCGGCCGGGCGGTTTGCGGTGGTCCATGCCCTTTCTCGCTCGGGCACGGGGTTCGATCTGGAGGACGAGGCTTCGATCGCCGCGGCCGCCGCGCGCGTGGCCGAAGGGCCGGTTCCGGCGCTGGTGTTCGTCGCCACCGGGGTGCTGCATCACGGTTATGAGCCGGAACGCAGCTGGCGCGCCCTCGATGCGGAGCATCTGCTGCGCGACTACCGGGTCAATGCTGTCGGGCCTGCGCTGGTCGCGAAGCATTTCCTGCCCTTGCTGCCGCGCGACCGGCGGTCGGTGTTCACGGCCTTGTCGGCGCGGGTCGGGTCGATCGGCGACAACCGGCTGGGCGGATGGCACAGCTATCGCGCGTCCAAGGCGGCCCTGAACATGCTGCTGCGCAATCTGGCGGTCGAGCTGGGGCGCACCCATCCGCAGGCGGTCGTCGCGGGCCTGCATCCCGGCACCGTCGACACCGGCCTGAGCGCGCCGTTCCAGAAGGGTGTGAAGCCGGAGAAACTGTTCACGGCGGCGTATTCGGCGGAACGTCTGCTGGCGGTGATTGAGGGCCTGACTCCCGAGGACAGCGGCGGCATCTTCGCCTGGGACGGCGCGCGGATAGCGGAGTGAGGCCCGCGCACCCTCGTCGTCATCCTCGGGCTTGACCCGAGGATCAAACGCGAGGGGCGGTCCGGGTGACGGTGATGGCCCGGAGATTGCGCCCGTGCGGCCTTGATCGAGCACCTGACGGTCCGATCCTCGGATCAAGCCCGAGGATGACGGGCGGAGCGCGTATTGACTCCCTCATACAGTATGTCGCATACACTGTGTGTCACACACTATGTGAGACGTAGGGAAGCGGCATGAGCCTCGATCCGGACCTCTATGAATCGATGCGGCTGGAGCTGCGGCGCGGGTCGCTGGTGCTGGCGGTGCTCGCCTGCCTCCGGACCGAGCGCTACGGCTACACCCTGCGGCAGGCCCTGGCCGCCGACGGGCTGGAGATGGAGGAATCGACCCTCTATCCGCTGCTGCGCCGGCTGGAGAGCCAGGGGCTGTTGAACAGCGAGTGGCGCGAGGAGGAGAAGCGGAAGAAGCGCTTCTACGTCCTGTCGCCCGGCGGCGTGTCGATGCTGGCCGCGCTGACCGATGAATGGCGGGGCATCAACGCCTCGCTCGACAAGATTCTCTGAAATTCGGGCTGAAGGGGAAAAGCCATGGACCTGATCGACCGCTATCTGAACGCCGTCGCGGCGCAGCTGCCGCAGGACGAACGGGCGGACATCACCGCCGAATTGCGCGACCTGATCCTGAGCCGGTTCGAGGCGAAGGAGGAGGCTCTGGGCCGCGCCCTGAACGAGGACGAGCAGGAGGCGATCCTGCGCGAGATCGGCCATCCGCTCGTCGTCGCCGCCCGCTATCGCAAGGGACCGGACTCCCTCGTCGGGCCGGAGCTGTTTCCCTACTGGCTGTTCGGGGTGAAGGCCGGGCTGATGGTGCTGGCGGCCGTCTTCGCCCTCACCCTGTTGATCCGGCTGATCAGTGGATCGGACAATTTCGGGCAGGACATCGCCCAGGCCTTCCACGGCTTCTTCGGGGCCGGACTGACCCTGATCGGGGCGGCCACCCTGGCGGCCGCCATCTTCGAACACCAGGGCATCCGGCCGGGCTGGATGACCAAATGGCGGGTCAAGGACCTCGGGGCCTTCGGCCTGGCCGATCCGGCGGCCTGGGGCATGTCGATGACGGGAACGGAGCCGGCGCGGGCCACGAAACCGTCCTGGATGCCGCGACGTCGGGCCAGGGCCTGGCCCGGGGGCGAGTATCTGTTCTCCTTCCTCGCCACCGGCATGTTCGTGCTGTGGTGGATCGGGGTGCTGCATTTCCCCGGCCTGGTGACGGTTGAACTGCGCGGCGAGGATGCGGCCGTGACCGGCGCGCCGATCTGGTCGATCCTGTTCGGGCCGATCCTGCTCTACGCCTTCGCCCAGATGGCTGTAGATCTGGCCAGCCTGGTCCGACCCCATGCCGTCCGGGCGCGCGCGGCGGCCCAGATCGTCATCGCCGGTGCCGGCCTTTGGCTGACCTCGATGATCTTCGAGGCGGGCCACTGGTTCACCCTCACGCGCGGCGAGGAGACGGCGCGGATCGCCGGCGACTGGACCCTGCTGGACTTCGACACCCTCAGAACGCTTGGCGACGGTGCCCGCGATCTGGCGGGTATCGCCGGGACCCTGTCGGTGGTGATGGTCTGGGCGCTGGCCTTCTCGGCCCTGAGCATGGCGTTCAACATCCTCGCCAACCTCGGGCGGCTGGCGCGGGGCATGTAAGCAGGCCGCGATCAGAAGGCTCCGCCTTCCCGATCCGACGCGGCCCGGCACGCCCATGTCCGAAAACCGCGAGACTTCCATGATCGCAGCGCTCATTCTGCGGTCATGGAAAACGCCGCCAACCTCGATCAGGAGGCCTGCTATCGCGCCGCACTGACGCGGGATCCGCGGTTCGACGGGCGGTTCTTCGGCTGTGTGAAGACGACGGGCATCTACTGCCGGCCGGTCTGTCCGGCGCGGACGCCAAAGCGGGAGAACATGTTTTTCGTGGTCTTGGCCGCGGCGGCGGAGGAGGCGGGCTTTCGCGCCTGCCTGCGCTGCCGTCCGGAGACGGCCCCCGACATGGGTGCGTGGCGCGGAACGTCGAATACCGTCAGCCGGGCCCTGGCCCTGATCGAGGCGGGAGCGCTGGATGAGGGCGATGTCGACGCATTGGCCGGGCGTCTCGGCGTCGGCGAGCGGCACCTGCGCCGGCTGTTCCGCCAGCATCTGGGCGCCGCCCCGGTCAGCGTGGCGCAGACGCGGCGGGTGCTGCTGGCCAAGGCCCTGATCCACCAGACCGACCTCAGCATGGCGCAGGTGGCGCTGGCCTCGGGCTTCGGCAGCGTGCGACGGTTCAACGAGACCTTTCAGGCCCTGTACGGCCGTCCGCCCTCGGCGCTGCGGCGGCGCGGCGAGCGGGTGCATGAGGGCGGGGTGCGGCTGAGCCTGTCGTTCCGCCCGCCCTATGACTGGGACGCCATGTTCGCGGCCCTGACGGCGCGTGGCGACGCGGTCGAGGGGCGGCGCTGGTCGCGGCCGCTGACCCGCGATGTCGACGGCGCGGACGGCGCGGTCACGGTCGAGCCGGCGGAGGTCGGGCGGGTCTCGGTCTGTGTCGAGGCGGACGACCTGAAAGCGCTTCCGGGCGTATTGGCGCGGGTGCGGCGGGTGTTCGACCTGTCGGCGGACCCGGAGGCCATCGGGCGCGACCTGTCGGCCGATCCGGTGCTCCGACCGATGATCGCCGCCCGGCCGGGGCTGAGGCTGCCCGGGGACTGGATCGATGAGGGGGCCGAAGCGCCCAACGACCGGCTTGGGGACGAAACGCTCGCCGTCCGCGCCGAACACTGGCGTCCCTGGCGGGCCTATGGCGCGCTGCACCTGTCCCTGGCGGGCATCAGCGGCGCCGATCTGATGGAGAACGATGATGCGAAACGCGCAGCCTGAGACCCTGACCCTCGAAAGGGTCCTGACGCCGGTGGGCGAGGTGCTGCTGGTCACCGATGCCGAGGGCGCGGTGCGGGCGCTGGACTTCGCCGACTATGAGGCGCGAATGACCCGGCTGCTGGCCCGCCATGCGCCGGGCGCGATGGTGATCGAAGGTCGCGCGCCGCAGCCGGTCCGGAGCGCGGTCGAGAGCTATTTCGGCGGCGACCTGCGAGCTCTGGACGGGGTCGCTGTGAAGACCGGCGGCACGGATTTCCAGCGCACCGTCTGGAAGGCGCTGCGGGCCATTCCGGCCGGCGAGACCCGAACCTATGGCCAACTGGCGGCGGCGATCGGCTCGCCGAAGGCGGTGCGGGCCGCGGGCCTGGCCAACGGCCAGAACCCCATCGCCGTCATCGTGCCCTGTCACCGGGTGATCGGCGCCAACGGGACGCTGACCGGTTATGCGGGCGGGCTGGAGCGCAAGCGCTGGCTGCTGGAGCATGAGGGGGCGGCCGCCCCCGCCGCCGCCTAGAATTTGTAGTTCAGTCCAACCTGGATGATCGGGAACAGGCCGTAGCCCTCGACATCGTCGGTGATGTTGCGGCTCTCGTCCCGCAGCCGGGCCCGGAAGGTCGGGTCGTTGGACAGGCTGCCGCCGGTGGAGGTGAGGGCGACTTCGGGCGCATCGCTCCAGGCCACGCCCGCGATGGCGCGAATGCCCCAGCGGCTGCTGCGATAGAAGGTGTCATCCCAGCCGATGCCGATGAAGGGGGCGACGTCCTGCAGTTTGATGGAGCCGCCCAGCGTGCCGATCTGGGTCGGCGAATAGGTCTGGCCGCCGATGTCGACCGGCCCCGTCGGCGTGCCGGCGAGGGCGATGTCGCGGTCGCCGAGATAGGCTCCGCCGGAAATCAGCAGGCCATTGGCCAGCGGGTGCAGGTCGATGAAGACGCCGACCGTATCGAAGGTCAGGTCGGCCTCGTAGTCGACGCCGTCATAGCGTTCGTCTGCACTGTGGGTCAGGCGATCCGTCGACCCCCTGAGGGTGAAGATCGACCCCAGGCTGATCTGGACGTCGAGGCCGGCGCCCGAGGTGCCGACGGCCGCGCCGACCGCAACACCGGGTTCCGACGCCTGCGCCATCGCCGGGCCGGCGGACAACAGGACGGCCGCGGCCGCGACGGGGATCAGGCGCATGGGACTCTCCGGTGAAGCCCCGTTCCATCCTGTTCCGGTTAAGATCGTGTTTCCCATGTTCAGGCGGCCGTCGCGTGAGGTCTTGACCAGATGCGGTCTGCTGGCGTCATCTGGCGTCGGGATGCTGGGGAGCAAAGCCATGAAACCGACGCTGCTTGCGGCGCTGTGCGCGATCATCTGTGCGGGGCCGACCGCCGCGCTCGCGCAGGACGATGACGACTGGGAATTCCAGTACGAGGCCAGCCTGAACCAGACAGTCGCCGCCGTCCGCTATGACGCGGGCGTGGCCATCGTCGTCCAGTGCCGGGATCGTGCGCTGTCCGCGGCCCTGATCGGGATGCCCTCGGGCGTGGGCGGTCTCGAGGTGCAGGCGCGGCGCGCCGACGGCCGCACCGACGTCCAGACCTGGGCACCCGGTCCGGCACCGGGCATCCTGATGAGCACAGTGCCCGCGCGGGACATCCGCTTCATGCGCGGCGGCGGCCTGTTTTCGATCCGGACGGCGGACGGAGCGCCGCGGCCCCTGCGCACCAATTTCGACCTCCCGACGCAATCGGCGAACCTCGACCGGGTGCTCTCGGCCTGCGGCTGGGGCCTGACGGACGATCGGGACCAGCTGGCCCGGGCCGGACGCGCCGAGATCAGCTTCCGGGATCCCGACGCGCCGCCGCCGCGCGAGCGGCCTCGGGGGCGCCAGGCGCAAGCAGGAATGCCGGAGCCCCCTCCACCCTCAGGTCCGCCCGTGCAGCAACTGCCCGTGGCGGAACTCCAGATCAGCTGCGTGCTCCAGGACCTGAAGCTGACCGGCTGCCGGTTCGACCTGCCGGCCGCGGCGACTGCGCCCGATGCCGCGCGCACCTTGCGTCGGCTGGAGGGTGGGCAGATGTACGCCATCGGCGGGGCGACCCCGGACGGGAAGGTGGTCTACACGAGCATCCCGGTCAGCACGATCATCGACTACCTGGTCACCCTTCCAGCGCGCTAGCCGCCTCGCATTCAAGGCGATACGGGCTTGCATTTCCCCGGCATCCGCCTAGATTGTCCCTGCTTATGCTGAAAGTGAGCATAAGTCGGCGACGGTCAGGGTGACCGGTCGCCGTTCTTCGGGCCTCTGATTTGCTCAAATCGAGCAAAAGGGATGCGAAATGGCGGATGGCGCGTTTGGAATGTCCGGGGAACTGGAGCGGGAAACCGCCCCGGTCTGGGCCAAGGTCAAGGACCATGTGACGCCCCTGGAGTGGCCGGCGCAGGCCGCGCTGATCAGCGAGATCAATGCGCTGAAGAAGACTCGCGACGCCGTTATCCTGGCCCACAACTATATGACGCCCGAGATCTTCCACGGCGTCGGCGACTATGTCGGCGACAGCCTGGGTCTGGCGAAGGAGGCCGCGCGGTCGAAGGCCAGGGTCATCGTCCAGGCCGGCGTGCATTTCATGGCCGAGACCTCGAAGATCCTGAGCCCTGAAAAGACGGTCCTGATCCCCGACCTGAGGGCGGGCTGCTCGCTGGCGGCCTCGATCACGGGGGCGGATGTGCGGCTGATCAGGCAGCGCTACCCGGGCCTGCCGGTGGTCACCTATGTGAACACCTCGGCCGATGTGAAGGCCGAGACCGATATCTGCTGCACCAGCGCCAACGCCGTGCAGGTGGTGGAATGGGCGGCCAGGGAATGGGGCGTCGACCGGGTCATCCTGATCCCCGACGAGTTCCTGGCCCGCAACGTCGCGGCCCAGACGGCGGTCGGCATCATCGCCTGGAAGGGCCGCTGCGAAGTGCATGAGCGGTTCACCGCCGCCGACATCGCCGAGATGCGCGCCGCCTATCCGGGCGCGGAGATTCTCGCCCACCCGGAATGCCCCGAGGATGTGCTGGCGGCCGCCGATTTCGCCGGCTCGACCGCGGCCATGATCGACCATGTGACGGCGCGCAAGCCGAAGCAGGTGGTGATGATCACCGAATGCTCGATGGCCGCCAATGTCGCCGGTGACCTGCCCGGGGTCGAGTTCATCGGGCCGTGCAACCTGTGCCCGCACATGAAGCGGATCACGCTGGAGAACATCCGCGACTGCCTGCTGAACATGCAGTTCGAGGTGACGGTGCCCGAGGATATTGCCGAACGCGCCCGCCTGGCCGTGCAGCGGATGGTGGACCTGCCCCCGCCGGCGGTCCCGGCCCGCTACGACATGATCAAGGCGCGGCACCATGTGGCGGTGGAGCTGATCTGATGCACTACGTCCCGCCTGTCCGCGCCGTGGCGACGATCGACAAGCGTAGCCTGCGGCTTCTCGCCCTGCTGGCCTTGTGGCTGCGGTCGGAAAAGGCCACGTCGTCGGGATGACTGAAAGCAACACGCCACGTCCCGGTCCCTGGGACCCGAAACCCGGCCAGCCGGTGGCGCCGGCACCGGCTCCGCGCCCCGCTTCGCCGGCCAATCCGCGCGGCGTCCGGGAGTCGCTCGACAAGGGCCAGCATCCGGCCTGGGCGGCGATCTCGACCCTTCTGCTGGGCGCTCTGATCTGGTGGGTGACCGGCAGCTGGATCGCCGTCGTGGCCATCCTGTTCGGCCTGCTGGTGCACGAGTACGGCCATGTGCTGGCGATGAACGCCTATGGCATGGGGCCGGCCCGGATCTATGTGGTGCCGTTTGTGGGCGGCATGGCCAAGGCGCAGCGGCGGGCCGAGAGCGAGTGGCACGGGGTGCTGGTCTCGCTGGCTGGTCCGGCCTTCGGCCTGCTGGCCGCCATCCCCTTCTTCGGGGGCTACATCATCACGGGTCAGGGGATGTGGCTGGAGGGGGTCTTCTTCATCGCCATGCTGAACCTGTTGAATCTCGCCCCGGCCCCGCCCCTGGACGGGTCCAAGGCCTTGGGCCCGGTGCTGGCCCTGATCCATCCGATGGTCGAAAAAGTCGCTATGATCCTGGTTGGCGCGGTGGTGGTTTTGTGGGGGCTCAGCAACGGCAGCTACCCCTTCGCGGCCTTCCTGGCCTTTGCGCTCTATGGCCACCTGAGGCGCGGCAACTGGCGCCCGGAAGGACGTCGGCTGACGCGGGCGGAGGCGGGACGCAGCGTCGGACTGTTCGCGCTGACAGCCGCGGCCTGTGTCGGCGTGGCCCTGGCCGGGCTGATGCCGATCGCCGGATCGTTCGGACAGGCCCTGGCCTTCGGGGCCAGCTATTTCGAGTTCGGCGGTTGAGCCGGATCGTCCATCACGATGGGCCGCTGATCATCGGCGGCGGCCTGGCGGGCCTGTCAGCTGCGCTGGAGGCCGCGCCGCGCAAGGTGCTGGTGGTGACGCCCGCGCCGCTTCTCGAGGCCTGTTCCTCGGCCTGGGCCCAGGGCGGAGTGGCGGCGGCCCTGTCGCCGGATGACGCCCCGGCCCTGCATGCGGCCGATACGGCGGCGGCCGGTGCCGGTCTGGTCGAGTCTGCTGCGACGGACACCCTCACCGGCGACGGCCGCGCCACGGTCGAATGGCTGGCGTCGCTGGGCGCGCCCTTCGATCGCGACGCCGCCGGCGGGTTCGCCGTGAGTCTGGAAGCCGCCCACTCGCACGCCCGTGTCGCCCGGGTCGGCGGTGACGGTGCCGGGCGGGCGATCCTGTCGGCCCTGATCGCGGCCGTGCGCGCCGCGCCGCATATCGAGGTCTGGGAAGACGGTCGGCTGCGCGGCCTCGTCCAGGACGCCAGCGGTCGGGTTCGGGGTGCCCTGATCGAGCGTGGCGCACCGGGTTCGGGGCAGATGATCAGGGTGCTGGCTCCGGCCGTGGTGCTGGCCACGGGCGGTGCCGGGGGCCTGTTCGCCCACACCACCACCCCCTCCGCCCTGCTGGGCGAAGGCATGGCGGCGGCGTATCGCGCGGGTGCGGAGATTCTCGACCCGGAGTTTGTGCAGTTCCACCCGACGGCCATCGACGTCGGCCTGGATCCCATGCCGCTGGCCACCGAGGCCCTGCGGGGCGAAGGGGCGCGACTGATCGACCGGGACGGACGGTTCCTGCTGGGCGAGGCGGCGGACGCGGACCTGAAGCCGCGCGATGTGGTGGCGCGAGCGGTGCATGCGGCGCGCGCGGCCGGGCGCGGCGCGTTTCTCGACTGCCGCAGCGCCATCGGGGCGAAGCTGGCCGGGGAGTTTCCCGCCGTCTTCGCGGCCTGCATGCGGGCCGGGCTGGACCCGCGCGAGACGCCGATCCCGGTCGCCGCGGCGGCCCACTATCATATGGGCGGGATCGCAGCGGGCACCGACGGCCGCACCAGCTTGCCGGGCCTGTTCGCGGTCGGCGAATGCGCCGCCACCGGGGTGCACGGCGCCAACCGGCTGGCTTCCAACTCCCTGCTGGAAGCCGCCGCCTTCGGGCGGCGCACGGGCCGGGCGGCGGCGCTCGAGATGACGGGTGCGGGCGAGACCCTGCCGTCGACCGTGGCACCGGACCTGACGCCGGATGCCCTGCAGACGCTGCGCAACGCGATGAGCGAAGGCGTCGGGGTGGTGCGCGATGCGACCGGCCTCAGCGCGACCCTGGCCGTCATCGCCCGGCTGGAGGCGGCGGCACCGGGTGCCCTGCCGCTGATGGCCGCGCGGCTGATCACAGAGGCGGCGCTGGCGCGGCGCGAGAGCCGCGGCGGCCATTATCGCTCGGACTATCCCGCAACCGCCGCCGTCGCCGACCACACCCACGTCCACGTCGACCCCGTCCTGGTCGCCGCGGCCTGAACGAGCGACCGATGATCCGATCCCTCCCCGACCTCCTGATCGAACCCGTTGTCCGCATGGCCCTGGCCGAGGACCTCGGCCGGGCCGGCGATGTGACGGCGCAGGCCTGTATCCCCGAGGGCGCGCGGATGCGGGCGGTGTTCGCGGCGCGCAAGGCGGGCGTGCTGGCGGGAATCGACTGCGTGCGACTGGCCGTGCTGGCGATGGATCCCGGGGCTTCCATTGCGCTGAAGCTGCGCGACGGCGACGCCTTCGAGGGCGGGGCGGTTCTGGCAGAGGTCGAGGCGGATGCCCGCGCCTTCCTTGCCGCCGAGCGGACCGCGCTGAACCTGCTGGGCCGGCTGTGCGGGATCGCCACCCTGACGCAGCGCTATGTCGAGGCCGTCGCCGGAACGAAGGCGCGGATCGCCGACACCCGCAAGACCACGCCCGGCTTGCGCGCGCTTGAGAAGCACGCGGTGCAGTGCGGCGGCGGGGTCAATCACCGTTTCGGTCTGGATGACGCCATCCTGATCAAGGACAACCATGTCGCCGTCTGCGGCGGGGTGGGCGAGGCCGTCCGTCGCGCGCGCGCCGTCGTCGGTCACCTGATGAAGGTCGAGGTCGAGGTCGACGGGCTGGATCAGCTGGACGAGGCGCTGGCCGCCGGGCCGGACGTGATCATGCTGGACAATTTCACCCTGCCGATGCTGGGCGAGGCGGTGACGCGCACGGCGGGGCGGATCACGCTGGAGGCCTCGGGCGGGGTCAGTCTGGAGACGGTGCGCGGCATCGCGGAGACGGGCGTGGACGTGATCTCGGTCGGTGCCCTGACGCATTCAGCGCCGGCGCTGGATGTCGGTCTGGACGTGCTTGACGCCTAGGGATTGGTGACGAGGCCCCACGCGAGCGCGGCGCCGCCGAGGATCAGGTAGGCGATCATCAACGCAATCCGGACACGCCGTGGCATGCGGTAGCCGACCACGCCTGCGAACCGCTCCTCGTATTGGGGAAATGCCCGATAGATCATGGGATTGAAGACAAGGCCCAGCACGCTTGTAAGGACGAATACGCCCCCGAAGAATATCGCGACCCATTGAAGCGGCAATCCGGCGCTCACGAGGACGCTTACAAACCAGACCAGTCCGGCCAGGACGATCAGCCGGACGGCGATGATCACATAGGCTCTGATCGGCATGGACCTTCCTCTCCCCGCCACGGGATTACACAAACCTCACGGGGTCAAGCGGAACCATGTTCCGGAACAGCGACGCCCCGCAGCGGTTTTCTTCCTGCAAGGAAAGTGACCACTCATGACCCAAGTCCCGCGAATTCCGAAGGAACAGACCAGCTTCGCCGACAAGGGCGCCCGAACCGTGGAGGATGCCGCGAACGCCGACCGGCGCGATCTCGAGACGGAAATCCAGACGGGCAAGCCCGGCAATTCCGACGTCGATGCCGATGACCAGGGCCAGTTCGGTGATCTGAAGCAGAACCTGACGAACCAGTGGAAGGTCCGTGAATCGACGGCCATCCGGCCGGACTGATTCAGGCGGTCGGGGTCGTCTGCACGGACGCGTCGGCCGTCGAGGCCGGAGCGGTCGTCACGACCACCGGGGCGGGCGCTGCGGCGGCAGGGGTCGGAGCGCCGGCGTCAGCGCCGCGTTCCTGGGCGACCAGCATATTGTAGGCCACCGCGCCGGCTTCCCGCACCGGGCCCGTGGGATCCAGGCTGGCCTGGATCAGGCGCGGGCCTTCGACGTCGCTCGACGGGCGGGCGGCGTAGGAGAAGGCCTCGCGCGAGCCGGAGCGACCGCCGAAGCGATAGAACAGGTGGTCGCCGACCTGGCCGACCCGCACCAGCGAATTGCGCCAGCCCGGCGAGACGCCGGTGGTGTGGAAATGGGTGGCGTTGCCGACGCTGGCGTAGACGGCGCCGGACAGGGCGGCCGAGGCCACTTCGCGGGCGCGGTTCCAGGCGGCCTGATTGACGCGACCACGCATCGATCCGTCGCAGGTGAAGCTGAACTGGCAGCCCGTGCGGCGACCGGCTCCCTGGAAGACCACGCTGCAGACGCTCTTGGGGAAGGCCGGGTGGCGAACGCGGTTCAGCACCACCTGTGTCACGGCGCGCATGCCGTCGCGGCCTTCGCCGCGGGCTTCGTAATAGGCGGCCTGGGTCAGGCAATCGAGATCGCGGGAGGCGTCGAGGGCGCTGCCGAGCCGGAAGGGCAGGGCGGCGACCGGGCCGGTCAGATTGACCCGGCGCAGATTGGCGCTGGCGGACTGGCCGCGCAGTTGTTCCAGACGGGCGGTCAGGAGTTCGGCCTGACGGTCGCGCTGGGCGCCGCCGGCCACGGTATAGGGATCGTGCCGACGGGCGATGGTGAGGGCGCTTTCGTCCAGACCGCCCGCGGCCGCCGCAAGTGCTTCCTCGGTGAAGCCCGCCGCGGTCGCGCCGTCGATGCGTTCCGCCTGGGCCCGCACGGTCGTGGCCTTCGCCGCCGTGCCGCCCAGATAGGCGCAGCCGATCGCCAGTCCCACCAATGCGCCGAACGCCGCCGCCGCCGATCCGGGCCGAATCCGGGCCGCACGATCAACAGGGGGGTTCACACGCGTCTGCGGGGCTTTCGGCAAGGGCTCAGTCCTGTACGACAGGGCGCAATGCCGCCCCCGGGTAGTCTCGCAACCGGGCGACCCTCTCCAATCCGTGGAGATCGGCGTCGCGATCCGCTTGCGGTAAATCGACGGCCAGCGAACGGGCTGGCTGTCGAGGACGCGCCTTAAGCCAGCCGTTTGTGGCGCCAATGTGGTTGATTCGCAAGATTGTCATGCGGCGCAACATCGCGGGGGTGCCGTTCTGTATCCGGAAGTTAATGCGCGATGCAGTCTTTATAATGCGGGACAGTGAAACCCGGAGTTTCTGTATTCTCCATCACGGGAACAACACGAGACAAGTCTCCCGGGCGGGCGGCCTGATTGATAGCGCTACCAACTGTTGTCTTCATTATCCTCAACAATCGATGAACGACTTGAGGGTCCGGCCGGAACCGGCGAGGCGTTGGGGGCGTTCAAGCTCCGCTATTGGAAGGATTTTCGCCATGAAACGCACTGCCATCACCCTCTTCGTCGCCGCTGCCGCCCTCGCTGCCGCGGCCTGCGGCCAGACCATCGAGCAGAGAGCCGCAACCGGCGCCATCGCCGGGGCCGTCGTCGCCGGCCCTGTCGGGGCCGCCGTGGGTGGTGCGGCGGGCGCGGCGGTCGGCCAGGCCCAGAAGCCGAACTGACACAGTCGGCCTTCGAGTGAGCGGGGCGGCGGTCATCGGTGCCTCGCGATCTTGATTTTCGCGCCCATATAGGGTTAGCGACGCGGCCGGGCTGCGCTCAAGATCGCCCGGCCGCGTTCCAGCGCATCCATAACCGTTCAAGGACATCGACGCCCTCCGCATGAGAGATCTGAAACAGACCGGCTTCACGGACCGCCTTACGGCTCAGCAGGAGGCCAAGAAGGCCCTGCTCGCCCGGTTCAAGCCCAAGGCCGCCGCCCCCGATCCCGAATTCGACAAGCTGGCCGCCAAACGCGCCGCCGAGAAGGAGGCCCTGCGCCAGCAGCACGAACTGGCCAAGGCCGAAGCCCGCCGGGAAAAGGCCGAGAAGGAAGCTGCGCGCATGGCGGCCGATGCCGAGGCCCAGGAAGCGGTCGAGGCCGAGAAGCGCGCCGCCCGCAAGGAGCGCAAGGCCCTGACCAAGGAAGAGCAGAAGGCGGCCCGCGACGCCCGCTACGCCGCCCGCAAGGCGCGCACGCGTTGATCCACACGGCGGTCGGCCGAAAGGCCGGCCGGTCGGGCCTCAGATGAGTTCGCCCAGGATGCGGGCCAACTGCTCGCCGGAGTAGGGCTTGCGCAGGAACGGCCAGGGCGCGTCGGCCAGGGCTGCATCCACATCCTCGCCGGCATAGCCCGAGGTCAGCACGACCCGCATGTCGGGGTAGTCGCGCCCGCACATCCGCGCCAGTTCGATGCCGGTCATGCCGCCTGGCATCACGACGTCGCTGAGCATCATGTCGAACGTCTCGCGCTTCAGCAGGTCCAGCGCCTGCGGCGCGGTCTCGACGGCGCGCACCTCCAGTCCCAGACCTTCCAGCAGCTCCAGCGCGACGGCGGCGACGCTGACGTCATCCTCGACCAGCAGCAGGCGGCAACCGGCGGCCAGTGGGCGGGTCGCTTCCGGACCGTTATCGACGGTGACGCCCGCGGCCTCATTCTGTGGCGGCAGAAACAGTTTGATCCCGGATCCGTGGCCGACCCTGGAAGAAACCTGGGCGGCCCCGCCGCTCTGGCGGGCGAAGCCATAGACCTGGCTCAGGCCCAGCCCCGTCCCCTTGCCCACGGCCTTGGTGGAGAAAAAGGGTTCGAACACCCGCGCGATCACCTCGGGCGGCATGCCCACGCCATTGTCGGCGACGGTGACGCAGACATAGTCGCCGGCCGCAAGGTCGACTACTTCGCCCGCCTCGACGGTGCACGATGCGGTCTGGACGGTGATCCGGCCCTTGTCGCCGACGGCGTCACGGGCGTTGACGACCAGGTTCAGCAAGGCGGCCTCGAACTGGGAAGGATCGACGTTGACCCGCGCGCCGCCGCGCCGGAGTTTCAGCTTGAACTCAACGGCCTCGCCGACGGCCCGGCGCAACAGGGGCTCGCTCTGGCGGATCTGAACGTTGAGGTCGACGACTTCCGGACGCAGGGCCTGACGGCGCGAGAAGGCGAGCAGCTGATGGGTCAGGCCCTCGCCACGCCGGGCCGCCGCCAGCGCCGCCTCACCGAGTTTCTGGCGCTTTGCCGCGTCGTTGGGCGAACGCAACATGATGTCGAGCGCGCCGATCACGACGGTCAGCAGGTTGTTGAAGTCATGCGCCACGCCGCCGGTCAGGCGGCCGACGGCCTCCATGCGCTGGGCGTGCATCAGATCGGCCTCGGCGGTGGCCTTTTCCGCCAGTGCCTCGCCCACGCGCTCTTCGAGCAGTTCGTTGATCCGCTTCAGATCCTGTTCGGCGCGCTTGGAGTCGGTGACGTCGATGTTGGCACCGACATAGCCCTGGAAGGTGCCGGCGGAATCGAACCGGGGAATGCCCTCGCACCGCAACCAGCGCGGTCCCGGTTCCGGATGCTCGATTTCGAACAACCGCTCGAAGTGTTCACGTCTCAGCATCGCTTGCTCGAAAGCGAGGTGGGCCTCCTCGAGATCGAAATTCCCGACCGTCACGCGCCAGTCCGGCGGCCGGCCGTCCTCGACGTTGAAGAAGGCCTTGTAGGCCCTGTTGACGAAGACGATCTCGCCGTCGGCGTCCGTCATCCACATCTGCACCGGTGCGCTGTCGGCGACCAGGCGAAACCGGCTTTCGCCCTCGTCGATGCGGGCGGCTGATCGGCGCAGGTCTTCGACGGACGCATCCAGCGCCCCCATCTTGTCACGCAACGCCGATGCGACCGCCACGATGAACAGGCCGATGACCACGAAATTGACTGTGGCCACGACACCCATGCGATCCGTCAGCCCGGCACCGACCGTATCGAGACCCACCAGGGCCCATCCGCCGAACAGGCAGGCCAGCATCGACGTGGTGCCCGCCAGCCGGCCCGCTGCCAGGGAGGCGATGATCACCGCCGGCAACAGGATCGTGAAGCCTGCAATATTGCCGTAGAAGCCGCTCAGGGCGGCACGCAGGGTCAGCGCCGCCGCCGCGGCGCCGACGCCGACAAGCAGGGAGACCCACCATGGTCGGGTCTTCACCCGCGCCAGCCGGGTTACGGCGGCACCAATGCTGAACACCCGAACGAAATTCCCCAACGCGCTCATAGACCCCCGCCCGCGCGTACGCGACGTCGTTAAACGCATTGGACAGGCCCGGGTTCCCACAAAATCGGCGATTGAAGTCAGGACCGATGGCCGGGTTCGACGGCGGGTCGGAACGAGCCGAAGCGGTCGGGTCTTTCACACCGGGAAAGCGTTGAGGCTTGACCGAACCGGGCTTTTCCGCCTGAAAAGCGCCCCGCTTGGCGCGCAATCTGCACGATCGTCGGGCAATGTCCCGGCTTGGGAGCTGACGATTTGGCCAGGATCGACTGGACCGCGACGTCGAGGAGGATGCGCCGGCTGCTGGCCGCCGCACCCGTGGTGCTGGCCGCCTTCGGCGTGGCCATGGCCGCCAGCTCGACACCGCGTCCCGAGATCGATCGTCGCGCCGAGACCATCCGCAGCCTGACCGGTGGCGAGCTGGGCCCCCGCGGTTTCGCCGCCATCACCGACCGCATGGACCCGTCCCAGCTGGCCATCGCCCTGCGTCACGATCCGGGCGAGCGCCGGGCGTCCCTGTATGGCCTGACCCCGGGCTGGGAGAGCCTGACCCTCGCCGGCCGGCCGACGCTGGACTTCGGCGCCACGGGCCTGGACGCCATGAAGCTGAATGCGGCCACTCCGAACGCCTCGGGCTACCTCCGCGTCGCCGCGCCCTTCGTGTTCAAGCCGGCCACGGCGGAAGATCGCCGCCGGGCCCTGCGCTGCCTGACCCAGGGCATCTATTACGAGGCTGCGCTCGAGCCCACCGAAGGCCAGGAGGCCGTGGCACAGGTCATCCTGAACCGGGTGCGCGATCCCAACTACGCCAACAGCGTCTGCGGCGTGGTGTTCGAGGGGGCCGAGCGCACGACGGGCTGCCAGTTCAGCTTCACCTGTGACGGCGCGCTGGCGCAGCCGCCGGTCGCCTGGGCCTGGAATCGCGCCAGACGGGTCGCCGAACGGGCCCTGGCCGGTCACGTTTCGGCCCGTGTCGGCACCGCGACCCACTATCACGCCGACTATGTTCACCCCTGGTGGGCGCCGACCCTGAACAAGCTGACCCAGATCGGGGCGCACATCTTCTATCGTTGGAAGGGCGTCTATGGAGAGCCGGCGGCCTTCCGCCAGCCCTACGCCGGTCGTGAGCCCCTGATCGACGAGGCGCGCTTCTCGCGACCGCGCATCCAGATTGCTTCGGCGGAGGAGGCCGAACTGGCTCTGGGCGAAGCCGCGGCCAATGGCGAGAGCCTCATGCGTACGGTCGAGATCGATGGTCAGACCCGCGTCGTCGGCGTCGCCTCACTCGGCGGCCGACGCCAGGCCACGGCCGCCGATATCGCCGCCATCAACCAGCGGCTCGCCGCCTTCGAGACGCCGCCGCCGGCCGCGCCGCAAGAGCCTGTGCGGGCTGCTCCGCCCGGCGTGACGGTCATGGCCGTCGAGGAAGTGGGCCGCCCGGCGTCCTGATTCCGGTGCCCGGTGGAACCGAACCCCGGTTCGCGCATTCAGGCCTCGGCGCGGGGGACAATCCAGACACTAATCCGGGATAGACGCCCGGAATCCAGGCCGTACAGGACGGCGCGAATCCGGACCTGAACCAGACAACCAGGCGCACGGGCGCTCATGGAAGGCATCGACTGAAACATCCGGTCGCCAGCGATCCCGACGCGATTGAAGTCGAGCGGCTCCGTGTCCTGCGGTCTTTCGACATCCTCGACACCGATCCTGACCAGGCCTTCGACGATGTCATGCTGCTGGCGGCCCGGATCTGCGATGCGCCGATCGGCATGGTCAGTCTGGCGGTCGGTGACCGGCAATGGTTCAAGGCGCAGGCGGGCGTCGACGTCTCCGATATCGGTCAGGCCAGCGCCTTCTGCCACTATGCGATGTTGCAGCCCGGGGTGACCCAGGTCTGTGATGCGGCGCTTGACCCGCGGTTCGCCGACCATCCGCTGGTGACCGGCCGGACCGGCTTTCACTTCTACGCCGGGGCACCCCTGATCGATGACCAGGGGCTGGCGCTGGGGGTCCTGTGCGTGTTCGGCACCCGTCCCCGACCGGAGGGGCTGGACGAAACCCAGTTGATGACCATGGATGTGCTGGCCCGGCAGGTCATGGCCCTGATGGAACGCCGGCGTGCCCTGTATGAACGTCGACGCAGCGACGAGGCCGCCACCGCTGCGGTCGAGGCCGCGCTGCTGGTGACCGAGAAGCTGGCCGAGAGCGACGCCCGCTTCCAGGCCATCGCCGACAGCATGCCGCAGATGGTCTGGTCCTCGCGGCCGGACGGGCACCACGACTACTATAACGCGCGCTGGTACGCCTTCACCGGGGCGGCCGAAGGCTCGACCCTGGGTGACGCCTGGGGCGACATGATCCACCCCGAGGACCAGCAGCAGGCGCGGGCGGAGTGGCGGACCTCGCTGGACACCGGCGAGCCTTATGAAATGGAGTATCGGCTGCTCCACCACACGGGCGACTATGTCTGGACCCTCAGCCGCGCCATGCCGATCCGCAACGCGGCCGGCGTGGTGACCCGCTGGTTCGGGACCGGCACGGACATCGCCGACATGAAGCGGCTGGAGCTGGCCAAGGCCCTGCTGAGCCAGGAACTGAGCCACCGGATCAAGAACATCTTTGCGGTGATCTCGGCCCTGCTGGCCCTTTCGGCGCGCCAGTATCCCGAGGCCCGCGCGTTCGCGACGGCCGCCCGAAACAGGATCGCCGCCCTGGCGCGAGCCCATGAATTCGTTCGGGCACAAACGGAATCCACCCGCCCCAGCCTGGATGGCACGACCCTGCACGCCTTCCTGCGCGATCTGTTCCGGCCTTATGACGACGAGGCGGCCCATGCGCGCGTTGTCGTCAGCGGTGATGACGCGGATTTCGACGACCAGGCCGCGACCCCGGTCGCCCTGTTCTTCCACGAACTGGCTACCAACGCCGCCAAATACGGGGCGCTGTCGGTCCCCGGCGGTCGGGTCACGCTCACCACCCTTCAGCAGGGCGAGCGCTATGTGATGACATGGCAGGAGCGGTGCGGGCCGCCGTTAAACGGGACACCGGAAAGGACGGGATTCGGCGCGTCCCTGCTGGCCCTGTCCGTGGAGGGCCAGCTGGGCGGTGCCCTGGAGAGGGTCTGGGCCCCCGAAGGCCTCAAGGTCGCCGCCGATATCCCGGTCACAGCCCTGACGCCGCGCCGCGCCGCGAGACAGTCGACGTGAACCCCCACTGCTGCCCGGCGTTGAGCGGGCACCCGTCCATATTGAAACAGTACCCATGACTGCGTGTATCCTGATTGTTGAAGACGAAGCCCTGGTGGCGATGGAGCTGCGCTTCGTACTGGAGGATCTGGGCTATTCCGTCGTGGGCACCGCGCCCGACGCCCGATCCGCCCGCGCGCTCGCCAGCCGCGGGGGCGTCGAACTGGCTCTGGTCGACATCCATTTGAGCGACGGCCCGACCGGCGTCGAACTGGGCCAGGAACTGGGCGAGGCGTTCGGCGTGACGGTCCTGTACATGACCGCCAACCCCGGCATGGTCAGCCACGGCGTGCCCGGCACCATGGGTGTCCTGACCAAGCCGACGGACGAAGGCTGCGTGCGCAGCGCCGTCGAATACGCCCTGCACCTGCGGCGCGGCGAACCGGCACCGGTGGTTCCGGACGGACTGCAGATGTTCGGCTGAGGCCGGGCCTTACCAGACGCCGATCTTTTCCGCTTCCTTGTGCGAGATCGGGGCGGCCGCGTGGGCGTGATCCTGTTCGGCGAGGAAGCGCACCGCCTCCAGCGCGGCCATACAGCCCATGCCGGCGGCGGTGACGGCCTGGCGGTAGATGTCGTCGGTGACGTCGCCGGCGGCCCAGACGCCCTCGATGGCGGTCGCGGCCGTGCCCGGCTTGACCACCAGATAGCCGCCCGACTTGGTCTCGAGCTGGCCGGCGAACAGTTCCGATGACGGGGCGTGGCCGATGGCGATGAAGACGCCGTCGGCGGTGATGTCGTGGGTCTCGCCGGTCTGGACGTTCTTCAGCCGTGCGCCGGTGACATTGACCCCGCCGAAGCTGTTGGTCTCACCCAGGATCTCGTCGATGGCGCTGTGCCAGATCACCTCGACCTTGGGATTGGAGAACAGCCGGTCCTGCAGGATGCGCTCGGCGCGGAACTCGTCACGGCGGTGCACGACGGTGACCTTGGAGGCGAAATTGGTCAGGAACAGCGCCTCCTCGACCGCGGTATTGCCGCCGCCGACGACGATGACGTCCTTGCCGCGATAGAAGAAGCCGTCGCAGGTGGCGCAGGCCGAGACGCCGAAGCCCTGGTATCTGGCCTCGCTCTCAATCCCCAGCCATTTGGCCTGGGCGCCGGTCGAGATGATCACCGTCTCGGCCAAAAGCTCGGTGCCGGAGTCCAGCGTCAGTCGGAAGGGCCGCTGCGACAGGTCGGCCTTGACCACAATATCCTCGATCACCTCGGTGCCGACGTGTTCGGCCTGGGCGCGCATCTGCTCCATCAGCCATGGGCCCTGGATGACGTCGGCAAAGCCGGGATAGTTCTCGACATCGGTGGTGATGGTCAGCTGGCCGCCGGGTTGCAGGCCGGCGATGACGACCGGGCTCAGCAGGGCGCGCGCGGCATAGATGGCGGCGGTCCAGCCGGCGGGGCCGGAACCGATGATGGCGACGCGGACAGTTCTGGGGGTGCTCATGCCCCTATTTAGGCAGTGATTCCCCTTCGTGCGATGTTAGGCTCTACGGAAACTGGGGAGGATCGAATGGCGCAGACAAGCTACATGGGCGTGGGCATCGCCCTCGGCACGGCGATCGGCGCGGCGCTGGGGATCGCGCTGGACAACCTCGCGCTCGGCATCGGCGGCGGCATCGCCATCGGGGTGGCGCTCGGAGCGGGGATGGATTCGGGCCGCAAGGGCAAGAAGGGCGACGATTCCGGTTCGGACGGCGGGATGATCTACGCCTCTGACGGCGGCGGGCCCGACCGGAGCCCGGACGGCGGATCGGACAACGGCTCGGACAACGGCTCCGATGGCGGGTCAGATGGCGGCGGCGGAGATGGCGGTGGCGGGGGCGGCGACTAGCCCTTCATCATCCGCGCCAGAACCTCTCGCGCCGCGCGGTCCGTCTCCGCCAGCGGCGCATAGCTCCAGGCGTTCAGCGATCCGTCGAACGGCCGCGCCGCGCCGCGCTCGCGCAGGTCGGCATGCAGGCGGGCGAATTTGTCAGCCGGCTTCAGCGGGATCATCGGCAGGATATGCACCGGCGCGCCGGTCGATGCCGCTTCGGCCGCCATGTTGGCGCTGTCCTCGGTGACCAGGATGTGGTCGGCGAATTTCAGGAAGGCGAAATAGGGGTTGGCACCCTCATCGTCCCAGATCAGGCCGGGCAGGTGAGCCAGTCGGGCAGTCATGGCCGCTTTCGCGGCCTCGGGCGTGCGGCGGGAGAAGGTCAGCATCAGCGAGCCGCCGGCGGCTTCCAGGGCCCGCGCGATGCGGTCGGCGAGGCCGGCGGCATGGGCTTCGGTCAGGTCGAACGCCCTCGACCGGCCCCCGATCAGAACCGCGACGCGGGGTCGGGGCAGGGGCTCCAGCCGGTCGGCGAAGACCGCGGCCCCCTCGGCCAGCCGCTCGCCCGTCACCCGGTGGGGCGATCCGGTGATCGACAGCACATTGGCACCGACGACGCCGTCATGGGCCGGGGCGACGATCAAATCATAGACCTCACTGCGCCAGCGCGGGTCCTGGGTCTGCACCACGAAGGTCTTGCCGCCCGACAGCGACCGAACACGCGCCGACAGCGGCAGGGTCGCGCGGCCCGTGGCGATCCACAGGTCGGGCCAGGCCTCGCCGGCGGCGGGCGCGACGGCATCGGACGACGGGTCCAGCATCCACGGTGCCTTCAGCGCCGACGGCAGCTTGTCGAAGGCCGCGCGCCAGCGGACGCGTTTGACGATGATGCGGGACGAAAAAAGGCGCTGGATGGCTTCCGCCAGACCCAGCGCCTGATTTTCCATGCCGGTCCGGCCGTCAGAGACGACCTGGATCGAAAGCGGGGTCTGTTCGGACCCTATTTCCACTCGACCTTGAGGATCTCATAGGCCTTCACGCCGCCGGGCGTGTTGACCTCGACCACGTCGCCGATCTCTTTCGAAATCATCGCCCGGGCGATGGGCGAAGCCACGGAGATCTTGCCCGCCTTAACATCGGCCTCGTGCTCGCCGACGATCTGGTAACGGGCCTCTTCCTCGGTGTCCTCGTCGACCACGGTGACGGTGGCGCCGAACATGACCTGGTTGCCGTTCAGCCTGGACACATCGATCACCTGGGCGCGGCTGATCTTGTCCTCGATGTCGGCAATCTGGCCTTCGATCCAGCCCTGGCGCTCCTTGGCGGCATGATACTCTGCGTTTTCAGACAGATCGCCATGCTCGCGCGCTTCCGAGATGGCCGAGATCACGCTCGGCCGCTCCACGGACTTCAATTGCTTCAGCTGATCGTCGAGGACACGGTAGCCCTCGGCCGTCATCGGCACTTTTTCCATATGTCGTGAGTTTCTTGCTTCGCCCGACTGAAGGTTTGGTGACGCCAGAGGTCGCTGGGCGCTTGCGACCGGCCAAAGAGACTAGGGCGCCGGGCCCCAAGGTTCAAGGGCAAAGGCGCGACAGACAGATTGCCGTTATGCGACCCTCTTGCGCCGTCGCTCGCGGATTCGCTGGATTTCGCCCCAGAGTTTGACCCTTCCGACGAGGCTCAGGGCCAGCCAGCCGACGGCCAGCAGGCCGACGAGCATGAACAGGCTGGATACCAGAACGGCCCCCGCGGCGATGAACGCCAGGATGAAGGCGACGGCGGCGACGAGGGCGGCGATGACCTGGATGGTTCTGGGGCGCATGGGGCTGTGAACGTCCGGTTCACGGGCGGGTTGCGCCGCCCGGGCTTCGGCCCGCTTGTTCCCGGGGACTGTGGCGCCGGCGCCAGCCTCGACTTCGGCCTCAGGCGTAGCTGTAGGGTCCGCCGCGCTCCAGCGCCCGCTGATAGGCCGGCCGGGCATGAATTTTCTGCAGGAAGGCCTTCAGCCTTGTCTTGTCCGGACCGTAGGGGACGCGGCTGCCCGCGGCCTCGACCGGGAAGCTCATCATGATGTCAGCGGCCGAGAAGGCGTCGCCGGCAAACCATTCGGACGTCGTCAGTTCGGCCTCCCAATAGCCGGTGTGCGCCTTGACCTGGGGGTCGATCATATTGGCGTTCATGGCCTTGCTGATGCCGTTGGCCACGCCGCGCGCGAGGAAGGGCACGCGCTTGGGCAGGACGGTGAAGATCAGCTTCAGCAGCAGGGGCGTCATGGCCGAGCCCTCGGCATAGTGCAGCCAGTAGGTGAAGCGACGCGCTTCAGGCGTGCGCGGGGCGGGCCTCAGACCGGACGAGGGGTAGGTCTCGAGCAGATATTCGATGATGGCACCCGTCTCGGCGATCCGCGCCTCGCCATCGTCCAGCACCGGTGACTTGCCCAGGGGGTGAATGGCCTTCAGCGCCGGCGGGGCGAGGTTGGTCTTCGGGTCGCGCTGATACCGCTTCACCTCATAGGGCAGGCCCATTTCCTCCAGCAGCCAGAGGACCCGCTGCGAGCGGGAATCGTTCAGGTGGTGGACGGTGATCATGGTGCGGCTCCGCTTTGGCCTGCGCAGTTAGCGCGATTGACGCGGCGTCGGTCCAGCGGAATCAGACTCGCCGACCGCTCCGGTGCGGTCGCGGATGCGCCGGTCGCCGGTACACGGGCTGAAACAGACAGCGCGCCGATCGGTTCAGCCGCCACTCACCCCTTCGGCATCAGCGCCTGCGCCGCCACCACCATCGCCTCGACGCCGGTTGTGACCGAGGGCCGGGGGTCGATGCGGAACAGGGGCGAGTGGTGGCCGGGGGCGGCGGCGACATCGGCTGCGGGCGTGCCGCCGACGTTGAAATAGACGCCCCTGACGCCGGTATCGGGGGTCACGAACCAGGCGAAATCCTCGGCTCCCATGCCGTCGCGCGGCCGGTCGACCACCCTTTCGGTGCCCATGGCCGCACCTATAGCGGCCCGGACACGGGCAGCGGTGGCAGGGTCATTGATGGTCGGCGGCGTGGTCTCGGTCGGAGAGCGGACCACGGTGGGCAGGTGATCCTCGGACACGCCGAGGGCCAGGGCCGTGCCGCGCGCCACCCGGTCAATGCCATCCAGCAGGGCCAGCCGGGTCTCGGGATTGTCGGCGCGGACGGTCAGCTGCAGGTCGACGCGGTCGGAGATGATGTTGTGCTTGATGCCGCCGTGGAAGGACCCGACGGTGACGATCGCCCCCTCGAGCGGATTGATGCTGCGGCTGGGCAGGGTCTGCAGGTTCATCACGATGGCCGAGGCGACCACGATCGGATCGACGCCCAGATGCGGATAGGCCCCGTGTGTGCCGACGCCGTGGACGGCGATGTCGACACTGTCTGAACTGGACGCGGTGATGCCGAGCGGGATGTCGATCAGGCCTGTCGCCAGACCTGCGTCGACGTGGAAGGCCAGGGCGATGTCGGGCTTGGGGAAGCGGCTGTAGAGGCCGTCCCGCACCATGGCGCGGGCACCGAAGATCCGCTCCTCGGCCGGCTGGGCGATCAGCACCAGGGTGCCGGACCAGTCCTGCCGCCGCGCCATCATCTGCCGCGCGGTGCCGATCAGGGCGGTGATGTGCACGTCATGACCGCAGGCGTGCATGACGGGCTTTTCGACGCCGTCACTGTCGACCTGATGGACTGTGGAAGGATGGGCGACCCCCGACTGTTCGGCCAGCGGCAGGCCGTCCATGTCGGCGCGGATCATGACGGTCGGTCCGTCGCCGTTGCGCAGCACCGCGACCACGCCGGTGCCGCCGACGCCGGTGGTCACGTCATAGCCGAGGGCCGTCAGTTGGGCCGCCATGATTCCTGCGGTGCGCACCTCCAGGCCCGACAGTTCGGGGTTGCGGTGGAAGTCGTCGAACAGGGTGCCGAGGTTGGCGTCATAGTCCCGCGCGATGGCCTGGCGCAGCTCGACATCGGTCGAGCGGGTCTGGGCCTGGACTGTTCCGGCCGTGAACAGGGCCAGCGCCGCCGTCGTCGCTAGAAGAAGTCGCATCGTTCCGTCCCCCGGGTTTGAGACGCGAACCTTGGTCCGGCGGCGGCGGGCTGGCAACGGCCAATGCGGAAGCCCGGCTGTTGAGTTTCGCGGTCGTTTGGCCCTAAGCCCATGCCATGACCACGCCCGAACCGCGCCTGACCTCTCTCGCCCACGGTGGCGGCTGCGGCTGCAAGCTGGCCCCGGCGGTGCTGCGCGACATCCTGAAGGGGATGCCGATTGCGGGTCCGTTCGCTGATCTGATGGTCGGGACCGAGACCAGCGACGACGCGGCCGTCTGGCGGCTGAACGACCAGCAGGCGCTGGTGGCGACGACGGACTTCTTCATGCCGGTGGTCGACGATCCGTTCGACTTTGGCCGCATCGCCGCGACCAACGCCCTGTCCGATGTCTACGCCATGGGGGCGACGCCGATCTTCGCCCTGGCCCTGGTGGGCATGCCGGTCAGTGTGCTGTCGACCGACACCATCGGCCGGATCCTGCAGGGCGGTGCCTCGGTCTGTGCGGCGGCGGGTATCCCGGTCGCCGGCGGCCATTCGATCGACAGCGTCGAGCCGATCTATGGCCTCGTCGCGCTCGGGCTGGTGCATCCGGATCAGGTGCTGACCAACCGCGGCGCGCAGGCCGGTGATGTGCTGATCCTGACCAAGGCGCTGGGCGTCGGGGTGCTGAGTGCGGCGTTCAAACAGGAGCGGCTGGAGGCCGCGGGCTATGCGGCGCTGATCGCCTCAACGACGAAGCTGAACACCGTCGGAGCAAGGTTGGCGGGCAGGGCGGGGGTCCACGCGGTCACCGACGTCACCGGCTTCGGCCTGCTGGGCCATGCGCTGGAGATGGCGCGGGGGGCGGGATTGACGGTCGAGCTGTCCGACCAACCGCCGCTTCTGGACGGGGTCGAGGCCCTGGCCGTGGGCGGCGTGCGCACCGGGGCCTCGGGCCGCAACTGGGCCAGCTATGGCGACGGGGTCGACCTGCCGGCGGGGCTGGAGGACTGGCGGCGCGATCTGCTGACCGATCCCCAGACGTCGGGCGGCCTGCTGATCGCCGTCGCAGCGGCTCAGGCCGACGGGATTCTCGCACTGGCCAGGGCCGAGGGCTTCGACCGGACAGCCGTCGTCGGGCGGGTGGTCGAGGGCCCGCCGCGGGTGCGCGTGGTCGCGTGATCCGGGCATGATCCGCCGCACCCTCGATCTGTCGCCCGCCGCCCGCGACGGCTTCGACGCGATCATCGACGTGCGCAGCCCGGGCGAGTTCGCCCTCGACCACATCCCCGGCGCGATCAATCTGCCGGTTCTCGACGATGCCCAGCGGGCGGCGGTCGGGACGGAGTATGTGCAGGGCTCCAAATTCCTCGCCCGCCGCAGCGGCGCGGTCATGGTGGCGCGCAATATCGCGGCCCATCTGGAAGGTGCCCTGGCCGACCGCGACGGGAGCTTCAGGCCGCTGGTCTATTGCTGGCGCGGCGGCCAGAGGTCGGGGGCCATGGTCACGGTGATGGACCAGATCGGCTGGCCCGTGACCGTGCTGGACGGCGGCTACCAGGCCTGGCGGCGGCAGGTGACGGCGGGGCTGTACGACAGGCCGCTGGCGCACCGGCTGGTGCTGCTGGACGGTCCGACGGGTTCGGGCAAGACGGCGCTGCTGACGGCGCTGGCCGAAGACGGGGCACAGACGCTGGATCTGGAAGCCCTGGCCCGGCATCGCGGCTCGCTGTTCGGGGCCATGCCGGGCGGTCAGCCGTCGCAGAAGGCCTTCGAGAGCCGGCTGCATGACGTCCTCTCGCGCCTCGACCCGTCCCGCCCGGTCATCGCCGAGGCCGAGAGCAGCAAGATCGGCGCGCGCGTCATCCCGCCTTCGGTGTGGACTGCCATGTCCACCGCGCCGGTGATCGAGATCACCGTGCCGCTGGAGGCGCGGGTGGCGCATATCGTCGAGACCTATGCCGAAATTGCCGCCGACCCGGCCGCGCTCGACACGGCCCTGACCCGGTTGCCGCGACATCATGCCAAGGCCGTCGTGGCGGAATGGCGGGCCATGGCGGCGCGGGGCCAGATCGCGGAACTGGCGGCAGAATTGATCGAGGCCCATTACGATCCCGCCTATCTCCGCACCGGTGAGACCCGGGGCCGGACGGTCCTGGAGCGCGTTCCGCTGTCCGATCTGACACCCGCCGGACTGGCGGTCGGCGTGCGGGGTGTCATCGCCGCCCTCGACGGTAAGCGAGACCCGGCCTAGCTTCCTCGCATGACCCAGTCCCGCACCGCCGCCCTGTTCTCCTCGCTCAGCCTGCGCGTCCTGCTGGCCCTCGCCGCCGGCCTGGCCGCCGGCGCGGCGGCGCAGACGTACGGCATCCCCGGTGGGACTGGCACGGTCGCCCTGATCGAGGGTCTGGGCCAGCTGTGGCTGAACGCCCTGCGCATGACCATCATCCCGCTGGTCTTCGCCCTGCTGGTCACCGGCATCGCCTCCATCGCCGACGCCGCCGCGACCGGCCGTCTGGCGCTGAGGGCGGTGGTGACCTTCGCCCTGCTGCTGGTCGGGGCGACCGTCTACGGCATCGCCGCGTCCGAGGGCCTGCACGCCCTGTGGCCGATCGATCCCGAGGGCGCGCGCCTGCTCCTGGCCGGAACCTCCGGCGATGCGGTGGTGCGTGAGAATGTCGGTGGCGGCGGGCTGGGCGCGTTTCTGACCGCCCTGGTGCCGCCCAATCCGATCGCCGCCGCGGCCGAGGGGGCCATCCTCGGGGTCGTGGTCTTCGCCATCATTTTCGGCTTTGCCACCACCCGCCTGCCGGACCGGCTGCGTCAGCCCCTGACGGTCTTTTTCGAGGCGGTGGCCGAGACCATGATCGTCATCGTCCACTGGGTGCTGCGGGCCGCGCCGATCGGCGTCTTTGCCCTGTCCCTCGGGGTCGGGCTGCACACCGGGCTGGGGGCGGCGGGGGTGCTGGGGCACTATATCGCCCTGGTCTGCCTCAGCCTGATCGGCCTGATCCTGCTGACCTATGGGGTCGCGGTCGCCTTCGGCCGGCTGTCCCTCGGCCGGTTCGCCGCCGCCGTGGCCCCGGCCCAGGTGGTGGCGATCTCGACCCAGTCGTCGCTGGCCTGTCTGCCGGTCATGGTCGAGCGGGCGATCGACCGGCTGGGAGTCTCCGCCGCCACGGCCGGTCTGGTCCTGCCGCTGGCGGTGGCGGTGTTCCGCATCACCTCGACGGTCGCCAACCTGGCCGTCTGCATCTATGTCGCCCACCTCTACGGCATCGCCCTGACGCCCGGCGTGCTGGTCGCCGGCGCGGTCACGGCCCTGGCCATCAGTGTCGGCACCGTCGGCCTGCCGGGTCAGGTTTCGTTCTTCGCCTCCATCGCCCCCATCGCCCTGGCCATGGGCCTGCCGCTCGAGGTCCTGCCCCTGCTGCTGGCGGTCGAGGTGGTGCCCGACATCTTCCGCACCATCGGCAATGTCACCGCCGACCTGGCCGTCGCGCGGATCGTCGAGGGGCGGGATGCGGAATCGCAGGCTCCGCGCCCCGCCGATCCCCCTAGGGCTTGACGACGGTAACCTTCAGATAGGTCGCCGGAATGACGGTTGAGGTTTCGCCGCCCCGGTTCTGCTCGCTGAACAGGCGGATCAGGTCAGCCTCGAGGTCATTGGCCCGACCGTCCTTTTCGGCCGCCTCGAACGCATTCATGGTCGGACCGTAGTACTGTTTGAATGTCTGCAGCAGTTCGTGCGGCGGACCGTCTTGGCGGAACTCATAGGTGGCCCGCTCGCAGGTGATGTTCCCGGCCGGTATCCCGGCAGCCCCGAACCGCTCGTGGACGCGCTCCTCCATGCCCCAGGTCAGCGGACTGACGAAACCCTCGGGCGGCGGCGGCGTGTAGGCGGCGCTCGTTTTCAGGATTTGTGCGACGAGGGTCGGGTCTCCGGGAATCCAGTTGCCCATGACGATCCGGCCGCCACGCCGTGTCACCCGCGTCATCTCCTTCGCGACGTCGAGGGGGCGGGGCGCAAACATGGCCCCGAAGATGCTGATGACGAGGTCAAAACTGTCATCGGCCAGGTCCCGCAATTCCGAGGCGTCACCTTGCTGGAAGCGCAGGGTAGCCAGCCCGGCCATCGCCGCCCGTGCATTGCCCGCCGCGACGAGATTTTCGGCGATATCAACACCCAGGACATTGGCACCGCGCTGCGCCGCCGGCAGGGCGGTCGTCCCGTCGCCGCAGCCCAGGTCGAGAATCTCGATCCCCGGGGTCACGCCCAGGCTATCGACCAGGGCGGCACCGCTTTCCCGCATCGACGCGGCGATTCGGGTAAAGTCGCCCTTCTCCCAAAGCATCTTGTTCGGATTCATCGGCAGGCCCCCCGGTTCATGAAGGGGACAGCCGTATCACCCCGGAACCGGGGCGACCCTATCCAATCGGCCCCGGGCTTTCGAAACCGGTTTGCAAGCCGGCATCCTGCCGCTCGAGGCCGGTTAGTGCGCGTAATCCTGGATCGGCCGCACATCCAGGTCGCCGGCCTTGATCGCCCCGATCGCCTGGGCTGCCGCAAGGGCACCCGCCGTCGTGGTGTAATAGGGCATCTTCATCATCAGGGCGGTGCGGCGCAGGCTGAAGCTGTCCAGCAGGGCCTGCTTGCCCTCGGTGGTGTTGAAGACCAACTGGACCTCGCCGTTCTTCATCGCGTCGACGATGTTCGGGCGGCCCTCGAGGACCTTCTTCACATGACCGACGGGCAGGCCCTGTTCGGTCAGCCAGGTGTGCGTCCCGCCGGTGGCGATGATCGTGAAACCTTCGGCCAGAAGCGTCTTCACCGCCTCGACGATGAAGGGCTTGTCGCCGTCCTTGACGCTGACGAATGCGCAGCCCTTGACGGGCAGGGTGGTGCCGCCGCCGATCTGGGACTTGGCGAAGGCGCGGGCGAAGGCGGGGGCCATGTCGGCCTCGCCGTCGCGCTTCCAGTCCAGCCCCATGACCTCGCCGGTCGAGCGCATCTCGGGCCCGAGGATGGTGTCGACCCCGGCGAAGCGGGCGAAGGGGAAGACGGCTTCCTTGACCGCGATATGGTCGTACGGCTTGTCCTTCAGGCCGAAGGATTTCAGCGGCACCCCGGCCATGACCTTGGCGGCGATGGCGGCGATCGGCTGGCCGATGGTCTTGGCCACGAAGGGGGCCGTGCGGGACGCGCGCGGGTTCACTTCCAGCACGAAGATGCGCGGGTTGGCGCTGTGCGGTTCCTCGATGGCGAACTGGACGTTCATCAGGCCGCGCACCTTCAGGGCCCTAGCCATGGCCTCGGTCTGGCGCTTCAGCTCGGCGACGATCTCCGCCGACAGGGAGAAGGGCGGCATCGAACAGGCGCTGTCGCCCGAGTGGACCCCGGCCTCCTCGATATGCTCCAGCACCCCGGCGACGAAGACGGTCTCGTCATCGCACAGGGCGTCGACATCCACCTCGGTGGCGCGGTTCAGATAGTGGTCGATCAGGACCGGATCGTCGCCCGAGACCCGCATGGCCTCGCCGACATAGCGGTCCAGCTGCTCGCGGTCGTGGACGATGACCATGCCGCGCCCGCCCAGCACATAGGAGGGACGCAGGACGACGGGATAGCCGACCTCGTCCGCCTTGTCGGCGGCCTCCTGGGCCGACCGGGCCAGGCCGTTGGGCGGCTGCATCAGGCCGATGTCGTGCAGCATGGCCTGGAACCGCTCGCGGTCCTCGGCCAGATCGATGGAGTCCAGGCTGGTCCCGAGGATCGGCACGCCGTCCTCGTGCAGGGCGTGAGCCAGCTTCAGCGGCGTCTGGCCGCCGAACTGGACGACGACGCCGATCAGATTGCCGGTCGAACGCTCGACCTCGATCAGCTCGAGCACATCCTCGGCCGTGAGCGGCTCGAAATACAGGCGGTCGGAGGTGTCATAGTCGGTCGAGACGGTCTCGGGGTTGCAGTTGACCATGATCGACTCGACGCCGATGTCGGCGAAGGCGAACGCCGCGTGGCAGCAGCAGTAGTCGAACTCGATGCCTTGCCCGATGCGGTTGGGCCCGCCGCCGAGGATGATCGCCTTCTTCCTGTCCGAGGGATTGGACTCGCACTGCGGAACCTGGCCGAGGGCCCCGGTCTCATAGGTCGAATACATATAGGCCGTGGCGCTCGCGAACTCGGCGGCGCAGGTGTCGATGCGTTTGAACACCGGGCGCACGTCCAGGCCGCGGCGCGCGGCGCGGACGGCCTTTTCGGTCTGGCCGGTCAGCTGGGCGAGGCGGGCGTCGGAGAAGCCCTTGCTCTTCAGCTTGCGGAAGTCGCTCGCATCGGTGGGCAGGCCCTGGACCCGGATGTGGCCCTCGCTGCGCACGATGTCGGCGATCTGGCGCAGGAACCAGGGCTCGTAGGAACAGGCGGCGTTGACTTCCTCGACCGACAGGCCGTGGCGGAAGGCCTGGGCGATGACGAGGATGCGGTCCGGCGTCGGCTGGCCGAGGGCGCGCACGACGGCGGCGCGGGCGCCGGCTTCGTCCTCGACGTCGATAACGCCGTCGATCTCGATCTCGTTGAAGCCGGTCAGGCCGGTCTCGAGGCCGCGCAGGGCCTTCTGCATCGATTCCTGGAAGGTCCGGCCGATGGCCATGACCTCGCCCACTGACTTCATCGAGGTCGACAGGGTGGCCTCGGCGCCGGGGTATTTCTCGAAGGCGAAGCGCGGGATCTTGGTGACGACATAGTCGATGCTCGGCTCGAACGAGGCCGGCGTGACCATGGTGATGTCGTTGGTCAGTTCGTCCAGCGTGTAGCCGACGGCCAGACGGGCGGCGACCTTGGCGATCGGGAAGCCGGTGGCCTTGGAGGCGAGGGCGGACGAGCGCGACACGCGCGGGTTCATCTCGATCACGACCATGCGGCCGTCGGCGGGATTGATGGCCCACTGCACGTTCGATCCGCCCGTTTCGACGCCGATCTCGCGCAGGACGTTGATCGAGCCCGTGCGCATCCGCTGGTACTCTTTATCGGTCAGCGTCAGGGCGGGGGCGACGGTGATGGAGTCGCCGGTGTGCACCCCCATCGGGTCGATGTTCTCGATGGAGCAGATGATGATGCAGTTGTCCGCCTTGTCGCGGACGACCTCCATCTCATACTCCTTCCAGCCCAGGACGCTTTCCTCGACCAGCACCTCGGTGGTCGGCGACAGGTCGAGGCCCCGCTCGACGATCTCGTAATATTCCTCGACATTGTAGGCGATGCCGCCGCCGGTGCCGGCCAGGGTGAAGGACGGGCGGACAATGGCGGGCAGGCCGACGAAGGCCAGGGCGTCGTCGGCTTCACTGACGTGGTGGATGGCCTTGGAGCGGGGCGATTCCAGACCCAGCTTGTCCATGGCGTCACGGAATTTCTGGCGGTCCTCGGCCTTGTCGATGACGTCGGCCCTGGCCCCGATCATCTCCACGCCCCACTTCTTCAGGGCACCCGAGGCGTCGAGCGCGAGGGCCGTGTTCAGGGCCGTCTGGCCGCCCATGGTCGGCAGAAGGGCGTCGGGCCGCTCTTTCGCGATGATCCGTTCAACGAACTCCGGCGTGATCGGCTCGATATAGGTGGCGTCGGCCACCTCCGGGTCGGTCATGATGGTGGCCGGGTTCGAGTTCACCAGAATGACCCGGTAGCCCTCGGCCTTCAGCGCCTTGCACGCCTGCACGCCGGAATAGTCGAACTCGCACGCCTGCCCGATCACGATCGGCCCGGCACCGATGATCAGGATCGACTGGATGTCTGTGCGCTTGGGCATGGGCTACTCAGTTCGTCACGACCGCGCACTCCCAGCCGTCATAGTCCAGCTGGAAGGCCGCGGCCCAGGATTGCATCATGGAAGAGACCGGGGTGAAGGAGGCCTCGTCCACGGACATGGTCGTCTCGAGGATGGTGCAGTCGTCCTGACCCCGGGTCAGGAAGCCGGCGCGGCGGGCGACCTCGTTCAGATCGTCGTGGTCGCCTTCGCCATAGAAGTAAAACAGGGTGTGCCGCGGGGTCACGCCCGAGTCGCCGTGCTCGGCCAGCGTCGCCCGAATCATGGCGTCGCGCTCTTCGTGCGGGACCTCATCTTCAAGCACGGGCTGTCACGCTCCTTGCGCGCGCGAACCCGCCAGCGGCTGTGACGCCGCGCGGGCCGGTCGGGTTGTCGGTTAAGCGGCCCGTCTAAAGACGGGCGGGCGGGGGGGCAAGCAATTATCCGCAGACGGCGCGTCTGCCCGGGAGGAAATGAACAAGCCTTCACTTGCCGCAGGGTCAGGAGTGGCGGATCAGTGATCGGCACCGTCAGCCCGGATAAGCCCTTGACCCGTCGTATCGCCCTCCTGTTCTGCCTCGCCCTGTTCGCCGCCGCCCCGGCAAAGGCCCAGGAGGTGCCGGCGGCGGACACGCTTGCGGCCGCCATGGAAGGCCAGGCCGTACCGGCGCTCGGCATGTTGCTGATCCGGGACGGCGTGGTCGTCGATCGGGCCGTGCGCGGGGTCCGCTCAATGAACGGGACCGCGGCCGCGACCCTCGATGATCGCTGGAACCTGGGCTCGGACGGCAAGGCCATGACCGCGACCATGGTCGCTAGGCTGGTCGAGCGAGGCCTGCTGCGGTGGGACGCGCCCCTGTCGGAGATGCTGCCGGAACTGGCGGCAGATATGCGCCCCGAGTATCGCGACGTGACACTGCTGGACCTGATGTCCCACCGCGCGGGCCTGCCCGAGAACCTCAGCGACATGGCGTATTTCCAGACCTTCTTCACGGACGGCCGGCCCCTGCCGGAACAGCGGCTGGCCTATCTGCGCCGGGCCTTGGCCGAGGCAGGGGTCGGGCCTGCGCGGGGGGAGGCCAGCTATTCCAACACCGGTTTCATCCTCGCCGGGGCCATCGCCGAACGCGCGGCCGGCAAACCGTATGCGGAGTTGATGGAGCAGGAGGTCTTCGCGCCGCTGGGCATGACCTCGGCCACCTATGGCCAGACGCCCGACGCGGGCGAGGCCGTCGGCCATATCGACGGTCGCCTGGCCATCGAGACCGAAGGCAATCCAGGGATGCTCACACCGGCGGGCGGCGTGCGGATGACCCTGGCCGACTGGGCGCGGTTCTGCATCGATCAGATGGCGGGCGAGGAAGGCCGTGGCGTGCTGCTGTCGGCGGATACCTACCGCGTGCTGCATACGCCCCAGGGCGACACGGTCTTCGCGCTCGGATGGGGCGCAGCGCCGCAGATCGCCGGCCGGGTCGGACCCGTACTGACCCACAGCGGCTCGGATGGCACCTGGTTCGCCTTCGTGGCCCTGTTCCCGGGCAGCGGTAACGGTGTCCTCATCGTGGCCAACGCCGCGGACAGCATGGGCGGCGACGCCGCGGTCATGTCCGCGGCCCTCGCGGGGATCGTTGCCCTGGCTCCGGAAGCCCCGCCGGAACCGGTCGCGCCCTGACTACAGACGGGGTCTAGCCGGCCCGCGCGGCAATCCACGCCGGCAGGTCGGCAATGTTGTCCAGCGCGCCGAAGCGGGCGTGGTTCTCTGGCGCATCGGCCAGTTCGTGCGCCCAGGTGATGACATAGGGGATGTGGACAGCGAAGGCACCGGCCTCGAGGGCGGGCAGGACGTCCGACTTCATCGAGTTCCCCGCCATGACCGCCTCGTCCGCGCCCGTGCCGTGGCGGGCGAAGATCCGGTCATAGGTCCCGCGATCCTTCTCCGAGACGATCTCGATCGCGGCAAACAGGTCGCCGAGGCCCGAGGCGGCCAGTTTGCGTTCCTGATCGAGCAGGTCGCCCTTGGTGATCAGCACGAGGCGATACCGTTCCGACAGACCGGCCAGGGCCTCATCGACGCCCGGCAGGGTCTCGACCGGATGGGCGAGCATCTCGCGGCCCGCCGCGAGGATTTCGCGCACCACCGAGGCCGGTGCCTCGCCGCCGGTCAGTTCCATCGCCGTCTCGATCATCGACAGGGTGAAGCCCTTCACCCCGTAGCCGTAGAGTCGAAGATTCCGCTTTTCCGTCTCGGCCAGCCGGGCTTCCAGCGTATCGCGGTCGGCATGGTCGGCCAGCAGGCTCACGAACCGGTCGTGGGTCAGCCGGAAGATGGTCTCGTTGTGCCAGAGGGTGTCGTCGGCATCGAGGCCGACCGTGGTGATGCTCATGCCGGCTTCCTGGCCCATCCGGGTCGGGGCGCGCAAGTCATCTCCGGTGCCGCGGCCGGCGCTCGTGGCCCGGCCAGGGCCCGCACCGGCCATCGGTCGATTTGGTGCTTGAAAGGTGCCGTGTCCCGTTCAAGGTTAGGGTCTCTCTGGAGCAGGCCCCCATGAACGACTTCCTCATTCCCTACCGGCGCTATGTCGATTTCGAAGGCCGGTCGAGCCGCAAGGAATTCTGGTATTTCGTCCTCTTCTATCTGATCGTCAGCGCCGTCCTGACGATTCTGGACCGGACCTTCTTTTCCAGCGCCCTCGGCACGGACGGGAGCGCGATCGAGCCGCTGACCAGCATCTTCGGCATCCTCTCCCTGATCCCCAACATCTCGGTCAGTGTGCGGCGCCTGCACGACACCGGGCGGTCAGGCTGGTGGGTCCTGCTTTGGCTCATTCCGCTGGTCGGCTGGATCCCCCTGGTGATCTGGTATTGCCAGAAGGGTCACCCGGCCCCCAACGCCTATGGCGAGGCCCCTGAAGGCAGCCGCGCCGTCTGAATCTGAAAGCGGTCTGTCAGAGCGGGGGCGGTGGTCCCGTTGCGCCCGCGGTTGACGCGGCGCGCGCGACAGGGCCTTCATCCGGCCCATGCAGGCCACGCTTCCCGCCCGACTGTACGGCTGTCCCGACGCCTGGACACGGGAGCGATCGGGCGTGTTCGGTCGGGCCTGGCTGTTCCTCGGCCATGAGGCCGAGGCCGCCTCGCCGGGCGACTGGATCGCGGGCGACATCGCCGGTCACCAACTGCTGGCGGTTCGGGGAAAGGACGGTGCCCTGCGCGCCTTTCACAATGTCTGCCGCCACCGCGCAGGGCCGCTGGTCACGGGTGCCAGCGGGCATTGCGAGAGCGAGCTGGTCTGCGCCTATCACGGCTGGCGCTATGCGCTGGACGGGCGGCTGAGGGCGGCGACCGGCTTCGGCGCGGCGGACGGGTTCGATCCGCGCGAGTTCGGCCTTCTGGGGCTTGGGCTCGAGACCTGGCGCGGGCTGGTCTTCGTCACGATGGATGCGGACGCCGCGCCGCTGGCGGACCATGTCGCGCCGCTGGAGGCCCTGCTGGCAGGGCGCGGGCTTCAAATCGCCGCGCCGGCCCTGCGTCGCTCCCACGATCTGGTGTGCGACTGGAAGACCTACGTCGAGAACTACCTCGAGGGCTACCATATCGGCTCGGTGCATCCGCTCCTCGCCGACGAACTGGGCGGGGCGGAGTACCGGGTGCGGGTCGAGGGCGATCTGGTCCTGCAGGAGGCGGTCGGGGTCAATGACGGGCCACAGGCGGGCGTCTGGGGCTGGTTGTGGCCGAACCTCGGGATCAATGTCTATCGCGACGGGGCCATGATCGAGCGGATGACGCCGGTCGGGCCGGGGCGGACGCGGCTGGACTATCTGTTCCTCAATGATGGCGGCGAGGGCGCGCTGGGCGAGGCCCTGACCGCCTCGGATCGCCTGACCGCCGAGGACGCCGCCATTTGCGAGGCCGTGCAGCGCAACCTGTCGGCGGGCGCCTATGATCGCGGCGTGCTCAGCCCCAACCATGAGATGGCACTGGCCTGGTTCCAGTCGCGCATCGCGGAGGTTCATCCATGACCGACGGCCAGCATCCGATCCGACTGGCGGAAGAGCCGCTGACTGACCGGCACAAGCTGGGCTGGGGCCTGGCGGCGCTGGTCGTGGCCGGCAACATGATCGGATCAGGCGTCTATCTGCTGCCTGTCAGCCTGGCGGCGGTCGGCAGTTCCAGCCTTATCGGCTGGCTGGTCGCCGGGGCCGGGGCGGTGACGCTGGCGCTGGTGTTCGGTGCCCTGGGGCGATTGCATCCGGACGCGGACGGCCTGCCGGGATTCGCGGAGCGGGGGCTGGGCCGGTTCTTCGGCTTCCAGACGGCGCTCGCCTTCTGGACGGCTTGCCTCGTGGGGAATGTCGCGATCGCAGTGGCCGCGACCGGCTATCTCGGCTTCTTCTGGCCGGTGTTGAAGGATCCGGTGGCAGCGACCTTCTGCAACCTCGGCATCATCTGGCTGGCGACCATCGCCTATATCATCGGGGCGCGGACGGCGTCGGGACTGGCGGCTGTGGCACTGGCCATCGGCATTGCGCCGATCGGGGTCGCCGTCGCGGCCGGGATCGTGGCCTTCGATCCGGAGACCTTCGCCGCCTCCTGGAGCCCCTCGGCGACACCGCTCCTCGAAAGCGTACCGGCTTCGTTGGCGGTGATCTTCTGGGCCTTCCTGGGGGTCGAGAGCGCGGCTGCCCTGTCTGTGAGGGTCAAACACCCGGGGCGCGATGTGGGCCGGGCGTCTGTGGCCGGCGTCCTTCTGGCGACGGTCGTCTATGTCTCGGCGACGGTCGCGGTTTTCGGGGTCATTCCTGCGGATGTCCTGGCAACCTCGACCAGCCCCTATGCCGATCTGGCGGCGCGGGTGTTCGGCGCGTCCATCGCAGGGGTGGTGGCGGTCTGCGCCGTCATCAAGACCGTCGGCACCGTGGGTGGCTGGGTCATGCTGGGCGGAGAGACGGCGAGATCGGCGGCGCGGCAGGGCTATCTGCCGTCCGGCTTCGGGGCCGGGGAGCACACACCCGTCGCCAACCCGCTGCTCGGAGCTGCGATCATGAGCGTGGTGACGGTGGTGGTCTCCGGCCAGCCGACGCTGGGCGAACAGTTCGGCATCCTGGCCGGGGCGACGTCGGTGTTGTCTCTCGTCGTCTACGCCATGTGTTCGGCGTCGCTGTTCCGGCTGGCCCCCGCGCGGACGCGGGGCCGCGCGGTCGCCGTCGCCGGTTTCCTGTTTGCCTGCGCTGCAGTGGGCTTCGCCGGCCTCGAATACATCTGGCCGGCCGCCGCCTTCTTCGTCCTGACCACGGTCGCCTGGCTGGCGTTTCTCAGAAAGTCTCCTTCGCGCGTTGACCCGGTGGCGGGTGACGCCTAACCACCGCGCCGTTTGCTTGCCGGGATTCGGTGCTAGGGAATCTGCCATGACCACGACACTTCTCCCCGGCGTGACCGGCGTGCTCGCGCTCGCGGACGGCACCATCCTGCAGGGCACAGGCTGCGGGGCCGTGGGCTCTGCGCTCGGCGAGGTGGTCTTCAACACCGCCATGACCGGGTATCAGGAAATCCTGACCGACCCGTCCTACATGAGCCAGATCCTGGCCTTCACCTTCCCGCACGTCGGGAACACCGGGACCAATGTCGAGGACATTGAACAGATCGGTGGCGGCTCGGACACCTCCGCGCGGGGCGCGATCTTCCGCGACGCCCCGACCGATCCGGCCAACTGGCGCAGCGACAGCGATTTCGACGGCTGGATGAAGCGGCGTGGCGTGGTCGGCCTGTCCGGGGTGGACACCCGCGCCCTGACGGCCCGCATCCGCGACATGGGCGCGCCCCACGCGGTGATCGCCCATGATCCGTCGGGGCAGTTCGACCTCGAGGCCCTGGTGGCCGAGGCCCGGGCCTGGACCGGACTGGTCGGGCTTGATCTGGCGAAGGACGCCTCGACCCTGCAGTCGTTCGACTGGGACGAGGGTCTCTGGGACTGGCCGGAAGGCCATCCGCGCGTGGATGCCGCCGACAAGTCGGTGGTCGTCGTCGACTATGGGGTGAAGCGCAACATCCTGCGGGCCCTGGCTTCGACCGGCGCGAAGATCACTGTCGTGCCGGCCAATACGACGGCCGAGGCCATTCTTGCGCGCAAGCCGGACGGCGTGGTCCTGTCCAACGGGCCGGGCGATCCGGCGGCGACGGGCGTCTATGCCGTGCCGGAAATCCGCAAACTGGTCGACAGCGGCACGCCCCTGTTCGGCATCTGCCTGGGCCACCAGATGCTCGCCCTCGCGCTGGGCGCGAAGACCATCAAGATGGATCAGGGCCACCACGGGGCCAATCACCCGGTCAAGGACCTGACCACCGGCAAGGTCGAGATCGTGTCGATGAACCACGGCTTCACCGTCGACCGCGACAGCCTGCCCGACGCGGTCAGCGAAACCCACGTGAGCCTGTTCGACGGCACCAACTGCGGCATCGCCCTGACCGGCCGCCCGGTGTTCAGCGTCCAGCACCACCCTGAGGCCTCGCCGGGGCCGGCGGACAGCCTGTATCTGTTCCAGCGGTTCGCGGACTCGATGAACGGCTGATCCCGGCCGCGTCGGGTCGACAGGGCGAAGCCCTGTGATCGCGGCCCGAAATCATGGCCGCGTCGGGTCGACAGGGCGGAGCCCTGTGGCCGCGACCCACGATCAAGGCAGTGGCGCGAAGCTTCTTGCCTCCCGCAGGGCGCAGGCCTTGCGGATGGCTACGGGTGCCGCGTGCAGCCAGTAGTCGGCGTCCTCCATCCGGTTGCTCCGAAGCCGCTCGGCACCGCGCATCCGCCGCAGGGCCGCGTTCTCGAGCAGACGCGCGTGCAGGGCGCGCGGCGAGAGTTCGACGATGGCGGGGGAACCGGGGACGGCGACGGTGTCGGGGCCTTGGGGCTCCACCGCCGGACGGGCGATGGTCATGAACATGGGAAGGCTTTCGTTCCTTGACGGATCTGCGGGCTTCGCCGCGGGGCCGCCTTTGTCCGCCCGCTTCAGGGACGGCTGTGTAGTTAATCCACAGGTCTGTGGACAGTTCCTGTTCAACAGGAAAACTGTGCGCATATTCAGGCGGTTATGGCCGCGCTTTGGCCTTTCTGGTTAACGAAAGGTAAATACGCCCAAAGCGGTGAGTCGCGCGCTATAAGGCGCAGGTGCGCTTCGACGACCGCTTCCTTGAAGAACTGAAGGCCCGCCTTCGGCCGTCCGACATCATCGGACGGACGGTGAAGCTCAAGCGTCAGGGCCGCGAATATGTCGGCCTGTCGCCCTTCACCAAGGAGAAGTCGCCGTCCTTCTTCGTCAATGACGACAAGGGCTTCTTCCACGACTTCTCGTCGGGCAAGCACGGCGACGTCATCAGCTTCCTGCAGGAGACCGAGCGGCTGTCGTTCGTCGAGGCGGTGCAGCGGCTGGCCGGCGAAGCGGGCATGGCCCTGCCGGCCGAGGATCCGCAGGCGGCCGAGCGCGAGGTCCGGAAACAGGGCCTCACCGACTGGATGGATCTGGCCCAGAAATGGTTCGCCGCCAATCTGCGCCGGTCGCCGGGCAAGGCGGCGCGCGAATACCTCGAGAAGCGTGGCCTGCCCGAGGACCAATGGGAGCGGTTCGGCCTCGGCTATGCGCCCAACGACCGCGAAGGGCTGAAGGCGGCGCTGGTCCAGCGGGGCGCGAAGCCGGGCGATCTTGTCGAGGCGGGGATGCTGATTGCGCCCGAAGGCGGCGGCCAGCCCTATGACCGGTTCCGCGACCGGCTGATGTTCCCCATCCTCGACGCCCGCGGCCGTATCGTGAGCTTCGGCGGCCGGGCGATGAATCCCGACGACCGCGCCAAATATCTGAACGGCCCCGAGAGCCCGCTCTTCCACAAGGGCGCGACCCTGTACGGCCTGCCCGAGGCGCGCCGCATCCTCGGGGCCGAGAGCAGGAACGATCAGGCCATTGTAGTGGTCGAAGGCTATATGGACGTGATCGCCTGCCATCGCGCCGGCATCCCGGCCGTGGCTCCCATGGGCACGGCCCTGACGGAAGAGCAGATGGAGCGGCTGTGGCGGGTCTCGCACGAGCCGGTGCTGTGTTTCGACGGCGACGCGGCGGGACGACGGGCGGCGTATCGCGCCATCGACCGGGCCCTGCCGCAGCTGAAATCGGGCCGCTCGTTCCGCTTCGCCCTGCTGGAAGGCGGTCAGGATCCGGATGATATCCTGCGCGACAAGGGAGCGCCGGCCTTGCGTCAGGTCATGGCCGCGACCCGGCCTTTCGCCGAGGTGCTGTTCGGCAAGGAGGCTGAGGTCGAACCGCTGGACACGCCCGAGCGCCGGGCGGGGCTGAAGGGGCGCCTTCGGCAGGCCGCCTCGGCGATTCAGGACAAGGATCTGGCCGAACAGTATCGGCGCGAATTGTTCGACCGGTTCGACGCCCTGTTCCCCGCGCGCCGCGCGCTCCAGGCCCAGCCCTCGTCGGGGCAGGGCGGGCGCTGGCGTCCGGGCCCGCCGCCGAAGTTGGGTCAGACGGCAGAGGGGGCCCAGGCGATGCAGTCTCTGAGCCGCTCGATCGAGCCGGTCGCCGCGGCGCTCGCCCACGGTGCTATCGACGATCCGGAGCGTATGGACGACCATCTGGAGGCCATTTCGGCCCACGGTTTCGGGGATGCATCTCTCGACGGCCTGGCGCAGGAGATGGTCCGTCTACGGTTCTCCGGACAAGACCTTGACTCGGCGGCCCTGCGTCGCCATCTGGCGCAGTCGGGTCACGATGCTTTAGTGCGCGAGGTCGAGAAGGCGGCGGCAAAGTCCGGCGCGCCTTTCCTGGCCGCAAATGCGCCCCTCGCCGAAGCAAGGGTCCGATGGTCGCAGGCGTTCGACGCGCTTACTCGCGTGGCGGCGCTGGAGGATGCACTGAGCTCGGCGGCAGGCATGCCGGGCCAGGACGAGGCGTTCCGCAGGCTGAAAGCCGAGCGGGATGCTTTGCGTCGCGCGATCAAAACCGGAGAAATCTGGGAAGACAGCAGGGGTTCGTAACCAACGAACCCGCCACACGTTGTATTTGGCGGACGGCCTGATCAGCCGCTCCACCCGGAGAAGAGACTGTATGAGCGCCCAGACCGAGACGCAGGAAACCGAAGCCCAGAGCGACGGTCCGCTGCTCGACCTCACCGACGCCGGGGTTAAGAAATTTATCAAGCAGGCCAAGGCACGCGGCTATGTGACGATGGAGGATCTGAACAAGGTCCTGCCGTCCGAAGAGGTGACCCCCGACGCGATCGAGGACACGCTGGCGATGCTGTCCGAGATGGGCGTCAACGTCGTCGAGGCCGAGGAAGACGCCACCGAGACCACCGAGAAGGAGGGCGGCGAGGTCGTCGAACGCGCCGACACCTCGGTCGCGGAAGCCCCCGCAAAAGCCGCCTATGACCGCACCGACGACCCCGTGCGGATGTATCTGCGCGAGATGGGTTCGGTCGAACTGCTGAGCCGCGAGGGCGAGATCGCCATCGCCAAGCGGATCGAGGCCGGCCGCGACGCCATGATCTCGGGCCTGTGCGAAAGCGCCCTGACGTTCGAGGCCATCATGGTGTGGCGCGACGAACTGGCCAACAACCGCATCCTGCTGCGCGAGGTCATCGACCTGGACGCCACCTATGGCGTGCTGAACCCCTCGTCCCTGCCGCACAACCAGCCGCCCGCCGGCGCGGTGGTCGAGCCGGCCGAACCGGAAGAGGGTGCCGAGCCCAAGCCGGAAACCGACGATGAAGAGGACGAGGATTTCGACGACGGCGGCGGCATGTCGATCTCGGCGCTCGAGGCCGAACTCCGTGACGGCGTCATGGAAGTGCTCGACGCGGTCGCCGGCGACTTCGGCGCCTTCCGCAAGCTGCAGGACAAGCTGGTTGAGAGCCGGCTGAAGGGCGAGGCGCTCTCGACCAAGGACCAGAAGGCCTATGACGCCCTGACTTCGGGCATCTCGGGCCGGCTGAAGACGATGAAGCTGAACAACCACCGCATCGAGGCGCTGGTCGAGCAGCTCTACGCCATCAACAAGCGACTGATGGGTCTGGAAGGCCGGTTGCTGCGCCTGGCCGACAGCTACGGCATCTCGCGTCCCGAGTTCCTGAAGTCATACTTCGGCGCCGAGCTGGACCCGACCTGGGCCGACCGGGTCAAGGAAATGGGCGTCCGCTGGACCAAATTCAGCGACAACGAACAGGCCCAGATCGCCCAGATCCGTGGCGACGTCGCGGCCGTGGCCACCGAGGCCGGCCTGCCGATCGACGACTACCGCCGCATCGTCCAGACCGTCCAGAAGGGCGAGCGCGAGGCCCGTCAGGCCAAGAAGGAAATGGTCGAGGCCAACCTGCGCCTCGTGATCTCCATCGCCAAGAAATACACCAACCGCGGCCTGCAGTTCCTGGACCTGATCCAGGAAGGCAACATCGGTCTGATGAAGGCGGTCGACAAGTTCGAGTACCGCCGCGGCTACAAGTTCAGCACCTATGCGACCTGGTGGATCCGTCAGGCCATCACCCGCTCGATCGCCGACCAGGCCCGGACCATCCGCATCCCGGTGCACATGATCGAGACGATCAACAAGATCGTCCGCACCAGCCGGCAGATGCTGCACGAGATCGGCCGCGAGCCGACCCCGGAAGAGCTGGCCGAGAAACTGGCCATGCCGCTGGAGAAGGTCCGCAAGGTCCTCAAGATCGCCAAGGAGCCGATCAGCCTCGAAACGCCCATCGGCGACGAGGAAGACAGCCACCTGGGCGACTTCATCGAGGACAAGAACGCCATCCTGCCCATCGACGCGGCCATCCAGTCGAACCTGCGTGAGACCACAACCCGCGTGCTGGCGTCGCTGACGCCGCGCGAGGAACGCGTCCTGCGCATGCGCTTCGGCATCGGCATGAACACCGACCACACCCTGGAAGAAGTCGGCCAGCAGTTCTCGGTCACCCGCGAACGCATCCGCCAGATCGAGGCCAAGGCCCTGCGCAAGCTGAAGCACCCGAGCCGGTCGCGGAAGCTGCGGAGCTTCCTGGACAGCTAGGGATCAGGGATGAGGGATGAGGGGCGGGATTTCTGTTCCGCTCATCCCGGCGAAAGCCGGGACCCAGTCCTGTCCAGCTTGGTGCCAGTGTTTCAGGACAACCGTTCTGCGTAAGCCTGCCGAGAGCCGATCACCCGAAGCACGGGGTCCCGGCTTTCGCCGGGATGAGCGGAATGGGGGGTGCGATGTGAGGATTATCCCGCGCCGCAAATCACCCTAGCCTCCGCGCCATGCGCGCCGCTCTCCGCCCGTTTGCCATCGCCCTCTCGACGGCCCTGCTACTGGCGGCCTGCAGCCCCATGCATCCGGAACGACCGTCTCCCGCCCGCTATCCCGCAACCCCGTCGCGCATCGAGGCACCGCTGGCGGGAGCGCTGATCGACCTGCCGATCGGCGGGGAGACGCGTGCGGCGGTGCTGCGGGAGAGCGCGGACCTGCAGCAGTGCGTGGCGCAGCTGACGGCCGCGCGGGTGACCTTCCGGCCGGTTCCGGATCGGGTGAACAGCGAGACCTGCGGCCTGAGCGACGGCGGGGTGCTGGGCCCGGACATGGGGACGGTGGCGCGGATGGCGCCGGGCGACGTCGAAATGACCTGCCGGACGGCGCTGGCGCTGAGCATCTGGCGGCGGCAGTCGCTGGAGCCGGCGGCGCGGGAAATCCTTGGCTCGGACGTGGTCCAGATCGACCATTTCGGGGCCTATGCCTGCCGGGCGGTGAACAACGGCGCCGGCAGCACCCGGGTCAGCGCCCACTCCCGGGCCGAGGCGCTGGATTTCGCCGGCGTCCGGCTGCGCGACGGGCGGCGCATCGCCGTGACCGACGACTGGAGCGGAGACGCGCCCGAGGCGCGCTTCCTGCGCCGCATCCGCGACGATGCCTGCCGGATATTCGGCACGGTCCTGAGCCCCGACTACAATGCGGTGCATCGGGACCATCTGCATCTGGAGGCGACGGATACGCGGTTCTGCCGCTAGGGGCCGGCCAGTCCCCCGGGGGGCGTCGCGCGTCGTCAACTTGACCAGTCGCGAGGATCAGGATGATCAGGTTCGCCAGGCCTGCGACCGCTTTTGACGCATCGGCCCGTCATGATGCGGGTCATGACAGAAAGGCGCGAGATCAAGCAACGGTCGCCGGCGGTGGGGCCGGGGGATGGAGACCTGGAATCAGGGGCTGAACGCTGACAGCGGACACCGCCGGGGTCCGCTATGGGGGGGAGCGGACCTTATCCTTCGGTCATCCAATTATCGAAGCCAGATTTGGCGCATACGAAGGCACTTGCCTCGGTTACCCGAGACGGCGGAGGCGGTGCCTTCCGTGGACCTGTCCGCTGAAAACACCCCCTGCAGGGCAACACGATGTCGTGCTCAGGACGGGCCGGTATAGCCACCCATCTCGCCCGGGGCGGTGAACTTGAAATTCGCCTCGGACCCCATCAGCTCATGCAGTTGCGGCCGCGTATAGGGCTTCTTCGGCGCGGGCGGGAGCTCGATCTTTTCGTCGTCCATGAGGCTCTCACTTCAATCAGGGCTTATGGCGGATTGTGCCTTGGTGTCTCAGACAATCAGGCACGGCCTGGTAAGGTCAAGCTTGCTATAGATAACGACTGAAATTCCCGGAAGCTGAGAAACCGGTTCCAGCGAGGGCATCGCGGCCAATGTCCGCAACGGGTCGGAAGCTGACTGTCGCCCACGGGTGGTTAGCGGACATGGCCGCTAAAGAAGAGCGACGCCGCCCGGCCCGCCTTCCCAACGCTTGGCTCGTTCCGCTGCCGCAGCGGTGTCTTCAGCAGGGACGCGGGTGATGAGCGGGCCGACATAGGGGTCGCGTGGGTCTCCGCGCGTGGGCAACTGCCAGCCAACGCTGCACGCGCGGCAGCTATTCTTGTCTATCAGGACAGAGGGCGTGTGGTTCAAAGAGGGCTCGCCGGGCGGCGTGAACTGCTGCACCACGACTGATGAGCCTTGATCGAAGATTTCGAAACCGAGGTCCGACTGGAATGGATGGTGTTCAGACTGGGCAACGGCAGCCGTCGCGGTCGCCACGTAGTCACATCGTTGAACCTTAGGTCCCGTGCAGCCGGGTGAGGCATGGTCCGCGCCAACAAGCAGAGCAAGCCCAGCCAACACCGCGAAAATCGAGAACGCGCCGAAACCCAATGGCAGCATACCGCCTGTTTTGAGCATTGCTGTCTCCCAACGGTTCAGACGCGACCAGCAATCAGCAGGGAAGTCGAGATGTCCGCTTTGGGTCGGAAGCCGACGGGCGCCGAAGGCTGGTTAGAGGATAGCGTCAATGATGGTGTCACGCTTGGGGCGAGCGAGCCGCCACCCCCATGTGGCACCGGCGAGCACTCCCGCTACCCCTCCTCCGAGGGTGACAACAAGAATGCCCACTATGGGGCCGATGCTCTGAACCGGAATGTTCCAATGGTCGGAAATCAAGCCGGCGGTCATCACGGCAAGGATGAAGGCAGCCAGCGAAAAGAAGAAACCTGGTGTTGCCGACAAGATCAGCACGCGGCCAAAGCCGCCCCAACCGAAAAGGCGACCAGCGTGGTCCGGATCATGGGCGTCATCAGGTGAGTCCTTTCAGGAGCGTGGGGGTCAATGATGGCGAACCGCCCGCCTCGATTCCGCGATCAGACGCGGATGTCGAAGGTGTATCGGCTGGGCCGGCGGGTCAGCGTGTCATTGTTGATCGCGCCAAGGGGCTCGACCGGTCGATCCGTGGGGGTGCTCTGATGCCCGGCCACCCGGCCCGTCATCTGCGAGAGCTGCGCGGCCCATGCGTGAGCGAATGGATTGAAGGGTGCGCCGACCCTCATCTTCGATCTCCTTCGCTCGGGATCAAATCATAAGGCTCGGGACTGATGCCCAGGAGTTTGCAAAGTCGAAGGATCACGGCGCGCTCCCCGGCATCAAAGCCGCCGTCGGCTTCGGCAACCGAACAGGCCGTTTCGATAAGCAGGCGAGAGGGGCCTGGTTGGCCTCGCAGCCGCGCGATGGAGACTTCCGCCGTCGCCTCTCCATCATCGAGATCGCGCTCGAACCGCTGGTTCAGCGCTTCGAACAAGGCCAGCACGTCTTCGGTGCCGAAGAACGCGATAGTGGGTGAGTTGCGCATACGGTCGAGCATCCGGGTGCGCTCGTCGGGGGTGACCCAGCCGTCGGCCTGGGCAACCATGGCGCAGGCGGCGACTACTGCGTCCATCTGGACGATATTGCCGGGAGTCCAGACGCCGTCCTGGTCAATAGCCGGACGTTTTCGGAGCAATCTGTTTGATTGGGGCATGAGGCCTCGCGCTGCATCGCCGGCTAACCGGCGATCGGCTGTTGGGGTTGTAGCGATCGGGGCCGGCGACCGGGGAAGCCGCCGACCCCTCGGGCCGCTAGCGCGACGCGGACGGTATCCTGCGACCGTCGAAGACGGCGAGCCGGTCCTTGATGGCCAGCTTCTTTTTCTTGATGCCCGCAATGGAGCGGTCGTCTGGTAGCGGGCGTGCCCGCTCTTCGCGCAGCGCCATCTCAAGCAGGGCGTGAAATCCGCGCAGCCGGTGCGCCAACACGATCGTCATGGAGCCTCTCCTTCTCTGAAGGGGAGCGCTCGACGCCGAAGCCGTCGGTTCGATGGGGATGTGAAAAGCCGGACCCCGTCATCGAGCGCACCCGATGCGGTCCGACATCACGATCACAGTGATCGTCAGAGGGGCCCGGGCCGCTGTTGCACACTGCCGAAAGCCCGGTGCCGCCGCAAATGAACAAGTCGTGATTCCAGGCTTTGCGGAGCCCCAGGGTCGCAATCGGACGGTTGCTGCGCCCGAGTGGACAGCAAGTTCGCCGCGCCTGGGCGGCCACTGCGCGTGGCGACCAGGGCGATGGCTGTCTCTTTCCGATCGGGCAATCAGTTATCAGCGGAAAGGGTCAGGGGATCCAGTGAGCGCGCTCTGACAGGACCTCCGGCTGCCATGAACCAGACCTGTCCAATGTCCGCCACGGGTCGTGAGCGGACGATCGCCTACGGGTGGTGAGCGGACCCTGCGCCCCGGTCATCCCGCTATCCCGACCAGAGTTGGCGCATGCGAAGACGCTTGCCTCGGTGACCCAGGGCGGTGGCGGAGTCTTCGGTCGTTCGGTTGGCCTGAGAACGCCCGGCCGGTGAACGCGTTGATGTGTCTTCCTCAGGACGGGCCATAAGGGGCGGTTTCGCGAGGGTAGAAGGTTGCCTTCCCATCCGCCCCGGACCCGGCCAACCCATGCAGTTGCGGCCGTACGTATGGCTTCTTCGGCGCGAGCGGGAGGTCGATCGTTTCATCGTCCATGAGGCGCTCACTTCCGTCAAAGCTCAAGGTGGAATTGCACCCCTCCCCCACAGGCGAGCAAAGCATGGGGTTGTCAAGCTTGCCATGGGTCGGGAGCGGAAGCGGGCGTCGCGGCAGCAAGCGGACACTGCAGGCACGGGCCGGGACTTGAACCCGGCGTCTTCAGGACGAACCTGATGCACTCTCCAGCTATGCTACCGCGCCTGAGAGAAGCATACGGTGGCGTTGGATGTCCGCACAGGGTCGGGAGCGGTCTGTAGCTTCAGTGTGGACAGCCAGCCGTCGCCACTAACCCTCGGCCACCACCTCAAAGCCCGCGAAGATCATGCGCTTGCCGTCGAACGGGGGCGGATCGCCGCCCATCATGCGCTCGTCCTGCATGAGGGCCGCCCAGCCGGCATCGCGCACGGCCTTGTCCGGCCAGGTGATCCAGCCGACGACGACGGTCTCGCCGTCCTGCAGGGCGACCGCGCGTTTGAAGTCGGTGAGCTTGCCGTCCGGGACGTCGTCGCCCCAGCACTCCGTGACGCTGACGGCGCCGAATTCCTTGAACAGCAGGGTGGTGCGGCGGGAGTGCTCCAGATAGGCCGCCTTGTCCGTGGTGCGAACCGGGATGACGGTGATGTCGAGGTAGGGCATGTCTGACGCTCCGCTGCTGGTGGCTGACGCCCGGGACGCGGTCCCTCGCGGCCTGAGCCCGGGCTGGGGGAGGAGAGTAGGGACCGGCCGATCCGGACAGGCAAGAGGCAGCGTCTTCTGGTGCCCCACCGCTGTTCCGCCAATGGACAGCGGCGACGCCGCGCGGCATCCTCGACCCGTCGCTTGCGAGGAAGGCCGGCATGTTCAATCTGGGCTATCTGAAACGCCGCATGGGCCAGTACGCCGCCCTCTGGGTCGGCGGGTTTCTGTTGAGCGGCGCTGCCATATTGATGGGTCTGCTGGCCGCGGACCTGATGGTTGCGATCGACTGGGTGCTGCCGGTGCTGCTGGGGGCGACGGCGCTGGCGCTCGGGGTCGGGCTGGTGCTGAGCCTGCTGTCGGCAGAGACGTTGGGGACGAAGCTGGCCGTGCTGCTGCTGGCCGTTCTGCTGGCCCTGCCGCTGCTGTGGGCGCCGGTCTCGGCGGCGGTGGTCATCGCCTTCTTCGCCGACCGCTCGATCGAATATTCGGAGACCTACGCCGCCTTCCAGATCGGCGTGTCGCGGGTGCTGTTCCCGATCAGCCAGGCGCTGGGAGACGGCGACCTGTTCGGCTGGGTCTGGAGCGCCTTCCAGTGGGTGTCCAGCATCGTCGGCTTCATCTCGGCCCTGAGCAATATCTGGCCGATGATCCGCCGGGTGCTGGGGCCCGAGCCGACCGTGGAGGCGTGAACGGATGTCTTCGCCCGGCTCGACGTTGACGGCCCGGACGGGCTTCCGGATATTGCTTCCGCTCTGCCTGGCGCTGCCGACGGCGGTCGTTGCCCAGACGTCCCCCCTGCCGCGCTCGGCGACGACACCGCCCATCCAGATGACCGGTCAGCGGCAGGCGATCGTCGCGGTCCAGCCCGTTTCACCCCTGCCGCGGACGGCGACCACTCCACCGATCCTGATGACCGGACAGCGTGAGGCCGCCAGCGCGAGCCAGCCGGTCTCACCGCTGCCCCGCAGCGCAACCACGCCTCCGATCCTGATGACGGGCCAGAGAGTGACACCGGAAGTCATGCGGGTTCCGCCGGTCGGGGTCCGGGTCCCGCCGACGCGCCGCCCCCCACCACTCACGCCGCCGGTGAGCGTATCGCCACAGACACCGCCGCCCACTGACGGAACGCCTCCGGTTCGTCGCCCTTCGCCGCCTTTGATCATCACACCCCGGCCCGCACCTCCGGCGGCCGGTTCGCCGCCTGCCCCGGCCCGGCCTTCACCACCCCGTCGGACTCCGACCGACGACAAGGGAGCCCTGTCATGAGAGTCGTCGCACGATCATCCATCACCCTGGCGGCAACCGCGTTCGCCTTGATCGCGTCGGCGGTCACGGCGGCCGCCGCTCGGGCCGAGACCGTGGTGACCGTGAATGTGCCTGTGGTCCTTCACGAAATGCCCGCTGAGATCTCAGCGATCCGGGTGAGGTGCGGCTTCAGACTGCAGGATCCGGTCACCGGCAACTGGGAAGAGGTGTACTGGACCACCCGGGACGTCACCATGCCCGCCAATGGCGAACTGGACACGACTGTGGTGTTCGCCATAGACCGCAACAGCTTCTATCCCTTGCCGGAATCCAGACTGACCGGGCCGATGAGCGCCGTCTGCCAGATGAATCTCCGGATCGGCGGGAACACCTACACGGTGGACACTGCCTATAATGCGGCTCCCGGGCCCCAGGCCAAAAAGCCGGGGACGATGCTGAGGGTGAATGTCGACGTCGATGTGCCGTGAAAGGGCCGCCAAGGCGGTTTGAGCGCGCCCCGACTTGATGGATGCGTCCGGTGGGGGCAAGGTCCGGTCATGACCAGCCAGCCCGCACCCGGCGAACGCTATCGCTCGTTCAGCGCCTTCTATCCCTATTACATCCACGAGCACTCCAACCGGACGTGCCGCCGCATCCACATTGTCGGAACCGCGCTGGTGATCGGGGTCATGCTGCTGGCGCTGGTGACACGCAACGCCTGGTGGCTGCTGGCCATGCCGGTGGTCGGCTACGGCTTTGCCTGGGTGGGCCATTTCTTCTTCGAGAAGAACCGGCCGGCGACGTTCCAGTACCCGCTGTGGAGTCTGATGGGCGACTGGCGGATGTTCTTCGAGACGGTCAGCGGCAAGCGGAAATTCTAGTCGCCTATTCGGGTCAGCCGGGTCTGGTTGCGGAAGCGCCAGGCTGAGTCATCGGCACCGACCGGCCGCACGTCCTTGACCGCCAGCAGGCTGTCGCCGTCGCGGGTCTCGGTGACGCGGATCTCGGCGGGCTGATCGTCGTCCTCGGCGGTCTCGCGATAGGTCACCGTCCAGTGGTCGGGGTCGCGCCAGGCCGAAAGGCTCACCGACTCCGTGGAAAGGCCGGGCGTCTGGCCCGCGCGGAAGGTGGCCGAGGTCGAGGTGCCGGCGGCGGGGTCGTCCAGGCTGACCGTGGTGATCCAGACCGGCTTGTCGGGGCCGTCATCGAACAGCGAGCGACGGATCATCGTCACGCCGTCCGGCAGCACCTCGATGGTGGTGGTCACCGGAATCTCGAACAGGCGGTCGCTCTGATAGTCGCGATAGCCGAGCGCCCCGCTCCAGGATCCGGCCAGCCCCCGGCGCAATTCTGTGGCGGAAGGAGCGGGGTCCTGGGCCCGGGCGACCGTGGGGACGATCAGGGCGAGGGCGAGGGCCGTGATCAACGAGCGAAACAGCATGGTCGGACTCCGGGTCAGGCGTTGAGGATGCGGGCCGTCGCGGCCGCCATCTGGGGGTCACGGCCGGCGGCGATGTCGGCGGCGGTGGTGGGGACGAGGACGTCCGGGTCGATTCCGGTGTCGGGCTGGGGCGTCGCCGGGAAGCTGGCGATAAGCGGCAGGTCGATGACGATCTGCGAGGCCGGCAGTTTCAGGAAGAAGAAGGCCCCGCCGTTGATGCCGCGCCGGTTGCCGCCGGTCGGCTGGCCCAGCAGGGTGGCGAGGCCGTGGTCCTGGGCCACTGCCGCGAACTGGAAGGTGGCCGAGCTGTTGGATGAATCGCACAGCACCACGACCGGTCCGGCGAAACGGCGGCCCGCACGCCGGATTAGCAGGTTCTCGCCGTCGTCGTCATATCGGGTCAGGCGATAGAGTCCGCGGTCGTCGGGCCCGGCGGCGGCACTGCCCCAGTCATAGAAGCTGTTGTCCCAGGTGCTCAGATGCGGTCGCAGGGCATCGGGCACGCGACGGTAGCGGGTGTAGCGCTGGGTGGCCGACACCGGCAGGTCCCGCTCGATCAGCCGGCTGAGGATGACATTGCCGCAGTCCAGCCCGCCCTCATTGCCGCGCAGATCGACGATCAGGCCCCGGGCCCCTTCGGCCGTCAGATCGTCCATCACCCCGCCCAGCCAGGCCTCCCAGCGGAAGGATGAGTTGTACAGGGCCCAGCCCGGCATGGTCAGGCGGTGGATGCCGTCGTCACCCTTGTCCAGCGACCACGGATTGGCGTCCGGGGCGGCTTCGGCGGCGGCGGCGAGGGCGGCCTGGCGCTCGGACAGGGTCAGCAGGCCCGCCTCGACCGGTGCCATGCCGGCGCGGTCGAAGACGGCGCGATCGCGCAGCGGCAGGATCAGCGGCAGGTGGATGTCAAAGGTCTCGAACCGGTCGTCGCCGCGCATCTCCATCAGGCTGATGCGTTTGGCGTCGTTGCCGCCGTCGGCGCGGGCGAGGGGGATCAGCTGCTCGAGCAGGGTCCCGGTGGACACGCCGTCGATGGCGGTGATCACGGTGCCGGGCGGAAAGGCGGCCTCGGCCGAATGGTCGCGGGTGACGACCATCTGCCGCTCCAGCCAGCGGAAGGCGAAGGGCACCAGGGCCCGATCCGGATAGAGACGGCTGCGGACAGGCTCGCCGCCATTGTAGGGGCCGGGATAGGTGTGGCCGCATTTCACCGCCGCGGTCACCCGGGTCAGGGCGAGGAAGCGGGCGCGAAACTCGCCCGGCGCGCGCCAGTCGGTCGCGAGGGCCTGCAGCCGGGCCTCAAGGGTCTCCGGTGTGATGTAGCGGTAGAGGCCCGGATGGATGGTGGTCCAGGCCTGACGCAGCACCTCGACGTCTCCGCTCCAGTCGTCCGAACGGCCGCCGGCCCAGGTCGGGGTCGCAGCGGCCAGGGCCAGGCCTCCGGACAGCTGGAACAGGCGGCGGCGATTCAGCAGGCTCACGGGGTCACTCCACAACAGGGACGTCCCGACCGTGACGTGGCTCAGGAGATCGCGCGCCTCAATTTCGTGTCGTCACGCTGAAAGTCAGGATTTGAGACCTGTCGGCGGTAGTCGGACGGAGCCATGCCGAACCGGGCGCGGAAGGCACGGTTGAAGCTGGCCTTGGAGGCGAAGCCCATGTCGAAGGCGAGGTCCAGCAGGTCCGCATCCGGCCGATCTTCCAGGACACCGGCCACACCCTCCGCCCTCAGACCGTTGACGAAGGCGGAGAAATTCATGCCCAGACCGAGGTTGATCGCGCGGGAGACACGGCCGGTATTGGTGCCCAGGCGACGCGCAAGACCGGGCAGGTCAAGGTCAGCCTCGCGCCACCAGCCTGCCTCGCGCGTGCGCTGTTCCATGACGGCGGCGAGAACAGGCCAGTCGGGAACGGCCCTTGTGGCTTCGGTCTCGGGCTCGGCCTCATTCGGGGCGGTGGGGATCGGCACGGGAAGGGCGGCATGACGCCAGCCCGCGATGCCGAGATAGAGGCCCAGAACCGCCATGGCCAGATAGAGTCCGGTTTCCTGGAAGAAGTCGATCCCGCCGGTGACGACAGACCATAGCCAGAAGCCGATCTGGATGGTCAGGCCGATCAGGATGGCGGCCCGGACCCTCTCCAGCCACAGGGCGGAGAACCGGTCGTCGTCGCTGCGCTGGTCCGCCAGCCGGGTTCTTTGACGCCGCAGGACGACGCCGAGGGCCCAGGCATAGGCCGCGAGGCTCGCCAGGGCCGCCACATCGAACGCCGGGGCGATCCAGGCCCTGTGTCCACCGGTGTACCAGGCCCATTTGGCGTCGATCGGCAGCAGGAAACAGGCTGAAAAATAGAGGAACTGAAGCGCGGGTGCCGCGAGGTGGAGTCGCCAGCGCGGCGGCGCCCGGCCGTCGGCCAGTGAATGACCATAGGCATAGAGCAGGGGCCCCAGGGCCAGGGGAATGGCAAAGGGCGCGAAGGTCAGGCCGCGAAAGGCGTCATAGAAGCCGGCGAAGCCGATCACATAGGGCACAAGCAGGCCCGCGATGACGACGAGGGCCCCGGCCAGCAGCCGGCCGGCGGTCCGGTTTGAGGGCTCCAGCGACAGAACGGCCGCGAGCAGCAGCATCTGCAGCGCCGCGGCACCGAGCAGGGCGGTCCGCCAGCCGAGATAAAACTGAACATCCTCCATGCCCGGACGCTAGACCGGAAGCATCAAGGACGAAACCGGGTCAGCGCGATCCGGCGTTTGACGGGAGCGACGCCATCTGGGTCGCCTGGCTGGGCAGGCTGTCCCACGACGGCGGGCAGCCTTCGAAGCGGCCGGCGTCGATAAGGGTCAGGCGGCGCTGGTTCAGTGGCATGGCCGGGGACATCGAGCCGCGGCCGTGGCCGGTATAGAGGTCGATCTTCTGGCCCTTGATCGCCCCGCCGGTGTCGGAGGCGTACCAGTAGCCGTCGTGGATCGAGCCGTCCTCCATCCGCATGCCGACCGTTTCGGGAATGAATAGCCGGGTGCGACGGGGGATGTAACGCGGGTCCGTTGCGATGGTGCGCATGGCGATCGGCCGGCAGCCGAGGCTGTCGTTGCCCGTCGCCCCGCCGCCGCCTGCATGGTAGAGATTGACCCGTGCGGTCCAGTCAGCGCCGTCGGCCATCAGGGCCTGCTGTTCGGGGCTGAGCATGCTCATGCCGCTGTCGGAACCTTCATCGCTGGCGGCGGTTGATACGGCGGCCCGTTCGGCGGCGACAGCCGCTTCGTAGGACACCGGATCCCCGGCGGCGGGGAAGGCCATCGCCCAGAAGAGGGCGAGCGCAGCGGCAGTGCCGAGCATGAATTAACTCACGGAATCACCGGCCCCTGACGCGTCCGGCGGCGGGCTTGTCCGTCTCAAATGTGGCGAAAAACAGTCAAGCGAGGCCGGGTGCGACCACCTGTCCGCCTTTCCGGTGGATAAGCGGACCTTGTGATGGTTAAGCGGAATCTCGTTTGGCCAACGCGGCGAAATCTGTAAGCTGTATTCGCAGATCAGAAACACTTTGCTGGGGTCAGATGCTTACTGTCTATGGAGATATTCGCTCCGGCAACTGTTTGAAGGTCAAGTGGTTGCTGGACCGGCTTGGGCGTGATTATCGCTGGGTCGAAACAGATGTCACGGCCGGCGCGACGCGCAGTGCGGAATTTCTGGCCCTGCATCCCGCCGGACAGGTCCCGGCCGTGGTGCTGGAAGACGGCCGTGTGCTGGCCCAGTCCAATGCGATTATCGGCTTTTTCGGCGAGGGGACGCACTTCATTCCCGCCGATTCCTATGACCGGGCACAGATGTACGAATGGCTGTTCTGGGAACAGTACAGCCACGAACCCTGTATCGCCGTGGTGCGGTTCCAGCGGCTGCTGGGTGGCAAGCGCGCGGACGAGATCGAGCCGCGGCTGATGGAGCGCGGCCATGCGGCCCTGGCCCGGATGGAGACGGCCCTGACCGGGACGGACTGGCTGGTCGGCGCGGGACCGACGCTCGCCGATCTGGCGCTGGTCGCCTACACGCGCGTGGCGCACGAGGGCGATTTCGACCTGGCGGCGTATCCGGCGATCCAGCGGTGGATCGTGCGGGTGGAGGCGGCGTTCGGGATCGTCTAGCGCGGCTGCGGCCGTCCGCCCGGGGCCCATTCCGGGGTGAAATCGCCCTCGGCGAGGGCCGACAGGGGGGCGACCAGCGACTGGATAGCAGCGGTCATGAAGTCGAAATTGATGTTGGCGAGGGTGTCTTCGGGCGTGTGATAGGTCGGGATGGTCGCCCAGCCCGAAATCGTGTGGGCGACGATGCCGCGCTGGGCCAGGGCGTAATTGTCCGAGCGCTGGAAGAAATTCTGCTCCGGATAGGGGTCCGGCCCGATCAGGGCACCGCGGGCCTTCAGCTCGGGGCCGAAATTCGAGCGCTCGAACCCGGTCATCATCATGACGCCCGGCGGCAGCTGCGGGTCCTGGTCGGCGATCATCTCGATCTCGAGATTGGCTTTCAGACGCTCGAGAGCGACGGGCGGGTGGGCGACGAAATAGCGCGAACCGAGCAGGCCCGCCTCCTCTGAGCCATAGGCCACGAACATCACGTTCATCCGATGCGGCCCGGTGCCGGACAGGGCCCGCGCCAGCTCGATCACCGCGACGGTGCCCGAGGCGTCGTCATTGGCCCCATGCATGATCACGCCGTCCGGGCGCAGGCCGAGATGGTCCAGATGCGCCGAGACCATCAGCACCGGTCCGTCCGGGTCCGTCCCCGGCAGCCAGCCGATGGCGTTGGTGGTCACGCCCTGTTCGACGGCCGTAGCTCCGGGATCATAGGCGGCGGTCCCGCCCGACGCCTTGAGCCGGTCATAGGCGTCGGGCGACACGACCAGCACGTCGGGACCGCCGCGCGCCGGGGTGTCCGCCAGACGGATCACCGGCTCGCGCGAGCCGCCGCCCGAAGTCGCCTGGGCCAGGGCCTCGGTCCGACGCATCAGGACCAGTTTCGCGCCGCTGCCCATGACCGCGCCGAACAGCGCGCGGACGCCGGGACCCTCGGCCGGGGCCACCATCAGAACCTCGGCGGCGGGCAGGGTGGCCGGGTTTTCGGCGACCGTCAGGGGACCGGAGGCCGCCGTCAGGCCGCCGGTCAGGATGGCGAAGTCCGTGCCCTGGCTGAGGGTCATTGCGCCGACGGTCAGCCGCGCCTCACCCGACGGGGTGGTCTTCACCACCGGCGCGCGTTGCAGATAGCCGTCCATCCCGGGCACGGGCGTCAGGCCGGTCAGCCGGAACTGGGCGGCGACATAGGCGGCGGCGATGGCTTCATCCCGGGTCGCGCTGCCGCGCCCCTGAAGCTCGTCGCCCGCGAGGAAATTCATATGGGCCACGACCGCATTGCGATCGACCGTGGTGGTCCGCTGGGCCAGGGCCGGGCCGGCGACGAAGGCGATCAGGGCGGCGGCGACGAGGGCGATGCGTTTCATGGCGGCTTCCTGACGGTGACGACGCCCAGGCGTAGGCGGGGGGTGATGATCGCGTCAAGCGGCTGGAGCGGCTTGGCCCGCCAGCCTAGAGTGGGCGACATGAAGGATCATCCCGCCACGCCCTTGACCGGCTATGTCCCCATCTCCGATGCCGAGAGCGTGGCGCGGGTCACGGCCTTTCATGCCCATATGAGCGGTCGTCGCACCGTGCGCGAATTCTCTGACCGGCCCGTGCCGCGCGCCGTGGTCGAACAGGCGATCCTGACCGCCGGCTCGGCCCCGTCGGGGGCCAACCACCAGCCCTGGTTCTTCAGCGTGATCGAAAGCGCCGGGGCCCGCGCCCGCATTCGCGAGGCCGCCGAGGCCGAGGAACGGGCGTTCTACGCCACCAAGGCCCCGCAGGAATGGCTGGACGCCCTGGCGCCGCTGGGGACCGATCCGGACAAGGGCTTCCTCGAGACGGCACCGGTGCTCATCGGCATCTTCGGCCAGAAGCGCGGCGGGCCGAACCCCGGCGACGACCGCAAGAACTACTATGTGCCGGAGAGCGTCGGTATCGCCACCGGCCTGCTGATCGCGGCCCTGCATTCGGCGGGGCTGGCGACCCTGACCCATACACCGGCGCCGATGGGTTTCCTGGCCGACATCTGCGGCCGCCCGGCGTCGGAAAAGCCCTTCCTGCTGCTGGTCGCGGGCCATCCGGCGGCGGATGCGACCGTGCCGACCGCGGCCCTGGTCAAGAAGCCGCTGGACGCCATCGCGGCGTGGATCTAGGGGCGGGCCGGGTGCCTGGACAGGCAGGGTTGGGTCTGCTTTCGGAACGGCTGTCAGGGTCCGCTTCCGACCCAAAGCGGACGTTAGATCGCGCGGCGCGCTTGTTCAGTTTGGACTGCGTGACGCTGCTTCAAAAACAGTTTGAGGAGACGAGACGACAATGGCGTGGTCAGCCGCGCCGCAACTCTCATGGCCTCACTTTCAAGCTCTGCCTCTGACAAGCTGGACAAGCTTGCTTCCGAGGGCACTCCGCTCCGATTGCGTGTCATGCGGGCCATGGCTTCATTGTGCAGAGTGAATGTCCGCTTTCAACCCTCAAGCCGGGGGCAGCTCTCGACCCATTGGAGCCGTCGGGAAGGTCTGCTTTCGGGCCGCCATGAACGGCCGGGCCGGAGCAAGGCAGCGGCACCTCTGCCCCCACCGCCGCAGTCTACCCCGCTCTGACGGCGCTGTTCACGGCCAGCCTGCAGGTTATGCGGCCACAACCCATAATGCGGTCGAGATTGCACGGCTGATGCGCCGATTGCGGGGTGACGCCGCCCCGATCCGTCCATAGGCTCGCCGGAGACAAATCGGGAGGGGGTCCGGGTGAGCGCCTTCGAATTCTTCTTTAGCCTGTTCGGACTCATCCTGGGTCTTGCCGTCGCTGTGGTGATTACCGGCCTGGGCGACCTGCTGCGCTCACGCAACCATGCGCCGATCGGCCATCTGACTCCCATGCTGGCGATGGTCGTCCTGTTCGACGTCGCCGCCGTCTGGATCAACAGCTGGAGCGGGCTTTCTGACGTCGCGATCGCTTACGGTCCGTTCTTCGCCGCGCTGGTCGTCGCGGGTCTCTACTTCTTCGCTGCATCTATGGTTTTTCCGAAGGACGCCAGTGAATGGGCCTCGCTGGACGATTACTACATGGGTCATCATCGGACCGTGCTCGGTGCCCTGCTGGCCGCCAATGTAGGAATGGTCGTGATCGAAGCCGCTAACGCAGGGCGCTGGACGGCCGTGCTGGATCACTTCACACGCTCGGGTCTGACATCGGTGCTTTGGTGGACCGTGGTGGCCGCGCTCTGCGTCCTGCCGCGCAAGAGCGTCCAGCGGATCGGCTTGGGCCTGCTCCTGCTCATTGACGTCTACGCAACGGCTGCGTTCTGGCAGCCTCAATGAGCGCGCTCGAGTTTTTCTGGTGCTGACAGGTTAACCGCACCAAGTCGAAAGCCGCCCTACCCTGCCTGAAATCAGGCAACAGACGTCGCCCAAGCCGCGTCAGCTTCGGCACGAAAACGCCGAACGGCGGGTCTGCTGATCAGATGGCGCTGGATGTTGAAGGTGTTGTAAATCGCCGCATGGGTGGTGAGGAATCTCTGGGCTGAGGCTTGGGATTTGAACCGCTGCTGTTGTCGTTCTCGTCGTCGGATCGGCAGGTGGGAGTTCTCGGCGCGATTGTTCTCCCGAAGCCGACCGGGCCGTTGCAGGAAGCTCAAATCCAGCCGGTCGAGGGCCACCCGCATGGACCTGTCAGCGGCGGACAGAGCCGAGGTGATGCGACGGGCTGCCTGCTGTCAGTCGAGCGTCCTGAGCGCCACTGCTGCCATGTCCGCTTTCCACCCGTAGCGGACCTTGGCCGAGTCCGCTCCCAGGTCGAGTGCCTAACGTCCGCTTTGGGCGTCGGGGCTAACGTCCGCTCCCGACCCATAGCAGACGTTCCGGCCTATAGATTGAGTGGATGCGTGGGCAGCCAATCGGGGTGCTGTGCTGCCAACCGCTGAACGGCTTCGGCGTCTGGCAAGAAGAGATCGACGCCACCGTCATACGGGGCGAAGATTGCCCCGTCCGTGCCCATCCATAGCGTCGGCCCCGCTTTCTCGTCAGCGATTGAAAGCAGAAGATCGTCGAACCGACCGGGTGCCCAGCGGGCTTGAGCGGCATGAACCCGCCAAGGACGTCCTTCTTCGCCGTCGTCTTCAATTATCTCGAAAGCGAAATCCAGTTTCCACTCGCGCGTAGCTCGGAACGGATCGTGTTGGTCTGCCACGTCCCGTTCTCCGGCCCGCAATACCCAGTGGGTCTGCACGAGCCAGCAGGGCCGGTCGCCCAACACTTCTAAAGCCAGCACATTCTGGCGACTCAACAACTCGGAGCGTTCCTCATCTGTGTCGGCATACCGCTTCGATGCAGGGAGTGAGTGAAAGCGCAAACGGTTTGCGGCTCCCTCACCAAGGAGCATCCAGCCTATAGGTGGCTCACCAAGGTGAAACTGCGCCCAAGCATTTTCGAATGACATTGAAGCGGCTTAGCAGGAGATCACCCCGATGTCCGCTTTCCACCCATAGCGGACGTTCCGAACGTCCGCTTTCCGGCGGGCAGCAAGCCTTTGCCGGGCACCCCGCCAAAGCCCCCTCCCGATGCGCGCGGGAATGGGCTACGACGCTCCGCATGAAACGCATCCTCATCGCCGCCGCCGTCCTGTCGCTCGCGGTCATTCCCGCCTCTGTCTCCGCCTGGGGAAACACCGGCCACCGGCTGATCGGCATGGCGGCCGTGCGCGGCCTGCCCGGGGAGCTGCCCGCCTTCCTGCGCACGCCCGGCGCGGCGGCCGAGGTCGGGGAACTGTCGCGCGAGCCCGACCGCACCAAGGGCGGCGGCCAGCCGCACGACCGCGAACGCGACACGGCCCATTTCGTGGACATGCTGGACGATGGCCGGATCATGGTCGCCGGGGGACCGTCGATCGACGCCCTGCCGCGGCTCAAGTCGGAATATGATGCGGCCCTGATCGCGGCGGGCAGCGATGTCGATGACGCCGGCTACCTGCCCTATGCGATCATGGACGGCTATCAGCAGCTGGTCCGCGACTTCGCCACCTGGCGCGTGCTGAACGCCGCCGAGGCGCGCGAGCGTGATCCCGGCAAGCGCGCCTGGTACCGCGAGGACCGGCTGCGCCGCGAGGCCCTGATCCTGCGCGACATGGGCTATCTGGGCCACTACGTCGGCGACGGCTCGCAGCCGCATCACACGACCATCCACTACAACGGCTGGAACCGCGACACGCCGAACCCCGAGGGCTTCACCACCTCGCGCCAGACGCACGGTGCGTTTGAAGGGGCCTTCACCAACCGGGTCGCGCGGCTGGACACGGTCGAGGCGGCCATGGCGGCGCCGAACCTGGACGGCTTCGACCTGCGCGCCCGGGTGCCGGCCTATCTGAGAGCGACCCTGTCCCAGGTGACGCCCTTCTATGTGCTGGAGAAGGCCGGGGGCTTCGTCGAGAGCGATGCGCGCGGCGGGGCCTTTGTGACGGCGCGACTGGCGGCCGGGGCGTCGGAGCTGCGCGATCTGTATGTGCTGGCCTGGCGCGACGCCGCCGACGACTCGATCGGCTGGCCGGCGGTCAAGGTCAATGAGGTCGAGGCCGGGACGGCCGATCCCTGGCTGGCCATGTACGGCGAGGACTGATTGGCCGAGCCCGCCGAGGCCCTGATGGCCCTGGCCTCGCGGCTGCGCGCGGCGGGGCGGGCGGAGGAGGCGGCCCAGGCCTATCGCCGGCTGCTGGCGATCCGCCCCGACCTGCCCGACAGCTGGTTCAACCTGGCTCTGATGGAGCGCCAGTCCGGCCGCTTCGAGGCGGCGCTGGCGGCCTATGCCGAGGCCTTGCGGCGCGGCGTCTCGGGGCCGGAAGAGGCCTGGCTGAACCGCGGCGTGATCCACGCCGACGATCTGGGGCGGCCCGATCTGGCGCAGGCGGATCTGGAGGCCGCGCTGGCGGTCGCGCCCGACTGGCTGCCGGCGCTGCTCAATCTGGGCAACCTGCACGAGGACATGGGGCGGCGCGAGGCGGCGGCGGAGGCCTATGGGCGTGCGCTGGCTGTTGCGCCCGGGCATCCGGTGGCGCTGGCGCGGTCGGCGGGTCTGGCGCGGCTGACCGGGCCGGATGATCCGGTGATCGCGGGCCTGCGAGCGGCGGTGAGCCGGCCGGGCCTGCCCGTCGGCGACCGGGCGGAACTGGGCTTTGCGCTGGGGCGGGCACTCGATCAGGTCGGCGCCTATGACGAGGCCTTCGCCGCCTGTGCCGCCGCCAACGCCGCCAGCCGCGCGACGGACCCCGAAGGCGCGCGCTACGACCGGGCGGCGCATGAGCGATACATCGACAGCCTGATCGCGGCCTTTCCCGAACCCGCCGCGCCGGTCGCGGACGCCGGCGATGCGCCGATCTTCATCTGCGGTCTGTTCCGGTCGGGCTCGACCCTGGTCGAGCAGATCCTTGCGGGGCACAGCCGGGTCACCGGCGGCGGCGAGCTGGGGCTGGTCCCCGGGCTGGCGCGGGCGATCGCGGGCTATCCGCCGGCCATGGCGACCGCGGACGCGGGCTCTCTCGCGCAGCTTCGAGGCCTCTATCTCGGCGGGCTGGAGACGGCGCGGCCGGGTGCCGATGTGGTCACGGACAAACGGCCCGACAATTTCCTGCACATCGGCCTGATCAAGGCGATGTTCCCGAACGGCCGCATCGTCCACACGGTGCGCGAGCCGCTGGATGTGATCCTGTCCAACTGGTTCCTGCACCTCGACCGGTCGATGGGTCATGCGCTGGACCTTGAGGACCTGGCGCACTGGCATGGGCAGTATCTGCGGCTGATGCGGCACTGGAAGGCGCTGTATCCCGACATCCTGGACCTCGACTACGACGCCCTGGTCGCCGCCCCGCGCCCGGCGGTGGAGCGGCTGTTGGCGTATTGCGGGCTGGACTGGGAAGAGGCGGTGCTCGACTTCCACAAGGCTGCGGCCCCGGTTCGGACCGCCAGCGTCTGGCAGGTGCGGGAGCCGTTGTACCAGAGGTCGTCGGGGCGGTGGCGGAACTATGAGCGGCATCTGGACGGGGTGCGGGCGGCGCTGGGAACCGCTATTCAGCCCTGATGTCCGACCCCACGCCCCCCGTCATCATCCTCGACAAGTCCCAGATGGCCGAGAACATCGGTGCTGTGGCGAGGGTGATGGCCAATTTCGGCCTGATGGAACTCAGGCTCGTGGCGCCGCGCGACGGCTGGCCGCAGGAGCGGGCCTGGGCCACGGCCTCGGGCGCCGACTGGGTGCTGGAGGGGATCAGGGTCTTCGACAGCGTGGCCGGAGCCGTCGCGGATCTGAACACCGTCTTCGCCACCACGGCACGGCCGCGCGAGACGCGCCAGCCGGTGCGGACGCCGCGCGAGGCGGCGCGGGTGCTGTATGACGACCGGGCCTCTGGTCTGGGCGTCGGCATACTGTTCGGGGGCGAGCGGTCGGGGCTGGAGACCTCGGACATCGCCCTGTGCCAGGGCATCGTCACCATCCCCATCGATCCGCGCCACCAGAGCCTGAACCTGGCCCAGGCGGTGGCCATCACCGCCTATGAGTGGCGCACCCTGGTGCTGGACGCCCCGCCGCCGAATTTCCGCGAGGGCGAGCCGCCAGCTTCGGGTGAGCTGACGCTGGGGATGTATGAGCATCTGGAGCGCGAGCTGGACGCCGCCGGCTTCTTCCATCCGCCGGAGAAATTCCGCTCCATGAGCCAGAACCTGCGGGTCATGCTGGGCCGGGCGGCCTTCACCGCGCAGGAGGTGGCGACCTTCCGGGGGGTGATAACGGCCCTGTCGAAGGGACGTGGCCGGGTGCTGGAGAAGCTGGCGAAGAAGGCGGCGGAAGAGCGCTGACCTTTTCGTCCGTCATCCCCGGGCTTGACCCGAGGATC
>CALRXX020000019.1:0-72971 GCA_943372245.1 bacterium
CCAGGGCGTCAACGGCGGCGTGATCTCCCTCGACGGCAAGGGCGAAACCGCCCTGGCCCGCGCCACCGCCGACGGCGTGCGCGAGCCGCTCAACCGTCGCGCCACCATCGGCATCAACTTCCGCTAAACCCGGAAGGCCGAAGGCCAGCTTTCGGCCTCAAGCAGGCCGAAGGCCGGTAGGCCAAACGACAAGCAGCCGCCGGTCCCCGAAGGGGGCCGGCGGTTTTGCTTTGTCGGACAGGTACGCCGCGGCGGTCAGGTCGAGATCGCCAGCCATCCCGGTCCGGCGGACGCCGGGCGGGTTTGGGCACCGAAGGTGATGATCGACAGCGCCCGGCGAGTCCGGCTTCGTGGGTCGATCCGTGAAGCGTCTGCCGCCCCGATGGGCAGGGCCTAGCGCAAGGCCGCGCGGATCAGTTCGGGACGCTCCGATGCGGAGGCGGGTTCGCCCTGCGGCAGAAGCACCCGGCCGGCTCCGATCACGACGGTCGCCGTCAGCACAGCCGAGACCACGGCGATAGCGGCCAGTTTCACCCCGTCGGCGAATTCCTGCTGATCCGGTCGCAAACGATTCCCCCGCAGCGTGCGCGGTCCGTTTCCAGCACTGGATGGGTTTCGCCGCAAGTCACGGAACGGTGTCTGACGACAAAAAAAGGGCGGAGCCGCGAAGCTCCGCCCGATCTTTTGTGCGCTAACGCTCGCCACCCGGCGGCTCGCTACTTGAGGGCGGCCTGTGCGCCTAGCCGCGGAACGGACGGATCAGGATCTCGACCCGGCGGTTCTGCGCCTTGCCGGCTGCAGTGTCGTTCGAGGCAATCGGGGCGCTTTCGCCGCGACCGTCGACGTAGAGGCGGTCGGCGAGCACATTGCGGCTGACCAGATACTGGGCCACCGACGAGGCGCGCTGGCGCGAGAGGTTGAGATTGTATTCGTCCGAGCCGTCCGAGTCGGCATGGCCGACGACGTCGACGATCGACTGGTCATAGCGGTTCAGCACACCGGCTACGTCATCCAGTGTCGCGTTGAAGCGCGGGTTGATCGACGACTGGTTGGAGGCGAACGTCACGTCCGACGGCATCCGCAGGACGAGGTTGTCGCCCTGACGGGACACGCCGACGCCCGAACCAGAGAGCTCGGCTTCCAGCTCGCGTTGCTGGCGATCCATGTACTGGCCGACGGCCGCGCCGCCCAGGGCACCGATGCCGGCGCCGATCAGGGCGTTCTTGCGGCCCTGTTCGGAGTTCGAGGTGTTGGTCAGATAGCCCAGCAGGGCACCGCCCAGGGCACCGGCGATCACGCCCGTGCCGGTGTTGTTGCGGCGCGGCGCGGAGCTGTAGGGGTCCATCGTCGTGCAGGCCGCGCCGCCGAGGAGGATGGCGATGCTGGCACCGGTGAGGAGAAGCTTGCTGCGCATGGTGGGGAGTCCTGTCTGTAAAATCTGTCTGGCGCCGAAACGCGAGCTTACGGTGAAGGTTCCGACCTGTACCGCGGCTGAACGAACAATCCCGGGGCGCGATCCGGTCCGGGCTTTGCCAAGTTCGCCCCTTGGGGCGTATGGAACCGGCCTGTAGCAGAACCATGAGGCCCTTCCGTGAGCGCGACACCGACCCCCCAGACCGCCGCCACCCGCAAGTCGATCGAGCCGGTCTCGATGACGCTGTACGATGCGGACTTTCAGGCCTTCGCCGACAAGCTGGGGGCTTCGTTCAAACGGTACGGCTTCGCGGTCATCGCGGACCATGGCCTTGATGAGACGGTGATCAATGCCGCCGTCGCCGACACCAAGACCTTCTTCGCCCTGCCGGAAGAGACCAAGCGCCAGTATCACCAGCCGGGCACCGGGGGCGCGCGCGGGCTGACGCCGTTTGGTGTCGAGGCGGCCAAGGGCGCGGCGACCGTCGATCTGAAGGAGTTCTGGCACGTCGGGCGGGAACTGCCGGAAGGCCATCCCTACCGGAAATACATGCGCGACAACGTCTGGCCGACCGAGGTCGAGGGTTTCCGCCAGCATGTCTACGCCATGTTCGCCGCCATGGACGTGCTCGGTGCCAAGCTCCTGCGCGCCATCGCCCGCTATCTGGCGCTCGGGGACGACTACTTCGAGGACAAGGTCGAGATGGGCAATTCGATCCTGCGGATGCTGCACTATCCGCCGGTGCCTGCGGGCGCTTCAGGCGTGCGGGCCGGGGCCCACGAGGACATCAATGTCATCACCCTGCTGCTGGGTGCCGAGGAGGCGGGTCTGCAGCTCAAGGACGTCGACGGGGAATGGCTCGACATCGCGCCGCCGGCGGGCGCGCTGGTGGTCAATATCGGCGACATGCTGCAGCGGCTGACCAACCACGTCCTGCCGTCGACCAGCCACCGGGTGATCAATCCGGCACCGGAGCGGGCCAGCTTCGCCCGCTATTCCACGCCCTTCTTCCTGCATTTCAACCCGGACTTCGTCATCGAGACCCTGCCGTCTACAATCACGCCGGACAATCCCGATCGCTATGCCGGCCAGCCGCTGATGGCCGAGGACTTCCTGACCCAAAGGCTGAAGGAAATCCGGCTGATCTGACCGGCTAGCGGGATATCCGTAGCTGGGTGATATCCCGACCGATGGCATTGAAGGCCTCGGAGAGTTCGGTGCCGCTGCCGGCGTTGTAGAAGCCGCTGGAGGTCGTGGCGCAGTACGCCAGCAGGTCCTCGGACGCACCGCCTGCGGTGATCTGGAAGCCGACCGTATAGATCATGATCCCCTGCGCCTTCATGGCGTCGCACAGGGCCCGGCTCTGGGTATAGGGATCGCCGTTGTCGGGATCGCAGTTGTTGCTGGCCGCGCTCGCGGCATTGTATCCGCGGGCGATCACGCCGCCGCAGTAGGGGGCGTTGAACTCGCCGTCGGTCATGATGATCACGGCCTTGAGGGTTTCGGCGGTGTTGTAGGCCGCGCCGGCCGACGACGGCCAAAGCGAGCCGAAATTCGGCGACACCATATACCAGCCCCAGGCAATGCCGATCTGCCCTGCGGTCGAGCCGCTCACCGCCAAAGCGTCGATATTGGCCTTGATCCCGCTGATGCTGGCCGACAGGGGCTGAATGGTGCTGCCGAGGCAGTTGCCACTGATGTCGGGATAGTTCCGGCCCACGCGCGCGCTACCGGGGGCCGCGTCGGTGTAGGCCTGGGCTCCGGTCCGCTCGGTGACGCAGCTGCTGATCCGGTGGGTCGCCAGATCCTGGTCTGCATTCTCGAAGGCGAAATAGGTGCAGCCTTGCCGGGCGCACCACGACAGACCGCCCGAGGTGTAGGGCGTCAGCGAAGACGCCACGAGATCGATCGTGAAGGTATTGGTGGTGACGTTTCCGACCAGATGGCTCTGGTCGTTGATCTGGGTCATGCCCCCCACGCCCGTTATGTAGACGTAGTCATTGTTGGCCAGGCCGTGGTTGGCCGAGGTGATGGTGATGGAGCAATCGTTGTTCTGGCATTTCTGCACCCGGCCGGTGTTGCCCGAGTGGGTGCTGTAATTCCGGCCATCCACCCGGGTGACGCCGTCCATCGCGTAGAGTTCGAACGTGTTGGTGGTCTTGTTCTTGACCACATAGGGCTTGTTGTTGAGCTGGGTCATTCCCGAGACGCCCGAGATCCAGACCACGTCGTTGTTGGCGAAGCCGTGACCGTTCGAGGTGATCACGACGGGCCGGGCCTTGGTCGCGGCCGTAATGGTTCTCTGGGTGCCGGTCAGATTGATGACCGCGCCGGTGATCGCGGTGGAGCCGGTGACGGACCCCCGCACGGAGGTCAGATAGCTCCCGGGGTTGACCGAATAGGACCACGGCACCAGGGCGACCTTGGAATAGTAGGGCGTCTGGACCGGCTGGACGATCAGATCGACCAGGTCCTTGGCGGCGGCTTTCAGGTCCAGCAGCTTCTGGCCGCCCATGGAGCCGGAAACGTCCAGCGCGAGCGCCACCTCGATATTGCGTGACGACCGGTCCACCTCGGAATGGGCTCCGACCGGCAGATAGTCGTCCATGAATTTGCCGTAGGGGGGCAGGAAGATGTTGGCGACCAGGGTCTTCACATCGACCTTGGAGTTGGCGATGACCACGTCATCGCTGTTCAGGACGAAGCTGGTGTCGGCCTCGCGCAGGGTTATCTCCGGATAGGCCTTGAGGTTGGCGCGCAACGACGCCAGGCCGACGCGCTGCAGGTCGGCGTTGGCCGTGTAGGGCGAGCGAGCGGCGGCGAGGGTCGCGGCGTCCAGCGCATCCTGCAGGTTCACCCGGACGGTCGAGGCGCGGTGGATGTCGACCCCGCCGACGGTCATCAGGATCAGGATCGGCAGACTGAGGCCGAACAGCATGGCGACGTTACCGCGCGCGTCATCGGCCATGCGTCGCGAGAAGGCCCGCAGGCCCTTGCCGATGCCGTCAATCCAGGTTTTCAGCCCCATCGCCGCGTCCGCCGTCAGCCGCGGGCGCAATCCGCCCACGCTCATCCGGCCGAAAATGAACCAACCCGGTTAAGAGAAGGCCCAACGCCAACGGTTAACGTGATCGCCGATCGTGTCAGGTCTCCCAGCCGCAATCCTTGCCGCGGTTCTGGACGGTCAGCCAGGCGTTCAGGGGGGCGAAATAGTCCGCTACGGCCGAGGCGTCATTCTCGCGCTGGCCGGTGAAGGCCTGCATGGCCTCGGGCCAGGGGCGGGACTGGCCCATCTCCATCATCGCGTTGAAGCGCGCGCCCACCTCCTTGTTGCCGTACACTGAGCAGCGGTGCAGCGGCCCGGTCCAGCCGGCCTGCTGGCAGGCCGCGCGATGGAACTGGAACTGGTAGATGTGGGCCAGGAAGTAGCGGGTGTACGGGGTGTTGCCCGGGATATGATATTTCGCGCCCGGATCGAAGGCATTGGCCGGGCGCGGTCCCGGCGGGACCAGACCCTGATATTTCAACATGTTGGCCGACCAGGCGTCATTGTATTCCGCCGGGCTGGTTTCGCCGCTGAACACGCCCCAGCGCCAACGGTCGACCATCAGGCCGAACGGCAGGAAGGCGATCTTGTCGAGCGCCATCTTGAGCAGGAAGGGGATGTCCTCCGCCTCGCCCGGCACGGTCTGCAGCAGGCCGATCTGGTTCAGATAGGTGGGGGTCAGGGCCGAGAGGCCGATGAAGTCGCCGATGGCCTCGTGGAAGCCATCGTTCGCCCCGTTCTTGAACAGGAAGGGCTGATCCTTGTAGGCGCGCTGGTAGTAGTTGTGCCCGAGCTCGTGGTGGACCGTATAGAAGTCCTCGGCATTGACCTCGGTGCACATCTTGATGCGGATGTCCTCGAGGTTGTCGAGGTCCCAGGCCGAGGCGTGGCAGACCACTTCGCGGTCGCGCGGACGGGTGATCTGGCTGCGTTCCCAGAAGGTGTCCGGGAGTTCGGCCAGACCCATGGAGACGTAGAAGCCCTCGCCGGTCTCGACCATCCTGCGCGCATCGTAGCCCGAGGCGACCAGCCGCTCGGTCAGGTCATAGCTGGAGGCCCCGCCGGTGGCCGGGGCCACGACGTCATAGATGTTGCCCCACTGCTGCGACCACATATTGCCCAGCAGGTCGGCGCGGATCGGGCCATGGTCCGGCTGGACGGCGTCGCCGTAGCGGGCGTTGAGGCGTCCGCGGACGTAGCAGTGCAGGTTTTCGTAGAAGGGTTTGACCTGTTCCCACAGCCGGTCGGTCTCGGCGGCGAAGGCGTCCGGCTCCATGTCATAGCCGGCCCGCCACATGGCGCCGGTGTCGGCGAAGCCGAGCTCCGCTGCGCCCTCGTTGGCGATGGCGACCATGCGGGCGTAGTCCGGTGCCATGACCGGCGAGATGGTCCGCCAGCCTTCGTACAGGGCGCGGGCCTCGGCCGGATCCCGGGTCGTGGCCAGCAGGGCGGAGGCCTCGTCGAGGGTGATCTGGCGGCCCTGGTATTCGAACTTGCCGACCGAATAGGTCGAGTCCAGCCGGGTGGTGATCTCTGCCAGTTCGGCGGCGGCGCCGGGACGGTTCGGGGCGGGCAGGACGATGCCGAGGCGCAGCAGGTTCAGCTTGCGGCGGACGTCGGCGGGGACCTCGACGTCGTTGAACTGGGCCGCGCCATTGGCCAGTTCGACCTGCAGTTCGGTGTATTCGGCGTTGACCCGGCTCTCCAGCCACATGGTGTCGTAGGTGATGTTGGTGGCCCGGCTCCACTGGATGCGGGCAGCCTCCTCGCTGAGGGCGGCGAGGCGGGTCTCGGCGTTGGCGACGAAGGCGGCGGCGCTTTCGGCCGTCGCGGGCGGCCGGGCCGAGACCGGCACGGGGACGGCCTCGGCGGTCTCGCCGGAGCCGGTCATGCCGAGGCTGGCGCATCCGGCCACAAGTGACAGGGCGCAGGCGGCGGCGGCCGTCATCAGGGTGCGTTTCATGGGGCGTTCCTCCTTGCGCGGTCTGACGCCGCGTCGTTGGCCGCATCGGAGGCCAGCAGGACGGCAAGGTCAAGCGTGACGGTGGTTCTCGCCCCTTCGCTCAAGGACCTCCGCTGCGCGCCTGTGTGCTCAGGCCCTCACCTAACGGGAGAGAGGTCTAGCCTGCTACACAGGTGGCCAGGCCTTGCTCACGCACCGTGCCCATTGCGGCCTGGATGCGGGACGTGCGGCGGCGGATATAGGGGCCGGGGGAGGAGGCGCTGTAGCGGCGCGGGGAGGGCAGGATAGCCGCCAGCCGCGCGGCCTCGCGGGCGGTCAGGGCGTCCGCGGACTTGCCGAACCAATGTTGCGAGGCGGCCTCGGCGCCGTACACACCCGGGGCCCATTCGGCGACGTTGAGATAGACCTCCATGATCCGCCGCTTGCCCCAGACGGTCTCGATGGCGACGGTGTAGCCGGCCTCGAGGCCCTTGCGGATCCAGTCGCGGCCCGGCCAGAGGAATGCGTTCTTGGCGGTCTGCTGGCTGATCGTCGAGCCGCCGCGGATGCGGCCCGAGCCGCGCTTCTCCGTTCGGGCGTTGGCCTTGAGGGCGCGTTCGATGGCCTTCATGTCGAAGCCGTTGTGGGAGCAGTAGGTCGCGTCCTCCGAGGCGATGACCGCCTGGACCAGCCGTGGCGAGATGTCGTCCAGCGAGCGCCATTGGTACGCCAGCCCCTCGCCCTCGACCGCGCGGCTGACCATCAGGAAGGTGGCCGGCGGAGCCACCCAGCGCTGGATGACGACGCTGCTGGAGCCGAGCAGGACCAGCAGCAGGAGCAGGGTCAGCACGGGGCGGCCCTTCTTCACGGTTCTGGTCACCCCTGACATGGGGGGATGGCAGCACGGGCGGCGGTGATGGGCAAGCGTCAGATGTCCGAGACGCCCGCGTTTCCGTCCTCGTCGGCCCAGGCGACGCGGCGGGCGTCGGCGCTCATGGCGAGGGCGGTGATCGGGGCGCCCTTGTCGGCCTTGAGGAAATTCAGCCCCTGACCCGCCGGATCGGCCAGCCAGACGCGGCCGTCGTTCAGACCGGCGGCCAGCACGCCATGTTTCGGCTGTGACGCGACGAGGGCGACCAGACTGCCTTCGTCGTAGCCGATCTCGGTGGCCTCGCGGCCCATGGGTCCGTTGGAGCCGACGAAGGGCCAGAGGACGGCACCCTGGGCCCCGGAGGTGGCCAGCAGCTGTCCGTTGGACAGGAAGCTGAAGGCCCGGACCCTGGACGGATAGCCGCCCATCCGCATGTTCTTCTGATCCTTCAGCCGCCAGCCATGCAGCTGGGAATCCTGCATGGCCGTGACCACGAAGGCGCCGTCGGGCGAGAAGGTCACGGCGGTGTGCGACCCGGCCCATTTCAGGAAGGTCGGCTTCTGTTCGGCGATGCGGGCGAACCACAGGGCGGCCCCGCCATAGGTCGAGGTTGCGATCCGGCGGCCCTTCGGCTCGAAGGCCACGCCGGAGACGGTGCGCTCGTGCTGGAAATCACGCCGGAAGCCGGCGTCCTTCGCATCCAGGACGGTCAGGGTTTTGCCGGCCGAGAAGGCGATCAGGCCGCTCTCGGCGGAGGCGTCGACGGCGTCGATCCATTGACCCCGGGCGCTGGTGGCCAGCACGCCGGCATCGGCGGGCCGGTGCCAGATCAGGCGACCGTCGTCGCCCCCCGTGACCACGCCTTCGCCGGACGGGTGCGCCACAGCACACAGGATCGCTCCATCATGGGCGGCGCTGAACGCGCCGTCCTCGAAGCGGACCGAACCGTCGCCCAGGGCGAAGATCGCGCCGGTGCCGTCGAAGACGATGGCGGTGATCTGGGCGTCGAAAGAAGTGGACTTCATGCCGGGTGGCTCTCGCCGAAACCGGGCCCGGGCTCGGACGGGGCGCACCGGATCAGCCGGGAGTCGGCCACCGCGGCCTGGCGGTGAATGACGGCTGTCCGGTACTCAGGATCGCGCAGCATGGCACCGAAGGCCTCTCCCGAGGGGTACCAGGCGATGAAGGCCAGATGCCAGGTCTCGTCGTGGGGGCCGATCAAGGTCAGTTCCGGACGACCGAGCCAGATCTGCCGACCCCCTGACCGGGCAAAGGGCGGCGCGGCGGCGCGGCCATACGCGGCATAGGCCTGGGCCCCGGTCCGGGTCTGGGCATGGTCGGGATGATCGGCCGGATAGGCGGCCGTCTCGCGGAAGCGCAGCAGGTTGATCATCGCGATCGGCCGATCCGACGGCAGATCGCGGAAGAGAGCCATGGCCTCGCGGGTCGGATCGACAGAGCCGGTCATGCGGCGCAGCCCTCGAACCCGGCCTTCAGCGCGGCCTCGTCCAGCTCGCGGCCGATGAAGACGGCGCGGGACCAGCGGCGCTCGTTGGGCCCCCACGCCTTCTGCAGGTCGCCCTCAAGGATCATGTGTACGGCCTGGAAGACCAGACGACGGTCCTCGCCGCTGACATCGATGATGCCCTTGGCGCGCAGGATGTTCTGGCCCTGCTCGCCCAGAAGCCGGTCGAGCCAGGCGGTGAATTTGGTCCCGTCCATCGGCCGGTCGAGCGACAGGGAAATGCCCTTGATGTCGTCCTCATGCGCATGGCCGCGCGCGCCGTGTTGATGGTCGTGAGCATGGCCATGGTCATGGTCGTGGTGGTCGTGGCCGCAGTGTTCGTCGTGAACGTGGCCGGCCTCGCCATGGGCCGGGTTGGCGAACTCCGGATTGATGTCGAGGATCCGGCCGAGGTCGAAACCTCCGAGGCCCAGCACCTGGTCCAGCGGGACGTTGGCGCGCTCGGCGCGGGTGATGGGGGCCAGGGGGTTGAGCTTGCGCAGGCGGCGCTCGACCTCGACCAGCCCGGCCTCGGTGACGAGGTCGGTCTTGTTGAGGATAATCCGGTCGGCGAAGGCGACCTGCTCGCGCGCCTCCTTCGAATCGTCCAGCCGGGCCATGACATGTTTGGCGTCGACCAGGGTGGTGACGCTGTCCAGCCGGGTCTTGGCCTTGACGTCCTCGTCGACGAAGAAGGTCTGGGCCACGGGGCCGGGATCGGCCAGACCGGTGGTCTCGACAATGATGGCGTCGAAGGCGGGGGCTCCGGGCCTCTGGCGTTTCATGAGTCCGGCGACGACCCGGATCAGGTCGCCGCGCACCGTGCAGCAGACGCAGCCGTTGTTCATCTCGAACACGTCCTCGTCGGCTCCGACGACCAGGTCGTTGTCGATGCCGATCTCACCGAACTCATTGACGATGACGGCGTAACGCTTGCCGTGGTCCTCGGTGAGGATGCGGTTCAGCAGGGTGGTCTTCCCGGCGCCGAGATAGCCGGTGAGGACAGTGACGGGGATCTTGTCGGTCATGGCCGCTAGATGGTCCGTGGGGGGCGGTTTGTGAAGGAGGGATGAGGGATCAGGGATTAGAGCGTCGAACGGGAGGGCTGTCGGCGAGAGGGCCGTTCACCTCATCCCTCATCCCTCGTCCCTCATCCCTAGCAGGCCGGGCAGTCCGCCAGCGGTGCCGCTTCCAGCTGCAGGGTCGAGTGGCCGATGCCAAACCGCAGGCGGATCAGGGCATGCGCCTCTTCCAGCAGGGCGGCGGCGTCGGGGCGGTCGTGGCAAAGGTGGGCGGTCAGGGCGGTCTCGGTGGTCGACAGACCCCAGACGTGGAGGTCGTGGACGGCGGTGACGCCGGGCAGGCCGAGGAGGACATCCCGCACCGCCTCGACGTCGATGCCGCGCGGGGCGGCGTCGATGGCCAGATTGACCGAGTCCTTCAGCAGGCCCCAGGTGCCGATCAGGATGACCGCCACAATCGCGATGCTGACCAGCGGGTCGATGATCGACCAGCCCGTAAACATGATCACCCCGCCGGCGATGACCACGCCGATGGAGACCGCCGCGTCGGCCATCATGTGCAGATAGGCACCGCGGGCGTTCAGGTCGCTGTGCTGATCGCGCATGAACAGCAGGGCGGTGCCGAGGTTGATGACGAAGCCGATCGCCGCCACGGCCATGATCAGGCCGGACATGACCGGCGCGGGCTCGGTGAGGCGGCGGACGGCCTCGAAGGCGATGGCCCCGCAGGCGAAGATCAGCAGCAGGGCGTTGGCGAGGGCCGCCAGTACGGTGGCCTTGCCGTAGCCGTAGGTCTTGCGGGGTCCGCTTGAGCGCCGCACCAGCCAGGCCGCGCCGCCGGCCATGGCCAGACCCAGAACGTCGGACAGATTGTGCCCGGCATCGGCCATCAGGGCCGTGGAGCCGCTGAAGGCCCCGGCCCCGAACTCGATGCCGACAAAGGCCAGGTTGACGATCAGGCCGACGGCGTAGCGCCAGTCGCCCGTATCGACCGGACCATGATGGTGCCCGCCGTGACCGTGGGCGTGTCCATGATCGTGCCCATGATCGTGCCCGTGCGCATGGCTGTGATCATGACCGTGGTCGTGGGTGCCGTGAGCGTGCGCCATGCCGCTATCCTTAGTGCGGGCGCAGCAGGACGAGAAGGCCGATGAGGATCAGGGCGAGGCCGAGGACCAGGCCTTCATAGCGGGCCCAGCGTTCCAGCCGCAGCACGGACCAGCCCGCCCGGGCCAGAACCGTGAAGAGGCTCATGCCCAACACCGTGCCGGCGGCGAAGGCCAGGGTCAGGGCGGCCAGCACCAGCGGCCCCTGGGTCGCCTGCGACAGATAGATGGGCAGCAGGACCTCGCCGGGCGAGATCGCCATCATCGCCACCAGCCCCCAGAAGGCGGCGGCGTGCGAGACGGTCGGCTCGGACAGGGCCAGCGATGGCCCCCCGGCCATGACCGGTGCTCTCAGTACGGCCCGGATCAGGTAGTGGGCTCCGAACAGGAACAGCAACCCGGCCGAGGCCAGGGGCAGCATGCCGGATATCCACTGGTCCATGGCGAGGCCGGCCGCCACGATCAGGGCACCGACGACGGCGGTGCTGAGAATGTGGGCGAGGCCGGCCGTGGCGACGGCCGTCAGCACCTGCGGCAGGGACCAGCGTTGGCCGCGTCCGACCAGCACGAACGGCAGCCAGTGGGTCGGCAGGGCGGCGTGCAGGAAGGCCGTCACGAAGCCCACGCCCAGAAGGGACAGGATCACGGGCTGCTCGAGATCGGACGGCGTCATCGCCGTCTCCATAGCGTGTTACTTTATAACGGTCGAGAGGCTTTTCCTCCCGACGGAGCGGATTACTCGGTGAACGCCAGCGGCGTGCCGGCGGCGGGCAGGCAGGTCCGGTCGACCGGTTTGGACGGATCGCGCAGGAAGTCGCGGGCCATCCTTTGGGTGCAGGGGCTGGCGTTGATCACGCCGTGGGTGGCGTTGGTCACGATCACCACCTGGCTGTTGGCGTAGCCGCGCGCGGCGGCCTCGGTCAGGGGCGGGGGGCAGCCGGGATCGATCTCGGCGGCGACGAACAGGGTCGGGATGTCGGTCGTCACCGGCTGGTTCTCGAGCGGATCGGCGGCGCCGGTCTCGATAGCGCCGCAGACGCCGAACAGGCGCGACAGGGAGGGCACGAGGACCTCGGCCACAGGATCGCCACGGGCACCGGCCGCGAGGCGGGCGGCGGATTCGAAGGGCAGCTCCTCCTTGCAGATATAGGCCATGTGCTGGCCCTCGAAATAATAGGTACGGTTGGCCGCGATCCCGGCCACGGGCGACAGGTCTCCGGCGATGATCTTCTCCAGATCGGCGGGCAGGCTGCGCACGCCGGTGCGGGAGTAGGTGGTGTCCATCAGGAAGGCCGACAGGTCGTCGACGGTGAAGACCGCGCCGTCCCTGCCGGTCCGCGGCCCGGCCAGCCACAGGCGGGCGTTGGCTTCGAATCGGGCCTGCAGGTCGGGATGGAGCGCGGCGCAGGTGGGCTGGGCCTGGCATTTGGCGAGGATGATCTTCACCGCCGCGGAGACCTGTTCGGGCGTGCCGACGGCCCAGTTGCCCTCGGGGGGCCACGGGCTGTCCATGACGGCGGCGCGCACGATTTCCGGGGCATGGGTGATGACGGCGGCCTCGACGCGCGGGCCATAGGAGCCTCCGAAGAGGTCAATCTTCGGCAGGTTGAGGACGTGTGCGAGGTCGCGGATGTCCTGGGCCACGGCGGCCACATTGTACCAGCGGAAGTCGACGCCCTGATCGGCGAATCCCCTGAGGCAGGCCTTCAGCCCCTCGGCGTCGGCGTCCGATGGCGGGCCGGCGTCGGTCAGCTGGACGCCGGGGCAGTCCATCGAGGGGGCGCCGCCGCCGCCGCCGCGCTGGTCGAAGAAGATCCAGTCCTGATCGACGGCCATCAGAACATTGGCGTCGGGACGGGCGGCGAGGCGCTGAAGGGCGGGGCCCACGCCGGCGACCGAGGCACCGCCGGGGCCGCCGTGGAAGACGACGACGGGCGGGAGGGCATGTCCGGCGGCGTCGCGGTAGGGCGCGCTGGCGCGGACGATGGCGACGGCGATGTCGATGCGGCGGCCGCCGGAGTTGTCGCGCGCCTCGTCGACCGTCAGCGTGCCGCACTCGACAGTCCGCCCGCCGACGACCCAGTCAGCCGGACAGGAGTGCGTCGTGAAGACGGGCTCGGCGGCCGAGGCGGGGGCTGGGACGGCGGCGAGGGCGGCGACGGCAAGGGCGCTCGCAGTCAGCAGGCGGGTCAGCATGGAACCTTCTCCCTTGAAGCGCGCCAGTTGATGCCGCCCACCGCGCGGTGGCAAGGTGTTTCGAAGCCGCGCGGACGCTGTTTTTCGGCCATTTCGCGTTGACTCGGACACCCCTCTGCGTCTATGTCGCCGCTCTTCGCCCGAGGGGGTCCCCCGTCGGGCTTATTCTTTTTGCGTTTCGCTGAGGCTTCAACATGTACGCGGTGATCAAGACCGGCGGCAAGCAGTACCGGGTTCAACCGGGCGACGTCATTGTGGTCGAAAAGCTCGACGGCGAGGCCGGCTCGAACGTTTCGTTCGGCGAAGTCCTGATGCTGGGCGGCGATAAGGGCGTGACCCTGGGCGCTCCCCTGATCGCGGGTGCCGCTGTCGCCGCGACCCTGGTCGAGACCCGCAAGGGCGAGAAGATCAAGATCTTCAAGAAGACCCGTCGTCAGGGCTATCGCCGCACCAACGGTCATCGCCAGATGGAATCGGTCCTGCGCATCACCGGCATCGACGGTGCCGGCGAGAAGGCCAAGTGGGACGGCGAGACCTCGCTGATGACCAAGGCCGAAATGAACCTGCGTGCCCGCGGCCTGGCCCCGCGCGTCGAGACGACCGAAGCCAAACCGGCCAAGGCCGCCAAGGCTGCCGCCGCTCCGAAGGCTGAAGCTGCCGCCAAGAAGGCTCCGGCCAAGAAGGCTGCGCCCAAGGCCAAGCCCGCCTCCACCGACGAAGCGTAAGAACAGTTAGAGACAGGGAGCAGACCTATGGCTCACAAGAAATCCGGTGGTTCGTCGCGTAACGGTCGCGACTCTCATTCCAAGCGCCTCGGCGTGAAGAAGTTCGGCGGCGAGAACGTTCTGGCCGGCAACATCCTCGTGCGCCAGCGCGGCACCACCTTCCACCCGGGCGACAACGTCGGCCTCGGCCGCGACCACACCCTGTTCGCGACCGCCCACGGTGCCGTGAAGTTCACCAAGAAGGCGAACGGCCGTTGTTACGTGTCGATTCTTCCGGCCACCGAACAGGCCATGGCCGCCGAGTAGCGCAGACCGACTGACACCCGGATCGCGCAAGGCTCGAGAGCCGCGATCCGGACCAGGGACAAGTTTCCGCGGGGAGTCTGGATCACCAGGCTCCCCGTTTGCGTTTCCCCGCCTCGACGCCGCCCGAGCCCTCCAAGGAGGCGGCAGATCGAACGAGGCAGTGTGTCATGTGCGTGATCGAACCCTTTCCCGTCGTCGAGACCCGGCGTCTGGCCCTGCGCTCGCCGGGTGCCCAGGATATCAGCCGGCTGGCGAGCCTCGCCAATGACCCGGCGATCGCCCGCATGACCCTGCGCATGCCGCATCCGTTCGGGATCACGGACGCCGAGGAATTCGTGCTGAAGGTGGCGGTGCAGGATCCGGCGCGGGCCCGGACCTTCCTGATCGAACATGAGGACCATGGGCCGGTCGGGGTCATCGGCCTGTTCGAGGACGGCGATCCCGCACCCGAGGTCGGCTACTGGATCGCGCGTCCGTTCTGGGGGCGGGGCTTTGCGACCGAGGCCTTGCAGGGGGCGACAGCCTGGGCGTCGAAGGCGTGGAGACGCCGCGCCCTGATGGCGGGGCATTTCAGCGACAATCCGGCGTCAGGCCGGGTGCTTGAGAAGGCCGGCTTCCTCTACACGGGCGAGGTCCGCAAGGGCTTCAGCCGGGCGCGGGGGACCGAGGCCGAGACCAGACGGATGGTGTGGCTGGCCTGATCAGCCGATCAGTCCATGCGCCCAGCCGGCAAAGGCCAGCCAGCCCGGCGAGGTCCAGATCAGCGGAACCGCGAACATCACAGCGGCGATGACGGCGCTTCCGAAAAGGGTCGCGGGGTGGATGCGTTTCAGGGTGAACAGGTCCCAGGCAAACAGCGGTAGCAGGAACACCAGCGTCTGAATGGGTGAGAGCGCGACCGGCAGCCACGCCGGGTCCGGGATTCGCCCCAGCGCGGGTTGCAGCAGGTCGATCATGGCGATCAGCATGAGGCGCTTGTGGATGGCCGGGGTCCTGCGGAATGCCAGTGCCGCAATGATCAGGCCGCCGAAAACCGGCACGTCCAGCAAGGGCACGGCCAGCCAGGTCAACCCCGGGATACCCGGCGGTCTTGAGAACGGCCGGTCAACGCCCTGGAGCGCGGTGAGGATCGCCAGGGGAATCATGATCGCGATCAGGACCATGCCGATCGTGCCGAGCCGTCTGTGCACGGCGACCCGGTTGGTCGCCACCAGACTGGCCTGAATGCCGAACAGTATCACCCATGCCGAAAACACCAGGCCATGCAGCATGACCACAGGGCTGATGGCTTCATAGGGATGGGGGGCCGGCAGGATGCCACGCAGATAGTAGCTGGGTGCAAAGCCGATGAAGATCACGACCAGGACGATCGCCGCCATGGAGGTGAAGAAGACCCTGTCGCGCACCGGGCGAACAGCGCCCGCTTCCGAAGATATCATTTGATGTGGCCCCCGCTGACTGGCCAATCCAATCAGCGAGACGCGGTGATGTCCAGTGACAGGCCCTGGCAGGCTGGACGCGGGGAGGACCGGGGGCGTCCTAGCCGAACAGGGTCGGCCCGAAAATCGCGGCCAGGGCGATGGCACCGCCCGCCACCGCCACGACGGCACCGGCGATGAAGGCCGCCCAGGTGCGGGCGGCACGCTGGCGCCGCAGGCCGCTGGTCTTGACCGATCGCAGCATGACGCCGGGCTTGGGTCCGAAGACTTCCGAGCCGGAAATATTGTGCTGGGACATGTACGCGCTCCCTGTTCCACCGCCCCTTGCGGGTCAGGGCCACCGAAGCGGGTCGGACAAGGCCAAACAATGGCGAACGGCGGTTATCCACTGATCCGTGATCGGATGAGCGGCGTTAGATGTGCGCTAACGCTCGATGCGCGGCATCTCGCTGTTTGAGCGCGTCAGCCGCAATAGACCAGCCGGCCGCTGTAGGCGCGGTAGTAGCCGGTGCGGGGATCGTAGGAGCGGTAGGTGGCGCGGCACCAGTCGGACCGCGATCCGTAGCCGCTGTTGTATCCGCCGTCATAGCCGCCGCCGTAGCTGACTCCGCCGCCCGGATAGACGTGGTCGGGGCGGCCATAGGCACCGTGATACGTCGTCGATCCCTGGGCGTGGCCATAGTTGTACGCCGAGCCGTAGCCCCGCCGGCTGCCGTAGCCGTAACGTCCGTGGCCGTAGCCGTAGCCGCCTGAACCGGCCAGTTCGCGATAGTTGCGCCGGGCCTGGGGGCTGGCCTGACGGCGCTGGTCGCGCCAGCGGGCGTCGCAGTCGGTGCGGTTGGCGTCCCAGAACTGGTCGCAGCGGAAGTCACCCGGCCGGTCGAGCTGGCTGCGCCAGTTGAAATTCGACGGCACGGCGTTGGAGCGGCGGGTGCCATAGCCGTCGTTGTACGACCGATCTCCGTAGCCGCTCTGGTAGGATCGTTCGCCATAACCGCTGTCATACGAGCGGTAGCTGTCGCTGCTCCGATAGCCGGCGTCATAGGTTCCGCTCCACGACTGGGCGGCGGCGGGAACGGCGGACAGGCTCAGGCCGGCGGCGGCGATCAGGGCGAGACGGAACATGGTTAACTCTCCGAAGCGGCCGGAAACGCGGCCCGAAAGACAACAGGCACTGGCAGGCGAAACGCTTACAGGGTGACGGACACACGTCCGCCGCGGGTTGCTATACGGCGCATCAGCACGATGCGGTCTCCACCGGCGCTGACCGGCGTGATGATGAACCAGGCACCGTCCGGGAGTCCCGAGAATTCGAACCGGCCGTTCTGGCAGGTGGTCGAGCGGACGAAGGAGCGGTAGTCGGCGCTGGGGTTCTCCACGGTTCGGGCGCGCACCACGGCTTCGGGAACGGCGGCCCGGTCGGTCGATCCGTACAGCGTCTGGAACCGGGCGCGCGTGTAGGGCGTGTAGGGTGTCAGGGCCACCGAACCGGTGCAGGCAAAGGGCTGGCCGTCGCGGCTGAAGGCGACGCGGCCGTCGACGGAGCCGCGCCCCGATCCCGCCGACCAGGCGAAGTCTTCCGCGCGGAAGGCTGAAGAAGCGGCCGCGCCGGTTGCGGAATCGCCCATGGGAACGGTCCCGCAGGCGGCGAGCGAGGCGGCGACCGCAGCGACGGCGATCAGGTGGCGGGCAGACATGCAGGCTCTCTCCGTCGAGGGTGCGGGTCGAACGTCCCGATCAGACGCTCAACGCCGGGATAAGGTCAAGGTTGCGGCGCATCGGGCCGTGGGCCAAAAGCGCGCATCAAGCTGGCGAAAGACCGGCTATAGGGAAGGTCCATGACAGTCACGTTTGACGATATTCTGGCGGCCCGCGACCGCATCGCCGGCCAGGTCGACCGCACGCCGGTGCGCTATTCGCGTCGGCTGTCCCAGCTCACCGGGGCCGAGGTCTGGGTCAAGTTCGACAACCTGCATTTCACCGGCAGTTTCAAGGAGCGCGGTGCCCTGAACCGGCTGCTGCAACTGACGCCGGACGAGCGGAAACGCGGCGTGGTGGCCGCCAGCGCCGGCAATCATGCCCAGGCCCTCGCCTATCACGGCGCCCGGCTGGGCGTGCCCGTGACCATTGTGATGCCCGAGGGCACGCCCTTCGTGAAGGCCGACGGCACCCGCGCCCACGGGGCGACCGTGGTCATCAAGGGGCTGGATTTCAGCGGCTCGACCGAAGAGGCCCACCGGCTACGCGACGAGAAGGGATTCGTCTTCGTCTCGGCCTTCGATGACGAGGGGATCGTCACCGGCCAGGGCGTCTGCGCCGTGGAGTTCCTGGAGGATGCGCCGGACCTGGACGCCCTGATCATCCCCATCGGCGGCGGCGGTCTGATTGCCGGCTGTTCGGTGGCGGCGAAGGCGATGAAGCCGGACATCCGGATCTTCGGCGTCGAGGCGGCCATGTATCCCTCGTTCAGCGCCAAACGCCGGGGCGAGACGCCGAAATGCGGCGGCCAGACCATCGCCGAAGGCATTGCGATCAAGGCCGTGGGCGACATCCCCTTCGCCATTGCCGACCCGCTGATCGAGGATATCCTCGTCTGTCAGGAAGCCGATTTCGAGACCGCCGTCTCCTATTACGCCACGCTCGAGAAGACGGTGGCCGAGGGTGCCGGCGCGGGCGGTCTCGCCGCCCTGCTGGCGTATCCGGACAGGTTCAGGGGGATGAAGGTCGGACTGGTGCTGTGCGGCGGCAATATCGACGCCCGCATGCTGGCCGTGGTGCTGAACCGCGAACTGGTGCGCGAGAAGAAGATGATCGTGTATCGCATCCTGGGCGACGACCGGCCCGGCATGCTGTCCAAGATGAGCGCCGTGATCGGCGGGCTGGGCGGCAATATCATCGACGTGGTGCACAACCGGCTGGCGCTGGACGTGCCGGCCAAGGGCGCGGAGTTCGACATCATGGTCGAGACCCGCGGCGAGGCGCACGCCAACGAAATCAGACTTGGACTGGAAGAGGCGGGATATGACTTACGGATGGGCTAAAGGCGCTACGACGCTGGCGATGGTCGTCGCCCTGGGTGCGCCGCTGGCTGCCTGCAATCGCGCGCCGGCGGCACCCGACGAGACGGCGGCGCAGAACCTGCGCGCTGCCGAATTCTTCCTGACCTCCAACGCCCGCGCCGAGGGCGTGCGGACGCTACCGTCGGGTGTGCAGTACAAGGTGGTGCGCTCGGGCCCGCCGGGCGGTGAGCATCCCGACCGCAACGATCTGGTCCGGGTCGACTATGAGGGCACCCTGACCGACGGGACGGTGTTCGACAGCTCCTATCAGGCCGGCCAGCCGGCGGTGTTCACCGTCAGCGACGTGGTGCCGGGCTGGACCGAGATCCTGCAGCAGATGCGGGTCGGCGATGAATGGGTGGTCTATCTGCCGCCCGCGCTGGGCTATGGCGAACAGGGCCGGCCGGGCATCCCGCCGAACGCGGTGATGGTGTTCCGGCTGAAGCTGCTGGACATCGCGCGGGCCCCGGGCGGGGATCGCGGCGGGGCCGTGGCACAGGGCTAGGGCAGACTAAGCCCTCCTCAGCCGCTCCACCGCCCATTCCGCCGCGTCGCGCACCACGGCGTCCGGGTCGTCCAGCAGCCGTTCGGCGGACGGGATCAGCGCCGGGTCGCCGCTGTTGCCGATGGCGTAGAGGACGTTGCGCACGAACCGCTTGCGGCCGATCCGCTTGACCGGGCTCTTCGAGAAAAGGGCGCGGAAGGCGGCGTCGTCCAGGGCGGCGAGGTCGGCCAGCCGGGGCGACACCAGGGCCTCACGCGCCTGCACGCGTGCTTCCTGAGAGGCGGCGGCGAATTTGTTCCAGGGGCAGACGGCCAGGCAGTCGTCGCAGCCATAGATGCGGCTGCCCGTAGCCGTGCGGAACTCTTCAGGCCAGGGACCGGCGAACTCGATGGTCAGGTAGGACAGGCACCGACGCGCATCCAGTTGGAACGGGGCCGGGAAGGCGTTGGTCGGGCAGATGTCCAGGCAGGCGGTGCAGGTGCCGCAGTGCTCGCTCTCCGGCGCGTCCGGCTCGAACTCTGCGGCGGTCAGGATGACGCCGAGGAAAAGCCAGTTGCCGTGGTTGCGGCTGAGCAGATTGGTGTGCTTGCCCTGCCAGCCCAGGCCGGCGCGCTGGGCCAGCGGCTTTTCCATCAGGGGGGCGGTGTCGACGAAGACCTTGACGTCCTCGCCCGTGCGGGCAGCGATCTGGCCGGCCAGGGTCTTCAGCCGGCCCTTGATGACCTCGTGATAGTCGTCGCCGCGCGCATAGACGGAGATGTAGCCGGCCGAGCGGTCCTCCATTTCCGGAAGAGGATCGTGTTCGGGTCCGTAGTTGAGGCCCAGAACGACGGCGCTTCGGGCTCCCTCCCACATGGCCGTGGGATGGGCGCGGCGTGCCAACGTGGTCTCCATCCAGCCCATGTCGCCGTGCCGTCCGGCCTCGACGAAATGGGCCAGCCGTTCGCCGGCGCTCCACGGCTCGGACGCCGAGGCGAAGCGGCAGACGTCGAAGCCCAGGGCGGCGGCGCTCTGACGGATGATGTCGCGGGGGTCGGCCAGCATGGCGTTCTCTCCCATACCGCCCTGTCCGGTGAAATCAGAAATCCAGATCGGCGTACCAGGCCGAGGCGGCGACGCCCGCAAAGCGGTCGGCCAGCAAGGGTCGAAAACACGGCCGCGATTTCAGCTTCATGTACCAGGTCTTCAGGCCCGGATACGCCGCCCATGAGACCTCGCCGAAATAGTCCAGCACCGACAGATGGGCGGCGGCGACGATGTCGGCCTGACTGATGCGCCGGCCGGCCAGGGCGTCGCGCTCGGCCAGAAGTCCCTCCATCATCACCAGGTGTGATTTCAGCGCCTCGCGTCCGGCGCGCAGGGCGCGGGCCTCGGGCGGGCCGAGGCGAAGCAGGGGCTTTTCCATCCGCTCATGCAGCAGGACGGCGTTGACCTCGTCGGTGAAGCGCCGGTCGAACCATGCCAGAAGGCGACGCACCTCGGCCCGCTCGGCGGGGTCGGCGGGCAGCAGGAAGGGCTCCTTGGACCGCTCCTCCAGCCAGCCCAGGATGGCGGCGGGTTCGCACAGGGTCAGGACACGTCCACCGGCGTCGGTGACCTGGAGCACGGGCGGCATGCCCGACGGGTTGAGGGTCGCGACCGGGCAGCCGTCCTCCCAGGGGCGGACGGGGGTTTCGGAGAAGTCGATCCGCGCTTCGCCGAGCGCCAGTCGCACGGCGCGCGAGCCGGGATCGAAGGCGAAATGGTAGAGGACGCAGGCGGACATGGCCGTTGCATGCACCAGCGGGCGTTAATCCCGCGTTAGCTGTCTTCCCGCCGGCCTGCCGGGCTTCGCCCTAGTTGAGGTCGGGCTGTTCCGTTTCCCCGAACGCGCCGCCATGGGATTCGGCACGGCCGCGCGGGTCGGGGTGGATCAGGACGTCGGCGCGGGGGAAGGCGGCCAGCAGGCGGTTCTCGGCCTCGACGACAATGGCGTGGGCGGCGTCGAGCGTCAGGGCCGGGTCGAGGTCGATGTGCATCTGGATCATCATCGAGGTGCCGGCCATGCGGGTGCGCAACTGGTGCACGCCCGAGATGCGCGGATCAGCGAGGACGGCGGTGGTGATGGCGATGCGGTCGGCGTCGGGCACGGCCTTGTCGACCAGATGGTCGGCGGCGCTCTTCAGAACCCCCAGCGCGCCCCAGAACAGCCAGACCGCGACGATCAGGCCGGCCGCGGCGTCCAGGCCGGGGGCGGCCAGGAAGGTCCCCGAAATCACCCCGATCAGGACAACGCCGTTGGCCGCCAGGTCGCCGGCGTAGTGGGCGCGGTCGGCCGCGACGGCGAGGGAACCGCTTCGGGCCATGGCGCGGCCCTGCATCCAGACCAGCCAGCCGGTCAGGGCGATCGAGATCAGGATGACCAGAACGCCCCAGTAGCCCGAGGCGACCGGGCGGGGATCAAAGATGCGCTGTATGGCCTCCCAGCCGATAAACAGGGCCGAGGCGAAGACAAGACCGGCCTGGACCAGGGCCGCCAGGGCCTCGCCCTTGCCGTGACCGTAGCGGTGGTCCTCGTCGGCGGGGGTGGCGGCCCAGCGTACGGCGAAGAACACGCCCAGCGAGGCGACGAGATCGAGCACCGAATCCGCCAGCGACGCCAGTATCGACACCGAGCCGGAGGCACCGAGGGCGAAGGCCTTGAGCGCGATCAGCAGCACCGCGACCCCGACCGACAGCCGGGTCACGGCGCGGGTCGCGGCATGGCCGTCGGCGTGGATATCGGTGGCGGCGGCGGACGTCATCGACGCCTTGTCGCGGAAAGCCCGCTTCCTGCCAAGGCCAGTCCGAACCGTCTGTTAGCGGGATTGTCACGAAAGCGCCTCAAGGTGGGAGCCCGATAGGGACAGGAGCCTGCTGCTCCCTGCGGAGGTTGTGACCTGGAACCTGCAGATCCGACCCTGGAAGCCGTCCGCTGGATCGGGCGTGGCGAGGCCCTGGCCCGACTGGGGGTCAAGACCCAGACCCTCTACGCCTATGTCAGCCGCGGCCGGATCGCCGCCCGCCCGGACCCGTCGGACCCGCGTCGTAGCCTCTATGCCGTGCAGGATATCGCCCGGCTGAGCGGCGAGACGGTGGATGACGAGGAACAGGCAGCGCAACGGCGTATCCCGCGCGCGGCCAGCCGGGGTGAGGCCGAGGTTTCGTCATCCCTGACGGTGATCGCGGGCGGCCGACTCTTCTATCGCGGTCTGGATGCCGCCCAGCTGGCCGAGACGGCGACGCTGGAAGATGTCGCGCGCCGCCTGTGGGACGCCCGGTCGGTCAATCCCTTCGCCGAGATCCGGCCGCGCGTCGGTGCCGTTCCCGGCGGCTCGATCCGGGCCCGGCTGTTCGCGGCCCTCGCCCGTCGGGCCGAGGAGGACGCCGATCCCAAGGCCCGCACGGTCGAGACCCTGCGTCTGGAGTGCGCGCGGGTGCTGGACGAGGCGGTGGACGCCGCCGCCGGGTCGGGGCCGCGCCTGTTCCTGCATCAACGGCTGGCGCGATCGTGGAAGACGCCCGACCGGGACGCCCACCTGATCCGCCGCGCGCTGGTGCTGTCGGCGGACAACGAGATGAATGCGGCGGTGCTGGCCACGCGGGCGGCGGCCGACGGTGGCGCAGCCCCGGCGGCGGCGGCCTTCGCCGGACTGCTGACCCTGACCGGGTCCGATGCGATGGCCGAGATGACGCGGGCCTCGGACTGGGTCGTGGCGGTGCGCCGACAGGCCACGGACGCGGCGCGCAGGGCCCATACCGCCGGCGGACTGGCGGGCTTCGGCAGCACCGACTATCCGGCGGGCGATCCGCGCGCCGCCGCCCTGATGGGCGCCGCTGACCTGCCGGCGGACCTTGCCCGGGCGGTGCAGGAGGGTGAGGCCGCGACCGGCCGGCCGGCGAATTTCGGCCTGGCGCTGGCGGTGATCGCGCGGCGACTGGAACTGCCGCGCGACGCGGCGGGCGACCTGCTGCTGCTGGGCCGGCTGGCGGGCCTGCTGGGTCATGCACTGGATCAGTCGACGAATGGCTCGCCTATCCGGGCGCGCCTGCGCTATGTGGGTCCCGAACCGGGCGCGCATTGACGGCCCTTGGACTTTCGGGGGCATGCGTGACGAACTGGATTGCGGCGATCATTCTCGGCCTCGTCGAGGGCCTGACCGAGTTCATTCCGGTCTCCTCGACAGGCCATCTGCTGCTGGCCAAGGAAGCGCTGGGGCTGGGCAGCACGCCCTGGGACACCTTCATCGTCATGATCCAGCTGGGCGCGATCCTGGCGGTCGTGGCGGTCTATTTCGCCCGCCTGTGGAAGGTGTTGCTCGGCCTGCCGGGCAAGGATCCCGCGGCGCGGCGGTTCGCCATTTCCGTGCTGCTGGCCTTCCTCCCCTCGGCGGTGCTGGGGCTGCTGTTCCATGATTTCATCAAGGACGTGCTGTTCAACACGACCATCGTCTGCGTCATGCTGATCGTCGGCGGCGTCGCCCTGATCGTGCTGGAACGCTGGTCGGACGCCGGGACGATGGGCCTGCGGCGCGTGGTCAGGAACGGGGTCGAGACCCTCGAACAGCGCGAGATCGCCGAGGATGCGATGAAGCTGTCCTGGAAGACCGCGCTGGGCGTCGGCCTGTGGCAGTGCCTGTCGATCATTCCGGGCGTGTCCCGAAGCGGCGCGACGATCGTCGGCGGTCTGCTGCTGGGCGTCGACAAGAAGGCGGCGGCCGAGTTTTCGTTCTTCCTCGCCATTCCGACCATGGTCGGCGCCTTCGGCCTGGACTTCTGGGAAAGCCGTGACCTCATCACCAACGATGTCGCCGGCCTGATCGCGATCGGCTTCGTGGTGTCCTTCATCAGCGGACTGTTCGTGGTCCGCTTCCTGGTGGATTTCGTCGGCCGCTACGGCTTCGCGCCCTTCTCGGCCTGGCGCATCCTGGTCGGCGTCGTCGGTCTGCTGGCGATCTGGCTGGCCTGAGGCCTCAGCTCGCCGGAGCCTCGGCGAACTGGCCGCCGCGCCGGTAGCGCCACAGATAGGACGGGGCGATGGCCTCGATGCCGGTGGGCTCGATGCCCAGGGCTGCCAGACCCTCGGCGCCGTCGGCGACGACATTGTCGCTCTCCAGCAGCACGACCTGATCGCGGGTCAGCACCGGGGCGATGCCGACCATGGCGGTCAGCTGGGCCATGGAGCCGATGGCGCGCGCCGCGAAGAAGGGCAGGGGGATGAGGGCGAAGCTGCGATAGGTCTCGCGCCGGATCAGCTTCAGCACGGCCTCGAAGGTCATCACCGCCGGCCCACCCAGTTCGAAGGTGCGGCCCGCCGCCTCGGGGGAGACCGTCGCGAGGGCGATGGCCTCGGCCACGTCGGCGACATAGACCGGCTGGAATTTCGTCTGGCCGCCGCCGATCAACGGCAGGGCCGGGGCCATGGTGGCGAGGGCGGCGAAGCGGTTGAGGAAGTCGTCGCCGGCACCGAAGACGATCGACGGGCGGATCACCACGGCGTCCGGCTTGACCTCGCGCACGGCCATTTCGGCGGCGGCCTTGGACTGGGCGTAGTCGGAAGCGCTCCCGGGGCTCGCCCCGATGGCCGAGACCTGGACCAGACGGCCGACGCCGCCGGCGGCGCAGGCCTCGTCAATGTTGCGCGAGGCGTCGACGTGCAGGCTGCGGAAGGTGCGGCGGCCTGATTCGTACAGGATGCCGACCAGATTGATCGCCGCATCGGCACCGCGCAGGGCCGCAGCGACATCCTCGGCCCGCGTTACGTCGCAGCGGACCGACTGGAACTGGCCGACCGCGCCCGAGGTCTGAAGCTTGTACGCCCGGTCGGGTCGGCGGCAGGCGATACGCACCCGCCAGCCGCGCCTGGCCAGCGCCTGGACGACCTGACTGCCGACGAAACCCGAGCCGCCGAAGACGGTGACAAGGCCGGGGACGACTTCGTTCATGACAGGCTCCGATGGGCGACGGCGCGAGGACGCAAAACCCTCGACGCGCCGGGGATTAGACGATGGCTGCGGCGCTCGCAACGCAAAGGCCGCAAATCCCTGTTGACCGGCCCCGGACCCTGCCTTAAGGGTCCGCGCCTTCCGGACGAATACGTGTGCAAGCGCGAAACGTCTGGGCCCAGGTGGCGGAATTGGTAGACGCGCTGGCTTCAGGTGCCAGTGATAGAAATGTCGTGGAGGTTCGAGTCCTCTCCTGGGCACCAATATTCAGACGGCGTCGCGCTTCGGTGCGGCGCCGTTTGTGTTTCGGGGCTGTGGCGGGGTGGTTGGTGGTTGGTGGTTGGTGATTGGCGCGGAATCGGCGCGCACCATCAACGGGTCGTGATTCCCGGATCGACAACGAAGCACCAATCACCAACCACCAATCACCAACCACCAACCACCTGCGACGCCGGAGGGAGACATCCCCGCCGCCACACGCTAGTTGAGGGCCTGAAAGGGTTTCACGAATGACGGTGTTCCTCCACGAAGGCGACCTGCCCGACGGTCTCGATCTGGGGCCCGAGGTGGCCATCGATTCCGAGACCATGGGGCTGCGCTTCCGCCGTGATCCCCTGTGCGTGGTGCAGCTCTCGGCCGGGGACGGGGACGCCCATGTCGTGCGCATGAACCGCCCGGCCTATGACTGCCCGAACCTCAAACGCCTGCTGACCGATCCGAAGGTGCTGAAGCTGTTCCATTTCGGCCGCTTCGACATCGGCATGTTCCAGCTGCATCTCGGGGTCGAGACCCGGCCGGTCTATTGCACCAAGATCGCCTCCAAACTGGCCCGCACCTATACCGACCGCCACGGGCTGAAGGATGTGGTGCGCGAACTGGTCGGGGTGGACCTGTCCAAGGCACAGCAGTCCAGCGACTGGGGTGCGGCCGAGCTGTCGCCCGCCCAGCTGGAGTACGCCGCGTCGGACGTCCTGTATCTGCATGCGGCCAGGGTCCGGCTGGACGAGATGCTGGCGCGTGAGGGCCGGACCGAACTGGCCCGCAAATGTTTCGACTTCCTGCCCACCCGGTCGGCGCTCGATCTGGCCGGCTGGGACGAGATGGACGTGTTCGCGCACACCTGATGACCGATCCCGCCGACAGCCATGCACATCAGGATGAGGCCCGCGTCGCCGCGACGGCCAGGGCCTTCCGCGCGCGCTCGCGGCGGGTGCAACTGCTGCGCCGGGTCCTGCCCGTGGCGATCGTCGTCCTGGCCGGCGGCACGGTCAGCTGGATCGTGCTGCGCAGCGTCATGTCCGACGTCGAGCGCAAGGCCGGGACCAGCCGCGAGATCCGCCTTGATGCGCTGAGGTTCCACGGTCAGGACGCTGCGGGCCGCAGCTTCGTCATCGGCGCCGAGGGTGCCGTGCGCGACCCGGACACCGGCCGTTATCGCCTGATCGGCCCGGCGCTGCGGTTGAACCTCGGCGGCCGCAAGGTGACCACCCTTACCGCCGACGGCGGCGTCTATGACGAGGCCGGCAAGACCGTGATCATCGGCCCGAACGTGCGGATTTCCGACGGCGGCTCGGGCTTTACGCTGATGACGCCCGAGGCGGTGGTGGACACCGCGACCGGCATTGTGACCGGGAACAAGGGCGTCGAGGGCTCCGGCCCGCTTGGAACCATCAGCGCTTCGTCCTATGTCATCCGGGAACAGGGCGGGCGCGTCGAATTTCGAGGCTCCGGCGAAAACAAGATTCGCGGCACGATCAACGCCGGAGGTTCCAACCGATGACCAAGACCAGAGTGCTGACTATCGCGGCGGTGACGCTGGCGCTGCTGGCCCTGCCGACCATGGGTGACGCCCAGACGGCTCCCCGGTTGGGCAACGAGGCCATCTCCTATGGCGCTGACGCCGGCGAAGCCACGCCGAACAGCCTGTCCCTGCGCGGGCGCGCCGAAGTCATTCAGGGGCAGAACCGCCTGCGCGCCGACGCCATCAATGGTTCCGGTGCCAATAGCGGGATCGAGCGGATCGAGGCGATCGGGAATGTCTATTTCGTCACGCCGGATCAGACCATTCGCGGTGACCGCGCTGTCTATACGCCGGGGGACAATCTTGTGGTCATGACCGGGGACGTCATCGTCACCCAGGGCGAGAATGTCATGACGGGCGGCCGGCTGACCTACAATACCGAGACCCAGGCGGTCACCATGGCTGGCGGCGCCGGATCGAACGGCGGCCGCATTCGCGGCGTCTTCCATCCCGAACGCAGCGGCAACTGAGCCCCGGCCCGGTCTGACCATTGGCGCGCAAGGAACTCTCAGCCCTCAATGTGATCGAGGCCCCGGCAACCCCGGCGGTTGAGCCCGCGCGCATGACCGGCCTTCGGGTCGAACACATCGCCCGCGCCTTCGGCCAGCGGCAGGTGGTGCGCGATGTCTCCCTGCATGTCGAGCGCGGCCAGGTCGCGGGCCTGCTGGGGCCGAACGGGGCCGGCAAGACCACCTGTTTCTACATGATCACCGGCCTGATCCCGCCGGACAGCGGCACGATCTGGCTGGACGGCGAGGACATCACGGCCCAGCCGATGTACCAGCGCGCCCGCATGGGTCTGGGCTATCTGGCGCAGGAGGCCTCGATCTTCCGCGGCATGACGGTCGAGCATAACGTCCGGGCGGTGGTCGAACTGCACCATACCGGCGAGGCCGCCATTGCCGAGGAGACCAGCCGTCTGCTGGAAGAGCTGCGCATTGACCACCTGCGCCACGCCCCGGCCTCGGGCCTGTCGGGCGGCGAGCGGCGCCGTTGCGAGATCGCCCGGGCCCTGGCCGGCAAGCCCAGCTTCATGCTGCTGGACGAACCCTTCGCCGGCATCGACCCCCTGGCCATCGCCGACATCCGCCAGGTCATCCGCTATCTGGCGGGTCAGGGCATCGGCGTCCTGATCACCGACCACAATGTCCGCGAGACGCTGGAAATCATCGACCACGCCTCGATCATCTCGGGCGGGGCCGTGCTGTTCGAAGGCAAGGCCGAGGACGTGATCCGCGACCCGGAAGTCCGCCGGGTCTATCTGGGCGACATGTACGGGTAAGGCTTCGCGCCTACTCCGCCCCCAGGCTCAACCGGCTGATCAGCACCGCGGCCCGTTGCGCCTGCCGCACCAGACTGTCGAGATCGACCCATTCGCCGTCGGCGTGGGCGTTTCCGCCCGCGACGCCCAGACCGCCCAGCGTATCCACATCCGCGGCCACGAAGCCGCTGTCGGCGGCGCCGCGGCGGGCGGGGTCGTATTCGCCCATCTCCGGCAGGCCGAGGTCGCGGTTTACGGCGTTCAGCCGCGCCAGAAGCGCGCGATTGCCCTCGCTCGGGGCCATGGGCGGATAGCCGCCCCCGGCGAAGACCAGTCGGGCGTCGGTCCGCGGCAGGTGTTCGGCGACGATAGCCTGCATCCGGCCACGGACGCGCTCGTCCTGTTCCCGGGTCAGGGTGCGCAGGTCGCCGCGGGCGATGGCGGTCGAGGCGACGATATTGGTCTTGCCCGAGGCGGTGACGTTGAAGCCCTCGGCGTCGATGGCGGCGGGCGTGCCTCCGGCGACGACGCCGACATTGTAGGTCAGGTTCGGCTCCGGCAGGTCGCGGCGGAAGCCGTCGAGGATGCGGGCCAGCTCATAGATGGCACCGTAGCCGAGGGCATCGTTGAACACCCCGCTGGAATGGCCGGTGCGGCCCGTCGTCGTCAGGGTCCAGTTGGAGGAGCTGCGGCGGGCAATGGTGCCGAAATCGGCACCGTCCTCCATGGCCAGGTTCTCGAACTCGAGGGCGAAGGCGGCGGCGCGTCCGGCCTCGATCAGGTCGCGGCGGGCGAGGGAGGACGGAGTGCCGATCCGCTCCTCGTCGCCGGTCAGGAACACCGTGACGTTCGCGTCGTGCAGCGTGCCCGCCGCCTGCATGGCGCGCAGGGCGGCGATGATGACGACCACCCCGCCCTTGTCGTCGCCGATTCCCGGCCCGGTCGCGCGTGTGCCGTCGCGCACGAAGCGCTGGAAGGGGTTGTCGGCCTCGAACACCGTGTCGAGATGGCCGATCAGCAGGACGTTGCGGCCCGGGCCTTCATGGGTGGCGATCAGGTGGCCGGCGCGGCCGGTCCCGGCCATGTCGACCCAGCGGACCTGAAAGCCCAGCGGCTCCAGTTCGGCCCTGACCATGTCGCGGACGGCCCGGACGCCCGGCAGGTTCAGCGTGCCGCTGTTCTGGTTCACCATCCGCTCCAGCAGAGCGATGTGGCGGTCATGCTCGGCGGTGACCGTCAGCATCATCGTCTGTTCGGCGGGGTCGACGACCGGCGCGAAGGTCGACTGGGCCAGCGCGGCACCGGGCAGGGCGAGGAGCAGCAGGGCGGTCAGGATCGGGCGCATCGACTTCCTCTCGCGGAAGGCCCGACGCTCGCCGATCCGGGTGCCGGAGTAAAGAACCAGCCGCCGCGTCGGTCCCTAGCTGCTCTCCCGCTCTCTCCGCTCCCGCACCATCAGGCCTGCGAGATCGCTGGCCTGGGCATTCGCCGAGGCCCTGTTCGGTTCGGCCTGATAAAGCGCTTGAAGATAGGCGTGGTCCCAGGCGGTCAGCCCCGGCGTTCCGTCGGCGAACAGGTTCAGGACCGTGGGCAGTTCCGTCGTGTCGGCACGGGAGTCGACCTGGGCGAGCGCCACCAGGGATACATATTCGGTCAACCCCTCGAAGGTCGTGTCGCCCAGCTTGTCGACGTCGATGATGATGATGACCTTGTTCAGGTCGTCCCGGATGTTCGATCGCAGACGCGACGCCCGGGAGCCGGTGGTTGTCGGAGCGTCTTCGCCCGGCAGCCGCACCGCACGAGCGCCCGTGTCGGAGTCCACCGGCACACTGATGTGCCACCACCTGATGGGCCGGTCGGAGGTCTTGAAATCCTCCAGGGCGGCCATGGACAGGTTCATCCCCGATCCGCCCGGGCGAAAGGCACGCTGATGCTCATCGACCAACGCCGTGGCGAGCGCTGCGCTGTCGGTGGTTGCCACGATCACCACATTGGCGGTGCAGCCGGGTTCTCCGGGCTCGATGCCGAGCTCGAGCGCAACAGCCGAAATCCGGTCGATCATGTACTGGGCGGCTTCAGCCGGAAGGTTGGCGACGGCGATACAGACCTTTCCATGCCACCGCGCAAGCCGACGGTCGCGCGGAGGGGCTCCAAGGGTGTCGACGAACCGGTCGGCGATCAGACGATTGCGCTCGCCCGTGACGACGACATCCTCAAGCTGCGTCACCTGCTCCTGGGGCGTCGGCCCGGGAGGGTCCTGGTCGAGGCCGCTGGCGTTCAGGGTCGCCGCAAACGCGGCCGCTGTGAAAATTCCGGCAAACGACATGTTCCCTCCAGTCGAGCGCCCGCCACCCTTTGTGAGCCTCGACGCCTCAGCCGCCACCAACATGGATTTTTGGGCGTTGGTAGGACCGCATTGTTTCAGCGGAGAAATCCGGCTGTCATCCGGGGCGTGACCGCCGGGGCGCGGCACCGGCGACGGGGGGCTGAAGCCGCCGTCCGGGCCCCGGACCGGGCGTCGCCTGGTGGGTCGGGGTTTAGAGCGCCGTTAACCGGTCAGGCCACAAGGTGGCCGCAGCAAGTTTCGGGCCACGCCCGGGTGCAGGGGAAAAAGAACGTTGCTCGGACAAAGGCTGGAGATTCGGCAGGGCCAGGGCCTGGTCATCACGCCCCAGCTGCAGCAGGCGATCAAGCTGCTGCAACTGTCCAACCTCGAGCTGGACGCCTTCGTCGAGGCCGAGCTGGAGCGTAATCCGCTGCTGCAGCGCGAGGACGCCGAGGCCGGCGGCGAGATCGACGCCCCGGTGGTGGTGGAGAGCCATGACGCCGCGGAGATGAGTTTCGACGAGGGCCGGGTGACCGATGCGGATCGCACGCTCGATGCCCGCTCCGACGACGTCTATGGTGACGCCAGCCCCGGCGAGCGCACTTCTGACCGGATGGAGGATGTCGGCGTCGGCGAGGCCCAGGTCGGGCTGAACGACTGGTCCCGCGCCGGCGCGGGCGGCGGACTGCCCGACGGCGAGGGCCGCGAACAGCCCGACAGCCGTGAGATGACCCTGTGGGAGCATCTGCAGGCCCAGGCCTCGCAGGCGGGATTCAGCGGGCCGGACCACGCCATCTGCCTGACCCTGATCGATGCGGTCGACGAGGGCGGTTACCTGCGCGGGGAATTGGCCGAGTTCGCTGACCGGCTGGGGGTTCCGCTGGAGCGGGTCGAGGCGGTGCTGACCGTCTGCCAGGGCTTCGAGCCCACCGGCGTCATGGCCCGTTCTGTCCCCGAATGCCTGAAGCTGCAGCTGATCGAGCGCAACCGGTTCGATCCGGCGATGGGCTGCCTGCTCGACAATCTGGATCTGCTGGCCAAGCGGGATGTGACGGGCCTGCGCAGGGTCTGCGGCGTCGATGCCGAGGACATGGCCGAGATGATCGCCGAGCTGAAGGCGCTGACGCCCCGGCCGGGCGCGGGCTTCGGCGGCGAGCCGGCCCAGACGGTGATCCCGGATGTGTATGTGCGGTCCGATCCGGCCGGCGGCTGGAAGGTCGAGCTGAACGCCGACACCCTGCCGCGCCTGATCATGGACAAGCGCTATCACGGGGTGGTGGCGGCCGGTTCGCGCTCGGACGTGGAGAAGACCTTCGTCGCCGATTGCGCGGCCCAGGCCAGCTGGCTGGTCAAGTCGCTGGACCAGCGCGCCAGGACCATACTGAAGGTCTCCTCCGAGATCGTGCGCCAGCAGGACGCCTTCCTGGCGTTCGGGGTGGAGTTTCTGCGGCCGCTGAACCTGAAGACGGTGGCCGACGCCATCGGCATGCATGAATCGACGGTCAGCCGGGTGACCTCGAATAAATATGTCTCGACGCCGCGCGGCGTGTTCGAGCTGAAATTCTTCTTCACGGCGGCGATCCAGTCGTCCGACGGCGGCGCGACCCATTCGGCCGAAGCCGTGCGCCACCGGATCAAGGCCATGATCGACGGTGAGAGTCGCGACGGCGACGTCCTGTCCGATGACCGGATCGTTGAGATCCTCAAGGAGGCGGGCATCGACATCGCCCGCCGCACTGTGGCGAAATACCGCGAGGCCCTGCGGATACCGTCGTCGGTGGAACGGAAGCGGATGCTGAAGACGGGGTAGGTGTTTGTGCCCTCCCTCCCCATGAGGGCAAGGGAGCAAAATCCTTCACCACATTTCGGTGATCGGCGTTGACACCAAGCGCAGACCGTCGCGTTCTACCACCATGCAAATCCAGGTCAGTGGCAAGCACGTAGATGTCGGCGACGCGTTAGGCTCGCGCATCTCCCGGGAACTCGAAGACGGGATCGGAAAGTATTTCGAACGCGGGGCCCAGGAGGCCGAGGTCGTGGTGTCCAAGGACGGCCATGGCTTCAAGGTGGACTGCTGGGTTCGCCTCGCTTCGGGTGAGGCCATCGTGACCAGCGGTCTGGGTGGGGACGCCCATGGGGCCTTCTCCGACTCGCTCGAGAAGCTCGAGAAGCGCGTGCGCCGCTACAAGCGCCGGCTCAAGAATCACAAGGCCGGTCCGCGCGGCATGTCGCCGGAGAAGACCGAAAACGCCGCCCGCGACGTGGCCCGCAGCATCGTCCTGCGCAGCCCGGATTCGGTCGAGGATGACGCCTTCGGCGACGCCGGTGCTCCCGACGAGCCGCCGCCCGTGGGCATGGTCATCGCCGAGACCGAGACCGAAATCCGCACCATCACGGTCGGTCGCGCGGTGCTGGAACTGGATATGACCGGCTATCCGGTGGTGCTGTTCCGCAATGCGGCGCACGGCGGCATCTCGGTCGTCTATCGCCGTCCCGACGGCAATGTGGGCTGGATCGATCCCGAGCGTACGGTGAAGTCGATCAATGGACACGGTTCGGTAAACGATCGCGGCGTATAGTCTTCCCCAATCGAGGCGGGTGGTCTACAGGGCCCCCGCCCATTCGGGATGTACGGGCAGAGTCGGGAACTCCTCATGGACATCGGTGAATTGCTGGCGGACGGCGCTGTCGTCCTGCGCAGCGGTGCCTCGTCAAAGCGTCAGGCCTTGCACACGGTGGCGGAAGCCGCCGCGCAGGCGCTTGGCATGTCGGAAAGCCGCATCATGGACGCCTTGCTGGAGCGCGAGGCCCTGGGCTCGACCGGCCTCGGTTCGGGCGTCGCCGTACCGCACGCGCGGCTCGAGGGCGTATCGCGCGTGACGGCGGTGTTCGTGCGGCTTGAGACGCCTGTCGCCTTCGGGGCCGTTGATGATCGGCCCGTGGATCTGCTGTTCGCCCTGTTCGCCCCGCCCTGCGACGGTGCCGAACACCTGCGCGCCCTGGCCGCAGTGTCCCGGGTCCTGCGATCGTCGGAGATGCGCGAGCAGCTCCGTCAGGCACGGACCGCCGACGCGATCCGCGCCCTGTTCGTCCGCGACAGCATTCCGGCTACGGCGGCCTGACATTGTTGCTGCGCTATCGCTCCCCGCCGCGCGCGGAGCGATAGCGCATTTCCGTCAATGCACTGACACCGGCTCCAGTTCATGGGCCACGGCAGCGGCGAATGCGGCTTCGCGGTCCATCATCACGGCCAGACGTTCGCCGTCGGCGCCGTGCACGGCATAGAGGGTGGCTTCCGGGTCGATCGTCATGCCCCCGGCCTCGGTCACATCCGCCATGACGTCCGAGGCGCGGATCTCGCGCACATAGACGAGGTCGGGCGCGCCCAGCCCCCTGAAATCTTCCCTGGTCATGATCGTGGTCGGCGTCATCAGGACCGCCTCCTTGTACTCAACGAACGCCCGGAACGGGCTTTGGGGTCCGGCCCCGGAAGCGGCGACCGGAAATCGGCCGGCGGTCAGGCTGTCGTGATCGGGATCCGGCGGACCGCGGGCAGGTCCTCGGGCCGGCTCATGTCGACGTGCAGCAGGCCGTGTTCCAGCTGCGCCGCGTCGACGTCCAGACCGTCGGCAAGGACGAAGCTGCGGACGAAGCCGCGCCCGGCGATGCCGCGGTGCAGGAAGGCCTGTTCGGCCTGTTCGGGGGCCGGCTCGCGCTTGCCCGCGATGGTCAGCTGACGGCCTTCGAGGGTGATCATCAGGTCATCGGGTCCGAAGCCCGCGACGGCCAGGGAGATGCGCACCGATCGCTCGCCGCGCTGTTCGACATTATAGGGGGGATAGCTGTCCGCCGCGGCGCGGGCGGCGCGGTCGATCAGGGCCCGGGTATGGTCGAAGCCCAGCAGGAAGGGGCTGTCGAACAGGATGGTGCGCGTGGTCATGGTCTCTCGCCCCCGAAGCAGGCCTTCGACCGTCTGCGCCCCCCGTGATCGGCAAGGCGTCGGCCAGTCGTGAGAATGGGAAGAGATCTTGGCCAAATCAATGGCGCAGGGTCACGGGTTCGCAATCGAAAGACGAACAACGTTCTTTCGTCTTGCATCGCGTTTTGGTTGTGATTAGATCGATCTTGCACAACCGCGAGGGGCGGTTGCCCTTTGAGGGAAATCACCGATGCCCTGGCCCGAGAGCCCGCCGGTAGACGCGCTACTGAACCTGAGCCTTGATGATGTTGAGGCGTGCATCTGGTTCGTCTGGCAAAGAAACTTCAATCAGCCAGATGATTTCCCGACCGCAGACGCACTGATGTCGATCAGCCTCAAGTCATCGTTTCCGCCCAAGCCCTGGGGCGTCGGCGGTGATGCCGACGGCGTGGCGAAGAAATTCTTCAAGGATATCCAGACAGCGCTGGAGGCCTTCACCCTGTATCGCGCCAACGTGGCGTTCAGCGCTTTCGTCGCCGCCTATGACAGCGGAAAGACATGGGGCGAACTGGCAGCCGCCATCCACGAGAAGCGGATTCATGTCGCCGGCCAGAAGCGGGCGAAGGCACTGAACGCTGTGGTCTGACACACGACTGGAGGGGCAAATGAAATCGCGTTTGATGGTTGCCGGCGCGTGCGGCTTTCTGGCCGTGACGGGTATCGCCGGGCCCGGCTACGCGCAGGAGAGCGGCGTGCGCGATGTGGGCCTGGAGGGGCTGGAGGCCGATTCCGGCCTGATCCAGAGGCTGGGGTCGCGATACCTGGCGGTGATACGGCTGGAGGCAACGGCAGACGTCGGTGACTGTCCTGCAGGTCAGGCGGCGGATCGACGGGTCATGTCTGTCGAGATCGATCCGGTTTCCGATGGCGCTCACACGCGGACCTTTTTCCCGGGGCCGTTGATGGCCGGACGCGACGTCTGCGCCACTGACGCGATCCTCGTTCCGCTGACGCTCGACGTGTCGCCGCCGAACGCCTTTGACTTCACGGTGAGATTTTCCGACGGCTCGGCAGCGACAAGGTCCGGTGTGACCTTTGATGCGAGCGAGGCGGCCGCCGCCAGGGGCGCATCGGACCCTGTCCAAAGCGAGTTCAAACTCCTGAACGGCGAGGATGACGGGGAGATCGGACTCAGCTGGGATATCGCTCTCGACCTGACCGTCCTGGCCCGCAGCGCGCCGGTGCTGAACGATGTCGACGAAGCGCGCCTCAACTTCTCCGGTGAAACGGCAGCCTCGGGCGAATCGCTGGATTTCAAGGAGGTCATGAAGCTGGACAGCAGCTTCATCTACCGGTTTGGCGGCTATGGTCAGTACTACTCGATTGTCGCCAAGCCCATCGCCTTCGAATCTGACAGCGAAGCGAGCACGATCAACTATCGCGGTTCTGTATCCTTCAACTTCGAGGTTCCTGGCTCACGCGAACTCTCGCGCGTCATCCAGCCGCTGTTCGGTGGCTGTAACCAGACCAGCGAGGTCAACTGCACGGCCTTCGGCCTGATCGGGGGTGTCGGCTACAGTGCGAACAGGGCTGTCAAGGAAGTCGATGGAGCCGCGAACCTGTCGGAAGATTTCGTGACGACTGCTGCGGCGGTTTGGAACTTCCCGCTTGGGGACAGGATGCGCTTCAACGCCCGATACGACTGGCAAAGCGACTCACCAGACGGCACCTCATCCGAATCCTCGGAGATCGGGGTGACATACCGCCCCCTGTGTTCAAGCGACATCAGCTTGACCATCTCCTGGATCGACGGTGAGTTCCTGCCGGGAGATCAGAAGCGCGACGGAGTCCGTTTCGGACTTAGCCGTCTTTTCGGTGTTCAGAACGGTTGTTGAGCCGTGTCGTCCGAAACTGCCAACGGACCAGATCTGGTGCAGATCCGGCCCGCTGACCTCTTGTCTGCCATGCAGGCGCTCTGCCGGCTGAGCCAGGGTGCCGAACCTTTCGGTCGGATCGCCGGGGGGCCGGGTGGTCCTGCTGCGAGGCGGCAGTGAGGGTGATGCAGGCGGCGCTCCTGTTGATTGTCGCTTCACCACCCTTTCTCCGGGCGGTCAGCCTTGCGGCACACCCAGCGAGGCCAGGCCCTCTTCAACTATGGCCCGCTGAACGCCTGTCGCATCCTTCAGCAGGGCCTCAAGGGCCATGCGATGTGCCTGTGTCAGGGCCTCGGCGGCGGGAACCTCGGTGTCAGGACGGACTCCCACACCCTCCCAGTTCGTTCCGGTCACAGTGTTGCTGACAGTCTGCATTGGAATGAAGGCGGCGAACCCGTTGGTGAGGGGTCGAAAGCCCCCCGGGGTCGCCGCACCAAAGGTGGTCTGGCCGACGAGTGTTGCGCGCCGCATGGCCTGAAGGTCATAGGCAAACTCTTCGGCCCCCGAGCCGGTTTCTCCGTCAATCAGCACATAGACGGGTTTGCCCGTGTAAGCGGGTGTCCGCGGTTCTGCATAGAAGGTCCGGTTGCTGGAGGGGTCGAACACAGACTCGACGCGGACGGTGGCGGTTCTTTCTGCGACCAGATGACCGATCACGTTCGCCACGCCGGCAGGCTCGCCGCCCGGGGACCCGCGTACGTCGATGATGAGGGCTCCCGTGTCGGCCAGCATTCCCATGGCGGCTGCCAGCTTCTCGACACCGGGCGGCGTGTCGAGAAACATGTTGATGCGGATGTAGCCCACATTTCCCGGCAGCCAGCGGACGTCCGGTATCTCGCTGCCGCGCAGGCGCACTTCATTGTGGAAGGCGGCGATCTCCTCGTTCGATGGAGGTCCTTCACTGAATCCGGCGAGGACTTCCGGTCCCAGGTAGCGGACCCTGAAATGTCGGTCGTTGACGACGGGCGTGATCCTGGCCTCGATCAAGGCAAGCAGGTCGCCGGCAGAGCGGGTGCCATCGAATTCGCCCCGGTCTTGCATGGCCTCGATCTCATTCGCCGCTGCGACACCGCGCTCGCGAAAGGCGAAGCGCTCGCGCAGGAGATCGGCCAGGGACAGGATCACAGCCCGACTGTCGTGGGCGCTCATCTGCACGGTTGAAGGGTCCGTGGCCTGCGATGGCTCGCTCAGGGCAACGCCAGGGGTAGAGGCAAGGACCGCAACAGCGGCGCAGGCGGCGAGAATCGACGCGCTGAGTTTTTTGACCATGGGGTTCCCTCCGATGTGTTCACACATCCGGGAGGCTCCAAGCCTCCCGAATGGATGCACCGAAGGACGATCAAAGTGCGTACCTGGCCGATTCTTTCCGGACGCGATCCCGAAATGGACGAAGGCCCCGCGGTTTCCCGCGAGGCCTTCGGTGGTGGAGCTTAGCGGAGTCGAACCGCTGACCTCTTGCATGCCATGCAAGCGCTCTACCAGCTGAGCTAAAGCCCCGAACCTCGGGCGCTGGGCCTTTCGGTCGGATCGCTTGGGGGCCGGGAGGCCCTGCTGCGAGGCGGCGGAACCTATGTCAGGGCCTGATCGTGATCAAGCCCGGTTCAACCATTTATTTTCGTCGTTCCCGGACCAGCGAAAACCGGTCCGGGAACAGGGCGAAAATCCTTACTCGTCTTCCTTGGGCGTGATGATTTCGTCCTCGAAACCATCGTCATCCTCGTCCTCGATGAAGGGGACGGAATCGTCGTCGTCGTCGGCGAGGACGTCGTCGTCCTCGACCGCTTCACCCATGCCGGGCTCTTCGGTCGGATCGACGGGAGCGTCGTCGTCGTCGTCCGGCGTCAGGATGGGCTCGTGGCCTTCCTGGTCGATTTCCGGCGTTGCGACCGCTTCTTCTTCCTCGTCCTCGTCGCCGTCGACCTTCTTGTCCTTGACCTGATCTTCATCGGAGTCGTCGGCGGCGTAGCCGGCCGGACGGCCGCGGCGGTTGCGCAGCTTCAGCGCCTCCTCCGGATCGAAGTCGGTCGCGCATTTGGGGCAGTGGGCGGGGCGACGGCCCAGGTCGTAGAATTTGGCCTGGCAGTTCGGGCAGACCTGCTTCTGGCCCAGTTCGGGTTTGGCCACGGTTGAAGACCTTTGGCGGGAGTGGGGAAATGGGGCGGCTCCCTTGCCACCCCCTGACGCCGCTGTCAAAAGCCATCTCCGCGCGCCCGCGCTTCGTTGACCGTTTCGGAGACCGCAGGGTGTCGATTCCCGCCCATCTGACCGCCGGCCGCAGCCCCGCGCTGTCCGGTCGCGTGCGGGCGCCCGGCGACAAGTCGATCTCGCACCGCGCCCTGATCCTGGGGGCCATGGCGACGGGCGTGACGGTGATCGAGGGCCTGCTGGAAGGCGAGGATATCCTGGCCACGGCGCGGGCGGTCGAGGCGTTCGGCGCGACCGTCGAACGGCTGGGCGAGGGCCGCTGGCGGGTGACCGGCCAGGGTGGGTTCACACAGCCGGCGGGCGTCATCGACTGCGGCAACGCCGGCACCGGGGTGCGGCTGCTGATGGGGGCGGCGGCGGGTTATGCCATCACCACGACGTTTGACGGCGATGCGAGCCTGCGAAAGCGGCCGATGAAGCGGGTCACGGGGCCGCTCGCCGACATGGGCGCACGGTTCGACTGGCATGACACCGATGACCGGTTGCCGGTCGCGGTCGCCGGCGGGAGGCTGTCGGCCATCGACTATGTCCAGACCGTCGCCTCGGCCCAGATCAAGTCGGCCATCCTGCTGGCCGGGCTGAACGCCGGGGGCGTCACCACAGTGACGGAGGCCGAGCCGAGCCGGGATCATACGGAGCGGATGCTGAAGGCCTTCGGCGTCGAGGTCGGCGTCCTCCCGGTCGGCGGCGGCTGGCGCATCAGTCTCCGGGGCGGCCAGACCCTGACCGGAACCGACGTCGCCGTCCCCGGAGATCCGTCGTCGGCCGCCTTCCCGCTGGCAGCCGGGCTGATCGTGCCGGGGTCGGAGGTGTCGGTCGAAGGCGTGATGCTGAACCCGCTGCGCACCGGCCTGTTCGAGACCTGGCGCGAGATGGGGGCGGACCTGACCGTCTCGAACCGCCGCATGGCCGGGGGCGAGGAGGTCGGCGACGTCACCGCCCGGCATTCGACGCTGCGGGGCGTGGTCGTGCCGCCGGAGCGGGCCGCCTCGATGATCGACGAGTATCCGGTCCTCGCCGCGACCGCCGCCTTCGCCGAAGGGGCCACCGTCATGCGCGGCATCGGCGAGATGCGGGTCAAGGAGAGCGACCGCATCGCCCTGATGGCGGCAGGATTGCAGGCCTGCGGCGTTCGGGTCGAGGAGGAGCCGGAGGGCTTCACCGTCTTCGGTGGACCGGTCCGGGGCGGCGCGACCGTGACCACCCACGGCGACCACCGCATCGCCATGAGCCATCTGGTGCTGGGTCTGGCGGCCGAGGCAGCCGTGACCGTGGACGAGCCGGGGATGATCGCGACGAGCTTTCCGGGGTTTGTGGAGCTGATGGGCGGGCTCGGCGGCGTGATCGCATGAGGGGTGCGCCCGCCTCCCTGGCCCGGAAGCTGGCGCATGCCGGTCTGCTCGTCATCGCCCTGGCTCTTGTCTGGGCCGGAGCCTCCTGGATCGACCTGCATGACGGCTCGACGTGGCGAAAGCGGTCGCGGTACGAGGATGGCCCGTTCTTCCGTCAGGTGGACGCCGCGACAAACGCACAGGACTTCAAACTCATCGTCATGCTACGCGGCACCATGCCGGTCGTGTTGATCGGCACAACCGGGATCATTCTTCTTCTCGGCGCCGCAGGTCAGCATTACGTGCCTCGTCCATGAATCCACCCCTCATCATCGCCGTCGACGGCCCCGCCGCCTCGGGCAAGGGCACGATCGCCGCCCGGCTGGCGGCGCTCTATGGCCTGCCGCACCTCGACACGGGTCTGCTGTACCGCGCCGTCGGCGTGGGCGTCCTCGACGCGGGCGGCTCGCTGGATGACGCCGCCGCGGCCGAGGCCGTGGCCCGGGCGCTGAAGGCCGAGAGCCTGCAGGACACCGACCGCCTGACCAGCGGCGACGCGGGCGAGGCGGCCAGCCGGGTCGCGGGCTATCCGGGCGTGCGGGCCGCCCTGCTGGAATTCCAGCGCGCCTTCGCCGCCCGGACAGGCGGGGCGGTGCTGGACGGGCGGGACATCGGTACGGTCATCGCCCCGGGCGCCCTGGCCAAGCTGTTCATCACGGCCACGCCCGAGGTCCGCGCCATGCGTCGCTGGAAGCAGCTGACCGGCCGCGGCGACGCCATCGCCTATGCGGACATGCTGGCCGACATCGTGCGTCGCGACGAGCGGGACGCCGGCCGGGGCGCGGCCCCGATGGTGCAGGCGCAAGACGCCGTCTTGCTGGATACGACCGATATGGATATAGAGACCGCCTTCGATGCGGCCCGCCGTATCGTCGAGGCGGCGCGTGTCCGGCACGGTCTTTAGGGACCCCAAGGCAAATCCAGCGCGTCATCCTCGGCTTCCGCGGGCGTCCTGACCTTTACCGGCCTCGCATCCCGACGACCTGATCCTGATTTTCAACCACCTCGCGCGGGGCCCTTCGGTCGCGCGCCATAACCGTTAGAAACCCAACCACCGCATGACTGACACCAGCTTCTCTCCCTCGCGCGATGATTTCGCCGCGCTGCTCGACGAAACCCTTCAGGGCCGTGACCTCGGCGAAGGCCAGGTCGTTCACGGCCGCGTCGTCGGCATCGAAAAGGACATCCTGATCATCGACGTCGGTCTGAAGACCGAAGGCCGTATCCCGGCCCGCGAGTTCGGCATCGGCGAGGGCGCCGTCATTCCGAAGCTCGGCGACAATGTCGAAGTCTACCTCGAGCGCGTCGAGAACGCCCTGGGTGAAGCCGTCATCAGCCGTGACAAGGCCCGCCGCGAAGAAGCCTGGACCCGTCTGGAAGTCGTGTTCGCCGAAGGCCACCCGGTCAACGGCGCCATCGTCGGCCGCGTCAAGGGCGGCTTCACGGTCGACCTCGGCGGTGCCTCGGCCTTCCTGCCGGGCTCGCAGGTCGACATCCGCCCGGTGCGCGACGTCGGCCCGCTGATGGGCAAGGAACAGCCCTTCGCCATCCTGAAAATGGACCGTCCGCGCGGCAACATCGTCGTCTCGCGTCGCGCCATCCTGGAAGAAGCCCGCGCCGAACAGCGCACCGAGCTGGTCGGCCAGCTGCAAGAGGGTGAAGTCCGCGAAGGCGTGGTCAAGAACATCACCGACTACGGCGCGTTCGTGGACCTGGGCGGCATCGACGGCCTGCTGCACGTCACCGACATGTCGTGGAAGCGCGTCTCGCACCCCTCGCAGGTCCTCGCCGTCGGCGACACCGTCAAGGTCCAGATCGTCAAGATCAACCCGGACACCCAGCGCATCAGCCTCGGCATGAAGCAGCTGCAGACCGATCCGTGGGACGGCGTGGAAGCGAAGTATCCGGTCGGCGCCAAGATGACCGGCCGCATCACCAACATCACCGACTACGGCGCGTTTGTTGAGCTGGAAGCCGGCGTTGAAGGCCTGGTCCACGTCTCGGAAATGTCCTGGACCAAGAAGAACGTCCACCCCGGCAAGATCGTCTCGACCTCGCAGGAAGTCGACGTGGTCGTGCTGGACGTCGACGCCTCCAAGCGCCGCATCTCGCTGGGCCTCAAGCAGGCCCAGGACAATCCGTGGGATGCCTTCGTGGCCGCCAACCCGATCGGTTCGACCGTCGAGGGCGAGGTCAAGAACGCCACCGAGTTCGGCCTGTTCATCGGCCTGGACAACGACATCGACGGCATGGTGCACCTGTCCGACCTGGACTGGAACGTCTCCGGCGAGGAAGCCATCCAGCGCTACCGCAAGGGCGAAACCGTCAAGGCCAAGGTGCTGGACGTCGACGTCGAGAAGGAACGCGTCTCGCTCGGCATCAAGCAGCTGGGCGGCGATCCGATGGAAGGCGACACCTTCAAGAAGGGCCAGCAGGTTACCGTCACCGTGACGTCGATCGAAACCGGCGGCATCGAGGTCAAGTTCGGTGAAGAGGACGCCCCGGCGACCGCCTTCATCCGCAAGTCCGACCTGTCGCGCGACCGCGCCGACCAGCGCACCGAGCGCTATTCGGTCGGCGACCGCGTCGACGCCATGGTCACCGGCATCGACAAGGCCTCGCGCCGCGTCTCGGTGTCGATCAAGGCCCTGGAAATGAAGGACGAAACCGCGGCGATCGAACAGTTCGGTTCGTCGGACTCGGGCGCGTCCCTGGGCGACATCCTTGGCGCAGCCATGCGCGAGAAGGCAGCGTCGAAGGAATAGGCCTCAAACAGCGAGCGACCGCGTCGCGCGCACAGGCCACAGGAAGGCAGGCGGCCGGAGCAATCCGGCCGCCTTTTTCGTGGCCGGGAGCCGCATTCCATTGACGGCGCCGAACCGCTCTGCGCCCGTTAAGCGACATTTCCGCGCTGAATCCGTTCCGGGGGCCTTTTTCCCCCGACAGGTGAAGGCTAGGGTGGGGTTGCATCCTGCGTTCGGATGCACCCGTAAGCGTTCCGAACGCGTGAAACAGGGCGGGGGCCTGGCCATATGATCAAGTCAGAACTGATCGAGAAGCTCGCAGCCGAGAACACCCATCTGACCCACGCCGAGGTCGAGCGGGTGGTCAATATCGTCCTCGGGCGGATGGTGGATTCGCTGGGCGACGGTGGTCGTGTCGAGCTTCGCGGTTTTGGCGCCTTTTCGGTGCGGGGCCGTCCGGCGCGGGCCGGTCGCAATCCGCGGACCGGCGAGACCGTCGACGTGCCCGCCAAGGCGGTGCCCTTCTTCAAGAGCGGCAAGGAGCTGCGCGAGCGGCTGAACGCCGGGGACGCCTGACTCCGCCATGGGCATGCTCACCGAATTCAAGGACTTCATTTCGCGCGGCAATGTCATCGACCTGGCGGTCGGCGTCATCATCGGCGCGGCCTTCGGCAAGATCGTCACCAGCCTGGTCGAACAGGTGGTCATGCCGCCGATCGGCCTGTTGCTGGGCAAGGTCGATTTCTCGAACCTGAAATGGGTGCTGTCGCCCGAGGATCCGGCGACCGATGCGGTCGAGGAAGTGGCCATCCAGTACGGCGCCTTCATCAACACCCTGATTCAGTTCGCCATCGTCGCCTTCGTGATCTTCCTGATGGTCAAGGCGATCAACAGGCTGCGCCGCGAGAAGGCGGCCGAGCCTGAGGCACCGGCCGCGCCGACCGCGACCGAGGCCCTGCTGGCCGAAATCCGCGATGAACTGAAGGCCCGGCCCCGGGCCTAGAGCCCTTTCACGCCGCCGTCGCCGCCATGTGAGGCTCGGAAGGCGCGCGGACGGTCGCCCGCGCCCTGACCGGCACGGGCCTGAGGCACATGGCGTAGTCGCCGTCATAGGGGGTCGGCGACCACAGGGCCGGATCGGGCCCGCCAGGTGCGAACCGCGCATGGCAGTGCCCCCAGCCGCCCTCGCGTCGTGCGCCCCGGACGCGGTCGCCCAGTCGCTCCAGCATACGGGGGCTGACCATCTGGATGCGCAGCTTGGCCGCGCCCATCCGGCGGGCGCTGTCCTTCAGGGCGTCGATCAGGGCCGGAATGGCGGTGAGGTCGTCGGCCAGGGCCTCGAGGTCGAGGACTTCCAGAACCGGCGGCTCGAGGATGTTGGACTTGGCCATCATGGCCATGGCGTAGCCGGTGATCCCGGCCCCCCGGTTGAAGGCGAGCACCAGCGGCGGATCGGTCAGGTCGGGGTCGGCCAGTCGCCAGCGGAGAACCTCGGGGCTGCGGTCGGCCAGCAGCCGGCCTTCGGCGCGCAGGGCCGCCCAGAATTCGGCATATCGCGATTGATCACGGAAATCGCCCAGCACCGTCACGCCCTGCGGCAGGTCCAGCCGGGGCTTTGTCGACAGGCGGTGGTTCAACAGCCGCTCACCCCATCGGGACACGATTTCGGGCGCCAGCCGGTGGGCCGCGCGGTAAAGCCGGCCACAGGCCAGGGTCACGGGATTGATGATCCAGCTGAGTTTCAACGCATGGGTCGGTTCAGGCCAGGCCTGCATGCCGTGGCGGGCGTACAGCGGCTGGGACCGGCTGTTGGCGTTGAAGACCCAGGCGGCGAACATGCCGGGCTGGCTCGCGAAGGCGCCGAGCAATTCCGTGCTGGCCCCGCGAACCGGCGGGGTCACGATGACTGAAAAGCCTGTCGCGCCATGCAGCGGCTGATCCTTCAGCCAGAATCGCTGGACCAGATTGCCGACATGTCCGGCCGGCCGGCCGTCCGGACCGTCGACGACCCAGCCCGCGGGTGCGCCCGCGCTGAGGCGCGCCGGGTTGGCGTGCAGCCATCGCCAGCCGGCCAACGACCGTTCGGGCCAGCCCACATGGCGGTGCAACGCCTGGAGAGCGGGAAAGTCCGTTTCGGTTGTTGGACGGCTGGTCATGGCGGGCGGGCGTCTCGTTGTGAGGCGAAATCCGCCTCATGAAGGGCTCCGCTGCATCAGTCGGGCCATTCAGACACAAAGACCTGACCTCATGATTGAGATTTGACTCCGGGATGATTTGGAACAAAGAGTGAACAGCAAGATTTCCGGACCCCCATGACTCCCGCTCACGCCCCATCGTCCGATCCCTGGCCCGAGCGGCCCGCGCCGCTGGAAGAGGCGTGCGCGGCCGGGGCGCGGGACATGGCGGCCCTGCTGCTGTTCGCCCTGTCGCGGCGGATCGGGGGTGACCGGCGGCCGGTGCTGGTGACCGCGCCGCGGGTCTGGTTCAGGGAGCATGGACGGCCCTACGGACCCGGCGCAGCGGGGGTTCCGCTGATCCTGGCCCCGACCACGACGGCGGCCGAGGCGTTATGGACGCTGGAACAGGCCCTGCGGTCCGGGGCCGTGGCCCTGGCCCTGGGGGCGGTGGACGGCGCGAGCCTGGCCCAGACGCGGCGGCTGGATTTCGCCGCCAAACAGGGCGAGGCGGTCGGGCTGATCCTGCCCCGGCAACTGGACGGGCTGAGCGCGGCGCGGCGGCGCTGGCGCATCTCGACCTTTGAAAGCGCGGCGGACCCCGACGATCCGCGGGCCCCCGGTCCGGCGCGACTGGTCGCCGAACTGGTGCGTGGCCGGGGCGAGCGGCCCGGCGCCTGGATGCTGGAGCAGGATGATGAGACGCATCGTCTCCGTCTGGCTGATCGACTGGCCGGTGACGGTCTGGCGGCGATCAGCCACGCGGGCGCGCCGTCCGGCCTCGCCGCCTGACCCCGCCCTTGATCCGCAGAACCCGTTCGCCCTGATCCTGAAGAACAGCCGGGGCGCGGCGGTCCTGCACGCGCTCAATCCGGCCGCGCGCCGGGCCGGCCTGCGCCGGGGCCAGACCCAGGCCGATGCCCGGGCCATGATCCCGCACCTGATCTGCAGGCCCGCCGACCCTGACACCGACGCCCGCGCCCTGACGACGCTGGCGGTCTGGGCCGAGCGCTGGTCGCCGTCGGTCAGCCTCGATCCGGCAGGCGAGGGGCTGGATGGCCTGTTCCTCGACGTCACGGGCGCGACCCATCTGTTCGGCGGCGAGGCGGCCCTGGCGGCGCAGATCCGGGACCGGCTGGCGGAGGCCGGCGCACGGGCGCGTGTGGCCGTGGCCCCGACGCCGGGTGCGGCCTGGGCGCTGGCCCGCTGGGGCGAGGCGGGGGGCGAGGTTGGGGGCGAGGGCGCGATCGCGGACGAGGAGACGGTCCGGGATCTCCTGGCACCCCTGCCGGTCGAGGCCCTGCGGATCGACGACCGGACCCTGACGCAGGCGCGGCGGTTCGGGCTGAAGCGGATCGGCGACCTCTATCCCATGCCGCGGGCGGGGCTGGCGCGGCGCTTCCGCGACGGGGCCGGGGTGGGGCTGGTCCAGCGGCTGGATCAGGCGCTGGGGTTCGCGGGCGAGGCCCTGACCCCGGTGCGGCCGCCGCCGAAATACCGGGCCTGGCGGACCTGGATGGAGCCGGTCGAGGATATCGAGGGCGTGGAGGCGAGGCTGACCGAACTGGCCGCCGACCTGTCCGCGCCGCTGGTGCGCGACGGACAGGGGGCGAAGGCCCTGACCCTGACCGGCTTCCGCTCGGACGGCGGGACCACAAGTCTGTCGGTGCGGATGGGCCGGCCGGGGCGGGACGCGGGCATCTGGCTGCGGCTGTTCCGCGAGGCGGGGCTGGGCCGGCTGGAGCTCGGCTTCGGCCTCGACGCCCTGATGCTGACCGCCGACGCGGTCGAGGCGATGACGGCGCTCCAACGGGCGCTGGAGAATGAGGTCGAGGCGAAGCAGGCCGAGAGCCTGGCCGCCCTGATCGACCGGCTGACGGCACGGCTGGGCGAGGATCGGGTGCTGATGCCCGAGCCGGTGGACAGCTGGATCCCGGAACGGGCCGAGCGGTGGCGGCCGGCGCTGGGGCGGTCGCCGGTGGCCACGCAGGGCGACACGGGACGCCGGCCCATCCTGCTGCTCGACCCGCCGGAGCCGGTGGAGGCCATCGCCGAACTGCCCGACGGCGCCCCGGCCCGGTTCACCTGGCGCAGGCTGTCGCGGCGGGTGACCCGTGCCGACGGCCCCGAGCGGCTGTCGCCCGAATGGTGGCGGCCCCGCCCCGACGACCGGCAGGTGCGCACCCGCGACTACTATCGCGTCGAGGATGACGCGGGCGGCCGCTACTGGCTGTTCCGCGAGGGCCTGTACGGTCGGGAGTTTTCCGGCGAGCCGGAGGAGCGCGCGCCGTCCTGGTGGATGCACGGGGTGCTGCCGTGACCGGCCCGGGCTCTGGTTGGGACGGCCAGTACGCCGAGCTCGGGGCCATGACCAATTTCAGCTTTCTGGAGGGGGCGTCGCATCCGGGCGAGCTGATGATGCAGGCGAAGTCCCTCGGGCTGGCAGCGATCGGCGTGGCGGACCGCAATACGCTGGCGGGCATGGTCCGGGCCCTGATGGGGGCCGAGGACGTCGACCTCCCGCTGGTCGTCGGGTCGCGGCTGGGCTTTACCGACGGGACGGAGCTGATCGTCTTTCCCCGTGACCGGGCGGCCTATGGGCGGCTGTGCCGCCTGCTGTCGCTGGGCAAGAGCGAGGCGGTGCCGCAGCCGGGCGCGGACCCGGACGTCGAGCGGATCGAAAAGGCCGAGACGCGGCTGACGTTCGAACAGGCGGTGGCCATGGGCGAGGGGATGATCGCCCTGGCCCCCGCGCCGGAACGGCCCGACGCGGCCTTCGAGGCGCGGCTGGCGGCCTGGCGAAGGCGCTGGCCCGACGACCTGTATCTGGCGGCGGCCCCTCTTTGGCGGGGGGATGATCGCAAGCGGCTGAACCGGCTGGCGGCCATGGCGCAGCGCACCGGAGCCCCGATGATTGCCACCAATGCCGTGCTGTATCACCACCCCGGGCGGCGGACGCTGCAGGACGTCCTGACCTGCATCCGCGAGGGGACGACGATCGACAGGGCGGGGCGGCGGCTGCAGGCCAATGCCGAACGCCATCTGAAGCCGCCGGCCCAGATGGCGCGGCTGTTCCGGGGGCATGAGGCGGCGCTGGCGCGGACCATGACGGTGGCGCGGGCCTGTACCTTTTCCCTGCGCGAGCTCAGTTATCAGTACCCGGACGAACCGGTCCCGCCGGGCTATTCCGCCCAGGGCTGGCTGGCCCGGCTGACGCTGAAGGGGGCCCGGTCGCGCTGGCCCGAAGGCGTCCCCAAGGCGATCCGGGCGATCATCCTGAAGGAGCTCCGGCTGGTCCGGGAGCTGAAATACGCCCCCTATTTCCTGACCGTCCACGACATCGTCGCCTGGGCCCGCGCCCGGCCCGATCCGATCCTGTGCCAGGGGCGCGGCTCGGCGGCCAATTCGGTGATCTGCTTCTGTCTGGGCATCACCAATGTCGACCCCACCCGGCAGGAGGTGCTGATCGAGCGGTTCATCTCCTCGAACCGGTCCGAGCCGCCCGACATCGACGTCGATTTCGAGCATGAGCGGCGCGAACAGGTGATGCAGTATGTCTATCAGCGCTACGGCCGCGACCGGGCGGGGATTGTGGCGACCATCATCCACTACCGCCCGCGCTCGGCGATCCGCGATGTGGGCAAGGCGCTGGGTCTGACCGAGGACGTCACCGCCCGCATGGCCGACACCGTCTGGGGCTCATGGGGCTCGGAGGTGAAGGACGAGCACGTCGACCGGGCCGGCCTGAGCCGCGACGACGTGCGGATGAAACTGGCCCTCGAACTGACGGCCGAGTTGATCCGGTTCCCCCGCCATCTGAGCCAGCACGTCGGCGGCTTCGTGCTCAGCCAGGCACCGCTGATCGAGATCGTGCCGATCGGCAATGCGGCCATGGCCGACCGCACCTTCATCGAATGGGACAAGGACGACATCGACTTCCTCAAGCTGATGAAGGTCGATGTGCTGGCCCTGGGGATGCTGACGGCGATGAAGCGGGCCTTCCGCATGATCGGCGCGACCTATGGTCGGCACCTGCCCGACACCGCCGCCGTGCCGGTCGAGCGGCGCGGGGTCTACCGGATGCTGTGCCGGGCAGATTCGGTGGGCGTCTTCCAGGTCGAGAGTCGGGCCCAGATGTCGATGCTGCCTCGCCTGCGGCCGGTCGAATTCTACGATCTGGTGGTCCAGGTCGCCATCGTCCGGCCCGGCCCGATCCAGGGCAATATGGTCCACCCCTATCTGCAGCGGCGGCTGGAGCGGCGGGCCCATGAGGCGCGGCACGGCCCGGGCAGCTACCGCTTCTCCATGCCCGGCTCGGCCGCCGATCCGGACGAACTGGCCAATGTGCTGCGCAAGACCCTGGGCGTGCCCCTGTTCCAGGAACAGGCGATGAAGATCGCCATGGTCGCGGCCGAGTTCACCGGCGAGGAGGCCAATGGCCTGCGCCGGGCCATGGCCACCTTCCGGCACAACGGCACCATCGGCAATTTCGAGGAGAAGATGGTCGGGCGGATGATCGCGCGCGGCTATGACGCCAAATTCGCGCAGAACTGTTTCAATCAGATCAAGGGGTTCGGCGAATACGGCTTCCCCGAGAGCCACGCCTGTTCCTTCGCCCATCTGGTCTATGTCTCGGCCTGGGTAAAATGGCTGTATCCCGATGTCTTCGCCGCCTGTCTGCTGAACAGCCAGCCGATGGGCTTCTACGCCCCGGCCCAGATCGTCCGCGATGCGCGCGAGCACGGGGTCGAGGTGCGGCACCCCGACGTCAACGCCAGCGACTGGGATGCGACGCTGGAGCCGCGTCCGCGCCGCCGCCGCCATGCCCTGCGGCTGGGGATGCGGTCGATCGACGGCTTCCGCCGGGACTGGGGCGAGGCGATCATGGCGGCGCGGGCGGAGGGCCCCTTCGCCGATCTCGACGACCTGCGCCGCCGCGCCGCCCTGACGCCGCCCGCCCTGGACCGGCTGGCCGAGGCGGATGCTTACGGCTCGCTGGACCTGACGCGCCGGCAGGGGGTGTGGGCGGCGAAGGGCGCGGCCCCGGCGTCCTCGGCGCCCCTGTTCGAGGCCATGGGGCTGAACGAGGCCGACGGCCGCCCGCCTGCGGCCCTGCCGGTGCTGGCCCCGTCGGAGGAGGTGGTCGGCGACTACCAGACCATCCGCCTGTCGCTGAAGGGCCATCCGGTCAGCTTCCTGCGCGAGCGGCTGACGGGCGCCGGGGCACTGACGGCGAGGGACTACCCGGCGCGGCCCAATGGCCGGAGGGTCGCGGTGGGTGGGGTGGTGCTGGTGCGCCAGCGGCCCGGCACGGCCAAGGGGGTCTGTTTCATGACCCTCGAGGACGAGACCGGCGTGGCCAATCTGGTCCTCTGGCCCGATGTGTTCGAGACCTTCCGGCCGGTGGCCATGGGCGCGCGCATGGTGCTGGCGCGGGGCAAGGTCCAGACCGCCGAGGGCGTGACCCATCTGGTCGTCGACCATCTGGAGGACTGGACCCCGATGCTGGGCCAGCTGACCCCGGACGCCGCCCCGGGCTCAGGCCATGCGCCGGCGCGGGGACGGCATCCGCGGGATGTGCAGGTGCTGCCGGGATCGCGGGATTTTCATTGAGGGTGACTCGGTCCTTGTCATCCCCGACGAACCCCGGCGAAGGCCGGGGGGAGATCGGGGACGGGACCAGCTTTCCATTTGTCTCTCCCGGACAGCCCGCAGGGCTGAGCCGGGAGCAAGGCGGGCGCCGCGCCCGGCCTGACCCGTCTCCCGGCTCGCCGCTTTGCGGCGTCCGGGATGACAAGCGTTCATCGCCTTCCGTGGGAACTGGCGGCTGCACTCCGATGATGACATCGTCCCGGACACGAGGAGGAGCCGATCATGGACTGTCGCACCTTTGCCCGACTTGGCCTCATTGCCATCCTTGTGAGCACGCCCGCCATCGCCAGCGCACAGGATCGCCAGATACCGTCCGACCGGTTGGTGACCATCACGGTCGCCGAAGACCGGCCTTACACAATCGCACATTCGATCGTCATCGAGGCGGGCCAGCCCGTTTACGCGCGAACCGGGGCGGAGCTGGAAGGTCGCTCATGGACGGCGACGCGCACCTCCGAAAGAGGGACCGAAACCATCCATTCCGACGCCTGCCCCGCGCTGCGCACGGTCGCCCTGTCTTTCGCAACCCTGCCGCCAATAGAGGTCCGGCCGATGCCATCCGTCGCTCACGGCGGCGAACCCGGCGCAGCCCTGCCGATGCCTCCGACAAGGAAGGACGGCTTCTCGACCCGACTGACGTTCGCAACCGAGACCGCTGACGGTTCCTATGCCTCGGTCGAAGTGGCCGGGGGCAACGACTACAGTCGATGGGGGCATGACGCCGTATCGGCGCTACTGCGATGCTGGGGACCGCTGACGCCGACCGGGGTGCCCTGAACTTCAGCCTAACCCCGTCGCCGAACCCGCCACACCCACACGCGGTAGCCCACGATCGGCGCGAACCCGCCGACCAGGGCGGCGATCAGGACTGTCCAGAAGCCGCCGCCGAGGCCGTATTCGCCGACCGCGGCCCCGACTCCGGCCGCGAGAAGCGGGCCGAGCCAGGGCAGCCAGGCGGGAGGCCTAGGCATCCACCTTGATGACGCCGCGCCGGATCTGGTCCAGCTCGATGGAGTCGAACAGGGCCTGGAAATTGCCCTCGCCGAACGCCTGGTTGCCCTTGCGCTGGATGATCTCGAAGAAGATCGGACCGAAGGTGTCCTGGGTGAAGATCTGCAGCAGCAGGCCGTCCTCGTCCGAGCCGTCGATCAGGATGCGGTTCAGCCGCATCCGGGCCACGTCCTCGCCGTGGTTGGGCAGGCGTTTGTCGATCAGGTCGAAATAGGTCTCGATCGTATCCTGGAAGGGGATGCCGCGACGCTTCAGTTCCTCGACCGTCTCGAAGATGTTGTCGGTGGCCAGGGCGATGTGCTGGATGCCCTCGCCGTTGTAGCGGCGCAGGAATTCCTCGATCTGGCTGTTCTCGTCCTGGCTCTCGTTCAGGGGGATGCGGATGGCGCGGTCGGGGGCGATCATCGCCTGGGACAGCAGGCCGGTCGCCTTGCCCTTGATGTTGAAATATTTCTGCTCCTCGAAGGCGAAGACATCGCCGTAGAAGCCGGACCAGGTGCGCATCTGGCCGCGCCGGACGTTGTGGGTCAGGTGGTCGAGGCTGAACAGGTTCACGGAATTCTTGCGCTCGGCCTCCTCCCAACCCTCGATCTCGTCCCAGCCGTCATAGAGGGAGCCGGCCTCGCCATAGGCGTCGATAACGTAGAGCAGCGAGCCGCCGATGCCCTGCAGCACATAGGGATAGCCGCCGGCCAGGGCCCCGCCCTCGTGACCTTCGGCCGGTCTGGCACCGCGCGACACCGCGCCCTCAAAGGCCGATTTCGCATCACGGACGCGGAAGGCCATGCCGTTGGCCGAGGGGCCGTGGTCGCCGGCGAACGCGGCCGCCTGACCCCTGGGCGAGCGGTGGACCAGCATGGTGATGTCGCCCTGCTTCAGGCGCACCACATCATTGGCCGGGTTCACATGGGTGGCGGTGAAACCCATCAGCTCCAGCCGCGCGACCATGGCCGCCGGATCGGGGCCGGTGAATTCGACGAACTCGAAGCCGTCGACGCCGAGCGGGTTTTCCTTGTCCAGCCGGGCGGCCGCTTCGGCTTGGGGCGCGTCGTGCATGGGGCGTCTCCTGGGGTCGTGCGGCGTTGATCGCCGCTTTCGGGCGGAAACTAGGGGCGGAGAGGCGCGAAGGGAAGGCGGGGCGTGGTCACAGGACCGGGAGCGTCACCCGCGCCCGGCGAAGGCGGCCAGGGCGGCGTCGAAAATCACCTCTTCCCACGGGGCGGCGGCCGAGCGCGCGCCTGACAGGCCCTCGCCGTCCCGGGGCGTGCCGGAGATCATATAGGCCAGGGTGCGGCCGTCCCGCCGGTTCCAGAACAGGCCGGACTGCAGGCCATAGGCGATACCGAAATGACCGCGCCAGTCCCGCGAATCGGGACCCAGGAAGGCGTCGCCCTCCCGCCCGGTCAGGAGGTGCACCGACAGACCATAGCTCTGGAGCAGGCCCCGGTCCGGATCGCCGTTCGGGGCTGCGGGATCCCAGGTCCAGAGCGGCACCCCCATGCGTTCGACAGTCTCGCGCGCGACCATCCCCGGCACGCCGTCATGACCGGCATACGACCGGGCCAGCCGGTCGAGGTCGCGGACCGAGGCGCGCAGCCCGCCCTGGGGCGAGAAGACAAAGCCGTTCTCGCCGGGGACATAGTCATCCGCCGTCAGGCCGGGGGCTTCGGCCGGGGTGGTGACGCGGATGGCCGGGGCAGGGGCGACCTCGCCATCGACCTGCGGTTCCCAGACCCCGTCGACCGGCCGGCAGGCGGCGGAGGCGCGGGCACGGACGCTGTCGGGGACGCCGCTCCAGTTCAGCCCGCTGTCCAGCCCGAGCGGGTCCAGCGTCGTCCGCTTCAGGAAACGGTCGAACCGTTCACCGGACACCCGCTCCGCGATCTGGGCGAGGACGGCGAAATTGACGTCGGCATAGGCGAAGAAGCCCGGCGGCTCGGACGCCGGGGCGAACCAGCCGCCGTCGTCGAAATGCCGCCCGTCGGCCGTGAACGCCTCCGCCAGTCGGTGCCCGAGCGGGACCGGGTAGCTGGGGCCGTTGCGCAGGCCCGAGGTGTGGCTGGCCAGCATGGCGGGCGTGATGCGGACGTCCGGATGGTCCGGATGGCGCAGCCGAAAACCCGCCAGATCACCGGCGTCATCGTCGAGCGAGAGCCGACCTGCCTCGACCAGGGTCATGAGCGCGGTCATGGCCACCAGTTTGGTGATCGAGGCGATCCGCATCGGCGTATCGAGGGTGAAGGGCCTGGTCCGCAGGTCGCCGTCGACCGTCAGCCGCCCCGATCCGTGCGCCTCTTCCAGCACCACCCGTCCGGCACCGTCGCGGGCGATCACGCCGACGCCCATGACCGTGTCCGGGCGGGCCGGATCGGCCAGGGCGGCGAGCGTCGTCGCCCCGGTCCCGGCCCGCGCGAAACTGCCGATCCAGGGCAGGACAGCGGCGGTGGCGATCAGGCTCCGGCGATCAGGGCGCACCGGTCAGGGCCGCCCCACCACCGCATCCACCGAGCCGCTGGTGACCGGGTGATAGCCGGACCGGGCGCGGGCGTAGATGCGGGTGGCGATGGGCCGGCCCCAGTCGCCTTCGGCCCACAGGCTCGTGAACAGCGGCAGGACGAATTTGCGCCGGCCCATGGTGGTCAGGAAATGCTCCAGTGTCGGGACGGCGGGCTGATAGCGGTGCTGGACCGCGATCTGCAGCCAGGCGAACAGCACCTCGGCATTGCCCTCCTCGCGCAGCTTCAGCGTCGCTTCCAGATCGGCCAGCTGGGCGGGGGTCAGCCACTCGCCGTCGGCGCCGACGACGGAGGGGCGCCAGGCCAGGAAGCGCTGCCGCTCCTGGGTCGACCAGCCGGCCCAGGCAATGGCCGAGGCCGGACCACCCGCATCGAAGGCGGCGGCGGCCGCATCGACCGGCGCGAAGGCGTTGGAGACCGGCGGCTGCCAGTTCGACGGCATGCCCGGCTGGTAGATCCAGGCGTCCATCATCAGCTGGTCCTCGAGCGCGCGCGTCGTGACCAGATGGGTCCGGATATCCTGCAGGAACAGTTCGGTCGTCATCGGCCGGAAGGCGTTGCGCTCGAAATAGCCCTTCAGCCAGGCATCGAACCGCTCGCGGCCGACGATCCGTTCGATGGTGAACAGGAAGGCGGCACCCTTTTCATAGGCGACGTCGGTCAGGCCGTCGTCGGGATCGCGGCCGGTCAGGTCCAGTTTGAGCCGGGTGTCCGCGGCCGGAAGCCCGGCGATCTCGGCCTGCAGGTCGCCCCAGCCCAGTGAGGCCAGCATCAGGGCGCGGTCGCGACCGTACAGGGCCTCCATGATCCGGTTCTCGAAATAGACGGTAAACCCCTCGTTCAGCCACATGTCGTTCCAGGTGGCGTTGGTGACGAGGTTGCCCGACCAGCTGTGCGCCAGCTCGTGCGCCACCAGCGAGACCAGCGACTGGTCGCCGGCGATGATGGTCGGGGTGGCGAAGGTCAGGCGCGGGTTTTCCATCCCGCCGAACGGGAAGGAGGGCGGCAGGATCAACAGGTCATAGCGACCCCAGCGATAGGGGCCGTACAGCCGCTCGGCCGCATCGACCATGTCGGCGGTCGGGGCCAGTTCGGCTCGGGCGGCGGCCAGACGCGAGGGCTCGGTGAAGATGCCGGTTCGCTCGTCGATGGCGGCGAAGGCCAGATCGCCGACCCCCAGCGCGATCAGATAGGGCGGCACCGGATTGGTCATGCGGAAGCGCCAGGCCTTCAGGCCGGGGCCGGCGGCCTCGCCCTCGGGTGTCAGCTGCTGGGCGCTCATCACCACGCGCAGATCGGCGGGGGCGACGATGCGGGCGTCATAGGTCTGGCGAATGCCGGGACTGTCCTGGGTCGGCACCCAGGTGCGGGTCAGGATCGCCTGACCCTGGCTGAACAGATAGGGCTGCGCGCCGCCGGCGGTCTGGCCGGGCGTCAACCACTGCAGGGCGGCGGCGTCGGGGCGGGTCGAATAGCTGACCACGATGCGGCGCGTCTCGCCCGCGGCGAGGGCCGGTAAGCGGACGGTCAGGGGCTGGCCCTTGATGGCGTCCGGGGTGCCGGTCTCATACGACAGCGGCGCGCCCGAGGGGTCGGAGACGCCGCGGATGTCCAGGTTCTTGATGTCCAGCACCACCTCGGTCGCGCCGGTCGCGCCCTGGATGTCGAGCGACGCCGTGCCGGACAGGGTCTGCGCCCGGAAGTCAGCGGTCAGGTCCAGCGCGACGTGGCGGACGTGGGCGATCTCGGGCCGGGCGAAGGTGTGGGTGTCGCGCGGATAGACGGCGGGCGCGGCGGCCGAGGCCGGCAGGGGTGGCATGTCGGAGCCTGACGAGGTGCCGAAGCCGAGGTCGGGCATCATGGCGCAACCGCCCAGAGCCGTGGCGAGCGCCATCGCGGAGACCAGTCCAAACTTGCGGATCATCGAGAGTCCTTGACCAAAAGTCGCGCCGACCTTGTGCGGTCGGTCGGGGCGGGTGCGTTTCCTGCCGGGACAACGCCCCGGCGGGCCAAAAAGATCAAGAGGGGGCGAGAACCACGGGCCGGTTCCGCGCGGTGAACAGCCGCCCGCGTTCGGCGAACAGGACGCAAACCAGCGCCGTCATGCCGAGGGAGACGAAGCCGATCGCCATCGGCGCGGCCGAGCCGTTGAACTGCTGGCCGATCAGGAAGCCGAGCGACGCGCCCAAGGTGGTCGAGATGAACCCCTGGGCGGAGGAGGCCGTGCCCGCGATATGGCCCATCGGCTCCATGGCCATGGAGCCGAAATTGCCGGCGATGAAGCCGAAGCAGAACATGGTCAGGGCCTGCAGGATCGCGAAGGTCCAGATCGTCTCATGGCCGCTGATCGCCACCGCCGAATGGAGGGCCGAGAAGGTGATGAAACCCAGCAGGGCGGTGTGCGAGATCAGCCGCGACCCCAGCCGCTCGACCAGTCGCGCATTCAGCAGGGAGGCCAGGGCGATGCCGCCGGCAATGGCGCCGAAGACGACGGTGAACAGCTGCGGTTCGTGGAAGACGTCAAAGAAGATCTGCTGGCTGGAGTTGAGGAAGCCGAACAGGGCGCCGGAGATGGCGGTGATGGCCAGGGTGTAGCCCATGGACTGCCGGTTGGTCAGCGCCTGCCGGAAGGCCGCGGCGATGCGGCCGATCTCGATCGGCATCCGGTCTTGCGGATGCAGGGTCTCGGGCAGGCGGAGGGCGGCCCACAGCGCGAAGGCGGCACCGCCGACGGCGAGTACGCCGAACACCCAAGGCCAGGGAGCGACGGTCAGGATCAGCTGGCCCAGTGCGGGGGCCAGAATGGGCACGCCGAGGAAGACGAGGAAGCTCAGCGACATGACCCGCGCCATGGTCCGTCCGGCATAGCGGTCGCGCACGATCGATACGGCCAGCACCCGCAGGGCGGCCGCGCCGATCCCCGTCCCGACCCGGGCGGCGATGAGCAGTTCAAACGTCGGCGAAAAGGCGGCCAGCACGCTGAACAGCACATAGAGGCCGAGACCGATCATCAGGATCGGCTTGCGGCCGTACCGGTCGGCCAGGGGGCCATAGATGACCTGGGTCACGCCGAAGCCGAGCAGATAGGCGGTGATGATCCATTGCCGGCTGTTCTCCGACACCACGCCCAGGGCGTCGCCGATGGCCGGCAGGGCGGGCAGCATGGAATCGATGGCGAGCGCGTTCAGCGCCATCATCATGGCGATCAGGGCCACGAACTCGGGGAAGCCCGGACCCTTGACGGCGGGCTTGTCGAGATCGGCGGCGGGGGACGTCATCGGGGGCAGATGGGGCCGGGGCCGTCAGGCGCAACCTCGGCGACGGGAATTCACTCGGCTCAATCGGACGACACCGGTCGCGGTGCGTGGCGGAAAAGGTTGTCCGCTCAATCATTTCTGATATTCTGGAAATATGGAAATGTTGGCCGCCGTCGAGAGCCTGTCCGCCCTCGCCCACGAGGGCCGGCTGAAGGTCTTTCGCATGCTGGTGAAGGCCGGTCCCGACGGCCTGGCCGCCGGCGAGATCGCCCGCCACCTCGGCACGCCGCCCAATACCCTGTCGGCCAATCTCACGCTTCTGGCGCATGCGGGACTGGCGCAGTCGCGACGCGACGGCCGTTCAATCATCTATTCGGCGCGGTTTGACCGGATGGGCGAACTGATGGCCTTCCTCGCCGAGGACTGCTGCGGCGGGGCGGCGGAGGTCTGCGCGCCGGTCGCCGATGCGGCGAGACGCGCGGCCTGCCGGTCGGACGCGGTGTGCTGACGTGGGCGAGACGACCCCTTCATCTGCCGCGCCCGCGTTCGGTCCCGCCCGTCGGCTGGTCGCGGAGGCCCTGGGAACGGCCCTGCTGCTCGCGATCGTGGTCGGGTCCGGCATCATGGCCGACCGGCTGACCGATGACGTTGCCCTGGCCTTGCTGGCCAATACGGCGGCCACCGGGGCTGGATTGGCGGTGCTGATCGCCATACTCGGGCCGATATCAGGCGCCCATTTCAACCCGGCGGTGACCCTGGTCTTCGCCTTGAAACGCGCCCTCCCGGCGCGGATGGCGGCGGCCTATGCGGCGACCCAGATTGTCGGCGGGATCGCGGGGATCTGGCTGGCCCATCTGATGTTCGCCGAACCGGTTCTGCAGGTCTCGACGCGGTTGCGGGACGGACCGGCGCAGGCCTTGTCGGAAGGCGTGGCGACGTTCGGCCTGATCGGCGTGATCCTGGCGGGTGCCCGGTTCCGGGCCGGGGCCCTGCCCGCGCTCGTGGGCCTCTATATCACCGCTGCCTACTGGTTCACCGCCTCGACCTCCTTCGCCAATCCGGCGGTGACCCTGGCGCGCACCCTGAGCGACACCTTCGCGGGGATCGCACCGTCGTCCGCCCCGGCCTTCATCGCCGCCCAGATCGCCGGCGCCCTGGCGGCGCTGGTTGTCTTCAGCTGGCTTTTGCATGAGGACAGCGCCCCATGACCGACTTCCCCGTCACCGTCTTCCACAACCCCGCCTGCGGGACTTCGCGCAACGTCCTGGCCATGGTGGAGGCCGCGGGCTATCGGCCGGAAGTGGTCGAGTATCTGAAGGCCGGCTGGACTCCGGACCAACTGGGTGCCCTGTTCGCCGAGGCGGGGATTTCGCCGCGCGAGGCCCTGCGGGTGAAGGGGACCCCCGCTGCCGAGCTCGGCCTGTTGGAGCCCGGCGCGTCAGACGCCGTCCTGCTCGCCGCCATGGTCGAACATCCGGTGCTGGTGGAGCGCCCGATCGTGCGCACCCCCAGGGGCACCGCTCTGTGCCGGCCGTCGGAGAAGGTCTTCGACCTGCTGGCGCGGAGGCCGGAGCGCTTCGTCAAGGAAGACGGGGAAGTGGTCTGAGCCGGCCCTGCTTCGCTTCAGCCGCGGGGATCAATCCTGCGAAGCCCGAAGGGCGAAGCAGGATGGCGCGGCCGGCCGGGGTCTGACCGGCACGCCTTTCGGAACCGGATTTTGGGTCCGGGCCAGCCCGCGATTCAACCCGCCCTTTCGGTTGGAGATCGGCCTCCCAAACGAAAAAACTTAAGTTATAAAGCGGCATGGGGGCTGACCGAACAATCTATCACACACTGAACGGCATGCGTGGCGTGGCCGCAATTGCCGTCGTTCTTTACCACGCCAGCACCCTGACCGGTGCCCAGGTCGTGCCCGGCGGCTATCTGGCGGTGGACCTGTTTTTCGTCCTGTCGGGCCTGGTCATCGCCCATGCCTATGAGCAACGGCTCCTGCAGGGCCTCAGCCCCATGGCCTTCATGCGGCACCGGCTGATCCGTTTTTATCCTCTGTACCTGTTGGGCCTGGCTCTCGGGGCGGGACTGATGACGCTTGAGATTCTGGTCAGCCCACCCGCGGTGTTGACCTCCGTCCAGGCCACCGTCGCGACCGTCACCGGCCTGGCTTTCCTTCCAGCCCCGTTCGGTGCCGAGCTCTACCCCCTGAACGCGCCCGCCTGGTCACTGTTTTACGAACTGGTCGTCAATGCCCTCTATGCGGTGTGGCTGGTCCGGTTGAGAACCCGAACCCTGATCGGGATCGCCGCCGTTACATTGATCGGCCTTGCTGTCCTGATCTTCCAGGCTGGATCCGCCTCGATTGGCACGCAGTGGCAGTCGATCCCGGCCGGCCTCGGCCGAGCCCTGTTCGCCTTTACGCTGGGCGTTGTCCTGTTCCGGTGTCGCGATCCTCGCCCCCTGCCTGGCCGATATGCGATTCCATTGGTTGCAGGGGTGGGGGTGCTGCTCTGCCTGCCGATACCGACTCCCGTGAGACCGTATTTTGACCTCGCCTGTATCGGCGTCCTGTTGCCAGTGGCGGTGGCATGGGGAGCGCGCCTCCACTCCGATCGCCTCGTGCCTGCGTTCACGTGGCTGGGTGCGATCTCGTTCCCGATCTATGCGATCCACTACCCCGTGGTCTTGCTGGGGCTGGCGCTCAACGATTCCCTCGGCCACGGCCTCCTGATTCTGGCGGGCTTGCTCGCCGGCCTTCTTCTGGTCAGCACCCTGGCCGAGCGCTGGTATGATCTTCCGATGCGCCGTCTGCTGGATCAATGGACGCGGCGGCCCCGCATCGCCGGCGGCTGAACGGCGCACCTGACGCCATGGGCTTCAAACCGTGGTGCGGGCGGTCGGGCTCGAACCGACACTCCTTTCGGAACCGGATTTTGAGTCCGGCGCGTCTACCAGTTCCACCACGCCCGCACAGGCCGGTTGCTCGCTTCGGCAGGCGCGCTTGGTAGCTCGCGCGGTCCGATCAGGTCAATGCGGATCGGTGTTCAGGACGGCCTGCCGTCCGCTCGGGCGACGGGGCCTCACGCCACCGTCTCGACATGGCTGTCGCCGGCGCCCGACTGGATGCGGCGGGCGCGGATGAACATCTCGACACGCTGCATGACAACCATGCCGACGACGAAGAGGAGGAAGGCGTCGGCGATGGCCAGGGCGTTCAGCCCCCATTCCGCGGCGTGCGGCTCAAGGAAGGCGCTCAGGCCGCGGCGACCCAGCATGACGGCGATGATCAGGATGAGGCCGATGGGCGAGGCCTGGGCTTTCAGCGTGCCGTCCGCGTGTTTCTCGATGGTGGTCATCTTCCCGCGCCACCAGCCGAAGGTGCCGCCGAGGACAAGGCCGATCGCCAGAATGGCCCAGGCGAGCGCGTCAAAGGCGACGTGCGGCGTCGTCGGGTCCATGCTCGTCCCCCAGAGCGCGAGGCCCATCAAGGGGACGAAGATCGCGGGCATGACCCACATCCACTGCGGATTCAGGGTCCGGGGCCTGCGATTGCGCAGGAAGATCAGCGGCAGGGCGATCGCGAGCCCGATCAGCGGTCCGAGAACCTGAGGCGACAAATCCAGCATGGAAGCCAATCCCGTCCGACAACGCGCCGCTCGCCCCCCTCGGGCCGCAGACGTGGCCGAACCTTAATCCGTCCCGCGCATCCGTAAAGCGGCACCGCCGCCTCTGGTCCCTGAAGCGATGGGATGCGTGTGATGAGACAATGGCTGTCGATCGCCCTGAGCGGGCTGGTGCTGTCCTGTCAGGGGCCGGCGGCGGTGATGGCGCGAGAGACCTATACCGCCTCGACGACCTGTTCGATGGCCCCGAAGATCGAGTGGTGGTGGTCGTCCAGCATCTCGATGCGGACGGTGTCGCCGGCCTTGAGGAAGGGCGTCTCGGCCTTGCCGCGCAGGATGGTTTCGACCGTGCGGACCTCGGCGATGCAGGAATAGCCGAGGCCGCCCTCGCTGACCGGCTTGCCCGGGCCGCCGTCGGCGTCGCGGTTCGAGACGGTGCCGGAGCCGATGATGGTGCCGGCGCACAGGCTGCGGGTCTTCGCCAGATGGGCGATCAGGGTGCCGAAGTCGAAGGTCATGTCGACGCCCGCATCGGCCTTGCCGAACTCGGCGCCGTTCAGCTGGACGTTCAGGGCCCCCTTGAGCTTGCCGTCGACCCAGCGGTCGCCGAGCGCGCCCGGGGTCACGAAGACCGGCGACAGGGCCGAGGCGGGCTTGGACTGGACGAAGCCGAACCCCTTGGCCAGTTCGGCCGGGATCAGGTTGCGCAGGGAGACGTCATTGACCAGTCCGACCAGGCGGATGCAGGCCAGCGCCTCCTCGCGGGTCACGCCCTGGGGCACGTCGCCGGTGACGACCACCACCTCGGCCTCGAGGTCGCAGCCCCAGCTTTCGTCGGCCAGGGGGATCGGGTCGCGAGGGGCCAGGAAGCCGTCCGAACCACCCTGGTACATCAGGGGATCGGTCCAGAAGCTGTCGGGCATTTCGGCGGCGCGTGCCTGACGCACGAGGGCGACGTGGTTCACATAGGCCGAGCCGTCGGCCCACTGATAGGCGCGGGGCAGGGGTGCCGCGGCCTCTCGTTCGTGGAAGCGGCCGCGCGGCACACCGCCGTGTTCGAGGCTCTCGGCGAGGGCGCGCAGGTCGGGCTCGAGCCGGTCCCAGTCGTCCAGCGCCGCCTGCAGGGTCGGGGCGATCAGGAAGGCGTCGGTAAACCAGGCGAGGTCGCTGGAGACGAGAACGAGGCGACCGTCACGGCCGTGCTTGAGCGAGGCGAGTTTCATGGCCCAAGGCTTAAGCGGTTTCTCCGGAGGACGAAACCGGGTTTTCAGTGCCCGCCGTGAGAGGCCTTGCCTTGCCCCGATGATCCGTGCGCGGAGCCGGGGTTCGAAAGCTCCGCATGGGCCTCGCGCAGTTCGCCGACCCGGGCAGCCTCGTCGCGCCAATGCTGGTTGAAGGCGGCGACCGCCAGACGCAGGGCGTCGGTCTGCTCGCGATGATTCAGATCGCGCTTCTCCGGCTTGTCGCCATGGGCCGGCGGGTGATGTTCGGCCGGGGGATGGGCAGCCGAATGGGCCGTCGCCCCGGCGTTGACGTTGACGATGGTGACCGCGGGGGCGGCATGGACCTCATGGGAAGCGTGGGCGTCATGAGCGGTGCCGTGAGCGCCGTGGTCCCCGCCATGGCCTGCGCCATGGCCGCCGCCGTGGCCATGGCCCCCACCATGCCCGTGGGCGTCCGCCTCGCCCTCACCCTTGACGGCCTTTTTGAGATTGCCGATTTGCTTGGACATGCCACCGACCAGCCCCAGGGTCTTGCCGAGTCGGCTGTCGACGACCTTCAACAGGTTTTCGGCCTTCCCCTTCAGGGCATTGTCATCGGCCCCCATGGCGGAGCGGGTCGCATCATGGATGGCTTTCCAGATCGACTGGGCAGCATCGGCGCGGCTGTGGTTTGACCGGGCACCGAGATACCAGCCGAGCAGCAGTGCGGCGGCCAGTCCCAGCAGGATGGCACCCCAGACGAAGGGATCGGCTCCGATGAACAGTGGTCCGTCCAGAGGCGCGTTGGCCGGGTCGGCGTTGGCGAAGTCTGCGCCGTAGGACATGCTGCTCCCTCTCGAAGACCCTGAACCGTTCGGAGCGCATCTTGCCCCCGCGGTGCCGCTTGGCAACGACAAAGGTTAACGGCGCGACCGATTCCCGTCAGGGGCGAGCGCTCAGCGCGGCGGTGTGATCAGCGCCCGTGCCTCGGCCCCGGTGCGGGCGCCGATGTCGCGGACCTCGATCTCGACGGCCACGGCACCCTCGGGCTCATGGGCCCAGAGATAGCGGCGCTCGACCTCGACCTCGCGGCCGGACGGGGCGACGCCCACGAAGGTGTCACCCCAGGGCGTGATCTTGACCAGTTCGGGCCAGATCAGGCTGCAGGCCTGATCCAGTTCCTCGATGGCCATGGCCGAGAGCTCGTCCTCACTCACAGCCACCGCCGCACCTTCTGGCGATAGGCGTCGTAGTCGGCGCCGAATTTGGCGGCGAGATAGCGCTCCTCGCGCTGGATCACGAACTGGTCGACGATTGCCAGGCAGGGCAGCAGCAGGAACAGGGCCAGGGCGCTGTCCATGGCGATGGCCAGCCCGGCATAGGTGACGGCGAAACCGACGTAGATGGGGTTGCGGCTGAACCGGTAGGGGCCCTCGTGGATCAGGACCGTCGACGGCTTCCACGGCTCGACGGCCGTGCCGCGACGCCGGAACAGGCCCGCCGCCATCCCGTCCAGCAGCAGGCCGCCGATGATCAGGGTCAGGGCGAGGCCGCGCCGCACCTCCATCTCCAGCCCGAAACCGGCTGCCAGCCAGTTGTAGCCGGCCTCCACCGCCTCCGGCCGCGCCCCGAGCTCGGCCAGACCCCAGCCGACGAACAGGAAGCCGAGATAGATCAGCGGCGGCGGGGCGATGACGCCGGGCGTATCAGTCTTGCTCATCAGATCGTCTGTCCCTGCGGGGCGGTGAAGTCGGAGACGGCGGCGTCCCCGGTGTTGATCACCTCGGACGGTTCGAAGATCAGCACCTCGGCCTCCTCATCCGCGGCGGTGCGATGTTCGACACCGCGCGGCACGACGATGAACTGGCCGGGATCGAGCGTCTCGATCCGGTCGCGGAACTCGACCCGGAACCGGCCCTTCCAGACCAGGAACATCTCGTCGGCGTCGGCATGGCTGTGCCAGGGGAAGACGCCCTGCACCTTGACCAGCCGCACGTCCTGTCCGTTCAGTTGCGCCGCCACGCGCGGCCGCCAGTGGTCGGAGAAGGCGGCGAATTTGCCGGCCAGATCGATCGTCGCGCCCTGGGTCACGGACGCAGGGCCTCATCGCCGTAGATGGCGACCGCGGCGGGCGAGGCGCTGGAGACGGAGCCGCGGTACATGCCCGAACTGGTCATGGCGAAACCGGGCTGTCCCTGAAGGTCCATGACGATGACGCCGCCGGACCCGCCCAGCGACAGGGCGTCGTCCACCTCGGCCTGCGCTGCCGCCTGTGTCGGCGATCCAGCGGCGATGCGGCCACAGATGTCACGGGCGACGCTGGCGCGGATGTAGTATTCGCCGTCGCCCGTCGCCGAGACCGCACAGCCGTCGCGGTTCGAGGCATAGGTCCCGGCCCCCAGCACGGGCACATCCCCGACCCGGCCCCAGCGTTTGGCGGTGGTGCCGCCGGTCGAGGTGCCGGCCGCCAGCCGGCCCTGGCTGTCCAGCGCCACGGCACCGACCGTGCCGAATTTGCGCTCGTTCAGCGGCGGCGCGGGCAGGGTGTTTTCCGCCTGAGGTCCCGGTGCGCCGACCGGCCGTTCCGGGATCGGCATGTCGTGTGCGCGCAGATAGGTCGTCAACGCCTGCCAGCGGCGCTCGGTGAAGAAGAAGGCCGGGGGGACCTGCTGCAGTCCGACCGAGGCGGCGAATGCATCCGCCCCCTCGCCGATCAGCATGACGTGCGGGGACTGGTCCATCACCGCACGGGCGGCGGCAATCGGGTGTCGGGTGGTGGTCAGGCCCGCGACCGCGCCCGCCCTCAGGTCCGAGCCGTCCATCACGGCGGCGTCCAGCTCGTTGCGGCCCGCGGCGGTGAAGACCGCCCCGCGCCCGGCGTTGAACAGCGGATCGTCCTCCATCAGTTCGATGGCGGCCTGCACTGCGTCCAGCGACGACCCACCGGCGGCCAGCACCGCCGACCCGGCCTCCAGTGCGCGATGCAGGGCGGCGCGATAGGCGGCGTCCTGTTCGGGTGTCAGGCTGGCGCGCTCGATCACCCCGGCACCGCCGTGGATGGCGAAGGACCAGCGCGGTGCCTCTTGGGCGGCGGCGGGCGAGGCGAACAGGGCGAGGGCGGCTGCGGCGAGGGTCAGGCGGGTACGGAACATGGTCGGCCTTCCGGAAACGAGGACGCCAGCGTCGGCCAAGCGGCGGCTCAACTCAAGGCCTGACCGCAGCAGGGACAGCCCGCGACCTCGACGCCGAACAGGGCGCGGATGCGGTCGGGGGCGAGGGCGCGCGCCGGGGAGGCGACCTCCATCCCGTCGGGACCGATCGCCAGCACCCGGTCGGCGCGGGCGGCGAAGGGCAGGTGGTGGGTCGAGGCGATGACCACCCGGCCCCCGGCGGCGAGGGCGCGAATGGCCGCCTCGACCGCCTGGGCGTGGGCGGGGTCCAGCAGGGCCAGCGGTTCGTCCAGCAGACAGACAGGTGCGTCCTGCACGAACAGTCTGGCGATCAGGACCAGCTGCTGCTGGCCGCTGGAAAGGCGGTCGAATGGCCGGTCCGCGAGGTCGCCCACCTCCAGCCGGCCGAGCGCGCCGCGGGCGGCGTCGAGGTCCTCCGGCGTCAGGCCCGGCGACCAGCGGCGCAGCCGGGCGCGGCCCAGGGCGGTCAGATGCAGGGCGGAGAAGCCGGCGGACACCGCGCCCGGCGGCGGCAGATACGCCGGGGTGCCGGTGTCGACGATCGCCCCGGCCAGCGGCGGCAGCAGGCCGGCGAGGGTCTTCAACAGGGTGGTCTTGCCGGTGCCGTTGGGGCCGATCAGGGCGAGAACCTCGCCGGCCTCTGTCGTCAGGTCCAGCGGCGGCAGGCGGAAATCCCTGCCCCGCCCGGCGACCAGACCCTCCAGCCGCAGACCGCTCATGACCGCCTCGAGGTGGCGACGAACAGAATCAGGAAGGCGGGGGCACCGATGGCGGCGGACAACAGACCGACGGGGATCTCCGCGGGGCCGAAGGCGGTGGCCAGCCGGTCGATGACGAGGGCGAACAGGGCCCCGATAGCCATGGAAGTCGGGATCAGCCGCCCGGCCCGCTCGCCGACGATGAGGCGGGCGGCATGGGGCGCCAGCAGGCCGATCCAGCCGACCACGCCCGCGACGGCCACGGCCGAGGAGGTCATCAGGGCGGCGGCGGCGAGGGCCAGCAGGCGCAGCGGCCGCGCGGGCAGGCCCAGCGACCGGGCCTGTTCGTCGCCCAGCGACAGGATGTCGAGCCGGAAGCCCAGCCAGATCAGCACGGCCGCGCCGAGGGCCACGGGAACCAGGGCGCCGGCCGCTTCGGGCAGGGTCGCCCGGGTGAAGCTGCCCAGCAGCCAGTAGGTGATCGACGGCAGCTGCGAATACGGCTCGGCGACCACCACGACGAGGCCGAGGCCGGCCGAGGCGAGGGCACCGGCCACGACGCCGCACAGGATCAGGGCGAGGCGGCCGTCGCCGCTGCGGGTCAGGGCGGCGCACACAAGCGCGAGGGCGCCGGCGGCCAGTCCGCCCGCAAAGGCCGCGCCCTGCACCAGCGCTGCGCCCGCGCCCAGCAGCAGGGCCAGGGCCGCGCCGAGCGCTGCGCCGGAAGACACGCCCAGCAGGTCGGGCGCCGCGAGCGGATTGCGGAACAGGATCTGGAAGCCGGCCCCCGCGCCGGCGAGGGCGGCACCGCAGGTCAGGGCCGCCAGCAGACGGGGTCCACGCAGGGCCAGCGCCAGTTCCGCCTCGGGCGAGCCCTGTCCGGTCAGGGCGGTCAGCAGGGCGTCCGGCGCCACACCCAGCGGCCCCGTCGCGAGCACCACAAGCGCACCGGCCAGGGTCAGCAGGACAAGGACGGCCGGAAGCAGGGTGTCCCGGAGCCGGCTCACCGGATCCACTGCGGCAGGGCCACCTCGACCGGCGCCATGCCGTACAGCCGTCGGGTCAGGCCGGCGAGGGTCATCCGGGAGCCTTCCGGATCGGCCAGCCAGGCGCAGGCCAGCAGCCGGTTCACCGACGGCGGCCGGTCGATCCAGCCGAACGGATGGTCGGGCAGGAGCAACAGCCGTCGACGCTGACCACCCCGGCGCGTGCGCCAGACCGGGTCGTGCCGGACCGTCTCCGCGAACACCGGACTCATCGTGACCAGGACCTCGGGGTCCCAGGCGGCGACCTGTTCCCTTGTCACCCGGCCGATGTCGCGCGACTCTGCGGCGACATTGGTCCAGCCGGCGCCTTCCAGCACCTCGGTCGCCAGCGAGCCCTGGAAGCCGGTCTCCAGTCCGTCGGCGCCGCGGGCATAGTAGAAGGACCACCCGGCCGGGGCGCGACGCCAATTGTCCAGTACGGCGGCGGCCTCATCCGCCAGGGCGGCGGCGTCCCGCCCGGCGTCCAGCAGTTCGCCGGCTTCGCGGATGGCCTCGGGGATTTTGATCAGGGCGCCGTCGATCAGGCGCCAGTCCACGCCCAGCCGGGTCTTGATCCGGTCGCCGAGCGCCTGATTTTCGGGATCGGTGTCGCCATAGTCGATCACCAGCCGGGGGCCCAGAGCCGCCATGGCTTCCAGATTCGCGGGCTGTCCGCCGCCGCCCAGGGCGCCCAGTTCCGGCAGGTCCGCCGCGAGGGCGGGCAGGGCCGCCAGGGCCTCCGGCGACGGCTTGCGCGGCCACCCCGCCAGCCGGTCACGGGCCACGGCCCAGATCAGAAGGGCGGCCGGCTGACCCGCCGCGATCACATTCACGGCCACGCGCGGCGGGGTGGTGCCGCACGCCGCAAGCGTGATCGCGGAGCCCGCTCCCATCAGCGCCGATCGCCGCGTCGTCATCATCCCCGCACGCCCATACTGATTCGAAGCCATCCTGCCGTCTGGCCCGCCGGTGCGCCACCTCACAGCCAATTTACCCTTAACACTTGTCCGGTCATGCGCCCCGTGCTGCTTATGCGGCCTCGCGCGTCAGGTGGGGCGCAGCAATATGGGAGTGAGCCGTTGAGTAGAACGGACATTGGGGGGGCGCTTTCGGCGCCCGGCGGGTTCAAGTCCCGACGCATCCGGGGGGACCAGGCATGAACATCGTCATCATAGCCGGCCTGATCATCACGCTTCTCACGGGCGTCCCCGTGCTGATGCAAATTCTGAAGAACCACCCGCGCGGACTGATCATCCTGTTCTTCGCCGAAATGTGGGAGCGCTTCTCCTACTACGGCATGCGCGGCATCCTGATCTTCTTCCTGACGCAGCATTTCCTGTTCGACGACTCGATGGCGGGTTCGACCTACGGGTCCTACACATCGCTGGTCTATCTGCTGCCGCTGGTCGGTGGCGTGCTCGCCGACCGCTTTATCGGCACCCGCAAGGCCATCGCCTTCGGGGCTCTGCTGCTGGTCGCCGGCCACGGCCTGATGGCCTTCGAGGGCCGTCCTGCGACCGAGACCCTGACCTATGCCGGCCAGACCTATGAGATTTCGGCCGAAGGCCGCGGTGCCGCGCGCGACGTCAACATCGTCGTCGACGGCCAGAAATACGCCTTCGGCCCTGCCGAGGGCGGCGGCCTCGCTGTCGCCGGCATGCCGGCCAACTCGCCCCTGCCCGCCACCCTGGCGGAAGGGTCCTATGAGATGGCCCAGACCCGCGACCTGATGGGCGTCAATGTCTTCTATCTGGCGGTGTCGCTGATCATCATGGGCGTCGGCTTCCTGAAGCCGAACATCTCGACGATCGTCGGACAACTCTATCCGCAGGGTGACCCGCGGCGGGATTCCGGCTTCACCCTCTACTACTACGGCATCAACCTCGGGGCCTTCTGGGCCGCGGTCCTCTGTGGCTATCTCGGGCAGACGGTCGGCTGGTGGGCCGGCTTCGGCCTGGCCGGCGTCGGCATGGCGCTGGGCTGGGTGGTCTTCATGCTCGGCAAGCCCCTGCTCGAGGGCAAGGGCGAGCCGCCGAACCCCGAGGCGCTCAAGCGTCCGATGATCGGTCCGCTGAACCGCGAATGGTCGATCTATCTGCTCGGCACCCTGGGCGTCGGCCTGATCTGGTTCCTGGTCCAGCGCAACGCCATGGTCGGCACCGTCCTGACGGCCGCCACGATCGCTTCGCTGCTGTTCATCCTCTACGTCATCATCAAGGTCTGCCAGACCAAGGCGCAGCGTGAACGGATGATGCTGGCGGTGGTGCTGATCTTCGGCTCGGTGGTCTTCTTCACCCTGTTCGAACAGGCCGGCACCTCGCTGAACCTGTTCGCCGACCGCAACGTCGACCTCAGCCTGACACCGACGGCCTTCCAGCTGTTCGGGATCACCGTGGGCACGCCGGCGCAACTCGAGGCCGCGGGCATTGCCACGCCGACCGGCTTCTGGATCGACGCGACCATCACGGCCGCCCAGACCCAGTCGTTCAACGCCGGCTTCATCCTGATCTTTGCGCCGATCATGGCCGCCCTCTGGGCGTACCTGGCCAAGCGCAACATGGACCCGAACCCGGTCATGAAGTTCGGCCTCGGCCTGCTGCAGGTCGGTCTCGGCTTCATGGTGGTGGTGTGGGGCGCCGGCATGGCCAACTCGGCCTTCCAGATGCCGATCGTCCTGCTGGGCCTGCTCTACATGCTGCACACGACCGGCGAGCTGTTCCTGTCGCCGGTGGGCCTGTCGGAGATCACAAAGCTCTCCATGCCCGCGGTCGTCAGTTTCATGATGGCCGTCTGGTTCCTGGCCAGTTCCATCGCCCAGTTCGTGGGTGGCTGGATCGCTGGCCTGGCCGGCACCGAGACCGTCGGCGGTCAGGTGCTCGATCCCGGTCTGGCTCTCCGCACCTCACTCGACGTGTTCGAGAAGCTCGGCCTGGGCGGCATCGCCATCGGTGTGTTCTTCATCCTTATCAGCTTCCTGATCAAGGGCTGGTCCCACGGGGCCAATGACGCCGACAACCACCCCGCGGCCTGATCCGGCCAACGGCTGAATACAGGAAGGGCGGAACCGGAAGGTTCCGCCCTTTTTGGCATCCATCAGGGGAGCGGTCTGATGCGGGGTCCTGCCCGCGGCGGTTCGATTCAGAAGGAGCGACGAACCTGCACCTCAATCGAGGGCCCGCTCGTGACCCGTCGGCTCTCGCGCAGGGACAGCGGGGCGGTATCGCGCGGGCCGGCATATATGTCGCGGTCGTTGCCGCGGACCCGGTCGGTCAGGTTTTCCACATCGACCCGGACCGTCAGATCGCCAAACGGCTTCCATTGCAGATAGGCGGAGACCTCGGGTTCACCATAGGCCGTGCGGATCTCACGAACCCGAAACGCCCGTCCGCGATAGGTATTGCAGTCGTGCTTCACGCCCCAGGTCCAGCGTCCGTCCCTGAGGTCCTGATCGAAGCTCACGTCGCAACTGAAATCCTGAGCGTTCTGGAAGGCGCGCTCCTGTCCTGTGACCGGGTCGATGACCTCGCTGGATGTCCAGTTGCCGCGCAATTGCAGCCGGCCATTGCTGACGCCCAGCCGGTCTGTCGGAAGGGTCAGTCGAAGGTCGAAGGTTTCCTGAACGCCGTCACCGATATTGCCGACTCCGTCGAACCCGCCGGCGAGGGGGATGATGTCCACGACATCCTCAACCTCGGCATACTGCCAGGACGCCAGGAGCGCGCCCTCATCCCAGAACCGGTATTCGTAGACGGCCTCCAGCACGGTGGACTTCTGCGGTTCAAGATCGGGGTTTCCGCCCTCGACCTGGCCGAGGTCGATGTCCGCGGAGGCAGTAAAGTCGCCGAAGTCCAGCTGGCCCACTTCACGCTCGATGCGCAGGCGCAGTTGGTGCCCGGCCACCGGTGTCCAGGTCGTTTGCAGTCGAGCCTTGGGGTAAACGAATGACTTGGTGAGGTCGCTGTCGCCGGACTGGGTGATTTCCGAGACCTCGAGGCGCAGGTCGCCCTCAATGGTCAGGGCCGGTTCGGGCCGCCAGGTGGCCTGGCCAAACACCTCGCCGCGCAATTCCTCGACCTTCACGGATGAGGACGGTAGCGGAACCGGAACGCCGCCCTCGGCATAGGCACTGGCGCGGTCCAGAAAATTATAGGCGATCTCCCCACCGGTCTCGATCGCCCATCGATCACTGGGGCGAAAGCGCAGGACGGTCCGGCCGATCGACTCGCCCGTGGTCGTATCAGACGTGAAATTGGAGTTGCCGCTGCTGTTGGTCGAGTCGGCGGAGCTGCTGCTGCTCGCGTAGCGCTGAAGGCCTGTCAGCTCCAGCCCGGACCGCGGGCCGAGCTCGCGGTTCCAGTCGAGGCCGAATTCGGCTTCGAACTGGTCGTCCTGCTCAGTGTTGAAACTGCTTGTGCCGCTGCCGGACCGGATCACCTGGTCCTGCGAATCTGAATCGACAGACCAGTCCAGGAGACCGCTGGTGCGAAACAGGCCGCCGCCGATACGGCGTTGGCCGGCCCCGGTTGCCCTCACACCGCGATTGCGAGCCGATGAAGCCAGTGCAGCATCCTGGGTGAGCACGCCGGTCGGTGTGTAACGTCTCCGGAACCCCTCGCTGTCGCCCCAGCTGCGTTCCCAGTAGCCACTGACAGACCCCTCGATCTGGTTGTCGCCCTCGCGTCGCGCATATCGTGCTGTCAGGCCCGGTGAGATGTGACCATCGGCCAGGATATCGGCATTGGCCTCGAAGACCCGTTCGGTCGTCACGGTCCGAAGCAGTATGACATTGGCCACGACCGGCTGGCCCTGCATGTCGACACCGGGCGAACCCCCGCGAATCAGCTCGATCCGGGCCACGCCCCCTGCCGAAATCCGCCCGAGAATTTCACCCAGACCGTCACTCTTTGTCGAGGGTCGGGCTCCGTCGATCAGCACGTTGCCGGCCGTTCCCGCCAGACCGCGCGTATTGCTGTTGCCGGGATCGAAATTGAAACCCGGCAGGCGCGAAATCATGTCCAGCGCCGTATCCGGACGGGCCTCGGCAAAGAAGGCAGGTTCGAAGACGAGGACGCCCTGGCGGTCGACACCAGCGACCGGTGCCGTCTCGGTCTGCACAGTTTGACCCAGGGCGGGGAGGGCGAGGATCGCCCAGACACCTGCGCCGGCCAGCCAGATCGCCTTGGTCATCCGCACCTCCCTGACAGGCGCGCGGCACCCGGAAAGCGCCGCCCATACAGCGACCGGGGCTCAGGAGACAATCTTTTCCGTACAGGCCTGGTGCGGCGGAATGACCTCTCCTCAGAACGTCTTGCGCACCCGGATCTGCCAGAAGGTGCGCGGATCCGAGGGCCGCAGTTCGGTGAAGGCGACCGGGCGAGCGAGCGTCCGGTCGGCGAAGACCGTGCGTTCGACCTGGAAGTCGTTCCAGACGTTGACCTGGGCGCGGATCGCGAGGGTCGGCGTCGGCTTGTACTCCATACTGGCCTCGAAATAGTCGCTGCCGGTGAAGCCCGAGACCTGGTCCGGGGCATAGTTGAACTGACGCAGGCTCTCGAGATAGGTGACCGCCCAGCTGATCTTCCAGCTGGTGATGTCCTGGGAGAGGGTGAAGGCAGGCTGCGAGGGCCTGACACCCGAGATCGGCCGCTCCTGGCCCGAGGTCGGGTCGTCGACCGCGGTGTCGTTCCAGGTGTTCCGGAACGCGAACTGGCCGCCGTTGAAGCCGGTCCAGTCCAGCGGCAGGACAAGGTTGACGGCCAATTGATCCAGCGTCCCGTCGCCGATATTGCCGACGGCCGACAGGCCCATGGGCAAGGGCAGGCGGTCGATGACGCCGATGATCTCGTCGTGCCGGTAGCCGATCGAGAGGATGCCATCGCCCAGGAACCGGCGCTCATAGGTGAGTTCGGAGATCCAGCGTTCCTCGGGCTCGAGGTTCACATTGCCGCC
>CALRXX020000020.1:0-59946 GCA_943372245.1 bacterium
CTATCCCGAGGCGCCGCTGCAGGCCGCTCTGGAGGCCCTGGGCCAGGAGATCGACGCCTCGCCGCGGCTCGTCATCCGCACCGGCGATCTCACCGAGGCCACCCACGCGCGGATCCAGCAGCTGTGCGCCGACGCCGGCTTCTCGGGCATCGTCGCCTTCCGTACGGATCCGACCATGGCCGCGGCCGCCTTCCAGCTGGAATGGTCGGACGGCCGCGCCGCCTTCGATCCCGATGAAGCCTTCGCCCGCATGGGCGAAGCCCTCAACTCCGCCCTGGCCGCCGAGGCCGGGCATGCCGAAAACCTCACCCCTGAAACCTCGATGGAAGGGAGGCCGTAATGGCGTCCGACACCATGGCCCTGGAGGAGTTTCCCGACTCCGTCGCCATCACCGTCCACGATGACCCGACCGAGAAGACGGCGCACGATCTGACGCCCGTCTTCGACGTTCCGGTGAACATCTCGGCCGTGCTGGGCAAGGCCCACATGTCCGTGGCCCAGCTGCTCAAGCTCAATCGCGGCAGCGTGCTGGAGCTGGACCGCAAGGTCGGCGAGGCCATCGACATCTTCGTCAACAACCGTCTGGTCGCCCGCGGGGAGGTCGTCGTCGTCGAGGACCGGCTCGGCGTGACCATGACGGAAATCATCAAGACCGAGGACTCCGGCGCCTGATCGGCGGCCGGATCGTGCGTAGAGATTAGAGGAGAAGACCGATGCGGCTTCTGGTAGTGGGCAGGCTCAGCGGACAGCTGGCGACGGCGGTGAAGATGGCCATGGCGCACGGCGCCAAGGTCAGCCACGTCGAACGCGGCGATCAGGCCACGGAACAGCTCCGTCGAGGGCAGGGGGCCGACCTGCTGATGGTCGACTACCGCATCGACATCGCCGCCCTGATCGCGGCCAACGAGGCCGAGCGGATCCATGTTCCGGTCGTTGCCTGCGGGGTTGACGCCGACGCCGCCGACGCGGCCGCCGCCATTCGCGCCGGGGCCAAGGAATTCATCCCCCTGCCGCCCGAGGCCGATCTGATCGCCGCGGTCCTGTCCGCCGTGGCCGATGACGATCGCCCGCTGATCTCGGCCGATCCGTCGATGAAGGCGGTCATCATGCTCGCCGACCAGGTCGCCCGTTCGGAAGCCTCGATCCTGATCACCGGCGAAAGCGGCGTCGGCAAGGAGGTGATGGCCCGTTACCTCCACAACGGTTCGAAACGCGCGGACCGTCCCTTCATCAGCGTCAACTGCGCCGCCATTCCCGACAACCTGCTGGAATCCGAGCTGTTCGGCCACGAGAAGGGGGCCTTCACCGGTGCCATGGCCCGTCGCATCGGCAAGTTCGAGGAGGCCGACGGCGGCACCCTCCTGCTGGACGAAATCTCGGAGATGGACGTCCGCCTGCAGGCCAAGCTGCTGCGCGCCATCCAGGAGCGCGTCATCGACCGCGTCGGCGGGACCAAGCCCGTGCCGGTCAACATCCGCATCATCGCCACCTCGAACCGCGACCTCGCCAAGTCGGTGGCCGAGGGCACGTTCCGCGAAGACCTGCTCTACCGCCTGAACGTCGTGAACCTGCGCCTGCCCGCCCTGCGCGAGCGGCCCGGCGACATCTCCGTCCTGGCCGATCATTTCGTCAAGAAATACGCCGCCGCCAACGGCGTGCCGGTGCGTCCGATCTCGCTCGAGGCCCGCCGCGCCCTGGTTTCGCACCGCTGGAACGGCAATGTCCGCGAGCTGGAAAACGCCATGCACCGCGCCGTGCTGCTGGCGGTCGGACCCGAGATCGACGTCGAGGCCATCCGCCTGCCGGACGGCCAGCCGCTCAGCGCCGGCGCCCACGGCGCCGCCGGCTATGACAACCCCGCCGCCCGCGCCGCCCAGACCGCCGACGCCGTCACCCGCGCCCATGTCGGCCAGACGGTGGCGCAGATGGAAAAGACGCTGATCCTCGACACCCTGTCGCACTGCCTCGGCAACCGCACCCATGCGGCCAACATCCTCGGCATCTCGATCCGCACCCTGCGCAACAAGCTGAACGAATACGCCGACGAGGGCGTCCAGATCATCGCCCCGCAGAGCGGTGTGGCCGCCTCCGGCTACGCGGCCGCCTGATCATGCCCATGGGGACGGACCGCAGAAGCGTCCTGACCGGCCTCGGCGCGCTGGGCGTGGCAGGCTGCGTCCGCGCCGCGCCGGGGGCCTCGCAAGAGGCCGCCCCGGCTCCTGAAGCCTTTGACCTGTCCTCGCTGGAGCAGGAAGGCCGGGATCGGCTTGGCTTCGTCGCCCACGACACGGGTTCGGGACGCCGCCTGGCCTGGCGCGGTGAAGAGCGGTTCGTCTATTGCTCGACCTTCAAGATGTATCTCGCCGCCGCCACCCTGTTGCGGATCCAGGCCGGCGAGGAGCGGCTGGATCGCGCGATCGCGATCACCCGCGCCGACATGACCAACAATGCGCCGGTGACTGAGCCGGCGATCGGCGGGACGCTCCCGGTCGCGCAGCTGATGAAGGCCACGGTCGAGGTCAGCGACAACCCCGCCGCCAACCTGCTGCTCAAGGCCATGGGCGGGCTGGAGCCAATGCAGGCATTCTACCGCGGTATCGGCGATACCACGACCCGCGTGGACCGGTTCGAACCGGAGATGAACCGGCTGGACGGCGACAAGGATACGATCCAGCCCGCCCGGTCTGCCGCCAACATCCACCGCCTGTTCATCGATGGGTCGACCCCTCTTTCGCCGGAGTCCAGGGCCCTGCTGCTCGGCTGGATGTTCGCTTCCCCGACCGGCATGGCCCGGATCAAGGCCGGCGTGCCGGAGGGCTGGCGGGTGGCGCACAAGACCGGCACCGGTGGCTACGGGCCGACCAATGATATCGGCATCCTCTATCCGCCTGCGGGCGCGCCGGTGATCGTCGCCGCCTACTATCATGCCGCCTCCGACAAACCGGAGAACGAAGCCGTTATCGCCGAGGCCACCCGTCTCGCGCTGAAGCGGCTCGGCCGCGCATGACCGACATCCCCGCCTCGACCATGATGAGCGACGGCATGGCCCGTCCGACGGGTCGCGACATGCTGGGCTGGGTCGCGCGCGGCGAGGTGGCCATGGCCATCGGCGTCATCGGCGTCATCCTGCTGCTGATCCTGCCGATCCCGGTCTTCCTGATGGATGTGCTGCTGGCGGTTTCGCTCGTCTCCAGCGTGCTGATCCTCATGACCGCGGTGATGATGAAGCGGCCGCTGGACTTCGCCATCTTCCCCACGGTGCTGCTGGTCTCGACCCTGTTCCGGCTGGGTCTGAACCTGGCTTCGACCCGGCTGGTGCTCAGCCACGGTCACGAGGGCACCGACGGCGCCGGTCAGGTCATCCAGGCCTTCGGCGCCCTGATGATGGGCGGCAGCTTCATCATCGGCATCATCATCTTCGCCATCATCCTGGTGGTGAATTTCGTCGTCATCACCAAGGGCTCGACCCGCATCGCCGAGGTCTCGGCCCGCTTCACCCTGGACTCCATGCCGGGCAAGCAGATGGCCATCGACGCCGACCTGTCGTCCGGCCTGATTGACGAGGAAACCGCCAAGCGCCGCCGCAAGGAGCTGGAGCAGGAATCGACCTTCTTCGGTGCCATGGACGGTGCCTCGAAATTCGTGCGCGGCGACGCCGTGGCCGGTCTGATCATCGTCTTCATCAACGCCATCGGCGGCATCCTGATCGGCACGCTCCAGCACGGCATGAGCATCGGCGACGCGGCCAACTCCTACGTCGCCCTGACCATCGGCGACGGTCTGGTGACCCAGGTTCCCGCCATCATCATCTCCATCGCCGCCGGCTTCCTCGTCTCCAAGGCGGGTGTCGAGGGCACGGCCGACAAGGCCCTGGTCGCCCAGCTGGCCACCAACCCCGTCAGCCTCGGTGTCGTCTCGGCCGCCGCCGGCCTGATCGGCCTGATCCCCGGCATGCCGCTGCTCCCCTTCGCGGCCCTGTCGCTCGGCACGGGCTTCATGGCCTGGCGTCTGGGCCGGCAGCGGCTCAAGCCAGGGCCCACCGAGGCCGGGATGGCCGCCGCCGCCGCCGGTCCGAAGGAAGATGTCGAGGAGCCGATCGGCACCGCCCTGACCATCGACGAGGTCAAGATCGAGCTCGGCTATTCCCTGCTGTCCCTGATCAACGATCTGGAGGGTCGCCGCCTGACCGATCAGGTCCGCGCCCTGCGACGCTCGCTGGCCCAGGAGTACGGCTTCGTCATGCCGTCGGTCCGCATCCTCGACAATATGCGCCTCGGCACCCAGGGCTACGCCATCCGCATCAAGGAGATGGAGGCCGGGCAGGGCGAGGTCCGTCTCGGCTCGCTGATGGCCATGGATCCGGCCGGCCGCCAGGTCGAACTGCCGGGTGAGCACACCAAGGAACCCGCCTTCGGCCTGCCCGCCACCTGGATCGACGAAAGCCTGCGCGAGGAAGCGACCTTCCGCGGCTACACCATCGTCGACCCCTCGACCGTCCTGACCACCCACCTGACCGAGATCCTCAAGGAGAACATGGCCGACCTGCTCTCCTACGCCGAGGTGCAGAAGCTGCTGAAGGAGCTGGGGACCGAGGAGAAGAAACTGGTCGACGAACTGATCCCCTCGGTTGTCACCGTCACCACCCTGCAAAGGGTGCTGCAGACCCTGCTGCGCGAGAAGGTCTCGATCCGCGATCTCGGCGCCATCCTCGAAGGCCTGGCCGAGGCCGCGCCGCACACCAGCTCGGTCACCACCCTGGTCGAACACGTCCGCGGCCGTCTGGCCCGCCAGCTGTGCTGGCAGCACAAGGGCGACGACGGTGCCCTGCCGATCGTCACCCTGTCGCCGGAATGGGAAGCCGCCTTCTCTGAAGCCCTGATCGGCCAGGGCGAGGACCGCCAGCTGGCCATGGCTCCGTCACGGCTGCAGGATTTCATCCGCGCCGTCCGGGACGTCTTCGAACGCGCCGCCATGGCCGGCGAGACCGCCGTCCTCCTGACCGGCCCGCAGATCCGCCCCTATGTCCGCTCGATCATCGAACGTTTCCGCGGCCAGACCGTGGTCATGAGCCAGAACGAGGTGCATCCGAGGGCGAGGTTGAGGACGATCGGGACCGTCTAGCCCTTTCCTCCCCGTTGAGGATGGGGAGGGGTGGTTGGTGATTGGTGGTTGGTGGTTGCGCACTCACCGCCAGCGGAAGGGCGGCGCAGACCGCGCCCCTGCACAGGTGTCTGCCAGCCACCAACCACCAATCACCAACCACCCCGTTCCGAAGCGGCCTTCTACTCGACCTCCGTCCAGCCCCCCGCCGAAGCATTCCGCGCCGCGTCGTTGGCGGGACGGGCCACCAGGCCGGACTGGGTGATCCAGACCTCATACTTCGCCCCGTCGGCCATCGGCATATAGGCGCCGCCACCGTACAGGGTGTCGACCGCGTCGACGTATTTCCGGTATTTCCGCGCCGTATCCCAGGCGCTGAGGCGCCAGGGCAGCCAGTCCGGCCCGGCGTCGCCGCCGGCCAGGGGATGCACGCTGCGCGTCGCATTGATTTCCTGCTCGATCGAATGATAGCGGCCGGACAGCCGGTCCAGCCGGTACTGGGTGTCCAGCCCGAGCACATTGGCCCACGGCTTCCACTTCAGGACCTGCGCCTCGATGCGCCATTCATCGCCGTGCAGCGGATACAGGTTGCTGACGCCCGGCGCGTCCTCGCCCATGCCGGGCTGCATCACCGTGGCCTCGAAATACTGTGGTCCCAGCTGACGGGTCTGGATCGTCGCCACAGGGCGCTCATAGGTCAGCCGGCCATAGGTCTGGACGTCCAGCGCCAGCAGGCCGGCGATCGCCGCCGCCGCCATGAAACCGGCCCCACCGGCGCCGACCAGCAGGCCGCTGAACACCCGCCCGTGGAACAGGGCCATCAGGCCGCGGATCAGCAGCACGACTCCGATCAGGCCAACGATCGCCGGAGCGATCCACCACCACCACACCATGTCGAACTCCCCCGATCCTGACGGGACTTGATCATTACCCGAAATCCGCAGAACCGCGAGGGTTTCTCCCGTCACGCGACTGGACAGGGCCGGACGCCCCGCTAATGCTCGCCTGCGATGAAAAATTCCTTCGCCGCCCCGTGCCACCCGTTTCTCGACCTGTGACCCAAGGTGCCCGCCTCCAGTTCGGAACCGCCGGGCCCGGCCTCGACCACCGCCCGCGCCCCACGGCCTTCGGCCTGGTCTTGCACGACGGAAAACTGGCCTGCGTCCGTGTCGATCGCGGCGAGGGCAGCTATTTCGACCTTCCGGGGGGCGCGGTCGACGGAGACGAAACCGAGGAACAGGCTGTCGTCCGCGAGTTCCTCGAGGAAACCGGCATGACGGTGCGTCCGCTGACCCGCATCGCCCACGCCGCCCAGTATTTCCGCAAGTCCGACGGCCAGCCGATCAACAACATCGGTGGCTTCTGGATCGCCGAACAGCTGTCGCTGGACCCTGCCGCAAAGCTCGAGGCCGACCATGATCTGGTCTGGCTCGATCCGTACCAGGCCCTCGGCCGCCTGCGCCACGACGCCCATGCCTGGGCCGTCACGGTCTGGCTGCGGCACCGGTTCTAGCGGCACAGTACGGAACCGCTCGCGCTCCCGGCCGCTGGTGTCAGTGAGGCGCGGCCAACCCGGTCGCGTCCGGCAAGGAGAGTCCCATGGCCGATCATGATCGAATCGAAGGCGCCGCCAAAAACCTCGGCGGCAAGGCCAAGGAACTCGCCGGGAAAGTCACCGGCGACGAAAAACTCAAGGCGGAGGGCCGCGCCGACCAGGTGTCCGGAAAGATCCAGAACGCCGTCGGCGGACTGAAGGACACCCTGAACGACGACAAGCCCAAATAGGTCCTGCCATGGTCGACAGGACGCCGCCCGCGCTTACCCGGGTTCAGCAGGGTTTGACGCTAGTCCTTGCCGCCCACCCGGAACCGTAGTCCCTCGTCCTCGCGACGGCCGCTGGCAGGGCGGCATTCCTCGGTCCAGGCCACGCCGCCCTGGGGCTGGGCGCGGGGGCGGGTTTCGCAGTTCCGCTCCTCCAGCACGGCCGTCGGACGGACGGCGCGGGCGGGCGCGCCGCATTGGAGGGCGTAGCGGTCGCCGGCGGCTTCCTGCCGGCATTCGTCCGGCGCCCCGGCGGGGGTCAGGCCGGCCGGCAGGGCGGCGCCAAGGTGGGCGGCCAGGATCACCCGGATCCGGCCCTGGCAGGCCTCCAGCGATTCTTCCCTCGCGCGGATCAGCGGGCTGCATTCGGCTCGCTCATAGCCAAAGGGATCGGCGCGGGCGGAGTCGGGAATGGGCGGAAGATCGACGGCCGCGACGGCCTGGGCGGCCTCGACGGGCGCGGGCGTCTCCCACACCACCTGACCCGTTGCGGCGGGCAGGGGCGCGGTCTGTTGCAGCATGACGGCGAAGACGACGGCGAGCATGGGGGCATTCCTCGTACGACCCGCGAACCCTAGCCTATTTGGCCAGCGCCCGCATCGCCTTCTCCAGCCCTTCCAGCGTCAGCGGATACATCCGCTCATCAACCAGCTCGCGCACCATCCCGACCGAGGCGGAATAGTTCCAGTAGCGCTCGGGCGACGGGTTCAGCCAGGCGACCTTGTCCCACTGCTGCGTGGCCCGCTTCATCCAGACGGCCCCCGCCTCCTCGTTCCAGTGCTCGACCGAACCGCCGGGCATGGTCACCTCATAGGGGCTCATGGTGGCGTCGCCGACGAAGATGGCGCGCCAGTCGCCGGGGTATTTGTTCAGCACCTCCCAGGTCGGGATCTTCTGCTCGTGCCGACGCCGGTTGTCCTTCCACACCCCCTCGTAGAGGCAGTTGTGGAAGTAGAAGAATTCGAGGTGTTTGAACTCGGTCTTCGCGGCCGAGAACAGCTCCTCGCACATCTTCACATGGGCATCCATCGAGCCGCCGATGTCGAGGAACAGCAGCACCTTGATCGTGTTGCGCCGCTCGGCCCGCATATGGATGTCCAGCCAGCCCTGACGGGCCGTACCGTCGATGGTGGCGTCCATGTCCAGCTCGTCCTGGGCCCCTTGCCGGGCGAAGCGGCGCAGACGGCGCAGGGCCACCTTGATGTTGCGCGTGCCCAGTTCGACCTGGTCGTCCAGATTGCGGTATTCCCGCTTCTCCCAGACCTTGACCGCGCGGCCCTGTTTGCCCGGCCCGCCGACGCGGACGCCTTCGGGATTGTAGCCGCCGTGCCCGAACGGGCTGGTCCCGCCCGTGCCGATCCATTTGTTGCCGCCCTCGTGCCGGCCCTGCTGTTCCTCGAGTCGCTGCTTCAGCGTCTCCATCAGCTTGTCGAACCCGCCCAGCGCCTCGATCTGCGCCTTTTCCTCGTCGGTCAGATATTTCTCGTTGAGCAGCTTCAGCCAGTCCTCGGGCACGTCCAGCGACGGCGCGTCACCCGCGCCCACGGTCTCGATCCCGGCGAACACCTTGCCGAACACCTGATCGAACCGGTCGTAGTGTTTCTCGTCCTTGACCAGCACTGCGCGGGACAGGTGGTAGAAATCATCGACCTTCCGCCCGGCCACGTCGCGATCCATGGCCTCCATCAGATGGAGCCATTCCTTCATCGACACGGGCACGCGCGCGTCTCGCAGGGCGGTGAAGAAGGGAAGGAGCATGCCGCTAACCTGAGCCGGGCTCAGCCCCGCCGCAAGATGAACTCGTCATCCATCCACGCGCCTACGGGATACTGATACTCCCCTGCCTTCGCGAACCCGTACGCCGCATACAGTTTCTGCGCCTTCAGGTTTCCGCTCCACACCCCGATCCACAGCGGCCCGTCCGTGTTCGCCTCCATCCAGTCGAGGGAGACCGTCAGCAGCTTCGTCCCCAGCCCCAGACCCTGCGCCGCCTTCGACACATAGAGCCGGCGCAGCTCGGCATGGCCGGGCCGGGCGTCGGGGTGGGGCAGGGTGTTCGGCCCGGTATTGGCGAAGGCCAGCAGGTCGCCGTCGCGCTCGGCCACCCACCAGGCCGCGCCGGGCTCCTGCAATTTGGCGCGGATCGTCTCCGGGCTGAAACTCGCCTCGAGAAAGGCGGCCAGATCCCCGGCCGGGTAGGGAATGCCGAACCCGTCCACGAAGGTGTCGAGGAAGGTCTGCCGGCCCAGCACGCCGAGGGCGGCGGCATCGGCGTCGACAGCAGGGCGGATCACGGCGTTGGTCATTGCGCGCGATTAGGACCTTGATCGGGACGCGACAAGCCCGCCGCCCGCTTCTATCCTCTGTCCGATGAGCGTCGCCCTCTTCACCCACCCCGACATGCTGGCGCACCGCCCCGGCGTCGGCCATCCGGAAAGCCCCGAACGGCTGCAGGCCGTGCTGGACGCCCTCGATGCCGCCGACCTCGGCCTCGATCGCCATGCCGCGACCGAGGCTGCGGCCGCCGACCTCGAACGCCTGCACCCCGCCGCCCACGTCGCCCGCCTGCTGGCCGCCGCGCCCGACAGCGGCTTGCGCCGGCTCGATGCCGACACCGTCCTGTCGCCCGGCAGTATCCGCGCCGCCCGCCTCGCCGCCGGGGCCGTGGTCGACGCCGTTCGCGCCGTGGCCCGCGGCGAGACCGCCCGCGCCTTCGCTGCCGTCCGCCCACCCGGCCACCATGCCGAGCCGGACACCTCGATGGGATTTTGCCTGTTCTCCAATGTCGCCGTCGCCGCCCGCGTGGCCCAGGCCGAGGGCATGGCCCGCGTCGCCGTGATCGATTTCGACGTCCACCACGGCAACGGCACCCAGGCCGCCTTCGAGTCCGACGACAGCCTCTTCCTCGGCTCCATCCATCAGTCGCCCCTCTATCCGGGCTCGGGCGCGGCGTCCGAGACCGGCGTGGGCAATGTCGTCAATGTGCCTGTCCCGCCCCACGCCGCCCGCGAGGCCTGGCGCGGGGCCTTTGCCGGTGGCCTGATGCCGGCGCTCGAGGCCTTCGCCCCGGACCTGATCCTCATCTCCGCCGGCTTCGACGCCCACCGCCGCGATCCGCTGGCGCATCAGTCGCTGGAGGCGGAGGATTTCGCCTGGGCGACCCGCGCCGTGCTCGAGGTCGCGCGATCATGCTGTGGCGGCAAGGTTGTGTCCTCGCTCGAGGGCGGTTACGACCTAGAGGGGCTGTGCCGTTCCGCGGTCGCCCACGTTCAGGCCTTGGGGGAGGAATAAGGACGGTTCGCCAATCGCTTGCCGCCGCACATCATGCCCGCCCCCGCCAGAGACTCACTGATGGCCGACCCCCCTGCGCCATCGAAGACAGAGCCCGCGCCGCCCCGCGCCGCCCTGGTCTCGGTGCGTCCGGGCGCCATCGTCCTGGCCCGTCACGGCGAGCCGGCCCTGTCGCGCAAATGTTACCTCACCTCGGACCAGTACCGGGACTGGTGGGCCAGATACGAGGTCGGCGGCCTGCGCGCAGGCCAGACCCCGCCGCCCGAACTGCTGGCCACCGCCGAGGGCGCGGGCGCCATCTACGCCTCGACCCGTCCCCGCGCCCAGGAAACCGCCGCTGCCATCGCCTTCGGGCGCGAGGTCATGTCGGACGCCCTGTTCATCGAGGCGCCCCTGCCGCCGCCGCAGTTCCCCGCCTGGTTCAAACTGCCGCCCAAATACTGGGGGGCCGTCGCCCGCTTCTGGTGGCACGTTTTCAACCACCACGAGGGGCAGGAGACCCGGCGCGAGGCGGAGGCCCGCTCCGAAACCGCGGCCCGGGCCCTGATCGCCCGCGCCGAAAGCGGTCAGGACGTGCTGGTCCTCGCCCACGGCTATTTCAACCACATGGTCGGCCGCCGCCTGCGCGCCGACGGCTGGTCGCTGGTCCACAACCAGGGCTTCAAATACTGGTCCCAGCGCCGCTACGAGAAGCGCTGACGCGCAGGAGACGGCGATGATCCGACGGTCCCTGCTCGCCTTCACCCTCGCCGTTGCCGCCGCCCTTTCGGCCCCGGCCTTCGCCCAGGATGCAGCGCCGGCCCCCGCTGTCGCCGTCCGCGTGATCCTCGAAACCAGCGCCGGCTCCATCCTCGTCGAGACCGACCCCCGCGCCCCGATCACCGCCGCCAACTTCCTGCGCTATGTCGACGAGGGTCGCTTCAACGGGACGGACTTCTATCGTGGCATGGAGCTGGGTGCCGGAACCGGCGTGGTCCAGGGCGGAACCGCCAACGCCCCCGACCGCATCCTGCCGCCCATCGCCCATGAGCCGACCAGCCAGACCGGCCTGCGCCACGTGGACGGTGCCCTGTCCATGGCGCGGTTCGATCCCGGCACGGCAGACGGCGACTTCTTCATCATCGTCGGCAATCTGCCGGGCTTCGACGCCGGCCGGGCCGCCCCGGGCGATCCGGGGTTCGCCGTCTTCGGCCGGGTCATCCAGGGGATGGACGTGGTCCGCGCCATCCTCGCCGCCCCCAAATCCCCCACCGAGGGCGAAGGCTTCATGCGCGGCCAGATGCTCGACCCGCGCATCCGCATCGTCTCCGCCCGGCGCGTCGAATAGCAAATGCCTGTCTCCGCTTGAGGCCCGCCTCCGCCCCCTCTAGGGTCGCCGGCCATGACCGAAACAACCGCCATCCCCGCCGACATGAGCTTCGAGGACGCCCTACAGCGCCTTGAGGCCATCGTCTCCAAGCTCGAGTCCGGCCAGGCCCCGCTCGAGGAGTCGATCGCCCTCTATGAGGAAGGCGCGCGTCTCAAGGCGCATTGCGAGAACCGCCTCAAGGCCGCCCAGCTTCGCGTCGAGAAGATCGTGGTCGGCCCCGACGGCCAGGCGAAGGGCGCTGAACCGGCCGAGTTCAGCTGATGCCGGCCCCCGCCGGTCCGATCGCCTTTGATGACTTCATGAAGGTCGATGTCCGCGTGGGAGAAGTCCTCGCCGTCGACCCCTTCCCCGAGGCCCGCAAGCCGGCGTGGAAACTGACCATCGACTTCGGCCCTGACATCGGGGTGAAGAAGTCCTCGGCCCAGATTACCGTCCACTACACGCGTGACCAGCTGCTGGGCCGCAAGGTCGCCGCCGTCGTGAACTTCCCGCCGCGCCAGATCGGCCCCTTCATGTCCGAGGTCCTGACCCTGGGCTTCCCCGACGCCGCCGGCGAGGTCGTCCTGGTCGGCGTCGACCGCGACGTCCCCGTGGGCGGGAGGTTGTTCTGAAACCCGTCCCCCCCTCCAGGATTCAGGCCGCCAACTCGCCTGAGCAGGGCGTCATCGACCGGGTGGCCGAGATCGCCGATCTGGTCACCGTCGCGCTCGACGAGCTGCTGCCCCGCGCCGACGGCCCCGAATCACGCCTCACCGAGGCCATGCGCTACGCCGCCCTCGGCCCCGGCAAGCGGCTGCGTCCCTTCTTCGCCCTCGAAGCGGCCAGTCTGTTCGATATCGAGGAACGGCCGGTCCTGCGCGCCGCCTGCGCCCTGGAATGCGTGCACGCCTACAGCCTGGTCCACGACGACCTGCCCTGTATGGACGACGACGACGTGCGCCGCGGCCGCCCCACGGTGCACAAGGCCTATGACGAGGCCACCGCCGTCCTCGCCGGTGACGCCCTGCAGACCGCCGCCTTCGACATCCTCCTGCACGAGGACACCCACGACGACCCCGCCGTGCGTTGCGAACTGGCGGCCCGGCTGTCGCTGGCCAGCGGCGCGCGCGGCATGGCGGGCGGCCAGATGATCGACCTGCTGGGGGTCCGCGACGACCTCGGCGGCGTGGCCCGGATGCAGCGGCTCAAGACCGGCGCCCTGTTCACCTACGCCTTCGAGATTCCCCTGATCATCGCCGGTGCCCGCGAGGTCCACCGCCAGGCCCTGACCAGCTTCGCCCACGATATCGGCCTGGCCTACCAGATCGTCGACGACCTGCTGGACGTCGAAGGCGATGAGGACATCCTCGGCAAGGCGGCCAACAAGGACGCCGCCCGCGGCAAGACCAATTTCGTCACCCTGCTGGGCGTCGACCAGGCGCGGCACAGGGTCGCGCATCTGGCCGACCAGGCCCGCGGCCATCTCGATCTCTTCGGTCCCGACGCGGAAATCCTCAAGGCCAGTGTGGATTACGTCCTGCACCGCCGGTCCTGACGTCCCTTTGCCGTCATCCCCGGACTTGACCCGGGGGGCAGAGGTTGGGAACAGCTTGTTATCCAGAGGCCTCTCTGACCGCTGGCCATCCTCGACGACCGAGCCCCCCAACGTCTGATCCCCGGGACAAGCCCGAGGATGACGGGTAGAGAAGAGCTCGTAAGGAACACGTGAGTTTCATGCCCGACACCCCGTTGCTCGACCAGGTTCATCTTCCCGCCGACACGCGCGGGTTCGACATCCCCCAGCTGCGCCAGCTGGCCGACGAACTGCGGGCCGAGACCATCGACGCGGTCTCCGTCACCGGCGGTCACCTCGGCGCCGGCCTCGGCGTGGTCGAGCTCACCGTCGCCCTCCACCATGTGTTCGACACGCCGGACGACATCCTGATCTGGGACGTCGGCCACCAGTGCTATCCGCACAAGATCCTGACCGGCCGGCGCGACCGCATCCGCACCCTGCGCATGCCCGGCGGCCTCTCCGGCTTCACCAAGCGCAGCGAGAGCGAATACGACCCCTTCGGCGCGGCCCACGCCTCCACCTCCATCAGCGCCGCCCTCGGCTTCTGCGCCGCCCGCGACCAGAAGGGTGGATCGAACAAGGTCGTGGCCGTCATCGGCGACGGCTCCATGTCCGCCGGCATGGCCTATGAGGCCATGAACAATGCCGCCGAGACGACCAAACAGCTGGTCGTCATCCTCAACGACAACGACATGTCGATCGCCCCGCCGGTCGGCGGCATGAGTGCCTATCTGGCCAAACAGGTCTCGGGCGGCGCCTATCGCAATTTCCGCCGCTTCGGAAAGTCGGTCGCCGAACACCTGCCGCGCCCCTTCCGCAACGCCGCGCGAAAGGCCGAGGAATACGCCCGCGGCATGATCGTCGGCGGGACCTTCTTCGAGGAGCTGGGTTTCTACTATGTCGGGCCGGTCGACGGGCACGACATGGACAACCTCGTCCCCATTCTGAAGAACGCCGCCGCCATAACGGACCGGCCGGTGATCGTCCATGTGGTGACGCAGAAGGGCAAGGGCTACGCCCCGGCCGAGTCCAGTGCCGACAAGCTGCACGCCGTCGCCAAATTCGACGTCATCTCGGGCCAGCAGGCCAAGGCCGCCTCCAACGCCCCCAGCTACACCAAGGTCTTCGGGACCGAACTGATCAAGCGGGCGCAACTGGACCCGACCATCGTGGCCATCACCGCGGCCATGCCCTCGGGCACCGGGCTGGATCTGTTCGGCCAGGCCTTCCCGGCCCGCACCTATGACGTCGGCATCGCCGAACAGCACGCCGTGACCTTCGCCGCCGGCCTCGCCGCCGACGGCATGAAGCCGGTCTGCGCCATCTATTCGACCTTCCTCCAGCGGGGTTACGACCAGGTCGTCCACGACGTCGCCATCCAGTCGCTGCCGGTGCGCTTCGCCATGGACCGCGCCGGTCTGGTGGGGGCCGACGGCTGCACCCACGCCGGTTCCTTCGACATCGGCTTCATGGGTGCCCTGCCGGGCATGGTGCTGATGGCCGCCGCCGACGAGGCCGACCTCGCCGCCATGATCGCCACCTCGCTCGAGATCGATGACCGTCCCTCCGCCTTCCGTTATCCGCGCGGCGACGGCGTCGGGGTCGAGATCCCGGAACTCGCCGCTCCGCTGGAGATCGGCAAGGGCCGCATCGTCCGCGAGGGCACGACCGTCGCCATCCTGTCGCTCGGCACCCGCCTGCAGGAATCGCTCAAGGCCGCCGACGCCCTGGCCGCCCGCGGCGTCTCGGCCACCGTCGCCGACGCCCGCTTCGCCAAGCCGCTCGACGCCGACATGATCCTGCGCCTGGCGCGCGAGCATGAGTGCCTGATCACTGTGGAGGAGGGGGCCATGGGCGGCTTCGGCGCCTTCGTGCTCCAGCTCCTGTCGGACAAGGGCGCGCTCGACGCGGGCCTGAAGATCCGCACCCTGTGCCTGCCCGACGTCTTCCAGGACCAGGACAATCCGGCCGCCATGTACGCCACCGCCGGCCTCAACGCCGACCACATCGCCGCCGCCGCCCTTCAGGCGCTGGGCGTCGAGGCGACGCGGGCGGTGAGGGCCTAGAGTCTCCTCCCCATCTCCGATGGGGAGGGGGACCACGCGAAGCGTGGTGGAGGGGTGCCGGCCGCACTTCCCTCGTTACCCCTCCACCATCCTTCGCCTGCGGCTCCGGATGGTCCCCCTCCCCATTCGCTATGCGAACAGGGAGGAGACGAAAAACGCCGCTACATATCCGCCGATTGTCAGCATATCGCGCGCCGCCAACGCCCTGACTTCGCGTGCCTTTCAAAAATTACAGCGTCACCAGCCCGCCATGGCTGGGGCCTGTGGGAGACTCCCCCCGTCCCGTCGCAAGGGAGGCTCGCTCGGCCGGCGATCCGAAGCGGCGGCGGGAGCGGATGGAGCGGGAGTCCGCCGGTGCGAGCCGGGGGAGCCGGACCGGCGCAGGGGCCTCCTAAGGGTCGCCTGCCCGGGGTGGAGGGCCGGGGGGGATACCCAGGTCGTTCCAGGGACCGCCTCGTCGGGGCGGCCTGCCCGCCGGAGGCGATTGCGGTAAGGCCTGAACACGGCCACCCGACGCAAGCTTCCGGATAACCAGCCGCGCGGAGCGTCTGTCTTTCGCCGAAACGGTACTCAAACTTTCTCATCCGGGCGAAGGCCCGGGCGCTCCGCCATGCCTCCCATTCACCGACCGCCAACGCGGGCGGCGAAGACGCCTGTGCCCGACTTCGACAGCCTCAGGAGACCGCATGCCCAGACCCCGCCCACCCCGGCCCGACCGCGATCCCGAACTGCCGCCAGAGCAGCGCGCCGCCATGATCGCCGAACTCGATCATCGGATTCGTGGCCTGCGACGCGTCTTCATCAAGAAGAAGTGGCAGGCCCGGCAGCACGAGCGCGCCTGCGGCCGCCCGTCGATCGGCCTGCCGCTGGTATGGACGAACGTACACAACGTCACACCCCGGTACGGACGCAACAATCCCTTGAGATATCAAAAGACTAATGAGTCAGTTGACCGCCTTGACCAAACCGGGTCGCCCCTATAGGTTCCGCGCCGAATTCAGACCCTCCTCGACGCCCGTCTTTCGACGTCAGCGGAGAGGCGCTGAGGCTCCTATGTCCCTTCCTCCGGAATCGCGCGAAGAGGCGATCAAACGCCTCAACACCAGCGCATCCGATCTGGAGGCGCGCACCGCCCGGCAGATCTCTCACGAGGCGGCTGGTCAGGCGGCGGCGGGACAGGCCTGGAAGATCCTCGCTGACCTGTTCGGCGGCGTCTTCGTTGGTCTGGCGATCGGGTTCGGCATCGATCGGTTCGCCGATACGACGCCTTGGGGAATCATCGGCGGCGTCCTTCTGGGCTTCGCCGTTTCGGTGTGGATGGCGTGGCGCACGGCGCAACGTCTGATGGCCGAAGCCAAACAGTATGGGGAGCCTCAGTCGGTTCCCTTCGACGACGACGAAGACCAGGGAGTCTGATCGCCCGATGGCCGATCCGCTACACCAGTTCCAGGTTACCCCGCTTCCGGGTCTCGACTTCGGCGAAGTGACTCTGCCTGTCGTCGGCACAGTGCACCTGGCCTTCACCAACTCGCACCTGGCCATGACCATCGCCTTCCTGCTGGTCGTCGGCTTCTTCCAGCTGGTGACCTCGGGCGCCAAGGTTGTCCCGGGCCGCGGTCAGGCCGCGGGCGAGACCCTGTTCGGCATGATCGACGGCATCGCTGAGTCGATCATCGGCCATGACGGCAAGAAATATTTCCCGTTCGTCTTCACCGTCTTCACCTTCGTCCTGGCCATGAACCTGCTGGGCCTGTTCCTCAGCTTCACCGCCACCTCCCAGCTGGCCGTGACCGCCACCTTCGGCGTCATCACCTTCGCCTTGGTCGTCGTGGTCGGCATCTGGAAGAACGGCTTCAAATTCCTCGGCCTGTTCTGGCCGACCGGCGCGCCGCTGCTGATGCGCCCGGTCGTCGGCCTGATCGAGTTCTTCTCCTTCCTGCTGCGCCCCCTGACGCTCACCCTTCGTCTGTTCGGCAACATGATGGGCGGCCACGTCGCCCTGAAGGTCTTCGCCGGTTTCGTGGTTTCGCTGGGTGCGATGGCCGCCGCCGGCGGCTGGGGCTACCTCGGCCTCCCGGGCGCGGCCCTCTCGCTGAGCCTGGTCACCGCCCTGACCGCGCTGGAGTTCCTCGTGGCCTTCCTCCAGGCCTTCGTCTTCGCCGTCCTGACCTGCGTCTACCTGAACGACGTGGTCAATCTGGGCGACCATCACTAACCCACCCGCTTCTTCTCCAACCAACCAACTCTCACAGGACTGAACACCATGGTTGATCCGCAAATCGCCGCCGCCAACGCCGCCGCCATCGTCTCGGCCGGCAACGCCATCGGCGCCGGCCTGGCCATGACCGGCATGATCGGCGCCGGCATCGGCGTGGGCAACATCTTCGGCAACTTCCTCTCGGGCGCCCTGCGCAACCCGTCGGCCGCCGGCTCGCAAATCGGCAACCTGTTCGTCGGCGCGGCCCTGGCCGAAGCCCTGGGCATCCTGTCGTTCGTCATCGGCATCCTGCTCTGGACGTCGGCGAGCTGATTTCGTCCTTCTGATCGATGGGGCGGCCCGGTTCCGGCCGGGTCGCCGCCTCGTTTCTGACTGACGTATCGACCGCTCCAGCATCAGGCGACAGATGACCGTATCCGCTCAACCCGCAGTGACTCACGACGCGCCGCCTTCGGTCGCCGTCGCGGACACGCACGCCTCGACCGAAGCCTCGCACGGCGAAGGCGGGGGCGGCCTGCCGCAGTTCGAGTTCCAGCACTGGTTCGGTCAGATCGTCTATCTGATCTTCCTGTTCGCCCTCCTGTACTGGCTGATGGCCAAGGTCTTCGTGCCCCGCCTGCGCGGCGTCATCGACCAGCGCGCCGCCACCATCGCGGACGCCGTCCAGACCGCCCGTCAGGTCCAGGCTGAAGCCGCCGGCCAGGCCGCCGCCGCCAAGGCCGAGGTCGAGGCCGCCCGCGCCTCGTCCCGCTCGACGGCCGCCGCCGCCAAGGCGCGCGTCACCGACGCCGCCAATGCCCGCGCCGCCGAGGAAGAAGCCGTCGTCAACGCCCGCATCGCCGAGGCCGAGACCGCCATCGGCAAGACCCGTGACGCCGCCATGACCAATGTCGCCTCGATCGCGTCGGACACCGCCGCCGCCATCGTCGAACGTCTGACCGGCAAGGCGCCGACCGCCGCCGAAGCCGCTGCCGCCGTGAAGGGCGCTGCCTGATGGAATTCTTCAATCCGCATCTCTACGACCTGGCCAATCCGGAACTCTGGGTCGCCGCCGGCCTGTTCCTGTTCCTCGGCCTGTGCGTCTTCGTCGGCGTGCCCAAGCTGATCGCCGGTCAGCTCGACGCCAAGGCCGCCAGGATCCAGTCCGAGCTCGATGAGGCCGCCCGTCTGCGCGCCGAGGCCGAAGCCCTGCTGGTCCAGATCCGCGCCGAAAAGGCCGAGGCCGAGGCCCAGGCCGCTGAAATGCTCGCCGCCGCCGAAGCCGACGCCCGCCTGATGGAAGTCGAGGCCAAGGCCAAGCTGGAAGAGACCCTGGCCCGCCGTCAGGCCCTCGCCGAGCGCCGCATCGCCCAGGCCGAGGCCCAGGCCACGGCCGAGGTCAAGACCGCCGCCGCCGACCTCGCCGCCCGCGCCGCCGAACAGATCCTCGCCGCCCGTCTGGCCGGCCAGAAGTCCGACCCCCTGCTCGACGCCGCCATCGCCCAGATCGGCACACGGCTCAATTAGATTGGGGCGCTAACGCTCGCGACGCGGTCGCTCGCTGCTTGAGCGCCTCGCGTTCGCGAAGCGACAGGCCGCGTCGGGTCGACAGGGCGAAGCCCTGTGACCGCGGCCCAACGAAAACGGGCCCCGGCGTTTCGCACGGGGCCCTTTTTCGTATCCGGTCGATCAGTGCGCCGGCGCGCCGTCCACCGGGACCCGGAGTCGCTTCTCGCGCGTCACCAGCCGTCCGTAGACGCTCCCCAGCACAATGCCGAAGACCGCATGGCTGGCGACCATCCAGGCGAGGGTGCCGAAGCCGGCCCGCATGAAGAACATGCCTGCACCGCCGATGGGGGCAATGAACAGACCCATCAGGATGAAGGCACCCACCGCAAACAGGATGCCCTTGGACTCGGGGGTATCCGTCGGCAGCCGCGGGCAGAGCACGCCGAACGCCGCGCCGAGGCCCACGCCGGCCACAATGTGAGCAACCCATCCGATCGGCGACTGCTCCGGGTTTTGCAGGATCACCGCGAGAAGCTGGGGAAAAGCGACGGCCCAGTGGCCGACCGACACATTGATCGCCTCAATAATCGAGACGACGGTCGTGGCCGCGAAACCGGCAACCAGACCCTTTTGTACGCGTGACATCATGACCGCAGCGCCTCCCAACGCTTGTTGTGGCTCAGACTACGCGAGGGAGAGCATACGCCAGTCTGGCGGAACGGCGTTCACATTGCCGTGCGCGCTGTCAGGCGGTGAATGTGACCCCGGTCAGGGCCTCAGACGCCGCCCACAGACCCGCCGCAACCACGGGGTCCAGCACCTGAGCCTCGATCTTGCCGGGGCCGGGCGGGCCCTTCATCTCCCGCAGGTCCCGGGGTCCGAAATAGCTACCGCCCGTGACGTCCGCTGCCGTCGCCGCCATCAGGATCGGCAAGGCACCGTCGGCGGCGGAGTGGCTGAAGAGCGGCTCGACAAAGGGCCGGTAGAGGGACTTCAGAACCGCCCTCGCAATGGCGGACCGGCTCATCGGCCCACTGGCGATCAGGCCGGTTCGCGCATAGCCCGGATGGGCCGCCACACTGGTCAGACCCCAACCGTTCGCACGGCTCCGGCGATCCAGTTCCAGTGCAAACATCAACATGGCCAGCTTGGACTGGGCATAGGCCGGCCAGGGCTTGTAGGCCGTCGCGAACTGCAGGTCGTCGAGCTGGATCCGACCGTGCCGGTGCACGATGCTGGACAGCTGGACAACTCGGGCCCGCCCGCTCCGCAACAGGGGCAGCAGCCGCGCCGTCAGGGCGAAATGGCCCAGATAGTTGGTCGCCAGCTGGGTCTCGAACCCATCAACGGTGGTCGACCGCTGCGGCAAGGCCATCACGCCGGCGTTGTTGACCATGATGTCGATGGGCCGGCCCTCGGCCAACAGACGTTCGGCGAAGGCGGCGACCGACGCCTGGGAGGCCAGGTCGAGGGGTTCGAAGCGAAGCCGGGCCTGCGGCTGGTCGCGCCGGATCGCGGCGATCGCAGCCTCGGCACGGCCGGCGCTGCGGGTGGCGAGGATGACCTCGGCCCCTCGGGCGGCCAGTGCCCTGGCGGTCTCAAAGCCCGTGCCGCTGTTGGCACCGGTGACGATGGCCAGGCTGCCGGTCTGGTCGGGGATGTCGCGGATCGTGAATGCGGTCATGCCGGACAGGTCGGCGTCCGACCCGTCCGGCGCAAGGTGTCCCGACTATTCCGCCGCGATATTCGACCCTTCGGGCGCGGTCCAGCGCAGCACCGGCGAGCGGGCGGCGCGGGTCTCGTCCAGACGCTTCATCGGGGCATGGAAGGGGGCACCCTTGAAGCGGTCGACGTCGCCAGCCTTGGCCGCGCCGGCCAGGGCCCGCATGGCGTGGATGAAGCGATCCAGCTCCTGCTTCGACTCCGTCTCGGTCGGCTCGATCAGCATGGCACCGTGGACGACCAGCGGGAAATACATGGTCATCGGATGGAAGCCTTCGTCGATCATCGCCTTGGCGAAGTCGAGCGTGGTGATCTCCGTGCCCTTCAGCCATTCGTCGTCGAACAGGGCCTCGTGCATGCAAGGACCCTCGGGGAAGGCGGCGCTCATCACGTCCGACAGCCGGGCCTTGATGTAGTTGGCATTCAGCACCGCATCCTCGGCGACCTGACGCAGGCCGTCCGAGCCGTGGCTCATCATGTAGCTGAGGGCGCGGGTGTACATGCCCATCTGGCCCTGGAAGGCGCACAGCCGGCCGAAGGCCTGGGCGGCCTCGTCCTCTTCGCGCTCGATCAGGCGATAGCCATCCGCGTCGTGCACGACCCAGGGGGCGGGGGCGAACGGAGCCAGCGCCTCGGAAAGCACCACCGGACCCGCGCCCGGACCGCCGCCCCCGTGCGGCGTCGAGAAGGTCTTGTGCAGGTTGATGTGCATGGCGTCGACGCCCAGATCGCCCGGGCGCACCCGGCCGACGATGGCGTTGAAATTGGCACCGTCGCAGTAGAAATACGCGCCGGCCTCATGGGTCAGGCGGCTGATCTCGAGAATGTCGCGCTCGAACAGGCCGCAGGTGTTCGGATTGGTCACCATGATGGCGGCGACGTCGTCGCCCAGCTTGGACGCCAGGTCGGCCACGTCGACGCGACCGTCCTCGGTCTGGGCCACTTCGACCACGGTATAGCCGACGAAGGCGGCGGTGGCCGGGTTGGTGCCGTGGGCCGAGGTCGGCACCAGCACCTTGCGGCGCTGCTCATGCTGGCCCGAGGCCTCATGCGCCGCGCGGATGGCCATCAGGCCGCACAGTTCGCCATGGGCACCGGCCTTGGGAGACAGTGCGACGGCGGGCATGCCGGTCAGGGTCTTCAGCCAGTGGGCCAGAGTGTCCATCAACTCCAGCGCACCCTGGACCGTGGAGGTCGGCTGCAACGGGTGGATGTCCGAGAAGCCCGGCAGACGCGCCATCTTCTCGTTGAGGCGCGGGTTGTGCTTCATCGTGCACGAGCCCAGCGGATAGATGGCCAGGTCGATGGCGTGGTTCTTCTGCGACAGGCGCACATAGTGGCGCATGGTCTCGGGCTCGGAGAGCCCCGGCAGGCCGATTGGATCCTTGCGGACGAGGTCGCCGAGATCAGACCCGTCGGTCTTCGGCTCCGGCAGGTCGACGCCGGTCTTGCCCCAGCCGTCGCTCTCGAAGATCAGGTGCTCGTCCTGCAGCAGGCCGCGTGCGCCGGTCAGGGTGGCGGGCTTGCTCTCGACGCGGTTCGGGGTGGTCGGGCGGCCGACGGTGTTCATGGTGCTCATGATCCGGGCTCCTTAAGCGCAGGCCTTGGCGAGGGCGCTCGCCAGGATTTTGATGTCGCCGTCCATGGTCGTCTCGGTCGCCACGACCAGCAGCACGTCATCCATGCCGGCCTCGGGCGCGAGGCGGCTGTAGGGCACGCCGGCGAGGATGCGGTGCTCGGCCAGCTGCTCGACCACCCCGGCTGCGGGCCGGGGCAGCTTCACGGCGAACTCGTTGAAGAAGCGCGGGGTCAGCACCTCGACACCGGGAATGGCGGCCAGGGCGTCCCGGGTCGCCAGCGCCTTCTCGTGGTTCAGCAGGGCCATCTTGCGCAGCCCTGTCTCGCCCAGCAGACTCATGTGGATCGTGAAGGCCAGGGTGCAGAGACCCGAGTTGGTGCAGATGTTGGACGTCGCCTTGTCGCGGCGGATGTGCTGCTCGCGGGTCGACAGGGTCAGGACGAAGCCGCGCTTGCCGTCGGCGTCGACCGTCTCGCCGGTCAGGCGGCCGGGCATCTGGCGGACCAGCTTTTCCCGGCAGGCGAACAGGCCAACGTAGGGGCCGCCGTAGTTCAGGGCGTTGCCGATTGACTGGCCCTCGGCGGCGACGATGTCCGCCCCCATCTCGCCGGGCGACTTCAGCAGGCCCATCGACACGGCCTCGGTGACCACGACGATCAGCAGGGCACCGGCGGCGTGGGCGGCCTCGGCGATCTTCGAGACGTCTGTCGCCGTGCCGAAGACGTTCGGCGTCTGGACGACGACGCAGGCGGTGTCCGGTCCGATCCGGGCGATCACGTCCGCTTCAGCATCGACGGCGGCGGGCAGGACCTCGGTTTCGACACCAACGGCGTGGACCACGGTCTCGGTCGCCCGGACATAGTGCGGATGCACCCCGCCCGAGATCACCGCCTTGTTGCGGCGGGTCACCCGGGTGGCCATCAGCACGCCCTCGGCCATGGCGGTCGATCCGTCATAGAGGCTGGCGTTGGCCACAGGCATTCCGGTCAGGTTCGCGACCTGGGTCTGGAACTCGTACAGATACTGCAGGGTGCCCTGGGCGATTTCAGGCTGATAGGGCGTGTAGCTGGTCAGGAACTCCGACCGCTGGATCACATGGTCCACCGTCGCCGGCACATGGTGCTTGTAGGCACCGGCCCCGCAGAAGAACGGCACCGAGCCCGCCGAGGCGTTCTTGGCCGCCATGGCCCCCAGCGCCCGCTCGACCTCCAGCTCGCCCGCCACGCGCGGCAGGTCGACGAAACCGTCGCGATGCGCGGCTTTCGGCACGTCCACGAACAGGTCGTCAATGGATTTGGCACCGATGGCGGCGAGCATCGCCGTACGGTCGTCGGAGGTCAGCGGCAGGTAGCGCATGGCGGGGAGATCCGTGCGGGAGGGAAGGGCTTAGAGAGTTGCCAGGAAGGCGTCGTAGGCCGCGCGGTCCATCAGGCCGTCGGTCGAGGTGTCCGAGACCTTGATCTTCGCGAACCAGCCTTCGCCTTCGGGATCGGCATTGACCGTTTCCGGGGCGGAGGCGAGGGCCGCGTTACCCTCGATCACTTCACCCGAGACCGGGGCGTAGACGTCCGAGGCCGCCTTGACGCTCTCGACGACGGCGAAGCTGTCGCCCTTGGCGACGGTCTTGCCGGCATCCGGCGTCTCGACGAACACCACGTCGCCCAGGGCGTCAGCGGCAAATTTGGTGATGCCGACGGTGGCGATGTCGCCGTCGAACTGAACCCACTCGTGATCCTTGGAGAAATGCATCGGTCCGATCCTCAGGCTTTCGGTTTGCGATAGTAGCGTTGGGCGACGAAGGGCATGGCGACGACCTCGGCGGCGGCAGGCTTGCCGCGCACGATGACCTTCAGCTCCGTGCCCAGTTCGGCGAACTGGGGCGGGACATAGCCCATGGCGATGTTGCGACCCAGCGTCGGCGAGGGGCCGCCCGAGGTGACATTGCCGATGACGTTTCCGTCCATGTCGGCGATCTCGGCGCCTTCACGGGCCGGCGCGCCTTCTTTCACGCTCAGACCGACGCGGACACGCGACGGGCCGTCGGCCAGTTCCTTCAGGATACGGGCGGCACCGTTGAAGTCGGCGCGCTCCTTGCGCGACTTCGACAGGGCGAAGGTCAGGGCACCCTCGACCGGGCTGGTCGAAGGGTCGATGTCGTGGCCGTGAAGCGGCAGGCCGGCCTCGAGCCGCAGGCTGTCGCGGGCGCCCAGGCCGATCGGCTTGACGCGGGCGTCCTGCAGGATCGTGTTCCAGACGCGCTCGGCCTGGTCGGCGGGCACGGAAATCTCGTAGCCGTCCTCACCGGTATAGCCCGAGCGGGAAATGAAGCAGTCGCAGCCGAACAGCATCAGTCGCGCGCAGTCCATGAAGCCCATCTCGGCCAGCAGCGGCTCATGCGCGGCCATGACCTCGGCGGCCTCGGGGCCCTGGATGGCGATCAGGGCACGTTCGGCGAGCACGGTCAGCTTCGCGTCGCCGGACAGGTTGGCGTCCAGGAAGGCGAAATCGGCGTCCTTGTTGCCGGCGTTGACCACGACATAGAGGCCGTCATGGTCGGGGCGGCCCGCCATCAGGTCGTCCATGATGCCGCCCTCGGCGTTCAGCAGCAGGCTGTATTTCTGGCGCCCGGCCTTGAGGATCGCATAGTCGCCCGGGACGAAGCGCTCGAACTGCGCCGTGGCGTCCTCGCCGGTGATCCTGCACTGGCCCATGTGCGAGACGTCGAACAGGCCGGCGTGTTCGCGGGTCCAGCGGTGCTCGGCCAGCACGCCCTCGTACTGCACCGGCATGTCATAGCCGCCGAAGCCCACCATGCGGGCACCCAGGGCGCGATGCGCGGCGTTGAGGGGCGTGGTCTTGAGGATTTCGTCGGTCATGTCGGCCTTCAGAGTCGCGTACTGGGGCGGAAAGCTCCGCCGTCCTCGCGCCCCCGCTGTCCTGAAGCCTGAGAGATTCCGCGGTTTCCCGCTTGCTCCGTCGGCGCGCCCATGGATCCCCTAAACGGGGGGCGACTTTCCAGCGTCCGTATGTCCTCGCGGTCCGTTTGCCTGAGCGTTTCCGGGGCGGTTGCGCCTTCGGCTCCGGACCCCTCGAATGGGCTCCGATCTCTCCCGCGAGAGCGATCGGACCTAGGCCCCGACTCTGGCCGGGAGTCAAGCGGAACGGGCGGCCCAGGCCTCGACTTCGGCGATCCGCGCGGCCTTGTCGGCTTCGGCCAGGAACGACCCTTCGAAACTGTTGCGCGCCAGCAGGGTGACCTGCTCACGCGTCAGCCCGACAGCCTGCGCCAACTGGCGGTAGTTCTCGTTCACATAGCCCCCGAAATAGGCCGGATCGTCCGAGTTCAGGGTGACGTGCAGGCCGCGGCGCAACATCTCGGGCACGGGGTGGTCCTTGAGGTCCTTCACCACGCAGAGCTTGAGGTTCGACAACGGGCAGACGGTCAGGGTCATCTGCGACGCGGCCAGCTGCTGGATCAGCGCCTCGTCCTCCATCGACCGGTTGCCGTGGTCCATGCGGTCGATGTGCAGCAGGTCCAGCGCCTCGCGCACATAGGCCGGCGGGCCTTCCTCGCCGGCGTGGGCGCAGAGCTTCAGGCCCAGTTTGCCCGCTGCGGCGAAGACCCGCTCGAATTTCGACGGCGGGTGGCCGACCTCGGATGAATCCAGACCGACCCCGACGAAATGGTGCAGGTACGGTGTCGCCGTCTCCAGCGTGGCGAACGCTTCCGCCTCGCTGAGGTGGCGCAGGAAGCTGAGAATCAGGCCCGAGGTGACGCCCAGCTCCGCCTTCGCCCGCTCCATGCCCGCGACCAGCCCCTCGACCACCACGCCGAAGGGCACGCCCCGGTCCGTATGGGTCTGGGGGTCGAAGAAGATCTCGGCGTGCCGCACATTGTCCGCCGCCGTGCGCTGGAAATAGGCGAAGGCCAGGTCCTCGAAATCTCGCCGCGTCAGCAGCACATTCGCCCCCGCGTAATAGATGTCGAGGAAGTCCTGCAGGTTGGAGAAATCATAGGCGGCGCGCACGGCCTCGACGCTGTCGAACGGAATGGCCACACCGTTGCGCTGCGCCAGTTCGAACATCAGTTCGGGCTCGAGACTGCCCTCGATATGAAGATGCAGCTCCGCCTTGGGCAGGCCGGCGATATAGGCGTCGAGCGACATGGGGGCTCCTTTCGGGGGTGACCCAGTCTAGCCTACATCCGCTCCGGCGTGTCGATGCCGAGCAGGGTCAGCGCCGTTTCCAGCTGGTCCAGGGCGGCCTTCGACAGGGTCAGGCGCGAACCCCTGATCGACGCGTCAGGCGCGATCAGCACCGGGCAGGCGGCGTAGAATTTCGAGAAGGCCTGGGCCAGCCGGTAAGCGTGCTCGGCAATGACGTGCGGCATCCGCTTGTCATAGGCCTCGGTCACGGCCTGGGAGAAGGCGTCCAGCGTCAGGGCCAGATCGCGTTCGGCCGGCTCGGCGATGACGATCGGGCCCGCCGTCACGCCCTGGTCCGCGCCCTTGCGAAGCAGGGATTTGATACGGACGGCCTGGTACAGCAGATAAGGCCCGGTCTTGCCCTCGAAGCTCATGAAGCGATCGAGGTCGAAGACGTAGCTGGTGGTCCGGCTGTTCGACAGGTCGGCGAATTTCAGCGCCGCGACCGCCACCTTGTGGGCAATGGTCTCGAACTCGGCGGCCGGCAGGTCGTCGCCCAGTTTCGCTTCATGCAGCCGCTCACGCGCCTTGTCGACGGCCATGGTGATCAGGTCGTGCAGCTTCAGGACGCCGCCCGCGCGGGTCTTGAAGGGCTTGCCGTCGGGGCCGTTCATGGTGCCGAAGCCGAGGTGGTCCAGCGAGCCTTCGGCGGCGTAGCCGGCCAGGTACGCCGCGCGGAACACCTGTTCGAAATGCTCGGCCTGCCGCTCGTCGACGACATAGAGGATCAGGTCGGGGTCGATGGCCTTGCGACGGTCGAGGATCGTGGCGAGGTCGGTCGTGCCGTACATGGCCGAGCCTTCGGACGATATGACCAGCAGGGGTGGCGGGCTGGGCGCCTCGATCACCGAACCGTCGGCCAGCTTCTTCTTCCGGGTCTCGCCGGGGCGGGCGACGTGGACCACCCGGGCACCGTCGTCCTCGACCAGCAGGCCGGTGGCTTCCAGATGGGCGATCATCTCAGCCATCACCGGGTCGGCGTCGCTCTCGCCGTTCCACAGGTCGAAGGTCACGCCGAGGGCACCGAACTCGCGTTCCAGCGCGGTGCGGCTGACAGCGACGAAATGGGCCCAGAGCGCGCGATAGCCGGGACGGCCGCCCTGCAGCTCCGCCGTCGCCTTGCGGGCGCGGTCGCGGAAGCCGGCGTCTTCCTTGGCCATGGCGGCCGCGGCGGGATAGAGGCGTTCGAGGTCTTCGAGAGAGACAGGGCTTTCGGCCGGGAAGGGGCCGTCGCCCTCGATCAGGAAGCCGTCGGCCTTGCCCTCGTCGCCGACGGCGACGATCAGCAGGCCCATCTGGAAGCCCCAGTCGCCGAAATGGGCGTCGCCCCAGACGGTGTCGCCCCGGAAGCGGAAGATACGCTTCAGGCTCTCGCCGATGATCGAGCTGCGCAGGTGGCCGACGTGCATCGGCTTGGCCACGTTCGGTCCGGCGAAGTCGATCACCACCTTGCGCGGCGTCTCGACCACCGAGGCCCCGGCGTGGGCGTCGTCCGCTGCGACTTCGGCGGCGCGGGTCGACAGGGCACCGTCGGCCAGCTTCAGGTTGATGAAGCCCGGCCCGGCCACCTCGACCGAGGACAGACGCGGATCGTTCGTCAGCCGCTCAGCGACACGGGCCGCCAGTTCGCGCGGATTGGCCTTCAGCGCCCTGGCGGCGGCCAGCGCCCCGTTGGACTGGAAATCGGCCAGGTCGGGACGATCGGAGGTGGTGACACGCGCAAGGGCGGGGTCCACGCCTTCGGCGGCGAAGGCGGTTCCGACCGCTTCGCCCAGAACAGTCCTGAGGTCGGTCATTTACTGCGCCGGCGGCTGGGCGGCGCCGGTTCCGGCGTTGGCGCGGAAGCGGTTGCCGTTGCGATTGAACTCGGCCATCGCGGGGGTGACGTCAAAGCCGACGAGGACTTCAAAATGGTCGCCGCTGGTGGTCGCCTCGGCGCGCGGGATCACGATGGTCTGGTCCTGGGTGACCGTCGCCGTGGCCGCCCCGTCGAAATCGACCGGCAGGTCGAAATATTCCTTGGCCAGAACGGCGCGGTTCCGCTCCGTCACGGCGATCCAGTAGCGGTAGGTGCGGCCGTCGCCCTGGGCCTGCGGCCCACGGCCGAGGTTGAACTGGACGCGGGTGTGAACCGTGATCGGCTGGTCTGACTGGTAGGCGCAATCCGAAACCAGACCCTCGATCTCGCCGGTGAAGCCGACATTGGCCATGGTCACCCGGTCGCCGGTCAGTTCGACATAGCGAGCGGCGTCGTACAGCACCTTGACATAGGGACAGGGACCCGCGGCGGCGCTGCGACGCAGGGGTGCGATGCGGGGCGGACGCGGACGGTCGCTTTGTTCGCCGGCCTCGGGATCCTGGTCGGGACGGGTGCCCTGACCCGGACGACCCTGCTGGCCTTGCTGTCCTTGCGGATACTGGGCGAATGCGGCGGTCGGCATAACCATGGCCGAGACGGCTGCGGCGACGAGGGCCGAGGCCAGGGAAACCTTGAGGACGCGACGCATCGAATATTCTTCCGGAAACGAGGAGGTGCGGCGACAGCCCGACGCGGGGCGCACGCTGGTTGCTGATAGCGGCTAAACGGAGGCGCGGCAAACCCGCGCGAACCTAAAGCGCGGTGGCGGCGAGGCTTGCGAACGACTAGGTTCAGTCCATGACCGTCCACGCGCCTGTCCGGCCGCCCGCGAAGCTCCCTCTCGTCGTCCGTCTGGCCACCCCGCGGGGGTTCTGCGCCGGGGTCGATCGGGCCATCCAGATCGTCGAGCGGGCGATCGAGAAATACGGCGCGCCCGTCTATGTGCGGCATGAGATCGTCCACAATCGCCATGTCGTCGAGCGGCTCAAGGCCATGGGGGCGGTATTCGTCAAGGAGCTGGACGACTGTCCTGACGACCGGCCTGTGGTGTTTTCCGCCCATGGCGTGCCCAAGTCCGTGCCGGCGACGGCCCGGGCGCGCGAGATGCTGTATCTCGACGCCACCTGCCCGCTGGTCTCCAAGGTCCATGTCGAGGCTGAGCGTCATCACGCCGCCGGCCGCCATATCATCTTGATCGGCCATGCCGGTCACCCGGAAGTGGTCGGCACCATGGGGCAGCTGCCTGCGGGCGCCATAAGCCTGATCGAGACGGTCGCGGACGCCGAGGCCTTCCAGCGGCCGGGCAATACGCCGCTGGCCTACGCCACCCAGACCACCCTCTCGGTCGACGATACGGCGGAGGTGCTCGCCACCCTGAAGCACCGCTTCCCCGAGCTGCCGGACCCCCACAAGGAAGACATCTGCTACGCGACCACCAATCGACAGGAGGCGGTCAAACGGCTGGGCGAGGGCTGCGACCTGGTGCTTGTGGTCGGATCGAAGAACTCCTCGAACTCCGTGCGGCTGGTTGAAGTGGCGATGCGGGCCGGGGCGAAGGACGCCCGACTGGTCGACGACGCCGGTCAGGTCGACTGGTCGTGGCTGGACGGCGTCTCGACGCTCGGGATCACGGCCGGCGCCTCCGCCCCCGAGCGGTTGATCGAGGAGCTTGTCGACGCCGTGCGGGCCCGTTTCGACGCCGAGGTGATCGAGGACGCGGGCGAGCGTGAAACCGTGACCTTCAAACTGCCCCGGGTTCTCGCGACCTGAGCCGTCGGGGTTGCGCAGGCGGAGCCTTTGCCGTTCGCTGGCGTTGAAGCTGCTCACCACGGGACATCTCCATGCGCCGCATTCGCCCGGTCTTCGCCGCTGTTTCAGCCCTGGCCCTGTTCGCAGCGGCGGCCTGCTCGCCCGAAGCCGAGGCACCGCCCGCCCCTGTCACGCCGTCGCCGGCCCCCGCCGGAACGACTGCGCCCCCGGTGAGCTATGCGTGTGAAAGCGGCCAGGCGGTCACGGTCGCCTATCCCGACACCGCGACGGCCCAACTGACCTACAGGGGCCAGAGTTACACCCTGCGCACGGTCCAGTCGGCGTCCGGGGCGCGTTACGCCGGATCAGGCCTGGAGTGGTGGAGCGCCACCCGCGACGGTTCGGAGAGCGCCATCCTCAGCCGCCTCGGCCCCAATGAGGATGTCGGCATCGCCGTGCTCGAGCGCTGCAGCCGCCCTTCCTCCGGCCCGGTGGCGCCCGGTCCGCTTCCCGGCCCGCAGCCAGCCCCGGGCGGCGTGCGGCCCGCGGCCGCACCGTGCCGCGGGCCGCAGCTGAAACTGTCCGCCGACGGCGGGGACGCGGGGGCGGGGAACCGTGTCTCCATCCTCGGCGTCCAGAACGTCGGGGCCCGGGCCTGCAGCCTGACCGGCTATCCGACGGTGGTCCTCCAGGACCGGCAGGGCCGCAATCTGACGGCGATTCGTGCCGACCAGACCCCGGGCAGCTATTTCCGGCAGGGTCAGGCCCCGACGCCGGTCGAGCTGGCCCCCCAGGCCAAGGCCTTCTTCGACATCGCCTGGAATGTCGTGCCGAATGAAGGAAACGGGGAAACGACCTGCCCCTCCGCGACCCGCATCCGCATGACGGCCCCCGGCGACACCTCGCCGGTCTCGCTGGCCCAGAGCTTCACGCCCTGTGGAGGGCGCATCCGGGTCGGCCCCTTCCGTCCGGTCGCCGAGCCCGCCCCGGAACCGGCCCCCGCCGCCGCGACGAAGCTCTAGGGGGGTTCAAACGCGGCCTGAAACGGCGTAGCGGAGCGCGCATGACAGCCAGTTTCCATGACCGCGTCCGCGCGGAACTCGCCGACATCGACGCCCAGGGCCTGACCAAGCCCGAACGGATCATTGCGTCCCGTCAGGGCCCGGTCATCAAGGTGGGCGGGCGTGAGGTCCTCAATTTCTGCGCCAACAACTACCTCGGCCTCGCCGGCGACGAGCGGGTGACGCAGGCGGGGATCGCGGCGCAGCAGAAATGGGGGGCCGGCACAGCCTCCGTCCGCTTCATCTGCGGCACACTGGAGATCCACAAGGAGTTGGAGCGGGCCGTCGCCGACTACCTCGGCTTCGAGGACGCCATCCTGTTTGCGGCCGCTTTCGACGCCAACGGGGGGATCTTCGAGCCTCTGTTCGGGGCCGAGGATGCCATTGTCTCCGACAGCCTGAACCACGCCTCGATCATCGACGGCGTGCGGCTGTGCAAGGCGAAGCGGTACCGCTTCGCCAACTCGGACATGGACGACCTCGAGACCCAGCTGAAACAGGCCCGGGCCGACGGCGCGCGCGAGATCGTCATCGCCACCGACGGCGTCTTCTCGATGGACGGCTATATCGCGAAGCTGAAGGACGTCCGGGCGCTGGCCGACAAATACGGAGCCCTGATCATGGTCGACGACTGCCATGCCACGGGCTTCCTCGGACCGCAGGGTCGAGGTTCCTATGCCTACCACGGGGTCGAGATCGACTTCCTGACCGGCACCTTCGGCAAGGCGCTGGGCGGGGCCATGGGCGGCTTCATCTGCGCGACATCCGAGGTGGTGTCCCTGCTGAAGCAGCGGGCCCGGCCCTATCTGTTCTCCAACGCCCTCGCCCCCGCGATCTGCGGCTCCAGCATGGAAGCCATTCGCATCGCCGGCGGCGGCGAGGGCGACGCACTGCGCAAACAGCTGTTCGCCAACGCCGCCCGCTATCGGGCCGCCATGACCGACGCCGGTTTCACCCTGCTGCCGGGCGAGCATCCGATCATTCCGGTGATGCTGGGCGACGCCAAACTGGCCCAGGACTTCGCCGCCCGGGCCCTGGAGCTCGGCGTCTATGTGATCGGCTTCAGCTTCCCGGTGGTGCCGCGCGGTCAGGCCCGCATCCGCACCCAGATGTCGGCGGCGCACACCTTCGAACAGATTGATCAAACGGTCGCGGCGTTCACGACGGCCGGCAAGGAATTGGGAGTTATCTGATGGCTGACACCATGAAGGCCCTGGCCAAGACCCGGCCCGAAATCGGCCTTGAGCTGATCGACGCGCCGATCCCGGTCGCCGGGCCTGAGGACGTGCTGATCCGCGTCAAGCGCACTGCCGTCTGCGGCACCGACATCCACATCTGGAACTGGGACGAGTGGTCCCGGAAGAATGTGCCCGTGCCGATGATCACCGGTCACGAGTTCGCCGGCGAAATCGTCGCCATCGGCAAGGACGTCGACCGCCGCCTGAAGGTCGGCCAGCGCGTCTCGGCCGAGGGTCACGTCATCGACCTGAATTCCGAGGCGGCCCGCGCCGGTCATTTCCATCTCGATCCCGACACCCGCGGCATCGGCGTCAACCGTCAGGGCGCCTTCGCCGAGTTCGTCGTGGCCCCCGCCTTCAACGTCATCGAACTGCCCGACGACGTGCCCTATGAGATCGGCGCGATCCTCGACCCGTTCGGCAACGCCGTGCACACGGCGCAGCAGTTCGACCTGCTTGGCGAAGATGTGCTGGTCACCGGCGCCGGTCCCATCGGCATGATGGCCGCCGCCGTCGCCCGCCACGCCGGAGCCCGGACCGTGGTTCTGACCGACATCAACGACTTCCGCCTGGAACTGGCCCAGAAGGTCGCGCCGGGCGTCCGCACCGTGAACACCACCCGCGAGGACCTGAAGGACGTCATGCACGAGCTCGGCCTCAAGGTCGGCTTCGACGTGGCGCTGGAGATGTCGGGTTCGCCGATCGCCTTCAAACAGTGCGTCGACACCCTGATCATGGGCGGCGGCATGGCCATGCTCGGTATTCCGTCGAAGCCGATGGAAACCGACTGGGGCGCGATCATCCTCAAGGCCCTGACCATCAAGGGCGTGTACGGGCGTGAGATGTTCACGACCTGGCGCAAGATGCTGGGCCTGCTCAAGGCCGGTCTCGACCTGACCCCGTTGATCACCCACCAGATGGGCTATGAGCGGTTCGAGGAAGGCTTCGAGGCGATGCGCTCCGGCCAGTCGGGCAAGGTCGTGCTCAACTGGGACAAGGCGGCCTGAGGGCCACGACCTTGGTCGCCCGTCCCGTCGTGATGTTTCTGGAGGGCGAGGGCACGGACGCCCGCGGCCGCACGGTGTTCGACGTCATCGCGATGAACGACGTAGCCCTGGAGCGGACGCACGATTTCATCCAGTGGCTGTTTCCCCTGCCTGAGCCTTCGGCGGCCATACCGGATTCGCCGGTGCTGACGCCGCAGGACATCCAGGCCATTCGCGTATCCGAGCTGGCGCCGATCGCCCTCGCCGGCGCGACCGATCGCATGGCCGCCTTCTACCAGACGACCCACGAATGGCTGATGCCGAACGACCACAACCATCGGCGCATCACCCGGATCATCCGCTCACTGCGGCTGCTGGTCGGCGACCTCGAGGCGGACGCCTTCCATGCCCTCATCCTGGCGCGGGTCGAGGCCACGCGGGCGCCGGTCAGCGCCCGCAGTCGCGGCTACTGGGCGACGGCCTGAAGGATCAGGCGGCCGCGTCCTTCGCCATCGTCGCCTTGAAGACGATGATCACGAACAGGGCCATCGACGCCACCAGCATGAACTCCGATGCCATCATGCCCGGCATGAACAGGGGCTTGCCCAGCAGCATCAGCGTCAGGGACGGCATCAGGATCAGGAATCCGATGACCGACAGGACGAAATGCCCCATCGGGAGCCAGCCCCGGCCGGCGGCCGGGAAGGCCCGATAGAACAGACCGAACAGCATCATCGAGGCGAAGCCCAGCAGGTTGATGTGGGCATGCACCGGCCTCAGCACGAAATCCTGGTTGGCTCCCATCCAGACGCCCAGGGCCATCCCGACAAGGGCCGAAAGCGCGCCGAGGCGCAGGAAATTATTGGATACGAACATCGCGAAGTCCTCCGAAAAAGGCGGTCGTAGATCGCCGTTCTTCCCGGGGATCAAGTTACATCCCATTCAGTTCCGGGGCGCAAACGGGGCGTGAGGGGGCGGTTCCCCTTGACCCGCGAGCCGGGTCGCGAGAGGGCAGGGCGATGAACTATCGCCACAGCTTTCACGCCGGAAATTTCGCCGACATCGTCAAGCACGCCCTGCTGCTCTGGCTGCTGGAGCGGCGGCGGGCGCAGGGACCGGTGAGCGTGATCGATACCCACGCCGGGGCAGGCCTCTATGACCTGACCGGAGACGCCGTGCGGTCGAAGGAGGCCGAGGCCGGCATCGCCCGGCTTATGGCGGCCGCCGACCGGCCGCCGCTGATCGAGGCGCTGGCGGCGGAGGTGGCACGGCTGAATCCCGACGGCGGCGTGACCTTCTATCCGGGCTCACCCCTGCTGATCGCCGGGCGACTGGGGGAGGAGGACCGCTATGTCGGGTTCGAGCTGAACCCGCCGGTGATGGACCTGCTGACCGGGGCGCTGGAGGCGTTTCCGCAGGCCATGGCCCAGGGCGGTGACGGCTATGACCAGGCGCGGACCTGGGCGGCGGAGGCGACGGGCGCCTTTGTCCTGATCGATCCGCCGTTCGAACAGCCGGACGACTACAACCGTGCCGCCGACACGGCCGCCGCCATTGCCCGGGCCGATCCGCGGGCGACGGTGGCGATCTGGACGCCGCTGAAGGACATGGAGACCTTCGACGGCTTCCTGCGCCGGCTGGATCAGGCCGGCATCAAGCGGATGCTGGTGGCCGAGGCCCGGCTGAAGCCGCTGACCGATCCGATGAAGATGAACGGCTGCGCGTTGGTGGTGCTGAACCCGCCGTCCGGTGCCGAGGCGGCGGCGACCGAGGTCTGCGGTTGGGTCGCCGCGACGCTGGGCGGTGACGGAGCCCGGTCGGAGGTCTGGATGACGGGCTGAACGCTATTCGATGACTTCGCCGGCCTCATAGAGGTGCGGTTCGAAGGTGGCGATGGCCATGATCGGCTCCATAGCCGCATTGATGGCGGCCCCGCGGGCCATGGCCTTCCAGTCCTCGCGCGATTGCCAGACGGCGTGCACCGCCGCCACCTTGCCGTCCAGGCCGCGGTGCAGGGTGGCCGAGATGAAGCCGTCCGCCTCGCGCTGAAGCCGGACCATGACAGCCAGCAGCTCCATCAGTTCATCCAACCGGTCCGGCGGGCAGCGGTAGACATTGATCAGGACGACCGGATCGGAGACGTTTTGGGTCATGGCGGGGTCCATAGCCGACCGCTCTTCCCCCGTCTTGCGCCATCGCCCATATCTTTTGTGTCGAGGAGCCCTGAATGACCCGCATCGCGATTCTGGAGACCGGCGCCCCGCCGCCCGCCCTGAAGGCATCGCACGGCGACTATCCGGCGATGTTCCGTGATCTGCTCGGCGACGGCTTCACGTTCGAGACGTTCGATATCCAGGCGGGGGAGACGCCGGACCCGGCGGCCTTTGATGCGGCGATCATCACGGGGTCTTCGGCGGGGGTCTATGAGACCGAGGCCTGGATCGCCGACCTGCTGGACTGGATTCGCGCGGCGAAAGGGCGGACCAGACTGGTAGGCGTCTGTTTCGGCCATCAGGCCATGGCCGAGGCGCTGGGCGGACGGGTCGAGAAGTCGGAGCGCGGCTGGGGCGTGGGCCTGCACCGCTATCAGGTGGCCTCGCCCGAGCCGTGGATGACTCCGGCGGCCGCGACGGTCGCCATCCCCGCCTCGCATCAGGATCAGGTGGTCGAGGCGCCGGCCGACGCCCGCGTCCTGCTGCGCAGCGACTTCACGCCTTATGCCGGTCTGGCCTGGGGCGAGGATGCGATCTCGATGCAGCCGCATCCGGAGTTCACGCCGGTCTTCGCGACCGAGCTGACAGCGGGGCGGCACGACCGGATCGATCCGGCGCTGGTGGCCCGGGCGGTGGACAGTCTGAAGGCGGCGGACGATCGTGGCGTCGTCGGCGGCTGGATCCGCAATTTCCTGACGGCCTGAGGACGTCCCGCCATGCCCGTTTCCGTCGGTTATTCCGGCAAGCCGCTGATCCGGAAGCTGGGTCTGAAGGACGGTCAGACCCTGAAGCCGGTCGGGGCGCCGGAGGCCTATACCGGCTGGATCGCGCCGCTGCCGCCCGGCGCGGTGGTCGATGCCGACGCCGCCGTGGCCGACCTCGTCCACCTGTTCGTTGCTGATCGCGCCGGGCTGGAGCGCGGGGCCGCCCGCGCCCTGGCGGCGGTCAGGCCGGGCGGTATGCTGTGGGTGTCCTGGCCGAAGAAGGCCTCGCCCCTGTTTTTCGACCTGACCGAGGACGGGCTGCGCGAGGTCCTGCTGCCGACGGGCTGGGTCGATGTGAAGGTCTGCGCGGTCAGCGCCGACTGGTCCGGCCTGAAATTCCTGAGACGGAAGGCCTAGGGCCACTTCACCGTGGGCGGCATGGAGCTGAGGATGGACTCAACGTTGCCGCCGGTCTTGAGGCCGAACATGGTGCCGCGGTCGTAGAGCAGGTTGAACTCGACGTAGCGGCCACGCCGGACCAGCTGTTCCTCGCGCTCCTCCGGCGTCCAGGGCTCGCCCATCCTCCCCCGCACGATGGCCGAATAGGCGTCAAGGAAATGCGTGCCGACATCGCGGGTGAAGGTGAAGTCCCGGCTCCAGTCGCCGCTGTCGTGGTGGTCATAGAAGATGCCGCCCGTGCCGCGCGGCTCGTTGCGGTGGGGCAGGAAGAAATACTCGTCGCACCAGGCCTTGAATTTCGCATGCCAGGCAGGGTCGTGGGCGTCGCAGGCGGCCTTCATGGCGGCGTGGAAGGCGAGGGTGTCGGGGTGGTCCTGGCGCCGGTCGGCGTCGAGCACCGGCGTCAGGTCGCCACCGCCGCCGAACCAGCTTTTCGTCGTGGCGATGAAGCGGGTGTTCATATGCACCGCCGGTACGCGCGGGCTGACCGGGTGGGCGATCAGGCTGATGCCGGTGGCGAAGAAGCGCGGGTCCTCGGCGGCGCCGGGGACGGACCTGGCATAGTCGGCCGGGAAGGTGCCGTGGACGGTCGAGACATGGACCCCGACCTTTTCGAACAGCCGGCCGTGCATCATGCCCATGACGCCGCCGCCGCCTTCGGGCCGTTCCCAAGGGGTGCGCACGAAGCGGCCGGGCTCGCCGGGGAAGAGGTCGGCGGGTGCCGCATCCTCAAGCGCCTCGAAACCGGCGTGGATACGGTCGCGCAGGGTCTCGAACCAGGCGCGGGCTTCGGACTTCTTCTGATCGAGGGTGAGTTCGGCGGGGGTCATTTGCTTCCTGTAGTCCGTCTGGCCGTTGACGCACCACCCCCGTCTGCCACTGTCCGGCGTCGCATCTCCGGGAGCCCGCCATGATCCGTACCGTCCTTCTGACCACCGTCGCCTCCGCCCTGATGGCGGGTCCGGTTCTGGCGCAGACCGCCGATGCGACCGGCGAGGCGAGGGCGCGGCGAATTCTGGAGCGGACGCCGCTGATCGACGGGCACAATGACCTGCCCTGGGCGCTGCGCGAGAACCACGGCAATGATCCCCATGCGGTGGATCTGACGACCAACCTCGACGCCGCGACCGCCCTGCATACCGACATTCCGCGCCTGCGCGCCGGCGGCATGGGCGGGCAGTTCTGGTCGGTCTATGTGCCCGCGACCCTGAGCCCTCCCGATGCCGCCGTGGCGACCTTTGAACAGATCGACACGGTGAAACGGATCGTCGTCGCCTATCCAGAGGTGTTCGAACTGGCCACCACCGCCGACGACATCGAGCGCATCCACCGCCGCGGCCGGATCGCCAGCCTGATCGGCATGGAAGGTGGCTATTCGATCGACGATTCCCTGGGGCTGCTGCGCGAGTTCTACGATTCCGGTGCCCGCTACATCACCCTGACCCATTCGAAGACGACCACCTGGGCGGACAGCGCCACGGACGCGCCGAAATGGGGCGGACTGTCGCCGTTCGGCGAGGATGTGGTGCGCGAGATGAACCGGCTGGGGATGATGGTCGACCTCAGCCACGTTTCGGAAGAGACCATGCTGGACGCGATGCGGGTCTCGGACGCGCCGGTGATCTTCTCCCACTCCTCGGCGCGGGCCGTGACGGGCCATGCGCGCAATGTGCCCGACAGCGTGCTGCGGCTGTTGCCCGCCGACGGCGGTGTGGTGATGGTCACCTTCGTGCCCGGCTTCGTCTCGGAGACCGTGCGGACCTGGAACAGCGCCCGCTCGGCCGAGGATGCGCGGCTGAAATCGCTGAACCCCGGCGATCCGGCGGCGGTCACGGCCGGGCTGGCGGCCTGGACGACGGCGCATCCGCAACCGGTCGCCACGATCGCCGACGTGGTCGCCCACATCCAGCATGTCCGCGATGTGGCGGGCATCGACCATGTCGGCCTCGGCGGCGACTATGACGGGGTGGACTCCCTGCCGGTCGGGCTGGAGGGGGTGGATGCCTATCCCCGCCTGCTGGCTGCCCTGATGGCCAATGGCTGGACCGAGGCGGACATCCGCAAGCTGGCCGGCGAGAACATGCTGCGGGTGATGCGGGCGGTGGAGGCCGTGGCGGCGAGCAAGCGCGGCGAGCGGCCGAACCTGGCGCAGATCCCGGCGGCGGAGGCGCCGGAGTAGTTCTCCTTATCGCCCTGAGGGAAAAGGTGGCCCGCGCAGCAGGTCAAATGAGGGGTCACACGCCCAAGGAAGATCTCGGGAGAATCAGCGGCTCATCACCGGCGACTTCGTTTCACCCCTCATCCGCCCCCTCCGGGGGCACCTTCTCCCTCAAGGGAAGAAGGGAAGCGCTGCGCAAACCCTCCCACAACGCGATCCCGGCGCTGACCGACAGGTTCAGGGACCGCGCCTCGGGCTGGATGGGAATCACCACCCGGGCGTCGGCCGCTTCGTGAACGAAGTCAGGGGCGCCGGACGGTTCGCTGCCGAACAGCAGGACATCGTCGGGCCGGAAGACGAATTCGTTGAGCGGCGTCGCGCCCTTCGTCGTGAACAGCACGAGCCGGCCGGATCCCCGGGCGCGCTGGAAGGCGTCCCAGTCGGCGTGCCGCGTCATATGGCCCAGCGGCCCATAGTCCAGGGCGGCGCGCTTCATCGCCCGGTCGTCGAAACGGAAGCCGGCGGGCTCGATGATGTGCAATTCCACCCCGAAACAGGCGCTCAATCGGATGCAGGCGCCGACGTTCTGGGGAATGGCCGGTTGAAAAAGGGCGAGACGCATTCTAAGGCCCTCATACGCGCGGCCCGGGGGCTTGTCGCGGCTCGAAATGCGACCGTTTCTCAAAGAGGCGGCGTTGTTTGCGGCGATGAGCCGCAACGCCGGGCCGGGTCAGACCGATGGGAAGGCGCTAAAGCATCCATGCCGCGATTGGCCGGGCCCTGACGGCCCCGGACTGCGGCGTACGAGGAGTAAGACGTGGCCGAATCGGTCGTGACTGAGAACGGTGAAGGCAGCGACGCCACCCGTCGGGACTTCATCCATATCGCGGCCGGTGCCGCGGCTGTGGGCGCCGGGGCCATGCTGGCCTGGCCCTTGATCAATTCGATGAACCCGGCCGCGGATACGCTGGCGCTGGCGTCGATCGAATTCGACATGACCAAGGTCCAGGAAGGCCAGCAGATTGTCATCAAATGGCAGGGCAAGCCGGTGTTCGTGCGCTATCGCACCCCGGCCGAACTGCAGCGGGTCATTGCCGACAACAATGCGCACGGCCTGAAAGAACCCCAGACCGACGCGGAGCGCACCAAGCCCGGCCACGAGAAATACCTGGTCGTGCTGGGCAACTGCACGCACCTGGGCTGTATCCCGACCTTCGGCTCGGGCGATTTCGGCGGCTGGTTCTGCCCCTGCCACGGATCGCACTACGATGCCTCGGGCCGTATCCGTAAGGGCCCCGCGCCCAAGAACCTCGTCGTGCCGGAGTATGCCTACCTCTCCGACACCCGCATCAAGATCGGCTGAGGGCGAGACCGATGAGCGATCACGAATCCACCTACGTCCCGAAGACCGGCATCGAGAAATGGCTCGACACCCGTCTGCCGATCATCCGCTTCGGCGCTGACTATATGGCGCTGCCGACCCCCAGGAACCTGAACTACTGGTGGACCTTCGGCGGCATCCTGGCCCTCTGCCTGGTGATCCAGATCGCCACCGGCGTGATCCTGGCCATGCACTATGTGCCCAACACCGAACTGGCCTTCGCCTCGGTCGAGCGCATCATGCGCGACGTGAACGGCGGCGACCTGATCCGCTACACCCACGCCAACGGGGCCTCGATGTTCTTCATCGCGGTCTATCTGCACATGCTGCGCGGCCTCTACTACGGCTCGTACAAGGCGCCGCGCGAGATGATCTGGATCGTCGGCTGCCTGATCTTCTTCCTGATGATCGCCACCGCCTTCCTCGGCTACGTCCTGCCCTGGGGCCAGATGTCCTACTGGGGTGCCGAGGTGATCACCAATCTGATCGGGGCCATCCCGGTCGTCGGCGAGCCGGTCCTGATCTGGCTGCGCGGCGGCCCGGCGATCGACAACGCCACCCTGAATCGCTTCTTCTCGCTGCACTATCTGCTGCCGTTCGTCATCGCCGGCTGCGTGGTGCTGCACCTGTGGGCGCTGCACGCCGCCGGTCAGAACAACCCGGTCGGCATCCTGATCCCGAAGGACCGGGAGAAGAAGGACACCCTGCCGTTCCACCCGTATTTCACGGTCAAGGACGGGTTCGCCATCATCCTCTTCCTGATGCTGTTCGCCCTGTTCGTCTTCTTCATGCCGAACGCCCTGGGCCACGCCGACAACTACATCCCGGCCAATCCGCTGCAGACGCCGGCGCACATCGTGCCCGAGTGGTACATGCTGCCGTTCTACGCGATCCTTCGCGCCATCCCCGACAAGTTCGGCGGCGTGATGGCGATGTTCGGCGCCATCGGCGTGCTGTTCGTCCTGCCGTGGCTGGATACGTCCAAGGTGCGCTCGATGCGCTACCGCCCGACGATGCGGACCTTCTTCATCCTGTTCGTGATCGTGGGTCTGATCCTCGGCTGGTGCGGGGCGCAACTGCCTGACGCGCCGGTGATCGGCGACTTCAAGACCTTCATCCTGATCGATGGCGATCTGAACAGCTATCTGTGGCTGACCCGGTTTGCCACGGCCTACTATTTCGCCTTCTTCCTCATCATCATGCCCCTGGTGGGCCTGCGCGAGACGCCCCAGACGATCCCGGCGACGATCTCCGAGCCGGTCCTGTCGGGCACCGAAGAGACGAAGGGCTGAGCGGGACCATGACCCTCAAGACGAATATCCGTGCCATGAAGAAGACCCTGGTCCTGATCGCCGCCGCCGCCGGCCTGACCTTCGCGGCCCAGCCCGCGCTGGCCGCCGGAGAGGGCCACGCCCTGCGCAACGGCGGCTTCAGCTTCGAAGGGCCGTTCGGCAGCTTCGACCAGGGCCAGCTGCAGCGGGGCTACAAGGTGTATCGCGAGGTCTGTTCCTCGTGCCACAGCATGAACCTGATGCATTTCCGCACCCTGGCCGAGCCGGGCGGGCCGTTCTTCGACTCCCATCAGGCCAGCCCGGCGGAAAACCGCTGGGTCAAGGCTCTGGCGAAAGAGGTCCAGATCGCGGACATCGACACCGAGACCGGTGAGCCGGTGATGCGCGACGGCACCGCCGCCGACCGCTTCCCCAACCCCTATCCGAACGCCACGGCCGCTGCCGCAGCCAACGGCGGGGCGGCTCCGCCGGACCTGTCGGTCATGGCCAAGGCCCGTCATGGCGGCGCCAACTACATCTATTCGCTGCTGACCGGCTACGCCGCCGTGCCGCAGGGCCTGCAGATCCGGCCGGGCCAGCACTACAACATGTATATGGCCGGCGACCTGACGCCGTTCATGCCCGAGGGTGCCCATGTGCCGCCGGGCGGCTTCATCGCCATGCCCAACCCCCTGACCGCCGGTCAGGTGACCTATGACGACGGCACCAACGCCTCGGTCGACCAGATGGCCAAGGACGTCGCCGCCTATATCGCCTGGGCCTCTGACCCCCGTCAGGTCCAGCGCAAGCAGAACGGCCTGGGCGTGCTGATCTTCCTCTTCATCTTCGCGGGGATCACCTATCTGAGCTACCGCCGGATCTGGAAGGGCGTGGCCCACTAGGCCAACCTGATATCGATGACGGAATGACCCGCCGGTGCCTCGCGCCGGCGGGTTTTTCGTGAGTCTTGCCAAATCATCCAGAGCACTTTACAATGCAAAGTTAACTGGAGGAACGGCAGATGAACATCCCAACCCTGATTGTCGGTGCGGTCCTGCTGGCGACATCGCCGGTCACTTCGCCCGCCGTGGCCCAGACCAACCCCGTCTCGTCGCAGGTGGCGATGGCGCGACTGGCCTTCATGCAAGGAGTCTGGGTCGGTCAGGCCCATGGCCTCAATCGCGACGGCACCGCCTATGATGTGACCCAGACGGAACGCATCGGCCCCATGCTCGGTGGCGATCTGCTCGTGATCGAGGGGCGAGGCTACAGAACAGACGGAAGCACCGGCTTCAACGCCTTTGCCGTGGTCTCGTGGAACACGCGTGAAAACAAGTATGAGTTCCGCAGCTACGCCCAGGGCAATTCCGGCACCTTTCCGTTCGAGGTGACGGACAACGGCTATGTCTGGGAGACGCCTGCGGGGCCAGGCGTCATGCGCTATACCGCCGATGTCACCGCGACGACCTATCACGAGGTCGGGGAGTTCGTGGTGGCCGGGCAGCCGCCCCGGCGCATGTTCGAAATGACGTTGACGCGCCGCTCGGATACCGACTGGCCCGCCGGGAATGCGATCACCCCCACGCCCTGACGGCCCGCCGCATCGACAGTCTGAAAACGGCGCCCTAGGGTCCGCTCCGTCCTGTCATCGACCGAGGGTGTTTCCGTCCATGCGTCTGTTTTCGACCGCCGCCGTGCTCGTCGCCGGCACCCTGATCTCCGGCTGCGCCGCGATGGGCATGGGGGGCGGTGCCGCCCCTGCCGCGCCGGCCGCGACCTTTGACGCTGCCCACCTGTCCGGGCACGTGCGGGTGCTGGCCGACGACAGCTTCCAGGGGCGCGGCATCGCCACCCCGGCCGAGGACATGACCATCCGCTATCTGAGCGAACAGTATGCGGCCGCGGGCTTCCAGCCCGGCGGGACGAACGGTGCCTGGACCCAGGACGTGGCCCTCAACCGCTTCACTGCCTCGAATTTCCGTGGCGTTCGCCTGAACGTCGGCGGCGAGGCCATCCCGCTGACCCAGGGCCAGCAGATCACCATCTCGACCCGCCTGCCGGGCGACCACGTCATGCTGACGGACGCGCCGCTGGTCTTCGTCGGCTACGGCATCAAGGCACCCGAGCGGAACTGGGACGACTTCAAGGGCGTCGACGTGCGCGGCAAGGTCATCGTCGTGCTGGTCAATGACGCCGATTTCGAGGAGCCGGCGCTGAACACCTTCAACGGCCGGGCCATGACCTACTACGGCCGCTGGACCTACAAATACGAAGAGGCGGCCCGTCAGGGCGCCGCCGGCGTGATCATCGTGCACGAGACCGCTCCGGCCTCCTACGGCTGGGCCACGGTCCAGAACAGCTGGTCGGGGCCTCAGTTCGACATCGTCCGGGCCAATGCCGCCGCGGAACGGGTCCCGATGGAGGCCTGGATGCAGCGCGACGTCGCGGTCGACCTGTTCCGCCGTTCGGGCCTCGATTTCGAGGCCCTGAAGGTCGCCGCGCGCAGCCGCGACTTCCGCCCCGTCACACTGACCGGCACCAGCTTCAGCGGCATGTTCGACGTCGCGACCAGCCGGGTCACGACCCACAATGTCATCGCCCGCCTGCCAGGCTCGACCCATCCGGACGAGACCATCCTCTACACCGGCCACTGGGACCACATCGGCGTCGGCGAGCCTGACGCCAATGGCGACGCCATCTTCAACGGCGCGGTCGACAATGCGACCGGCACCGCCGGCCTGCTGGAACTGGCCCGCGTCTGGGGTGCCGGTCCGCGTCCCGAGCGGTCGATCGTGATGATCAGCTTCACCGCCGAGGAGAGCGGCCTGCTGGGCTCCGAATTCTATGCCGCCAATCCGGTCTATCCGCTGGCCACGACCGTGGCGGGCTTCAACATCGACGCCATGAACGTCTATGGCCGCGTGGCCGACGTCGACATCATCGGCTCGGGCCAGTCCGACCTCGACGCGCGCGTCACCGCCGAGGCGACGGCGCAGGGCCGCACCGCCAAGCCGGACGGCAATCCGGCCTCGGGCAGCTATTTCCGCTCGGACCATTTCCCGCTCGCCAAGCGCGGCGTGCCGATGGCCTATGTCGACGGCGGCGGCGTCTTCCGCGACGAACCGGTCGCGGCGCGTGATGCGGCCCGGTCCGAATATGGTTCGCGCCGCTATCACCAGGCGGATGACGAGTGGTCGCCGGACTGGGATCTGAGGGGTCAGGTCGAGGACCTGCAGCTGATCTTCAACATCGGCCGCGATCTGGCCAACAGCCGCGACTGGCCGGAATGGATGCCGGGCTCGGAGTTCGGCCCGGCCCGCGCGCCGACGGCGAGCCAGCGGCGCTAGGGCGCGAAGGGCTTTTCCCTCCCCCGCCGGGGGAGGGAGAACCGCGCCACGTCCTCCCACATGACCAAAACTTAACGGACGCCGGAAGGACGCCTCCCTAGAGTGCGCGCCATCAATCCGGGGATGGAGCCTTCCACATGTTTCGCAAGATGATGGGCGGCGTCGCCGTCGCCGCCGTGCTGCTTTCCGCCGGCATGGCCTCGGCGCAGGACTTCTCCGCCGCCCGGATCAGCGACAATATCCGCACCATCAGCGCCGATGAGTATCAGGGCCGCTATCCCGGCACCGAGGGCGAGCGGATGGTGCTGTCCTGGCTGCAGGCCCAGTATGAGGCCATGGGGCTGGAGCCGGGCGGGCCGGACGGACAGTGGCTGCAGCCGGTCGAGCTGAAACGCTATACCCCGGTCGCGGGCGCGACCGCCGGCTGGACCGGCCCGGACGGCGTCGTCCACGCCCTGACGCCCGGAACCGACATCGTCCTGCGGGCCGCGACCAATGACGGCCGCGCCAGCATCCGCAACGCCGGCCTGGTCTTCGTCGGCCACGGCATCTATGCGCCCGAGCGCCAGTGGGACGACTATGGCACCGCCGATGTGCGCGGCAAGATCGTGATCGTCATGCCGGGCGAGCCGGAGGATGCGCGCTTCAACGGGGCCTATCAGACCGCCTATGCGTCCGCAGCGACCAAGGCCGACGAGGCCTTCCGACGCGGCGCAGTGGGCGTCCTGACGCTGGTGCCCGGAGCCGCCGCCTCGCCCATGTGGCAGGGCTCGATGCGCGGCAATGGCCGCACCCGCACCCTGGCACCGGGGGCCGCCGATCTGGAGTTTTCCGGCGGCATCAACCTTGACACCGCCACCGTCTGGGCCGCCGCGTCCGGGCTGGACATGGCCCAGCTGCCGAACGTCGGTAACGGCATGTTCAGGGCCGTGGAACTGCGGGGCGTGACCCTGTCGGTCGAGGCGTCCGAGACCATCGACACCCTGGTCACCCACAATCTGCTTGCGCGCATTCCGGGGACCGAGCGTCCGGACGAGACCATCGTCTATTCGGCCCATTGGGACCATGTCGGCGGCGCGGCCCAGCATCCGGGCGTGGAGGGCGACAACATCTGGAACGGGGCCTGGGACAATGCCTCGGGCACCGTCGGCGTGGTCGAGATGGCCCGACAGCTGAGCGCCGCCCCGCGTCCGAAGCGCTCGATCGTGTTCGCGCACATGGCCGCCGAGGAGATGGGTCTGCTGGGGGCCTATGGCTATACGGCTGACCCGGTCTGGCCGCTGGAGACCACGGTCGCGGATATCAATATCGACATGCTGCCGCTGTCGGCACCGACCCGCGACCTGCCGATCTTCGGCAAGGGCCAGAACGATCTGGAGGACCGGCTGCAGGTGCTGGCCGCCGCCGAGGGCCGGGTGGTCACCGACGACCGCGAGCCGGGTCAGAACTACTACTACCGGTCCGACCATTTCCCCTTCGCCCGCGCGGGGGTGCCGGCGATCATGCCGTGGCACGGGGTCGATCTGGATGAGGGCGGCACCGCCGTCGGCCTGCCCGCCTACCAGGCCAAATTCTCGGCTGACTATCACAAGGCCTCGGACGAGTGGTCGGCAGAGCTGGACTTCAGCTCGGCGGTCGAAAACCTGACCCTGCTCTATCGGCTGGGTCTCGACCTCGCGAACAGCCGCGACTGGCCGGCGTGGAAGCCGAGCTCGGAGTTCGCCGTGGTCCGCGCCCGCTCGGACGCCGCCCGCCAGTGAGCGCGACGATCCGGCCCCTGACCGGCGACGGCTCACCGCCGGTCGAGGGGTCCTATCCGCAGGCGGTCGAGGTGACGGGCCCGACCCGCTGGCTCTATCTGTCGGGCCAGATCCCGGTCGCGCCTGACGGTTCGCTGGCGGCGGATTTCACCGGCCAGTGCGAGCAGGTCTGGTCGAATGTCGAGACCCAGCTGGCCGCGGCGGGGATGACCCTGGACAACCTCGTCAAGGTCACGACCTTCCTGTCGGACCGGGCGTATGCGCTGGAGAACCGCCAGGTGCGGGTGCGCCGCCTGGCGGGACGGCAGCCGGCCCTGACGGTGATCGTCACCGGCCTCTTCGACGCGGCCTGGCGGGTCGAGATCGAGGCCGTGGCGGCGGCCTGACAAGGGGCAGGGCTCAACCGCTGTATGAAGCGTGCCGAAAGCGGACGCGGCGGATGACCGCTATGGGTGGAAAGCGGACGTGACCCCTGGGTCATCCTATAGTCGCAGCCAGAGGTGTCGCACACGAAGACGCCTGCCTCGGTTACCCGAGACGGCGGCGGAGACTTCCGTGGATCGGTTGGGCTGACAACACCCGGCAGATCACACGGTGAAAGTGCCGTGCTCAGGACGGCCCGAGGATTGCGCGATACTCAACACCATAGGGGTCCTTCCCATCTGCCATTGAGCCGGACAGGTCATGCAATTGAGGACGGGTATATGGCTTCTTCGGCGCGAGCGGGAGGTCGATCGTTTCGTCGTCCATGAGGCTCTCACTTCAATCAAAGCTTCAGGTGGAATTGCACCCCTCCCCCACAGGCGAGCAAAGCATGGGGTTGTCAAGCTTGCCATGGGTCGCCTGCTGAAACGCTCGGAAGCTGAGGAAACGGCTCCAGCGCGGCATCACGGCCAATGTCCGCTTTGGGTCGATAGCTGCCTCCCTACAATAAGCAGGAAGCCGCCGCCCCGTTAGGTGATTTTCCGATTTCGTTGGATGCTGGCCGCGATGGTGTCGGGGAGTGCCGCTACCAAATGGAAGCGTGTGAGAAACTCAGATGAAGTGGATCGCTCCGACCCTGCTTATTGCCTTCGGCCTGCCTACTCCTGCTTTTGCATGCCTGGTCGGAGCCGGGGACGCCTTGATCCACCGTAGTGTCCCGGAGGGCCTCCCCGCTGACATTGTCGTCCTAGAGGTGCGACTGACCAGTCGGGATGCACGGCTGCTCTACAGCACAGGCTTACCGGCAAGGGTTAGTCACGTTGAGCAGGGACCGGTGAACAGTCCTCGGATTTTGCTCCAGACGGACTTCCAAAACAGCTGTGAATGGCCGCTAGAAAACGGATTCCATGGTCTGATCGTGGGGCGGCTAACCGGAGAACGAGACGGTGTCCCCGTCGTAGAGCCCGTCTTCGCACCCATAGAAAATGGTTTCCGTTTGGAAGATGGGGCCGCCGTCCCAACTCGCCCGAACGTGGCTGATTTCTACGATCCGCGGTGAAAGCCGGGTCGCAGTTTTCGTCCGCTTTGGGTCGGGAGCAGACGGTCGCCCGAGGGTGGGAAGCGGACCTGCGCAAGGCCCATCATGCGTCGATCCGGACAAACGACACCACGCGCATCCGGACATCAGCGTTCGCCTGATGGCCATTGGGTCTGAATCACGTAACCATCGGCAGCTGGCGGCGAGGTCATATGTCCCTTTTCGAATATGTAATCGTGCTGGTTTCGGTGGTGCTGTCCCTCGGGATAGCCCGTATTCTGGAAAACCACGCCCACCTGCTGAAGCTGGGACCGAAGGTGCGCTGGTCGCCGACCTATCTCCTGTGGCTGCTGATCATCTTCTTCAGCCATGTTGATCTGTGGGCCAGCCTCTGGCTGATCCGCGATTCAGACTCCTGGACGCTTCTGTCCTTGCTCGGCGTGCTTTTTGCGGCCGTGGCCCTGTTTTACGCCTCCATCCTGTCGGCCCCCGAACTGGAACCCGGTCAGTCCATCGATCTTTGGGCGTTCCACATGGACAATCGCCGTCGTTACATCGGCGCTGCTGCCCTCTATCTGCTCATGGGGGCCGTTCTGAACACGACGGTGCTGGTCGGTCATTTTGACTGGGCCACAGTCATGATGGCCTTGCCGGGTCTGGGATTGTTCCTGTTGGCGATCCTTGTCCGCCATCGGTGGGTCCAGATCATCATCCCCATCATCGTCCTTGGGATGATGACCGTCTATTTCGCGGCCTACTTCTCGACGATACAGGGCTAGGCGCGTCCGCGACCTTCCTCGAGTCCGCAATGGGTCGAGACCGGTCATTCCCATCATGCCGGCGAGCCGACGCCGTAGCAGGGCGGTGAGTGCCGTCTGCGCGCGGCTCCAGCACAATATGTGCGACACGAAGGCACCGGCTCGCGGCTTTCTCGGGGAGGGGCGGAGGGGTAGGGATCGGTCTCCATGAGAGCGCCGAACGCATGAGCCGCTGGTCGCCGCAGCCCGCCCCCGATGAACCTGAAGGCCTGATCCTGTTCGACGGGGTCTGCGTCTTCTGCTCGCGCTGGGTGCGGTTCGTGATCGACCGCGATCCCGGGCGGCGGTTCCGGTTCGTGGCGATCCAGTCGGAGCCGGGCCGGGTGCTGGCGACGCGTTTCGGCATCGATCCGGACGCACCGCAGACCAATGCCGTGGTCCGGGGCGGACGCATCTTCTTCAAGTCGGATGCGGCGCTGACCGTGCTGGGCCAACTGGCTGCGACGCAGCCGCTGGGGTGGCTGAAGGCCGTGCCGAGGCTGTTGCGTGACCCGGTCTATGACCTGATCGCGCGCAACCGCTACCGCCTCTTCGGGCGGACGGACGTCTGCATGATCCCTGCCCCGGAGGACCGTTCGCGCTTCCTGATGTGACCGCGATTTAAGCTGACAAGCTTCGCCTGAGGGCGTCATCTTCCCCGGTCAGGGAGGATAACGACATGAGCATCGACCCCGCGGCCGAGACCGCACGCTGGCTGGCGACGATTTCGCCGGAGGATCTGGAACGGGCCGTGGCCTATACGCGCGGCGGCCACTGGCTGCTGCTGTGGGGGGCGATTGTCTCGATCGTCGTGGCCTGGATCATCATCCGCACCGGCATTCTCAGCGGCATCCGCGACCGGCTGGAGCGGCGGCGCAAGCGGCCGAAGCTGGTCTCGCTGGTCGTGGGCGTGGTCTATCTGCTGGTGAGCTTCGTTCTGACCCTGCCGTGGGCGATCTACGAGAGCTGGTGGCGCGAGACCCAGTACGGCCTGACGGAACAGCCGCTGGCCGGCTGGCTGGGCGAGGCGGCGCTGAGCACGGGGATTTCCACCGTGTTCACGGGCCTGCTGATCGTCGGCCTCTATTTCATCATTCGCCGGGCCCGGAGCCTGTGGTGGGCCTGGGGCGCGGGGCTGACGGCAGTGGCCGTGGTCTTCATGCTGATCGTCTCGCCGATCCTGATCGAGCCGTTGTTCAACACCTATACGCCGGCACCAAACGGGCCGATGCGCGACGCCGTGGTCGAGCTGGCGCATGCCACCGGCACGCCGGACGACAAGATCTACATCTATGACGGCTCCAAACAGTCCGACCGCTACACGGCCAATGTCTCGGGCCTGTTCGGCTCGGCGCGGGTGGCGATGAGCGATGTGATGTTCGCCAAGGGGGCCGACCTGGCCGAGGTGCGCGGCGTGGTGGGCCATGAGATGGGCCACTATGTCCATATGCACTCGCTGTGGATGGCCGGGATCATGATCCTGCTGGCGGCGATCGTCTTCTGGCTGATCGACCGGTTGTTCCCCGTGGCGAAGCGGCTGCTGGGCGCGGGCCGGGTGGGCGACATCTCCGACCCGGCGGGCCTGCCCGTGCTGGCGGCGATCGGGGCGGTGATCGGCCTGCTGCTGACGCCGGTGACCAACACCATGATCCGGGTGATCGAGCAGGACGCTGACCAGTTCTCCCTGACCCACGCCAACGAACCGGACGGGCTGTCCAAGGCGCTGATCAAGACGGCGGAGTATCGCGCGCCGTCACCGTCGGCGATCGAGGAGTTCATCTTCTACGACCACCCCTCGGTCGAGAACCGCATCCGCATGGGGATGGAGTGGAAGGCGACGCATCCGGCCAATGCACCGGCACCGGCACCGGCACCGGCGGCTGCGGCTCCCGCGGCTGTGGCGGCTACGCCGACGCCGTGAGCCCGGGACGCTCGTTGTCCCAGATCATGTGCAGGATGGACCAGAGGCCGTCCGGGCCCCGGCAAAGCTGGATCGAATTGATCCCGCGGCGCTCGGGCTCGGCGTCCTCCGGGGCGGTGCGGGCCTCGTAGACCGACCAGACGTGGGCCATGTTGCCGAACTCGCTGATCCGGCGGCTGATCTCGACCTCGAAGAAGCCGTTCTCTGCGAAGAAGGGCGTGACATTGGCCACATAGGCCTCGCGGCCCATGACGATCATGGTTGGGCGGCCGTCGGGGTCCAGGCCGGTGCGGGCCTGACGGCTGTCGGGGTGGAAGATCTCGCGCTGGGTGGCCCAGTCGCGCGGTCCGGCGGGGCCGGAGATGCAGGCGTACATGGCGTCGACGACGGCGCCGATATCGCTGCGATCGACCATCAGGCCCGCTTGCGCACGAAGACGGTCCCGGCGGAATAGCCGGCCCCGAAGCTGCAGATCAGGCCGATGTCGCCGGTCGCCATGTCCTGCTGGCGCATGTGGAAGGCGATGATCGAGCCGGCCGAGGAGGTGTTGGCGTATTCATCGAGGATGATGACGTTCTCTTCCGGCGTCGGATCGCGGCCCAGCACCTTGCGGCCGATGAACTGGTTCATGTTGATATTGGCCTGGTGCAGCCACATCCGCTTGAGGGTCGCCGGATCGACGCCGAGGTCCCGGGCGTGGTCGACGATCATGTCGGAGACCATGGGCACCACGTCCTTGAACACCTTGCGGCCCTGCTGGATGAACAGCTTGTCGGGCGCGCCGATGCCCTCCGGGGCGGCGTTGTTCAGGAAGCCGAAATTGTTGCGGATGTTGTTGGAGAAGACGGTCTTCAGCCGCGTGCCGATCACGTCCCAGCCGCCGGGTCCGGCCTGGTCCGAGGCCTCGACGATCACCGCGGTGGCGACATCGCCGAAGATGAAATGGCTGTCGCGGTCCTTGAAGTTCAGATGGGCCGAGCAGACCTCGGGGTTGACCATCAGCACGGCCTTGACCGAGCCCGAGGCGATGAAGTCGGCGGCGGTCTTGATGCCGAAGGTGGCCGAGCTGCAGGCGACGTTCATGTCGAAGGCGAAGCCGTCGATGCCGAGGGCCTGCTGCACCTCGATGGACAGGGCCGGATAGGGGCGCGGCATGTTGGAGGCGGCGCACAGGACGGCGCCGATCTCGCTGACCGGCTTGCCCCAGGCGGCGATGGCCTCGCGCGCGGCGGCGACGGACATCTCGGCCATGATCGACAGCTCGTCGTTTCCGCGCTCGGGGATGTTCGGCACCATGCGGGCGGGGTCGAGAACGCCTGCCTTGTCGAGCACGAAGCGTGACTTGATGCCGGAGGCCTTTTCGATGAACTCGACCGAGGAGGGGGTCAGTTCGGCGACGTCGCCCTCGGCGATCTCGGCCGCGTGGTCGGCGTTGAACCGCTCGGCATACGCATTGTAGGCGACCACCAGCTCGGCGTTGGAGATGGACTGTTCCGGGGTGAACAGGCCGGTGGCGGCGATGACGGCGGTGGTCATAAGAGGGGGCCCTAACGCTCGGCGCGCGGCACCTCGCTACTCGAGGGCCGGGTTCAGTTTTTCCGGAGTGACTAGATAGGCCTGACTTCGGACGGCGTCGAGGCCGCCTCGTGACGGGCCAGCAGCCGGTGGGCGGCGTCGAGGTGGAGGCGCTCGACCATGCGATAGCCGACCCGGATCGCGCCCTTGCCCTCGGCGTCCGCCGAGGCGAAGGCGGCCACGACCTCGCGGGCCCGGGCGACCTCTTCGGCGGACGGGGAGAAGGCGGCGTTGGCGGCGTCGATCTGGGCGGGGTGGATCAGGCTCTTGCCGTCGAAGCCGAAGGCGCGGCCCTGCCGGCATTCGGTGTGCAGGCGGTCGGCGTCGTCCGTGGCATTGACCACCCCGTCGATGGCCAGCAACCCGTGCCCGCGCGCGGCGGCGACGACGGCGGCCAGCCAGGGCTTCAGCGGCTCGCGGTCCGGGCCCAGAACCAGGTTCATCCGCTCGCCGAAATCATTGATGCCGAGCATCAGGGCGGCCAGGGGCGCGCCGGCGCCGGCGATGGCGTCGAGCCGCAGGACCGCCAGGGGGGTCTCGACCATGATCCACAGGTCGACGCCGGCCGGCAGGCGGGCGGCGACCTCGCGGACGGCCTCGGGGCTCTCGATCTTGGGAGCGACCACGAAGTCGGGCTTGTGGACGCAGAGGGCGGTCAGATCGTCCGCACCCCATTGGGTGTCGAGGCCGTTGATGCGGACGCCGACGCGGGCACCGAAACCGCCGGCCGAGAGGGCCTCCACGGCGGCCCGCCGCGCTTCGTCCTTGGCGTCCGGCGCGACCGCATCCTCGAGGTCCAGGATAAGAGCGTCGGCGTTCAGGCCGCGGGCCTTCTCGATCGCCCGTGGATTGCTGGCGGGCAGATAGAGGACGGAGCGGTTGAGCTGCATCAGACCTTGCCCGTCACCGGGATCAGCGCACCGGTGACGGCGCGGCTGGCCGGCGAGGCGAGGAACAGCATGACGCGGGCGAGGTCCGCAGGGGCGACCCATTTCGCCGGGTCGGCGTCGGGCATGTCCTTGCGGTTCTGGGCCGTGTCGAGGATGGAGGGCAGGACGGCGTTGACGGTCACCGATGTGTCCTTGAGCTCTTCGGCGAGGCTTTCGGTCAGGCGGTGGACGCCGGCCTTGGAGGCGGCGTAGGCGCCCATGCCGGCAGCGCTCTTCAGGGCCGCATTGGCCCCGACATTGACGATCCGGCCTTCGGACGACGCCTTGAGATGGGGCAGGGCGGCGCGGCTGGCGTTCAGGGCGGTGGTCAGGTTCAGGGCGAACATCTTCGCCCAGGCGGGTTCGGCGTCGTCGGTGGTCTGCCAGACGAAGCCGCCCGCGATGTTCAGCAGGGCGTCGAGTCGTCCGAAATGGCTCGCGACGGCGTCGATGGCCTTCGTCGCCGAGGCCGGGTCGGTCAGGTCGACGCCGCCCAGCTCGAGCACGCCCCCGGGGACGGACTGGCCCGAGGCATGGTCGATGACCGCGACCCTGAGCCCGTCGGCGAGGGCCGCCTCGACGACGGCCCGGCCCAGGACGCCGTGGCCGCCCGTGATTGCAATCACCCGATCAGACATGCGGAGCTTCCCCAAAAATCACAGTCTAAAGAGTCCAAAGAGTCCAAAGTCCACGGACTTCCGGCGCAAAAAAGCGAGTCCGGGGAGTCCGGACCTGATCAGCGGAACACCCTGGCCATCAAACCTTCCAGAGCCTGCGCGTCCACTGCGTCAAAAGCGGACGTGACGGTGGCGTCGACATCGAAGACCGCAATCAGGGCGCCCGAAGCGTCGAACACCGGCACCACGATTTCACTGGCCGAACGGCTGTCGCAGGCGATGTGGCCGGGGAAGGCGTGGACGTCGTCGACGATCTGCGTCGCGTGATCCCGCGCCGCCGTTCCGCAGACGCCGCGGCCGAAGGCGATTCTCAGACAGCCCAGCGTGCCCTGGTAGGGGCCGACCACCAGTTCGTCGGCCTTGTCCGGGTCGACGACGTAGAAGCCGGTCCAGAAGAAGACGGGAAAGGCGTCGGCCAGCATGGAGGCGACGGTGGCCATGCGCGCGGTGCGGTTGGGCTCGCCGTCCAGGACGGCCAGAATCTCGGCTTCGACCTCGGCGTAGCGGGCGGCCTTGTCGGCGGGTCGATCGTCGCGGGCGGCATAGGCCATCAGGGTGCTCCAGGAGTCCGGATGACCCATATAGGAAGCCTCACTCCGGCTGGCGAGTGGTCAGATTCCCCTCACGGGCGAGTGCGCAACCTGCTGATTCCCGTGGAAAACTATCTCCGGGTCACAAAAAGGCCGCTATGCGGCAACGCTTTACTTCAAACCGGCGTTTACCTTGACAGAAGGTTAACGGGGCCGGACTGTCCCCGATGCGCAAAGGTACGCGCAATGGGTAGCAGGCTGCCCGCATTATTCGTGCGAGGGGGAGTATGAGCGAGGGTCGATCCAACCAGGAAGGCGGCTCCCGTTTCGGTCGGGGCCGCGGTCCCGTCGCCATCGCTGCGGTCGCCGGCGTTCTGGCGCTGACCGCGCTCGGCATGGTCTCGTGCAGCAACAGCGGCGGCAACGGCGTACAATTCTGGCAACGCAACGACGCGGCCTCCAACGCCTGCCCGCGTCCTGCGTCGCTCACGGGCTCGGAGTTCAACGCCCAGGAAACCGGCTTGCGTGCCCTGCGCCGTGCCGCCTTCCGCGGCGACTTCTTCGCCCAGCTGGAACTGGGCGGCCGCTATGCGGCGATCCGGGCGACCGACAAGAACATCGAGGATCCGATCGAAAGCGCCACCTGGTACGCCCTGGCGCTGGCGAACGACGAGGGCTACGCCCCGATCAACCGCGTCGACCGCGGCGGGTTCGGCGGCTGGCGGCCCCTGTCGAAATACGACGACTGCCGCGCATGGGAACGGCATACGGCCTATCAGCGGCTGGACCGCCAGCTGAGCCAGATGACCCGCGAGGAGCAGGAGGCCGTCCGCGACCGGGTCATCTATGTGCTCTCGACCCAGGACGCCCATGGCTACCGCGCCCTGGCCCGACTGCACGACGGCCTGTACGGGCCGTTCGGCGAGCCCGAGGACAATCGCGAGGCCCGCGAGGCCTGGGGTCGGAGCGTCGGGGGCAACAGCCGCGATCGCAATCGCCGCGGCTTCTATTCGGCGACCAACCTGTTCCAGCGCAACGATGTCGACGCCTATCTCTACAACTACCTCGCGGTGCAGACCGGCGATGTCGGGGCCTATGTCCTGCTGAGGGATTTCGAACGCTCCGCCCCGAGCCGCGACACCTATCAGCGGTTCGTCGAGACCAAGGCGCGGCAGTGGACGCCGCCGTTTGAATTCTACCCGAACACCGCGCCCCAGTCGGGCGTGCCGTTCTCGGACGAGAGCCGTCCGCGCGGCGACGCCTATGAATACGCCCTGGGCCGGATGGGCACTGAACTGCCGTTCCTGCATGTCGGGCGGGCCCTGCGGTATCTCGGGGTCAGCGATACGGTCGCCCTGCGTCCCGAGGACCTGTCCAAACGGCAGGTCGAGACGCTGGAGGCCATGCTGGGTCATCCGATGGAGGGCCGGCTGTCCTATCTGGAACGCGTCCGCGCCATCCAGCTCGCCGCCATCAACGGCTCGTCGGAAGCGCAGCTGGTGCTGGCGGTGATGTACGCCGAGGGCGTCGGCCTGCCCGCCGACTACGCCCGCGCCTTCAAATGGTTCGAGGAGGCCGCGCGTCAGGGCAGCCCTGAGGCCAAATTCGCCATGTCGAGCTATTTCGCGCTCGGCGTCGCGGGGGTGGCGGACCAGGACAAGGCCCAGGCTGTGGCCCTTCGCATCGACTCCGCCCTGTCCGGCTTCGGCCCCTCGGCCGGCCGCCTTCAGGCGGTGCTGGCCCAGGTCTCCCGTTCGCAGCAGCGCCGCTAAGGAGGGCGGAAGCATGATTACCCACCGCACCTCGAACCGCACCGTCCTCAGCCTGATCGGCGGAGCCGCCGCGATCGCCGTGGCCATCACCGCCTTCGCCATGGGCGACGGACCGGCCCATGCCCAGGTCGCCGCCAAGGTCGAGAGTCAGACCCGCCCGAATTTCGGTGTGTTGCTGGATCCGCCGACGCGCGGCTCGCGCAATCGTGGCTCGCAACACCGCCGCTATGACTACGGCCAGCACCGCCCCGACTGGCGGCCGGGGCCCCTGCGGCCCGGCGGTGAGGAGATCGTGTTGATCGACTGCGGCGGCAATCCCGGGACCGGGGCTGTCGAGGACGCTGTGCGCCGGGTGCGCCCCGGCGGCACCCTGGTGATCCGCGCCCGTGGTGGTGCCTGCGTGGGCTGGCTGAATATCGACAAGCCGCTGACCATCATCGGCGAGGGCGGCTTCGATCCGCGTGACTGGGGAAGCAATCCGGAGCCGACCCTGATGGCCCCCGACGGCCTGCCCTGTATGACAGTGTCGCAGGGCGTGCGGGTCGAGATTCGCGACATGATCTTCGCCTCGCCGCGCGCCGGCGACGCGGCCTGTATCGTCAGCTACGGTGCCGAGATCGTCCTGAACCGGGTGGGCTTCCGCCACGGCGGCGACGAAGCGGCCATTTATGCCGACGGTGGTCTGGTCGATATCCGCAACGCCATCATCGACGCCCAGACCATCGCCCCGGCGATCGTCGCCGACGGGGCGGTGCTGACCGCGCACGAGCTGGCCGTCACCGGTGCCCAGTCGGGCCTGGAGCTGGTCCCCGGGGCCGGCCAGACCTCGCGCCTGACGAATGTCACCCTGAAGGGTACGGGCGCGCCCAACGCCTTCGGGCCGCGGTCGATCGGCGTCGTCATTCGGTCAGGCCGGGAATACGGCCGGGTCGAGATCGAGAACACCGCCATCCTCGGCTATGTCGAGGGCGTGGCCATCGAAGGGGCCTCGGTCGCCATCACCAACAGCCGTATCGGCCGGTCCGACAAGGGCGTGGTCCTGTACAACGGCGAACTGAACCTTTCCAACAGCCGGATCCGCGCCTCGACCGTCGGCGTCGCCGCCGCCTCGGGCCATGCCGTGGTGACGGACAATGTCTTCGCGGGCGTCCGCGAGGTCATCTATGCCGAGAACCGCGCGACCGTCGAAGCCGAGGGCAACCGGGTCTGGTCCCAGTATCTGTGTCGCGCCCGGTTCCGCGACCGCTATCGGGGCCGCTACGAGCCCTACTGGCAGGGCGGTGACGGCTGGGAATGCATGTACGGTGCCTATCCCCAGAACTGGTGGGAAGACGAGGACGGCCTGCTGGGCCTGCCCTACCAGGACGACGGCTATCAGCTGGAAGGCTATCGCGAGTACCAGAGCGGCGTCGGCTACTACACCCGCGAGGGTCAGTATGTTCGCGACGAGCGTAACCGCGGAGACAACCGTTGGCGCGGCGGCGGCGGCCTTTTCAACCGCTGACGGCCGACCCGGGCGGCCTGCATCCCTGACGTCGTCGCGGCCGTAGCTTTCGGCGAATGCGCAGGGGGCGGGCGAGCGCCGTCCTGATCGTGGTCCGGCCGGCGCGGCAGCGCCGCGTTTGGAACGGGATCGCCTTCCAGGGCCTTCGCCTGAACCTGGCCGCCGGTTTCCGGTGCGGTCAGTCTCCCCGAGGACGGCTCCGGCGCATCGCGCCCGGGGCCGTTTTCGCGAGGTGGTAGGCGCGGAGGGACTCGAACCCCCAACCAGACCGTTATGAGCGGTCGGCTCTAACCATTGAGCTACGCGCCCTCCGGGACGACGGTTCGGCCTAGCAGGACGGCCCGCGCATTGCCAAGCGCCATCCTCGTGCCGCCGATCTGTCGCCGATTTCATGCCGATGAATGGAACCTGCCAGGGTGGTTCGCGCGTTCATTCAGCTACAAACCGCCAAGGTTCGGTCACGGCCGGCCGACATGATCGGCACCGATGGATCGTTCCTGTTCACTGGAGACTACGCAATGACCCGCAACTCCCGCGCCCTGATGCTGGGCGGTGCCCTGATGGCCGCCGTCGCGATGAGCGCCCCGGCCGCCATGGCCCAGTCCCGGCCGGACGGTGCCGCACCGATGATGATGCACGCCATGGCCGCCCCGCCGGCCCTGAACCTGTCGGCCTATGGCGAGGTCAAGATCGCGCCGGACATGGCCACGATCAGCTTCGGCGTGCTCACCGAGGCGACCACCGCGGCCGAGGCCATGCAACTGAATGCGACGCGGATGAACCAGGTCATGGCCGCCCTGCGCCGCGCCGGGATCGAGACGCGCGACGTCCAGACCTCGGGGCTGAACCTGTCGGCCCAGTATGACTACGTCCAGAACGAGCCGCCGCGGCTGCGCGGCTACCAGGCCTCCAACCAGGTCACGGTGATCATCAACGACCTGACGAAGGTGGGGACGACGGCCGACGCCGTGGTCGCGGCGGGCGTCAACCAGATCAACGGCATCGGCTTCGGGCTGAAAGACCCGTCGGCGGCTGAAAACCAGGCGCGCCAGATCGCGGTGCGCAATCTGCAGGCCAAGGCTTCGCTCTATGCCCAGGCGCTGGGCGTGCAACTGGGCGGCATCCGCTCGTTGTCGGAAGGCGGTGGGTATTCGCCGCAGCCGCCGGTGATGCTGCAGTTCCGCGCCGAAACAACCATTGACGCCAACTTTACTCCGGTCGCCGCCGGCCAGTTGACGGTGCGGATCGACATCACGGGCGTGTATGACCTGAACCGCTGAGGGTGAAGCGGGTGGTTGGTGGTTGGTGGCGGGTGGTTGACGCAACGGCGTTTGCCGCCTGATCCCAATCACCAATCACCAATCACCAATCACCAATCACCGCTCAGTCCGACCCGCGCGCCAGCATCAGGCCCAGCGCCAGGTTCAGCACATTGGCGACCAGGGCTATGGCCAGGCGGGTGACGGAATCCAGCTCCATCAGGAACATCGGCGCGCTCCAGGGCAGGCCGGTGATGGAGAGGGGCAGGAAGGTCACCTCGTTCGGCTCCAGGCCGAGCGCCGCCAGCCCGATCGGCAGGGCCAGCATGGTGGAGACGACGGATGCCAGCACGAAGGCCCCGTACAGGGGCCAGCGGACGGCGCGAATGGTGCGTTCCATGAGGATCCTCCGGAAGGGGAGGGGAGGCCGGAACCCGGCCGCCGTCAAGCCGCGCGCTTGATCTCGTTGGCGTCGTCCAGCAGGACCACGGTCGGCGACCACTGACGGGCCTCTTCCTGCGGCATCTGGCCGTAGGTCACGACGATGACCTTGTCGTTCTTCTGCACCAGGCGGGCGGCGGCACCGTTGACGCCGATGACGCGCGAGCCGCGCGGGGCCTCGATGGCGTAGGTGGTGAAGCGCGCGCCGTTGGTGATGTTCAGCACATCGACCTGTTCGTGCGGAAAGATGCCGGCGGCGTCGAGCAGGTCGGCGTCGATGGCGATTGAGCCTTCATAGTCGAGGTCGGCCTGGGTCACCGTCGCGCGGTGCAGCTTGGCCTTCATCAGGGTGACCAGCATGGGGAGTGCGGTCCGGATGTGACGCGGGGCGTTCGGCCCCCGCTCGCAGTCTGCCCATATAGGGGTTTCGCCGGGTGTCATCAATCACCGTCGTTGCGACGCAGCATCGCATGCTGCGTC
>CALRXX020000021.1:0-56125 GCA_943372245.1 bacterium
GGCCGGCCTTTTCGATTTCCGTTGATCGCGCCTTGTCCCGGGCGCGCGGCCAGCGCTGCAATTTGCGCGCGGCAGGGGCGGTGCCTAATTCAGGTCCATGACCGATCCAGACACCGCCCATGCCCTGCGTTCCAGCTCCGGCTACGACCTGACGCCGCCCAGCGACAGCCAGCGGGTCGCGCTGGAGGCGGACCTGTCCGCTGAAGAGAAGCGCGTGCTGCTGGCCCACGGCACCGAGGCCCCGTTCTGCGGCACGCTGCTGGGCGAGAAGCGGGCAGGGGTGTTCTGCTGCCGGGAATGCGGCCTGCCGCTGTTCCGGACCGGGACCAAGTTCGAGAGTGGCACCGGCTGGCCCAGTTTCACCGAGCCGGTCGATCCGGCCCACGTCCGGGCCATCACCGACCGGTCGTACGGCATGACCCGCACCGAGACCCGCTGCGCCCGCTGCGACAGCCATCAGGGCCATGTGTTCCCGGACGGGCCTGGACCGGGCGGCCTGCGCTACTGCATCAACTCTGTGGCGCTCAGCTTCGTGCCCGAGGGCGGGCAGTTGCCTGACCCCCTGGGCCGCGGCGACGGGACCGCCTGAAGGACCGGCCTGACCTTGGCCGCATTTGAGGTTAGGGTGTTGTTTCGAGTGGAGTCCGACGTATGGCCGTTTTCGCACTGATCCTTGCAGGCGCGCTGCTGGCGTCGGACCCGGACGGCGTCGTCGTGACCGCTCCGGCCACCACGGTCGATCTCGAAGCCACCGCCCAGCCTGTCGCCGCCTCAATGGAGGGTGCGACCCAGGACGCCGTGCCGCACGGCCTGACCACCGATCAGCAGATCGACCGCTGGATCGCCGGGCGCTCGACCGCCGACAAGCCCTGGGGCGAGGCCGCCCGTGAGGTCGCCGACGATCGCAAGCCGCACGGCGAGGTCAGTTTCGGCATCGGCACCGACGGCTATCGCGACTATGGCGTGGCTGTATCCCTGCCGGTCGGCGAGAACGGCCGGCTGGACCTGCGCTATCGCCAGGTCGAGAACGGCTATCCCTACGGGGGCTATGGCGGCGGCTATGACAATCCGTACTACGACGACAGCGGCTATGCCTTCCCCGGCTATCAGTCGCCTGAGGCGGCCGGCGCGTTCGAGGCCCGGGTCATGCGGCCGGGTGGCCCGCCGCGGCGCTATCCGCTGATCCAGCCGAATCGCACTGAAGGGGACTAGGTGCCCGCCAGGGCAGGCCGAAACGGAAAAGGGCGGAGCTTGTAAAAGCTCCGCCCTTTCTGTCTTCAGAGATGGTGCCGCCGGGGGGAATCGAACCCACGACCTCAGCCTTACCAAGGATGCGCTCTACCACTGAGCTACGGCGGCCTGATCTGAGGAAGCGGCCCTATAGCCAACCGTGGACAATGGGGGAAGCCCAGAATGCAGCCGCTTGCGGAAAACTTCTGCAACGGGTCTCATCGGCGCATGGATGAGTCCGAGACCGCCTCGCCCCGACCCGACCTGCCGGCGTCCCTGCCGGGCCCGCTGGTGCCGGCGAAAACGCCCGCGACAGCCCGGGCCCAGCGGCTGGCCACGGCCCTGCGGGACAACCTCCGGCGCCGCAAGGCGGCGGGTCGCCAGGACAGGCCGGCAAAGCCGAGCAACTGAATGTCATCGAGCGGACGGATGTCGGCCTTTCGCTCAGGTGGTCGTCCGCGCTAGAGAACCGATCCTCCCCTTGCGCCCTGCACGGGGCCGCAAGAGACGACATGGACAGCATCGCCATCACCGGTGGCGCCCGGCTGAACGGAAGCATTCCGATCAGCGGCGCCAAGAACTCCGCCCTCAAGCTGATGGCCGCCTCGATCCTGACCGATCAGCCGCTGCTGCTGACCAACATGCCGCGACTGGCCGACACCAAGTTTCTGGGTCGGCTGCTACAGGAACTCGGCGTCGGGGTCACCGAGCGTGACGGCGCGGACGGGCAGGAGACGCTGTTCCACGCCGCCGCCCTGACCTCGACCTTCGCCCCCTATGATCTGGTCCGGCAGATGCGGGCCTCGTTCAATGTGCTGGGGCCGCTGCTGGCCCGCACCGGCGAGGCCAAGGTGTCCCTGCCCGGCGGCTGCACCATCGGCGCGCGGCCGGTCGATCTGCACCTGCAGGCCCTGACGGCCATGGGCGCGGAGATCGAGCTGGACGAGGGCTATGTCATCGCCCGCACCCCGAACGGGCTGAAGGGCGCGGAGATCGAGTTTCCCTTCGTCTCGGTAGGGGCGACGGAGCATGCGCTGCTGGCCGCCGTGCTGGCGGACGGGGTGACGGTGCTGCGCAAGGCCGCCCGCGAGCCCGAGATCGGCGACCTGGCCCGCTGCCTGACCGCCATGGGGGCCCGGATCGAGGGGATCGACACCGATGTCCTGACCATCACCGGCGTCACGTCGCTGGGCGGGGCGAGCTGGTCGGTGATTCCCGACCGGATCGAGATGGGCTCCTATGCCGTCGCCGCCGCCATGACGGGCGGCGAGGTGCGGCTGACGAAGACCCGCCCGGAGCTGATGACGGCGCTGGGCGAGAAGATGATCGAGGCCGGGGTCGAGGTGACGCCGACCGCGGACGGCGTGATCGTGAAGCGCGACCCGGCCGTCCGGCTGAAGGCGGTCAATGTCGCCACCGAGGTCTATCCGGGCTTCGCCACCGATCTGCAGGCCCAGTTCATGGCCCTGATGACGACGGCCGACGGCGACAGCATCATCCACGAGAACATTTTCGAGAACCGCTTCATGCATGCGCCCGAGCTGGCGCGGCTGGGGGCGGACATCCACGTCCATGCCGGCGAGGCCGTGGTCAGGGGCGTACCGGTCCTGCACGGGGCGCCGGTCATGGCCACCGACCTTCGGGCCTCGGTCAGCCTGGTCATCGCCGGCATGGCGGCGGAGGGCGAGACCACGGTCGGGCGCGTCTACCACCTCGACCGCGGCTTCGAGCGGCTGGAAGAGAAACTCAGCGCCTGCGGGGCCGGGATCCGACGCATCAAGGACGATGTGAATGAGCACTGAGGCCCGCGAGGCGGAGGCAGAGACGGAGGTGGGCGCGGGGACGCGCGCATCGGTCGAGCCGCTGCGCCTGCTGGCCGAGGATGCTGATGACCTGCACATTATCTCTGCGGCGTTGCAGGACGCCATCCTGCGCCCGGTCGACATCGTCTGGGAGCCGTCTTCGCGGCGGGTGACGCTGAAGCTCAGCCGCTTTTGCTGGGAGTGTGGCGGCACCCGGGTGATGGCCGCCATGCAGTTCGGTGACGTGATCGCGGTCAAGAGCCGCCGCCTGCCGCGCCTGCCCGAGAGCGCCCTGGAGCTGCTGGCCATGGAGTTCGCGCCGGACGAGGCTCCCGGCGGGCGGGTCATCCTGATGTTCGCCGGCGGCGGCGACCTGCGGATCGATGTCGAATGCCTCGACGCGGTGCTGACCGACCTGTCAGAGCGCTGGCCGGCGAAACTGGCACCGTCCCATTTGTCGGAAGAGGCGGATCCCACGTGAGCGACCACCGGCTGACCGCGATCGAGCTGGACTCCGCGACGCTGCATTCCGCGACTGCAGAGATCGAGCATGAGCGGCGTGTGGCCATCTTCGACCTGGTGGAGAAGAACAGCTTCGAGCCGGCGGGGGCGGCGGGCGGCCCCTATACGTTGAAGCTGGCACTTGTGGACGGCCGGCTGGCGTTCGAGATCACCGGTCCGGATTTCCACCGGGTCCACGGCCTGTCGCTGACGCCGCTGAACAAGGTGGTGAAGGACTATATCGCCATCTGCGACAGCTATTACGAAGCCCTGCGCGGCACCTCGCCGTCCCAGATCGAGGCCGTCGACATGGGCCGGCGCGGCCTGCACAACGAAGGCGCGGAAATCCTGAAGGCCCGGCTGGACGGCAAGATCGCCATCGACCACGAGACGGCGCGGCGGCTGTTTACGCTGGTCACGGCGCTGTACCGGCGGGGATGAAGAGGGTGGTTGGTGATTGGTGGTTGGCTGATGCCGCTGTTGGTGTCTGCTGGTTCACCGCCTCTGACTGAGGCCGACAACCACCAATCACCTGCCCGCTCGACCGCGCCTCGACTAACCGGTGATTTTGGTGCATTAGCGCGCCCTTCAAACGACGCGCGCTTTCGCCCGGCGCGCGTTCTGACTCGTATTCACAGGGCGCGAGAGGCCGCATGGCTAAGGAAGAACTGCTCGAGTTTCCCGGCGTCGTCAGCGAATTGCTGCCGAATGCGACGTTCCGCGTGCTGCTCGAAGGCAACGATCACGAGATCATCGCCCACACCGCCGGCAAGATGCGCAAGAACCGCATCCGCGTGCTGGCCGGCGACAAGGTCCTGGTCGAGATGACGCCCTATGACCTGACCAAGGGCCGCATCACCTATCGCTTCAAGTAAGGACGGGCTCGGATGAGCCGTCCGGAACTCGTGCTGGCTTCGGCCAGCCCGCGCCGCATCGAATTGCTGGCGCTGGTCGGGATCACGCCCGACCGTGTAGCACCCGCCGACATCGACGAAACGCCGCTGAAGGACGAGACGCCGACGCGCCTCGCCGCCCGGCTGGCCATATCCAAGGCCGAGGCCGTCGCGGCCGGGGCACCGGACGCCGTCGTGCTGGCCGCCGATACCGTGGTCGCCGTGGGGCGCCGCCTGCTGGAAAAGCCGGCCGATGAGGCCGAGGCGGTCCGGTTCCTGAAACTGCTGTCGGGCCGCAACCACCGGGTCTTCACGGGCGTGGCGGTCACCGCGGGAGTGCGGACCACCCACCGGGTCGTCGACACCCGCGTCTCCTTCAAGGTGCTGTCCGATCCCGAGATCGCCGCCTATGTCGCCTCGGGCGAATGGCGGGGCAAGGCGGGCGGCTACGGCATCCAGGGCCGGGCAGGGGCCTTTGTCACCCGGCTGGTCGGCAGCTATCCGGCCGTTATGGGCCTGCCGCTGTTCGAGACGGTCAATCTGCTGAACGGCGCCGGTTGGCGCGCGTGAGCCAGGTCGAGGCCTTCCTGGATGACACGCCGGGCGAGGTCCGGGGCGTGGTCGTGCGGGACGGCCGGTTTGAACATCTGCTGATCCAGCGCGAGGACGACGTTGCCGAGCACCGGCTCGGTGCCCTCTGCATCGGACGAATCGTCGAGGTCCACGCGGGCCTCAAGGGCGCCTTCGTCGATCTGGGGCCTGTCGTGCATGGATTTCTGCCCTTCCGCGGACAGGACCGGCTGACGGTCGGCCAGAAGGTCGAGGTCGAGGTCACGGCCGAGCCGCGCGAGGGCAAGGGCCCGACGCTGCGCCTGATCGGGGCAGGGGAGGGCGAGCCGCGGCTGCTCGCGCCCGGGCCGACGGTCGCCGAGACCCTGGCCCGCCTGGCACCGGGCGTGACGCCTGAGACCGGCCTGGCCGCCATCCAGGCCAGTCGTGACGCCGAGGAAGAGGCGGGCTGGCCCGGCGAAGTTTTCATGGATACCGGTCTGGACCTGACGGTCCAGCGCACCCGCGCCCTGATTGCCGTGGACCTCGACCTCGCGCCGGTGCCGGGCGTGGCCTTCGGCGCTGCGGCGCGGGCGAGGGCGAATCGACAGGGACTGTTTGCCGCAGCCCGCATGATCCGCCTGAAGCGCTGGGGCGGCCTTGTGGCCATAGACCTGATCGGCACAGGCCAGGACGGTGAGTCCGTCATGGCGGCGGCGAAGGCGGCGTTCGGCGGCGATCCGGACGTGGTCTTCGGGCCGGTCAACCGGTTCGGCGTCCTGCAGCTGGCCCTGCCGTGGCGGCGAACGCCGCTCGAGGAGGTTCTGAACGGCCCCGACAGGCGCAGGCGGCCCCGGCAGCGAGCACAGGACATTGCGCGGAGCCTGAGATTCGCCCTGCTTTCTGACACGACGGCCCCCCGCATCACCGTCCGGGCGGCCCCGGAGGACGCAGGATCCGCCGCGCCGCTCGTGGCGCGGCTGGGCCCGCGTGCCCATCTGTTGAACGACCCGGCCGTCGCGCCGGGCGCATTTCTGATCGAGGACCGGTGATCATGGCGCCTTGCCCGACTTGTCGCCGCCAGCCGGCCGACGCCAAATACAGGCCGTTCTGCTCGAAGCGCTGCGCCGACGTCGATCTGCAGCGCTGGTTCACCGGTGGATACGTCATCCCCGGGAGCGTAGACGACGTCTCGACAGGCGACCCGGACGAAGACTGATCAGACGGCTGGACACCCCCGAACGGCTCGCCTATAGACGCCGCCTCCGCGCCGCGACGCGTGCGCCTGGGTAGCTCAGTTGGTAGAGCAGTGGATTGAAAATCCACGTGTCGGTGGTTCGAATCCGCCCCCAGGCACCATCGCCCTTTCCCGATCGGGAAAAGAGGCGCGGCTGTTTCATGAAAATGACGTTTTCGGGCCGAATCCTCAGGTTCGGGTGTGCTGGCTCCCTTGCGAGGGGAAAAGCAGCACCCCGCACTTGACGCTCTGGTATGCGTTCGCCAAAGGAGCTTGACCGCGTTCCTTTGCGGGCAGTTGATGGAGGCGGGGAAAACGGTTTCCCCAAGACCGTCGGCGCCGCGCCGGAAGCCATCAGGCAACCGGAAGCGTAAGAAGACGTTCCAAGGATCGGGGGATCCCCCCTCGCATCGGCGGACTAGAATTTCATCGAGGGCGGTCGTCGTCTGCGGCCGTTTCTTTTGGGTTCCACAAGTCAGACCAAACAGCAGGAACTGGCGAACTATGTTCGATATCAAGAAGACCAACATCCTCCTGGCCATGGCCGCCGCCGGCGTCCTTATGGCCGGCACGCCGGTTCTCGCGCAGGATGCCCCCGCCGCTGACCCGGCCGCCGCCGCCGCCGCTCCGGCCGCTGCCGCAGCTCCGGCCGCCACAGAAGCAGCCCCGGCCGCTGAACCCGCCGTCGTCGGTGGTGAAAGCCACGGCAAGATGACGCCGGCCAGCATGTTCATGGACGCTGACCCGGTCGTTAAGACCGTGATGATCGGCCTCGTCCTGGCCTCGATCTTCACCTGGGTTCTGCTGCTGATCAAAATGTTCGAGTTCGGCTCGCTGAACCGCAAGACCGACCAGTTCCTGGAATCCTTCCGCCAGGCCCGCACCATTGCCGACATGCGCCGCGTGGCCACGTCGGACGAGTTCGACGGTAACCCGCTGGCCGATATGGCCGCCGCGGCGACCGACGAAATCGAACTGTCGCGTCAGGCTGGCCTCTCGGTTACGGGCGACCATGCTGACTCGGCCCTGGCGCGCGCCCAGCACGCCGTTGCCGCCGTTCAGGCCGGCCTGGCCAAACGCCTCTCGGGCGGCCAGCAGTTCATGGCTTCGGTGGGTTCGACCGGTCCGTTCATCGGTCTGTTCGGTACCGTTTACGGGATCATGAACTCGTTCATCGGCATCGCGAACACCAACACGACCAACCTGGCCGTCGTCGCCCCCGGTATCGCCGAGGCGCTGCTGGCCACCGGTATCGGTCTGTTCGCCGCTATCCCGGCCGTTATCTTCTACAACTACTTCAACACCCGCATCTCGGCGTTCGGCACCCGTTCGGACGGCTTCTCGGCTGAGCTGACCAACGCCATCTCGCGTAACCTCGACAAGGGAGCGTAAGCTCGATGGCCGCCAAACTTTCCGGCGGCGGCGGCGGCAAGTACACCGTTGAGCAGAACAGCGAGATCAATGTCACGCCCTTCGTGGACATCATGCTGGTTCTGCTCATCATCTTCATGGTCGCGGCCCCTCTTGCCGCCCCATCTGTTGAGGTGAAACTGCCGCGTGCCGTTGCTCCGCTTGCACCGAACCCGCCGACACCGATCTACATCTCGATCCAGAGCAACGGTCAGGCCTTCCTTGGCGACTTTCCCGTTGAACTGGACCAGATCGGTTCGGAGCTGACGGGTCAGATTGGCCGGCGTAATCCCGCCGAAGAACGTATCTTCATCCGTGCTGACCGCGCGACCCGATATGGCGATTTCATGCAGGTCATGAACTCGCTGCAGGACAACGGCTTCTACAGCGTTGCCCTGGTCGGTGAAGATACCGATGTTCAGTAGGAAACGGTGAGATCATGACAGACATCGAATATCACCGTTCCAGATACGACGCGCCGAAAACCAAGGGCTTGTTCGGGGTTCCCCCGGGCGTGCTTCTGGCCAGCGTTCTGATTGTCAGCATCCTGTTCTCGATCCTGGCGATCTACTTCATCAACGCCACGTTCAAGTTGAAAGAGATCAACTACTCGGACGACTCGGTGGACGTGGAGCTGATCGAACCGATCCCGCCGCCGCCGCCGCCGCCGCCGCCGCCTCCGCCGGACACGCCCCCGCCGCCCAAGCTGCAGGTGCGTCCCCCGGTCGTGGTTCCGAACGCGCCGCCGCCGCCGGTGACGCTGCCGATCGAGCCGACGAAGAAGGAAGACCGCGTCGAGTATCGTGGTCCTCCGGTCATCGTCCCCGGACCGCCTCCGCCTCCGGCACCGCCGGCTCCGCCGCGGCCGTCGGTCGTGACGAACCCGAGCTGGGGTCGTCAGGTTCTGCCGGAGTATCCGGAACGCGCTGCCGCTCGCGGGTTCGACGCCATCGCCACGGTTCGCGTCAGCTGCGCCCTGCAGCCGAACGGAAGCCTCACGGACTGCCGGGTGGTTTCGGAAGATCCGACCGGCATGGGCTTCGGCTCCGCCGCCCTCGCCGCCGCTCGCCGCTCGCGAGTGACGCCGGGTACGGTTGACGGCGCCGCCGTCGGTGCACGGGTGGAGTACAACATCCGCTTCCGTCCGCCTCCGCCGGAGTGATCCGACGGTCCTGAAATCGAAGACGCCCCGGAGGTCCGCCTCCGGGGCGTTTTCGTATGTGGAAACAAGGTCGCCGACAGCGGGGAGCCGGCAACAGGCAAGCGCTCACGGATCGACATGCGGAGCGCCTGCCACGGGTCCCGGACTCCCTCGGTCGCACCGTCCGTCCTGTTGCCTGCTGCCTGATGCCCGTTGCCTTCGCTTCCCGCTTGATCACGGAACCGGACCCCGCTAGACACGCCGCTCGCGAGAGCGCGCCGCCTTAGCTCAGTTGGTTAGAGCGCCGGTTTGTGGAACCGGAGGTCCTCAGTTCAAGCCTGAGAGGCGGTACCATCTCCCCTTCCGAGGAGGCGTTTCCCGGCATGACCGACGCGCCCCCCGCCTGGGACCCCCAACAATACAGCCGCTTCGAGGCCGAGCGCGACCGTGCCGCCCTGGACCTGCTGCTGCGCCTGCCCGGCGATCTGAACCCGCGCGAGATCTGGGACCTCGGCTGTGGCACCGGTCAGCACGCCGCGCTGTTAAGGCGGCGGCATGCCGGGGCGGCGGTTCATGGGCTGGACTCCAGCGCCGACATGCTGGCGCGGGCGCGGGCGCTGGCGGCCGATGTGGACTGGCACCTGGGCGACATCGGGGGCTGGAATCCCGAAGTCCCGGCCGACCTGATTCTGGCCAATGCGTCCCTGCACTGGTTGCCTGACCATCAGACCCTGCTGCACCGTCTGGCGGAGTCTCTGGCTCCGCGCGGCGTGCTGGCCATCCAGATGCCGATGGCGCACGAGACCCTGCATCACAGCCTGATGCGCGCGGTCGCAGCCGGGGGACCCTGGGCCGGCGCGCTGGAAGGGGTCGAAAGCATCGCGCCCCTGCTGTCGCCGGAGCGCTATTATGAGGTTCTGGCCGACGGCTGTGACGAGATCGACATCTGGGCCACTACCTATCTGCACGCCCTGGCCGGACCCGATGCGGTGCTGGAATGGATGAAGGGAACGGCGCTTCGGCCCTTCCTGTCCGCGCTGGAAGACCCGGCTATGCGCGCGGGTTTTCTTTCCGCCCTCGGCGCGCGGCTTTCTGAAGCGTTTCCACAACGTCCGGACGGCGCGACCCTGCTGCCCTTCCCGAGGCTGTTTCTGGTGGCGCGACGTCGGTGACGGCGCGCCGTCGTCTCAGGCCGGTGACCGGTCCATCCAGCTTCGCCAGCACCTCCGCTGCGGCGAGATAGCCGGCGGCGACCCCGAGGTCGAACCCCTTCCAGTCACGGATATCGAGCCCGTCGGGCGTCGGCTGGATCAGTACATCGGTCGCGGCGCGGGAACTCTCGATGTCCGCATCCGTGGTCAGGGTGGCCGAGCGCATCAGGATCGAGACGATGGGCGGCCCGCGCCGCCAGGCCCCGGTGACGATCAGCCGCCAGATCGACGGCGGATGCTCGATCAGGGCCGGGTCAACGCCCCGGGTCTCGGACATGTCGATGCCGATGATCGGGCCGCTGTGCATCTGGCGCATGACCTCGGTCGGGAGGTTCTTCAGCACCGCCCCGTCCACCAGCACCTGGCCGTCCATGACGATGGGCGGCAGCAGGCCAGGTATGGCGATCGAGGCCCGCATGGCGCGTCGCATCAGGCCTCGCCGGTGCACCTCGATCCTGCCGCTGGTCAGATTGGTCGAGACCGCGAAGAACGGCTTGACCAGATCGGCGAGGTCCATGTCGCCATAGGCGTCGTGCAGCAGGCGCTCGACCTTCTTCGCCCGTGTCATGGCCAGCATGGGGAAGGTGATGTCGGACAGGGGGTCGCTCTCGACAAACGATTTGTGGATGCGGGTTTCCAGCTCCTCCTGCGACCAGCCCATGGCCGGGCCGGCGGCGATGACCGCCCCCATGGAGGAACCGCCGACGAAATCGATCGGCACCTTCGCCTCATGCAGGGCCCGCAGCGCGCCGATGTGGGAATAGGCCCGCGCACCCCCGCCGGACATGACCACCCCGACCGCCGAACCGGTAATGACGCGCGCCATCCGATCGGCGTCGTCCTTGCTGCCCTCGACGGCCTGGAACCAGCGGCCGGGCTGAATGGCGTCCAGCCAGACGGCGGTATTCGCCGGGCGGGCCATGCGCGGATCGCGCAGCAGGACCAGATCGGTGCGCCGCTGGGCGTCCAGCACGCCGGCATGGGGCATGGGGCGGTTGGGCGGGGTCAGCAGGACATTGCCCACCACAAAGACCCGGTCGACCTGCCGCGCGCACAGGGCAGCCCAGGCGGGTTCGTCCATCTCGGCGACGTAGAGGACGAAGTCGTGGGAGTCCTCGACCCGGCTGAACCATTCGGCGGCCGAGGCGAGGGCGGTCTGGTCGATGACCTTGCAGGTGAAGCCGTCGGCCTCGATGGCCGCGGCGATGCGCTCGATGAAGGCGCGGATCGGGCGGGGGCGGGCGGAGATGAAGCCGAAAACGCTGGGTTCTCCGCCGCCCGAGCGCCGGTCGCGGGCGCGCTGGATCATCAGCCGTGAGAGTTCGACCATCAGGTCCGGCTCGGTGCGGGCGGCTTCGAAGAAGGCGTCGCGGGGCAGGGCCAGCACCTCGCAGTCGCGCAGGGCCACCACGTCGGCGGTGTGTTGGGTGCCGGCCAGCATGGCCATTTCGCCGGCGGGTTCCCCGGGCCGGATGACACCGACGAACTGGGGCGGCCGGGCCTGGCCGTGATCACGGCGGAACACGCCCAGCCGGCCGCTGCGCAACAGATACAGGGTGTCGGCGGGGTCGCCCTCCGCGAACAGGGTCTCGCCGCCGGTCAGGGCGAACCAGCTGGCGCGCGTAGTCTTCCCGCCCTCGAAGATGCGGTGCAGGGCGTCTTCCAGCCGGTCGGAACGGGGAGCGGGCATCTTGGGGATTAGGGATTAGGGATTAGGGAAGCGAGGACGAGAGGGTGGGATGGTCGCAGCATCTTACCCTAATCCCTAATCCCTAATCCCTGCGACCTCTACCAGGCCCCCATCTCCCGCAACCGCTTGGCCAGGTCCTCCGGCACCTCGCCGGCATCCAGGGTCGACAGGTCCGGCGGCGCGTCCTTCGGCTCCAGATAGCGCCAGCCCTGGAAGGGGCGGCGAGCCTGGGGAGCGGTGCGTACGACGTCGGGCGACAGCGTGATGTGGCACATCGAAGCCTTGCCCTCGCCCCGGGTGGCGATGTCGAGGATCGGCATCCGGCAGGTCACCGAGCCCTTCATCACCCAGTAGAGCGAACCCCCGTCCTCCAGCTCCGCCGCCCGCTTCGGCGTCATCCGGGTATGGACGGTCAGCCATTCGCCCTTGGCCGCGCGGCGCTCCAGCGTCTCCACCCTGGCGACGCCGACGCACAGCTTGATCATGTGAAGCGGCAAACGAACCTCTTTCTCGCATTCAGGCCGGCGATGCCCTGTGCCGTGGGCGGGGATTGTTCTCGGACAAGGCGCAGAGCGCCGGGGCCGCCCAACATCGATAAACACCTTGCGGGAGATACATCATGTTCAAGGCAAATGTCGGCGGGCTGGACCGAATTCTGCGGGTCGTGCTCGGGCTGGGCCTGATCGCGATCGTCTTTGTCGGACCGCAGACGCCTTGGGGCTGGGTCGGCATCGTGCCGCTGCTGACCGGTCTGTTCGGGACCTGCCCCCTTTATTCGCTGCTGGGCATCCGGACCGGTCCCCGGCGGTAGGGCGCGGCAGGCCCGGAGCAGGAGACAAGGTCCGGAAGCGGGCGTAAGAACTCGGCATGCGACCCGAACGGCGCAGGTGGATCGCGGACGTCGCCCCGCCGGCGGTGTTGTGATCCTCTAAACTGGAGGGCGCGGGAACGAATGGACGCGCCATGTACGGACTCATCGGCAAGATGACGGCGACGCCCGGTCAGCGGGATCCGCTGACGGCGATCCTGCTGGAGAACCTCGGGACCATGCCGGGCTGCCTCAGCTATATCGTCGCGCACGATCCGGCGGACGATCATGCCATCTGGGTGACCGAGGTCTGGATCGACGAGGCTGCGCACCGGGCCTCGTTGGAGGTTCCGAAGGTCGGGGCGGCGATTCTCCGGGCCATGCAGCTGATGGCGACCTTTGCGGACGCCCAGGTGACGACCCCGGTGGGCGGGGTAGGGTTCCGCTGAGCAGAGGCAAATTGATCCGCCCCTGTCCGTCATCCTCGGGTCAAGCCCGAGGATGACGGTGAGGCGAGGGCGACGGCGGGATTGGTCAGTCGCCGGCCGTCACGACCGCCAGCACCATGTCCGCCGCTACCTGATCGCCGACCGAGACGCCGATCTCGCCGACCACGCCGTCGAACGGGGCGACGAGGGCGTGTTCCATCTTCATGGCTTCCAGCACGACCACGGGCTGACCCCTGGTCACGGTGTCGCCGGCCTTTGCGGGGGTGGCCACGATCTTGCCGGGCATGGGCGCGCGGAGGGAGCCGTCGGAGGCTCCGCCGCCGGCGGCGCCTCGCAGGCGTGTCGAGAACTCGAACGCATCGCCCTCCTCGAAGACGACAACCCGGCTGTCGCCGGTGTCGGCCCCCGAGACCTGTTCGCCGTCGATGAAGACATAGGCGGGGACGCCCACGGCCTGAAACGCCTCGCCCTCCAGATGGACATCGAAGGCGGAGTGACGCGGCGTGCCTTCGCGGTAGACGCCGGACATCTCGGCCTGCAGGCGCTGTCCGTCGAGATAGAGAACCACAGGCGTGGTCGGCTCGCCGTTCATGCGAAAGGCGAACAGTCCGTCCGTCCATGGCGAGGGGGCCGCGTCGCGCAACGCCTCGTCGGCCCGAAGTCCGACCGTCGCCACGGCGGCGGCCCTCGTTTTCGCCGAAGGCTCCGCGGCCGAAAGAGCGGCCTCCTCAGCGCCGATGAAGCCCGTATCCACATCCCCTTCGACAAATCGGGGATGCTCCAGGCACCGCACGAGGAAGCCGGCGTTGGTCCGGACAGGCCAGACCTCGACCTCGGCGCAGGCGTCGGCCAGCGCCTCGGCGGCCTCTTCCCGGGTCTCCGCATGGACGATCAGTTTGGCGATCATCGGGTCGTAGAACTGGCTGACCTCGCCGCCGCGCTGCACGCCGGTGTCGACGCGGATACGCTCGGGCATGACGAAATGGTCCAGCTTGCCGATGCTCGGCAGGAAGCCGTTGGCCGGATCCTCGGCGTAGAGACGGGCCTCCATGGCCCAGCCGTTCAGGGTGATCTCGTCCTGTTTCAGCGGCATGGGCTCGCCGGCGGCGACGCGGAACTGCCATTCGACCAGATCGACGCCGGTGACGGCCTCGGTCACCGGGTGCTCGACCTGCAGCCGGGTGTTCATCTCCATGAACCAGATGCGGTCGGCCTTCAGCCCCTCCGAGGCGTCGGCGATGAATTCGATGGTGCCCGCACCCTCGTAGTTGACGGCCCGGGCGGCGCGGACGGCGGCGTCGGTGATCGCCTTGCGGCATTCGGCGTCCATGCCGGGGGCCGGGGCCTCCTCGATGACCTTCTGGTGGCGGCGCTGCAGGGAGCAGTCGCGCTCATACAGGTGAACGACGCTTCCATGGCTGTCGCCGAACACCTGCACCTCGATGTGGCGCGGGCGGGTGATGTATTTCTCGATCAGGACGCGGGGATCGCCGAACGAGGCCTGGCCCTCGCGCTGGGCCGAGGCGAGGCCATCGGCGAACTGCTCCGCCCGCTCGACCTTCCTCATGCCCTTGCCGCCGCCGCCGGCGACGGCCTTGATCAGGACCGGATAGCCGATGGTGTCGGCCTCGGTCTGCAGGCGTTCCAGTGACTGGTCCTCGCCGAGATAGCCGGGCGTGACGGGCACGCCGGCTGCGATCATCAGCGATTTGGCGGCGTCCTTCAGCCCCATGGCGCGAATGGCGGCGGGGGGCGGGCCGATCCAGACCAGACCGGCGGCCATCACGGCCTCGGCGAAGTCGGCGTTCTCGGACAGGAAGCCGTAGCCGGGATGGATGGCCTCGGCGCCCGTGGCCTTCGCGGCGGCCAGGACCCGGGCGGCGTCCAGATAGGACTCGCGGGCCGGGGCCGGGCCGATCAGCACGGCCTCATCGGCCTCGCGGACATGCAGGGCCTTAGCATCGGCTTCGGAATAGACCGCGATCGTGCGGACGCCCATGCGGCGGGCGGTGCGGAAGACGCGACATGCGATCTCGCCGCGATTGGCGACCAGGACGGATTTGAACATGGGTCCGGTTTAGAGGGGCGAGGGTCGAGGGTCGAGGGGTGGTTGGTGATTGGTGATTGGTTCGGTCCGTAAGGGTGTGAGCCAACCCGTCAGGATGGCTGCGGCTGCAACCACCAATCACCAACCACCAATCACCAACCACCAATCACCAACCACCAATCACCCTGTCACTCCGCCCAGCGCGGCTTCCGCTTCTCGAGGAAGGCCCCGACGCCCTCCTGGCCTTCGGGCGAGACGCGGGCGCGGGCGATGCGCTTGGCGGTCTCTTCCATCAGGGCATGGTCGATGCGGTGACCGGCGACATGGTTCACCAGCCGTTTGGCGTCGCCCACGGCACCGGGTGCGCAGGCCTTCATGCTGTCGGAGAAGCCGGCGATGAAGCCGTCGATCTGGTCTGCGCTGTCCAGCACCTGACTGATCAGGCCGAAGCCCATGGCCGCGTCGGCGTCGAACAGTTCGGCCGTCATGAACAGGGCCCGGGCGGTGCGGGCACCGACGGCCTCGACGACATAGGGGGCGATGGTGCCCGGGATGAGGCCCAGCTTGACCTCGGAGAAGGCGAATTTCGTTCCCCTGACCGCCACGGCCATGTCGCAGGCCGCGACGATGCCGGCCCCGCCGCCCATGGCCGCGCCCTCGACGATGGCGCAGGTCAGGGCCGGGATCTCGTGCAGGGCCTTGAGCATCTTCGCCAGACCCATGGCGTCATCGCGGTTGTCGCTCTCGGACCAGCGGGCGGCATCGGCCATCCAGGCCAGATCGGCCCCGGCGCTGAACGTCCCGCCGGCCCCGCGGATGAAGACCACCCGCACATGGTCCGCGCCCTGAAGGGTCTCGAAGGCCTCATAGAGGGCGGCGATGGTCGGGGCGTCGAAGGCGTTGCGCCGGTCGGGCCGGTTGATGGTGATGAAGACCACGCCGTCGGCGGTGGAGTCGATCCGGACCAGGTCGTCATTGGCGTCGGGCGCGGGATCGGTCAGCAGCGGGTGGGCGATCGCATTGATCTCGGCGGCCTCGCCCGGGGTGATGTCGAGGGCGTTCAGTTCGGCTTCGGTGGGCTGGCTCATGGCGGGTCCTCTTGAGGCTGTGCGTCCTTAACGCATCACCCCGGCAAATGGCATTGCTCTGCCTCAAAGATCGCGGTTATCTTGACAGGACGAAGCGGCTCGTCTTGATGACCGAAAGGTTAATCAGGGTCGTCCCAGGGACGAAATCTCCGCATGTCGCAGGCCTCCGCCCCCCGCAATCGCAAGCCTGCCCGGCTGACGCCGGCCAAGGCGAAACTGGCCGCCGAAATTCGCGAACAGCTTGCTGCCCAGGGTGGCGCGGCGCATCGCGATGTGGTCATCAGCCGCATCCTGCAACGCAAGGGCGTGCACGGTCCCGCCGCCGAACGTACCCGTCGCGCCCTGCTGTCGGCGTTCGAGCTGCATGCCAGTCCCGAGCCGGGCAGCGAGGCTCCGCGCCTGTTCGACCTGCCGTTCGGCCCGGACTCCTACCGCTGGGCGCTGGATGAGCCGGTGCGGCCGGTCATCACATTCTGAACACGCCGAAGGTCGTCTCCGGGATCGGGGCGTTCAGGCTGGCCGAGATTGCCAGCCCCAGCACGTCCCGCGTCTGAACCGGGTCGATGACGCCGTCGTCCCAGAGGCGGGCGGTAGCGTGGTACGGATTACCCTCGTCCTCGTATTTCTGACGGATCGGGGCCTTGAAGGCCTCGGCCTGGTCGGGGGTCCAGCTGTCGGCGTCGCGGTGGACGGTGGCGAGAACGGCGGCCGCCTGTTCGCCGCCCATGACGCTGATCCGGCTGTTGGGCCAGGTGAACAGGAAGCGCGGGGCGAAGGCGCGGCCGCACATTCCGTAGTTTCCGGCCCCGAAGCTGCCGCCGATCAGGACGGTGAATTTGGGCACCTCGGCCGAGGAGACGGCGGTGACCAGCTTCGCCCCGTTCTTGGCGATGCCCTCGGCCTCGTATTTGCCGCCGACCATGAAGCCCGAGATGTTCTGCAGGAAGACCAGAGGGATCTTCCGCTTGCAGGCCAGTTCGATGAAGTGGGCCCCCTTGAGCGCGCTCTCGGAAAACAGCACGCCATTGTTGGCCAGGATGGCGACCGGATAGCCCCAGATGCGGGCGAAGCCGCAGACCAGGGTCGTGCCGTACTGGGCCTTGAACTCGTCGAAGTCAGAGCCGTCGACAACGCGGGCGATGACTTCGCGCACATCATAGGGGGCGCGGACGTCGTCGGGGATCAAGCCGTACAGCTCCTCGGCGTCGAAGGCCGGGGCGCGGGGCTCACGCACGTCCATCTCGACCGACTTCACCGTGTTCAGGCTGTCGACGATGGTGCGGACGATCTCCAGGGCGTGCTCGTCATTCTCGGCGACATAGTCGACCACGCCGGACCTGCGGCCATGGGTCTCTGACCCGCCCAGTTCCTCGGCCGAGATGATCTCGCCGGTCGCGGCCTTCACCAGCGGCGGACCGGCCAGGAAGATGGTGCCCTGGTTGCGGACGATGACGCTCTCGTCCGACATGGCCGGGACATAGGCCCCGCCGGCGGTGCAGGAGCCCATGACGCAGGCGATCTGGGGGATCGACTTCGCCGACATCCGCGCCTGGTTGAAGAAGATGCGGCCGAAATGGTCGCGGTCGGGGAAGACCTCGGCCTGGTGGGGCAGGTTGGCACCGCCGGAATCGACCAGATAGACGCAGGGCAGGCGGTTCTGCTCGGCGATCTCCTGGGCGCGCAGGTGCTTCTTCACCGTCATCGGGAAATAGGCGCCGCCCTTCACCGTCGGGTCGTTGGCGACGATCATGACCTCGCGGCCCGAGACCCGGCCGATGCCGCAGATCATGCCGGCGCCGGGCGCGCCGTCGGGGTCTTTCGCATCGCCATACATGCCGTTGGCGGCCAGCTGGCCGATCTCGAGGAAGGGCGAGCCGGGATCCAGCAGCCGCTCGACCCTGTCGCGGGGCAGCAGTTTGCCGCGCGAGACGTGGCGGTCGCGCGATGCGTCGGAGCCGCCGCGGGCCGCCCTCGCGACCTTCTCGTGAAGTTCGTCGCGGAGCGCCCGGTTGTGGGCGTCGAGCGCCTTGAAGGCGGGGCTGTGCGGATCGATGGAGGACGTCAGCTTGGGCATGGGGCTGGTTTAGGGCGGTTCCGGCCAACGCTCCATACCAAATAGCTTTCGTCATTCCGGGCGGAGGCTCGCGTAGCGAGCTGCAGACCCGGAACCCAGCGGCGCCGGAGCGTAGCGTAGGCGATGGCTCGGCGAGCCGCGCTCCCGACAGGTTGGCTGCTACGCGCCGCCCTTCGGGTGACGCTATCGCGCGCCGCTGGGTTCCAGGTCTCCGCAGCGCTTCGCCCGGAATGACGAGAGCAGGGAGAGCATAGCCCTCCTTATGTCACGCGGTAGCAAATCCAGTTGACCCCGCGCCTGCGGCGTGGCCTGTCCGCCGTCCCATGATCGGCTTCAACGTCCAGACCCGCGCGACCCTGAAAGACCTGCTGCACCTCGCGTGGCCGGTGGTGCTGGCGCGTATCGGCATCATGACCATGGGGCTGACCGATGTGATCGTCGTCGGCAATTTCTCGGGGCTGGAGCTGGCCTACAGCTCGCTGGCCCTGGCGCCGACGTCGATCATCATCACCACTGCGGTGGGCCTGATGATGGGGGTGCAGGTGATGACCGCGCGCCTGCTGGGCGAAGGTCGACGCGCCGAGGTCGGCGGGGTCCTGCGGCGCGGCGTGACCTATTCCATGCAGTTGGGCTTTACCGCGATGCTCGGTCTGATCCTGATGGGCCCCTGGGCGCTGCAGCACATGGGACTGGCGGACGGGTTGGCCGAGGGGGCCTCGCCGGTGCTGGTGGTCTTTGCCCTGTCCATGCCGGGCTATCTGGTCAGTGTGGCGGCGCAGTTCTTTCTGGAAGCGATGCACCGGCCGCGCGCCGGCATGTGGGCCATGTGGATCGCCAACGGTGTGAACCTGGCGCTCAACCTGCTGCTGGTGCCCGACCTGCTGGGGATCGGCCTCGACGGCGCTATCGCCTCGGCCTGGGCCACATTCTTCGCCCGGACCTCGCTGGCGGTGTTCCTGATCCTCTACATCCTGCGAATGCCCGAGGCGCGGGTGCTGGGGATCTTCACCCGTCCGAAGCGCGACCTCCCAGCCGAGCGGGAGCAATGCAAGATCGGCTACGGGGCCGGCAGTTCCTATTTCATCGAGGTCGGGGCCTTCGCCGCCATGACCTTCATTGCCGGGCGGCTCGGGGCCATCGAAACCTCGGCCTGGGCGATCGTGCTCAATGTCACGGCCATGGTCTTCATGCTGCCTATGGGGCTGGCCTCGGCGACGGCGGTGCTGGTCGGGCGTGCCCATGGTGCGGGCGACGGACGCGGCGTGCTGAGAGCCGGACTGGTCGGCATCGGGGTGGTCACGACCCTGACCCTGATGGTGGCGCTGTTTGTCTGGCCGGGTGCGCCCCTGATCGCCAGTGCCTACAACCGTGATCCGGCCTTGCTGGCCGTGGTGGTCCCGGCCCTCGTGCTGACGACCCTGTTCTTTGTCGCCGACGGCATCCAGGTCGTTTCGGCCTCGGCCAACCGTGCCGCCGGCGACGTCTGGTGGCCGACCATCATGCATTTCGTCAGCTATACGGTGATCATGATGCCACTCGGCTGGTGGTGGGCGCATGAGATCGGCGTCAACGGCCTGGTCTGGGCCGTGATCGTCGCCAGCCTGGTATCGTCCGTACTTCTGACCGGGCGGTTCGTGCGGGTGGCGCGGCGGCTGCCCGGCTAGCGCCGCAAATCATCGATCCGGGGCAGAAAGGCGCTGAACTCGGGCAAATCAGGGCTGGTCAGGGTGACGCCGCCTTTTTCAAACACGCAGCGGAAACGAACCGGGCCGCTGGCCCCCTGATCGGTCGCTGTGAATGTCACGACATCGCCGTCCACGCTGGCGCGCAGGTTCTGGAGATCGCCGCAAGCGCCTTCGCACAGGTAGAAGCCGACACGCGGTGCGCCGCCACCCGTGAATTCCAGAATGGCCCCACCCTGATCGCCGGTCTCCTCGCTGAACACGACGTTGCTGTAGCGCCCGTCTCTCGCCGACCCACCTGCACAGCCCGCCACCAGCGCAAGGCTGATCAGAACATGGGCGATACGGACCAGGATCATGCCGCGAAGCTAGCGCGCTGGTTCCCGGGACGCGAGGGGTTTGAGCAATGGCCGCGCCCGTCTATATCCGACGCCTCCCAGACGACCGGATTCCCATGGCCCGCATCCTCATCACCTCGGCCCTGCCGTACATCAACGGCATCAAGCATCTGGGGAACCTGGCGGGCTCGATGCTGCCGGCGGACGTCTATGCCCGGTTCAAGCGGGCCCAGGGCCATGAGGTCCTCTACATCTGCGCCACGGACGAGCACGGCACCCCGGCCGAACTGGCCGCCGCGGCCGCCGGTCAGGACGTGCGCACCTATTGTGACGAGCAGCACGAGGTCCAGAAGGCGGCAGGCCAGGCCTTCGGCCTGAGCTACGACTGGTTCGGCCGGTCGTCGAACGCGCCCAACCATCGCCTGACCCAGCATTTCGCCGACGTCCTCGAGAAGAACGGTCTGATCGAGGAACGGGTCGACCGGATGATCTATTCCGTCGATGACGCCCGCTTCCTGCCGGACCGCTATGTCGAGGGGACCTGCCCGCACTGCGGTCATGTCGGTGCGCGCGGCGACCAGTGCGACAACTGCGGCCGGCTGCTGGATCCGACCGACCTGATCGACCCCTATTCGGCGGTGTCGGGTTCGAGGAACCTCGAGGTGCGGGACACCCGGCACCTGTATCTGCTGCAGACGAAGCTGGCGGACCGGATCCGGGCGTGGATCGGCTCGAAGCATGACTGGCAGACCCTGGCCCGCTCGATCGCCCTGAAACACCTCGACGAGGGGCTGATCGACCGGGGCATCACCCGCGACCTTAAATGGGGCGTGCCGGTGGTCGGGCCTGACGGCGGGCCGCGTCCGGGGATGGAGGGCAAGGTCTTCTACGTCTGGTTCGACGCCCCGATCGAATACATCGGCGCCACCGAGGAGTGGGCGGATGCGACCGGGACCACCTGGCGCAACTGGTGGCGGACGGACGAGGGGGCGGAAGACGTCCGCTACGTCCAGTTCATGGGCAAGGACAATGTCGCCTTCCACACCGTCAGCTTCCCGGCCACCATCCTCGGCTCGGGCGAGCCCTGGAAGACGGTGGATACGCTCAAGGCCTTCAACTGGCTGAACTGGTACGGCGGCAAATTCTCGACCAGCCAGAAGCGCGGCGTCTTCATGGACCAGGCGCTGGAGCTGTTGCCGGCCGACTACTGGCGCTGGCACCTGACGGCCTATGGGCCCGAGCATTCCGACGCCGCCTTCACCTGGGAGCAGTTCCAGTCGACGACCAACAAGGACCTGGCCGATGTGCTGGGCAATTTCGTCAACCGCATCGTGAAGTTCGCCGAGAGCAAATTCGACGGCGTCGTGCCGGATCAGGGCGAACCGGGGCCGCTGGAGGTGAAGCTGGAGGCCGATCTGCGCGCCGGTATCGCCGAGGCCACGGCCCAGTTCGAGGCCATGGAGTTCCGCAAGGCCGCCGTGGCCCTGCGCGCCGTCTGGGTGCTGGGCAATGAATATCTGCAGGAGGCGGCCCCCTGGACAGCCTTCAAGACGGATGTCGAGCGGTCGGCGGTCGGGGTGCGCACCGGCCTGAACCTCGTTGCCCTGTTCGCCCGTCTGGCCGCGCCGGTGATGCCGCATTCGGCGGTGAAGATCGGGGCCGCGGTCGGGGCGACCGACCTGAGCTGGCCAACGGCGGATGAGCCCCTGCTGGACGCCCTGCCGCGGGGTCAGGCCGTTGCGGCGGCCGGGGTGCTGTTCACCAAGATCGAGGACACCCAGGTGGCCGAGTGGTCTGAACGCTTCGGTGGCGCGGACGCCTGACCATGGACCGGTCCGCCGCCCTCATCAGGCTGCTGGCCGAGGATCAGGCCGAGGATCGCGCGGTACTGGCGGGAGAACCCGCCTGGGTCGCCCTGCGTGACCGCGACCGGGCGCGCCGCGAGGCGGTCATGGACCTGCTGGCGGAGGGCTGGCCGGAGGATGCGGACGCCCTCTACGCCGCCGCCTGGGTCCTGAACCATGGCGACCTCCGGGAGGAGGCGGCGCTGGGTAGCCGGCTGGCGGCGCGGGCCGCGGACATGGGCCGGCCGGGTGCCCGGTGGCTCGCTGCGGCCGCGCTGGACCGGTCGTTGATGTACGCCGCTCTGCCGCAGAAATACGGCACCAACATCGTGCCGGACGGCATCGGCTGGCGGCTCTGGGACGTCGATCCGGCAACCACCGACGCCGAGCGGGTCGCCAATGACGTGCCACCGCTGGCCGAGATGCAGGCCCGCGCGGCGGCGATCACCGATCCCCAGCCGGACATGGCCGGCGCGCCGGAGTCGCTCAGGAAGGCGATGCGCCGCTGGGGGACGCTGCCACCGGAGTGACCGTCACGCGCGGCGGCACGCCCTGGGCCAGGCAGGCGGTCAGCTTGTCGCCGACCTCCGGCCTGCAGAATTCACCGATCTCCTCGTCGCCGATGTCCAGGAAGGCCGGGGCATAGCTGTTGTGCTGGGTCACGCCGAGCGCCCGCACGGTGGTGGAGCGATAGCCGTCCCACACCATATGCACTGCGACGTAGAGGACGATGGCCAGGCCGACGTAGCCGATCCAGCGGTGTTTGGTCAGCAGTTTGGCGATGAAGGTCGCAGCCACCCCCATCAGGGCGATCGACAGGACCAGGCCAAAGACCATGATCCACGGATGCTCATGCGCGGCACCGGCGACGGCCAGGACATTGTCCAGCGACATGGTCACGTCGGCGATCATGATCTGGATCAGGGCCGCGGCAAAGGTCTTGCGCTTGATGCCCAGGGCTTCAGGGGGCGGGCCGCCGCCGTGGTGGGCGGAGAGGGCGGTTTCCAGCTCGGCCTCGGCCTCCGCCTGATTGTGGGTCTGTTGCTCCTGCAGTTCGCGCCACATCTTCCAGCAGACCCAGAGCAGCAGGATGCCGCCGGCCAGCAGAAGACCGATGATGGCCAGCAGTTGCACGGTGATCAGGGCGAAGCCGATGCGCAGGACGACGGCCGCGGCGAGACCGATCAGGATGGCCTTCTTGCGCTGCTCGGGCGCGAGGGCGGCGGCGGCCAGGCCCACGGCCACGGCGTTGTCGCCGGCCAGCACCAGATCGATCATCAGCACCTGGCCGAGCGCAGAGGCCTGGCTGGCGAGTTCAGGAGAGGAAAGAAAGTCCATGGTCTGATTCCGGAAGTCTGAAAGGTCGAAGCCGCGTCGGAATCACGCGGATCCGGTCTTGCTCGGCCTGACGTCATGCAGGGGCGCGGGCAGGGCGGGATGTGGCGCATCCGGGGCGTCGTGCGGGCGCGAGTATTCCTCGATCTCGGCGGCCGAGAGATCCAGCGGTGCGATCATGAAGGCGTTGTAGTCACCGGCGTGGCCAAGCTGAACCGCCACCTGGCGATGCCCCTGCCAGATCATGTTCAGCGAGACGAACAGGACGATGGCCAGGCCGAAATAGCCCAGCCAGCGCCACTTCATCAGCAGTTTTGCGATCCAGGTCGCCGCCACCCCCATCAGGGTCACGGACAATATGAGACCGAAGACCAGCACCCAGGGATGTTCGCGGGCCGCGCCGGCGACGGCCAGCACATTGTCCAGCGACATCGACAGGTCGGCGACCAGGATGGTGACCAGGGCGGTGAGCAGGGTCTTTTTCTTGCCCGACGGTCCGGCGGTGGCGTGATCGAGCGTTTGCTCGCCCTCGACCTCCTCGGCGTGGTGCCGGAGGTCCTCCCACATCTTCCAGCACACCCACAGCAGCAGGACGCCGCCGGCCAGCAGCAGGCCGACCTGGTTCAGAAGCCAGACCGCGATCAGGGCGAAGCCGATCAGCATGACGACGGCGGCGGACAGGCCCAGGAAGATGGCCCGCTTGCGGTCCTTCTCAGGCAGGCCGGCGGCGGCCATGCCAACGGCCACGGCATTGTCGCCGGCCATGACCAGATCGATCACGACGACCTTGAAGAAAGCAAACAGGGCCCCGGCGAACGGAATGGTGGCGGCTGTGGCTGCGATCGGATGGCTCATCGCCGCTCAATGCGTGACCGCTCCGTCCGTTGCAAGTCGTCGCGGCTCTAAACCGGACCGCGCTGCTTGCGCGTCGCCTCATACAGGGCCACGGCCGCTGCGTTCGACACATTCAGGCTCTCGAACCCGCCCGGCATCGGAATCCGGGCCATGGTGTCACAGTGTTCGGACACCAGACGGCGGATGCCGTCGCCTTCTGAACCCATGACCAGCACGGTCGGGCGCTCATCCAGAGCCTGTTCCAGCGTCAGCTCGGCCGCGCCGTCGAGACCGACCGCGCGCCAGCCCATGTCGGCCAGTGTCTCGAGCGCCCGGCTGAGATTGGTCACCCGCGCGCAGGGCAGGCGTTCCGTGGCGCCGGCGGAGGCCTTGGCCAGGGCACCGGCGAGGGCGGGCGAATGCCGGTCCTGCACCACGATCCCCTTTGCACCGAAAGCGAGGGCCGAGCGGAAGATGGCACCGACGTTCTGGGGGTCGGTCAACTGGTCGAGCATGACAATGACGCCGCCGTCCCCGGCGATATCCTCCAGCGCGACGCCCTCCAGCGGCTGGACCTTGAAGGCCAGGCCCTGATGCACCGCGCCGGGCGGGAGCATACGGTCCAGCGCCTGGACCTCGATGATCTCGATCCTGTGGCCGTTGGCCAGCTTGTCGCGTTCCAGTTCGGCGGCGCGGTCGACCGTCGCCAGCAGCCGGCCCATGCCCTTGCGGGCCGGATTGGCGAGGGCGGCGATAACCGGATGGCGGCCCCACACGAAATTGTCGGCGTCGGCCTTGCCCCGCGAAGCGCGCGGCGCGGAATCAGAGAAGGCCTTCGGCTTGGGATTGGGGTTCCAGCCACCACGGTCGGGACCGCCCGCAGACGGAGCCTTGGCGCCCCCTCCGGGCCCGCCGGCGCGGGGTGCGGACCTGTCGCCGAAGGGCGGTTTCTTGCCCGATTTCCGGTCGTTGCGTTCTGGATTTCTCGACACTATAAGACGCCCTCCGATTTGGAGCCCTGAGGGCTTTCGGGTCTGGCGCCCCTCCTAGACCAGGCGACGCAGGACACCGAGAGCTTTTGTTGTTTCGACGGCCGAAAGGTCGCCGGCGCATCGGTCCGACGGTTCGAAAACGCGCTGGGGGAATGTCCCGAGTGGCAAAGGGGGGGGACTGTAAATCCCCTGCGTAAGCTTCGCAGGTTCGAGTCCTGCTTCCCCCACCACGCGGTTTCGAAACGATGGCCCGGACCCCATATCGGGTCGGCGGTCGACGGCCCCCGCTTCTTTCGGGAAGAGGTGGCTCGAGGCCGTCTCCGTGCGGGTATAGTACAATGGTAGTACAGCAGCCTTCCAAGCGGATTTTGCGGCTTCTCATAGCTCCTCATCCCGACCGCGCCGGACCCTCAAACCCTTATAGCGCTTGGCTTTGACCTCCTCATGTGAGACTCTCTTGCTCGCTCCTATTCGCATGATTGCGGAGCCAGAAAAGAGACAGATCCATGCCGGTCCTGCATCTGACTGACATAGCGGTTCGGGCTCTCAAGCCGACGGACGGGTACGTTTCCTATTGGGATGACACGACGCCGGGCTTTGGAATCCGCGTCGGGAAGCGATCGAAGACTTGGATGGTGATCCTTATCAACCACGCGCCGCCCGTGCTCGATGACATTTACGACCGGTACGACCGCATCGAGGAGAAGCGAGAGGCCCTCGCCAAATACGAGGATTTCATCCAAACTCTCGTTGCCCAGGGTTGAACCTGAGTGTCGCGACACTCCAGAAATGGAGTACCGCGATGAGGTTCTTATCGAAGAAGCAGGTGAAGGAGCTAGTCACCTACAGTCTCGCCCACACGGCGCGTCTCGAAGGCGAAGGGAAGTTCCCTAAACGGGTACGACTCGGGACCGGCAGGGTCGCTTATGTGGAGAGCGAGGTGCAGGCATGGATGGCTTCCCGCGTTGCCGACCGCGATGGACACACCGACTCCTAACGGAGTCACTAAAGGCCCGACGGGAAACCGCCGGGTCCTTTTTTTTGGGCCTTCATCCGACGGTTTCCTTGGCGTCGGAACCGCATGGACACCGTCGCAACTCCCGACCCAAACGGGCGTTAGAGGGGTACAAGACAGCGGCACACAGTCGGGGGATAGCCCCCCTTACCCTGTATGCCGGGGCTGGCGCCCCGGAAGCCCATACCCTGCAACACATTTCGCTTGGCTAATCGCCACGACCCCTGAGCCTCTTCAGGGCCCACTCACGGACCTCCTGGACCTCTCCCCTACGGTCAGGGCCGGCCTGCGCGGCGCTTGACTCACGCGGCCGGCGCGCCTTTCTTAAGGTTGTTCATGGAGGTCTATATGCAACTCAAGCTTCAGCGCTCTCAGCGCGATGGTGGCGTGATGTCGAAGACAGTGATCTTCTGCATCGATGCGCGCGTCGAGTTCACGCCTGCGGAGCAAGCGAGCATTACGCGCTACAAGCTTCAGAAGCAGGTCATCTACAACAGCGAGGCATCGAAAAAGCACCTCGACTCTGCCGCAGGTTTCCAAGTCGGCAATAGCCTGGGCGGCAATCTCCGTAGCCTCGCGTCCGTCGCGATGGCGGCGATGAACCTCAACATCTCCATCGAGAGCCTCCAGCGCGGCCAACACGTCGAGTGCAAGAGTCTGGACGAGCTCTTGGGAGCGGAAGAGGCGATTATGGACGCCTGTCGGAACCTGCGAGCCTATCTCGACACCGCGGCCACGTTCGACGGCCGAGAAGTCCTCATCGACTTCAACACCGCCGATCCTCAGATCGTCGCGACAGCTACCGCGCCGGCGCCGATGCTTGTTGCTCCGTCAGCCGCCACCGCCCGGGCCGCACCGCCACCAGCACTTGAAGCAGACGCAACGCACCATAGCACCGCTGACGAGACAGCCGGTCTCAGTCCTGATCCCCATATCAGCATGGGCGGCAACACCGGCGCGGCCGCACAGGAGTTCAGTGTCGAACCCTTCGTCCGTTGGTGGCAGCGGCTGGGCGGTGGTCAGAAGGTCGGGGTGGTTGTCGGGACCCTGTTCATCCTCTTCTTGTTGTCTCAGTGCATGGGCTGATGAGCACCTACGTTCCCTTTTTCCGGCGTTTCACCGACGAGAAGGGGAGAGACATCGACGAGGCGCGTCAGCTCTATGCCTGGGTGAAGGCACGACAGGACGCCTTCTCGGAGACGCCCGTCACGGTGGGCATCCTCGACATGCTCTACCTCATGTCTGACGACGCCCCGTATCGCGAGGCGATCGCCCGCCTACCCGACATTCCGCGCGAGTTCTTTCTGAGGGACTTTCCCAGCAAGACCTTCCAGCAGACCAAGGAGCAAATCCGCTACCGCCTCCAAGCCATTCTCGAGAACCCGACGATGGCCCGGCTCTTCACGAGTCCCGAGACCAAGGTCGATTTGCACGCCGAGCTCAACAAGGGCTCGATCATCCTGGTCGACACCGCCAAGGACTACCTCAAGGGCGCGTCCGACAATTTCGGCCGCATCTTCATTTCCCTGACCCTTCAAGCGATCCTCGAGCGGGCCGCGATCCCCGCGGCAGAGCGCAAGGACACATTTGTTTTCGTGGACGAGGCCGCGTCCTATTTCGACAGCAATATCGACGACCTTCTGACAGACGCCCGCAAATACAGGTGCGGATTGGTGCTGGCGCACCAGTATCTGGACCAGGCGTCCTCCTCGCTGAAGGCTTCGCTCGCCGCCAACATCCGCGTGGCACGGCCGTCCGTGAGACGGCCAACCCGATGGCGATCCCCCTCTCCAGTCACGGCTCTGAGGCGGCGATCATCCCCGATGACCTGTTCGGCCTCGAATATCCCGGCTCAGGCTTTCGCTTCTTCGCGGTCGAAATCGATCGGAACACCGAAAGCATCGAACGCCGGGACCAGAGGCAGAATGCCTTCGGCAAGAAGATCAAGGGCTACCTCGACGTGCTGAAGAACCAGACGTTCAAATCACATTGGGGCCTGCCCAACCTGCACGTCCTGACGATTACGACCAACGCGACGCACGGCCTGAACATCCTCGAGCACCTGAGAAGGCAAGATCAGCCCCGCTTTCACGACCGGTTCGCGATGGCGTGCGAACCGTCGTTTGGAGCAAACTGGAGGGTGCCCCGAAACGTTCTGTCCCACCTCCTCGAAGAGCCGTGGGCGACCGTCGGAGCTTCAAGGGATTTCAGCAAAGCCTAGCAGACCAGTGCGTGGTCCACGCCGGCTTGGAAGAACGACGGGGCACCACATCCTGGAGGAGCGAGCCAGGGACTGTGTATTCTGGCGGTGTTGTCGATCGGATTGGTCATCATCATCGAGCTTGGAGGCCGCGACGCCGCCTGCGATCCTTCTGCCGAATCTCGCAACGTTCGAACGGCGGGCCGGTCGCCACGGACCAGCCCCAGCTCCGCACGGACAAACGCGGCGGACGCTTTGTCGATGGTTTCATCGTCGCCCTCGCCCTCGCCTTCGAATTGCGGCGGCGGGGGCTTGGCCGAAGCATGCGGACGAGGTCTTCGCGAGTTTGACCGGTTGGGTGAGCATCGTCTTGACGCTTATTCGACGGCGCCCGAGACCGATTGATGGATCAGGGCTTAAGCGGTCGGGCCAGCCAGCAGGGCGAGTATCACGACGAGCCAGATCAGCAATTTCATCTGAGCACCTCCGTTCCGGATCAAGCGCCGCCATCGGCGAGCTTGTCAAAGTCGCTTGCGCCAGGACACCGCGGCCCGCCAGCGCATCTCACGAGGGAGCCCCCCTAACGAGGAGCTTCGAGAGCGGCGAACAGCCCACCGATCAGCCTCATCAAATGAAGCTCGTCTTCGAAGGACAGGGCGTATCGCACGTCGCCCAAAAATCCCTCCTCATGTGGCCGATACGAAGCGGCCAGGCTGGCACCCAATTTCCAGACGTGAAATTGGTCCGCGTTGGCCTCGATCATCCTGCGGAGCGGCGGATTTACATGGGGTGCGATGTACAGAGGGTCGGTGAGCACGATGGGCTTGCCGTGCATCATCGCGTAGCCGATCTCTATGGCGGCGCTGTCGCCAGTGTAGCCCGGCTGCTCCGGCGTTGTGTTGGCGACGCAATGGAAGTCGCAGTCCCGGATGCAGCCGTAGTAGTGCACCTCCACGCCATGGAGGGGTTCGACAGCCACCCCTGGTTCATGCGCACGGTGGCCCTCTGGAGTCAGCACGACTTCGGTCCCGATCGGGTGCCGAACATTGTATCCCAAGGCCTGCAAATCAGCCTTGAGCCGAAAGAGCTTGTCGTTGTCTGGCGAGTACTTTCCGCCGATCTGAGTTCTGCGGATCGACAGCGGCGACCCCCTCAGTGATCGACCTGAAACCGGCCGTCACCCAAGGCCTTGAAGGATGGGTGACTGGACAGCGCGTTGCCGATGTCGTGCTCGGAAATCCGCTCGCCCAACTCGACCGCCAAATCTGTCTTGAGGCATTCCAGCACGTCAACGAGGCCAGCCGATGTTTGTCCGCGATCCGAGAGGATGATGGCGACAAATCGGAGAAGATCATTTGATCTCTGTCGATCCGGCGCGGCTCGCCTTCTTGCATCTTCGCGGTTGCGGCGCGGCAAGGGAACTGCCGTCGACCGCGCTAGCATGCTGGCAACCATGGGTATTCCTTGGATTTAGCGCTGTGCGAGCAATGTAGGGAAACCATTAGCGGGCGGATTGTTTGCGATTCTCACATTACACGATTATTTGATTTGAGCATAACGCCTCATCTGTGGGGCGAGTGGGGCGCGATGGTCAAGGACATTGAGGAATTCTGTCTGTGGGCCAAATCGCGTTTGGTCGGGTGTCTGTTCGCGCGAGCGATGTTCAAAGCTCCGAAGGAATACGGCATTGCGTTTGACCACTATTCCGGAAGCGATCCCTCCGAACTTGCCCCAGCCGTCGCGGCCGGCGTAGTCCGCTGCATCGAACAACCCGAGACGGAAGGGGTCGTTTGCCTCTTTCCTGACATCGGGGAGCCTTCCCAGATCCGAGCCCTCTTCGAGGACCTGGTGGCGAACCATGGATGGTCGCTGAGAATGGCGCGGGAGCAGTTTCAGGGTCAGGAGTTCGACATCCTCGGCGTCGACGTCCCGGTCGGCGAGGATCAGGGGGCGGAGGTGTTGGCCGAGGTCGTGGCTTTTGCGCCGTTCGAATATCTGCCGATAACGCGGCGCGCTCCGGTCACGGCCTTTTCCTTGAGGACGAAGCCGGCGCTCAGCGATGAGCCGCTGACGGGGAGAACCGAACGGCGCGCCAACCTGGCGGCGATCAAGTTCGACGTCCCCCCTCAAGCGTTTTCCCGGCTTTGGGAGAAGTCTCACGAACTGCGCGTCGAACTCGTCGGCGAGGGAAATCCTCTCGCCCGGGCTCGGGTGGCGATCGGCATCCCGGTGGGTTAGTATAGGAGCGATGACTTCAAGTCCCCACGGGTTTGTGCGCTTTCATCAAGAATGGCTGAGGCGGCTCGAGAAGAATTCTGAACTGAAAGGCTCGCTGATCATCCCCGATGATCGGTTCGAGAGCATTCTTCCCAATTTCTGCCGGCGCTACTACGGCAAAGACGCCGACAGAATTCTGGTTGTCGGAATTAATCCGGGCCGTAAGGGATCTGGCGTTACCGGCGTTCCCTTTACCGATGGCAGCAACCTCGATCGACTGGGCATAGATGATCGATACAAGGAGCGACGGGAACTCACATCGCAGTTTGTGTATGAGGTCATAGAAGCCTTCGGTGGAGAACAGGATTTCTATGACCGATTTCTGCTGGGGTCGGCTCTGCCGATCGGCTTCGCCGGGGAAGGTATCAATGCAAACTATTATGACCTTCAGCCCGACGGTTTCTGGACTGAGTTCCTGGCTCTTAGTCTCGCCGAACAGAAACGTCTGGCCGGAAATCATGCCGGACCCTTGGTTGTGATTGGCAAAGGGAAAAATCTGAAGGCTATACTTGCTGTAAATAGATCGGTTGGTCTGTTTTCCGAAGTAATCGCGCTCGATCATCCAAGATATATCATGCAGTATAATCGTTCGAAATCAGACAGCTATGTCGCCGAATATGTTGCCACCCTGCGTCGCGCTTACGGTGCAATCCGCTCGAGCTAGTCGCAAAGGGAAAGAACGCCCAACCCCTTCCCAGTTTCGTGAAGGGTGGGCGAGTAGCGGCGGGCTTCACTTCTTCGTCCAGCCCCGCGGTTCCCGCGGTTTCGGATTTTTTGTTCCGTAACGGCTGGGGACTGGCGGAACACGTCCGTCTTAGGTGGCGCACTCATCGAGATCGACGGAGGGACGGCCCTTTGGTCGAGGCAGCCTGCGTTCGACGTAAGGTGCCGCCTCCTGCGCGGGCCGATGGCCCCCCGCACCGCTGCTAACCTCGCGAGTGGGGGGCTTGGCTGGACGTATCAACTGATCGTGTGGAGCATCTCTCACGGGCCGGCCGTTCCATTGAGACTGGCCGTTGTCGCGCTGAAAGGCCGACTTGGCGCGCCGCCTAACATGAGCTTCAAGTACATTCGACGGTTGGGAAGGTTGAGCAGATCCAACGCGCCGATCTCGGGCTGGAGTTCCTGACCAATGTAGGGGGTATCCTCGGCGCCAATTCGGAAGGTTACAAGACTACCGGAATTTCCAAACACAGCGCTTCGTACATCGGGGTCAAGTTGGTTGAGATGCTGGTGGGCGAGTATGAGGCCCGCGCCGTACTTCCGCAGCTCCGACATCATGTTCACGAGTGACAAGGTGGTGAAGCTCTGGAACTCGTCCGCGTAGATGAAGAAGGGGCGACGCTGGTCCGGCTCGATGTTCGCGCGACTGAAGGCTGCCAGGCCCAGCATCGTGACGATCAGGCCGCCCAGAACGGTGCACGCATCTTCACCGAGTTCCCCCTTCGAAAGGTTTACAATCAGCCCACGACCCTCGTCCATCAGCGGGCGCAGTCGGATCTCTGCCGCCGGCGCCGCGAGGATACGGAATAGGGTGGGGTCCACCAGAAGCGCACCCAGCTTGTTCTGGATTGGGGCCACGGCTTCGGCCCTCAGCCGAGCTGGGTAGTTTTCGAATTCAGTCGTCCAGAACTCCTTCACCACAGGGTTCTCAATCGTCCGCGCGACAGACTTTCGGAACTTCTTGTCCGAGAATAGGCGCAGAATGTCGGGCAAGCTTGCGTCGTCACGCTCCAGGAGCGCGTAGAGCGCGTTGCGGAGCACATGCTCCATGCGCACGCCCCACGCTTGCGGCCACTGCTTGCGGAATGTTTCGAGGATGCCGGCAGCAGCGAGGGGAATCCTCTCGGGCCGAATTCGGCGAAGCGGATTGTATCCGAAGGGTTGGGTGGGGTCGGGGGCGTTGAGGTAGGTGATGCGGTCTCGAAGGGCGTGCGGCATCCACGCCCACACCCGTTCGGCCAAGTCGCCGTGCGGATCGATGAGCGCGAAGCCCCGCCCGGCGACGATGTCCTGCCGGAGTAGTATTTCCAGCAGGGTGGACTTCCCCACCCCGGTCTTGCCCACGACGTACATGTGCGAAAGGCGATCGGCCTGGACAATTCCAATTGGTCGCTTTGATCCATGGAAGTTGGAGATCGCAAAGAACGACGGTCGGTTGCGGGGGTCGATCATCGATTCATGGTGCCGGCAGCGGGCAGCCCTCGCACGGCGCTCAAATGGCGCCGCCAAGGGCCAGTAGGGGTCGAAAAGAGCGGGCTGGGAGGACCGTTGCGGTCCCAAGGCAGCGCGGGTGAGAGGAGCCATGCGGCTAGGTCGGCCTGGCGACGATCCTCGGGGGCAATGACCTGCTATGAAGCTTGACAATCGCAGCTCGACAATCTCCGGGTAGAGAATGGCAGAACAAGTCTCTTCACAAGACTATGACTGTCTCGTGCTCAGCGGGGGAGGCGCCAAAGGGGCCTATGGCGCAGGCGTTGCCAAGGCCGTGGATGCACTGCGGCGCCTGCGCGGCGTCACCCGCCCGATGCTATATGTAGGTGCTTCAGCTGGAGCGCTGAATGCGTACATCCTAGCGTCCGGGGACGCCGACAGGCTGATCGAATTTTGGCGCCGCTTGCATGCGCGGGACATCTTGGGTGCAGAGGCTTCCAGCGCCAAACGTCGCGCGTTCGTGCGGTGGGCATCGTCCTGGTTACGTCCTGGGCAGCCCTATTCCGTATTCGACAGCGTTGCCCTTCGTCGACTTGTGACTTCGGAGGCCAAACTCGACCGCCTCCACAGTGATCTGGTGGTAGCTGCGACCGACTACACCCGAGGGGAAGCGCGGGCGTTCTTTCGGTCCTCTTTGATCGAGGAGTTCATCGCCGAAGATTGGCCGCAGACGCCACGCCGCCGGCGCTTGGGGCATCTCCGCAGCCTCGATACCGACAGTCAGCTCGTTGACAGGAGCCTCGGCGGCGAACCCCTCTATCCTTTGGATCGACCCCTTATGGGAGCCGGCTTGCGGCTAGGTCTCCTGAAACCAGAAAGTCACCACGGAGCGCCGCCCGACCGCGGGACTGCCAGGGAGTACGCTCCCGAGCGCCCGCCCAAGGCCCGCGATCCGCTCCGGATTTTGAGGGATGATCTGCAGATCGCTCGTTTCATGACGACGAACTACGATCGGGAAATTGAACGCCTGTTGGCTGCCGGCGGAAGACAGAGGCCGGATGCCGCACCTCCCTCTGTGGTCGTATTCGGTCCGGACAAGGCGCCAGATTTGATCGCGTTCGCGGCGGAGAATCGCAGGAGCGCGCCGAGCCTAGTTTATCTCCATGGACGGATCAGCGACGACATCGTCGCGACCGAGCACGACTACCAGGAAAGATATTGCCGAAACGGCCCGCAGCGTGAGCAGATCGATACGGCCATCGGCCTGGCCTTTGGGGCCAATCCTTTGCTCTTCGTCGGCTCGAGTATGGGCGAGGACGATATACTTCGTCCCCTCCGCCAGTTCATGAGCGAGCCGCAACGCGTCGGAGACCGCGTCGCTGTGGCGTTGCTCCCCGGCACGAAAAGTCGAGGCGAACAGCTTGAGGAAAAATCGCGCCTCCTCGTTCGATATGGGATTTACGTTATTCATTTTGGCCGCGCTGAAACGGCCAATGGGGCGGGCGATTGGCTCCATTTCATTTGTTCGGTCTGCAAGGCGCTACGGGAAGCGTTCGGCCGCATCGCAAAGGTAAAAGCAGTCGAGGATGCCCGAGGCTTCGCCTCGATCCGCCTTGAGGCGATCGAGGCTCTCCTCGCCGAGACGACCATCTTTGTAGCCGACGGTACGCTGCTCACCCCGTCGAAGCTCGAAGGCCTGGAAACGAACGACCTCGGCCTGAACGTTGGACGCGAAGTCGAAATCCTCAGAGCCTGTCTGGACTGGCTTCGCGACCGGGCGAAGCCCTTGGATATCGATCAGCCGCACTTGCGGGATGAGGCGGTCGCCCACGATCTTGCGTGCGAGGGTGCATTGACGTCGATCGTATCGATTCTCAGTTGCGCAAGCCTGCTGCGCGCGGAACACGATTGGCAGGGTTGGAAGTCGGAGTGGTTTACCGCGCTCGAGCCGCGCAAGGCCGAGAACAACGAGCGGGACGCACCGCCGGGAGCGCCTTTCACGCCGACAGCGAAACTCATCTATCGGCATCCCATAAACATGCGGCCTTGGGCCGAAACCAAGGAATGGAAAGGCCGGTTCTACGCCGGAGCGCCGTCCCAGACACTGGATGAGCTTTGTCGCGCCCTCCGTCTCCCGCAGGCTCAGGAATTCAGGGACGCCAAGGGCCGCCGACTCCTGGCCCTAGCCGCTCGGCGAGGGCTCGGAAAAGGGCATTTCTTCAACGCCCTCGAGAATGTCGATATCCCACCTGGTACGGCCGATGAGGGACGGCTCTACGATCTGTTGCGGGCGCTGTCTCCGTTCGGCCTTGAGCGCTGGGCCGGATGCGCGTTTTTTAACCTCAGTTTCGCCCATGAGGTCATGTCGGCCTTTGACCGGCTTACAGAGTTCCTGATCTCGACTTTGACGTCTGGCCGCTTTCCGGGCGCTGACCGAATCGCCATCACCGACGCCAGCCTCCACAAGGACCGGGTGGAGAGGTTGAGCTATGCGCTCAAGACATGGGCGGAGTTGGGCGGCAGATCTGAGGGGAAGCAGAGGCTGCTTGTAGCATTCAACAGCTTCGGCCTGCTCTTCGACAGCAGCGGAAAGCCCAAAAACGGTCAGGTCAAACACCTGTTCGACCTCATCGTGTCGGAGGAGTTCGCCGCTGCACCAATCGATTTCATTTTCGTTTGCCAGGATGGATCCATCCCGGCCTATTTCCGGCGTTCAGTTGACGATCACGGCAACACGATCCATGCGCTCGTTGACCCGAAGGATGAAGGTAAGGACGCAGTCCGAGCGCGCCACAGGCTGGAGCGCCTGGGAGTGCTCCGACCCGGCGGGGACAGGCCGGAGGTGGCGGGTGCTTCAAAGCCGGGATCGGCCGCCGCGGTCCATGTACTGAAGCCCGCGAGGGCAAACCTGTATGTCTCGGCCTACTTTCCCCGCATCGGCATCCTTCTGTGCCGCCGACTCCTGCGGAACAGCAGTGATGAGCACGTCCTTTTCCTTGCCGAACTCATCCAGCGGCGCCGGGACGAAACCATCGGAATCGCCCACTACCCGAATATCTTTGAGGATCACGCAGCCCACTTCCGGGAGGCGATGCGCAATGTCCTAAACAGGTTCGCAAAAAGCGGCGATCCTGCGGACGTAAAAGTCATAGTGCCTGCCGCGACGGTGGTCATCTCCCTGCTGTTGGAAGCGGGCGCGGTGAGCGGCGGCGACTCCCGGCATCTCGAAGAAGTATTTGAATCCGTAGTCGATCGGTGCTGGCGCGGCGTCAGGAGAGTGCGGGACGCGGCTTTCGGCCCTGGCACCGATAGGTATTTCACTCCCAGCTCCGTGGTCGATCACACACGCTGGACGGTCCGGGAAGCAGCAGCCCAGATCCTGATTGAGAAGGCTGGCCTCAGACGCTTCGGGCTCCAAGGGTCGGGCCTGGCACCCAGGATCTCGAGAGCGTTGGATGTTCTGTTCAGACGCTATGACGAGGCGTGGCGCGACTACTATGACGCCGTTGGCGGCGAACGACACCTGCTAACGTTGGTGCTGGCGTCCGCTTATGAATCGACAACAGAGCTGTCGGCGGTTTCAGACAACCTGGAAGCCAACCCAACAACGCTTCCGATCGCCTTGATTGACGCCGCAACGAAGAGCTCCTTTGAGGTTCTCGAAAGCGTGCGCGGTGCCCTGGTGGGCGGCGGCGATGCATCGCCGTCGCAGGTGGTTCTCAAGCGGGTAAGGGAAGTTTTCCGGACGCGGGCTGCTGACGGATGCCCGCTTCCAATGAAGGTGAGGCTTGCGGAGGCGGAGGATGCGGACAAGGCCGAGCCGCCGCTTCGGCGGCGTCTGAGGCGTCCGGTGCAGTTCAATGGGCTGCTTGAGGTTCTGGTTTCCCATTTGTCGTTGATCGGGGAACCGGTCATGGCGGACGTCTTGGCGTGGTGTCCTATGGTTCGCCGGTCCGTAGGGGCGTTGGAGACAAAACCCGGCGGTGCGCCACTGACCCATGAGGAGGTTGAGGTGGTCGTGCGGGAGGCCCTGAAACTTGGCGTCAATCGCTGCCTCATTTTCCCTCTGCGGCCCAATGGAACGCAACGTGAGGACGACGAACGGGCGCTGCGCTACGCCGTCCATCGCCAAATCCAGCGGGACCGGCTGCGGGAATACGGTATCCTGGACATAGAATTCGCTGAAGTTGATCAGTTCACACTCACGATCTACGCCTCTCAACCAAGCCAAACCGCGATCCTGCCTTGGGACAAGCATGAGATCCTGGTGGAGGCGATGTCGGCCTTGGCGGGCTACCCTTCGCCCGAGGGGCGTCCGATCGCCTTCGAGACGACCGAGGCGGGTGATGCAGCGGATGATCTAAGCCCCGGTGACTTCCATCGGCGGCTCTTGCGGGCGTCGTTCGGCATTGCCCGATCAGCCTATTCGTTGTCGACTCTGACCCGTCTCCGTCGCCCTCGCGACAGTGCGGTTGACGGGAGCCCGGGCTGTATGGAGGTGCATCGCCGTCTGCTTTGGTGGCTCGTCATGTCTTCGAAACGCCTGGGTGTTCAGCCATTCTATGCCGAGGAGGTGGTCTGGCTGAACAATGAGGTCGCGGTCCTCTCCCTCGCGCAGGGCCGCCTCAATGATGCACAAGCGTTGTTTCAGTCCGCCTTGATCGCCGCCAAAGAAATCGAGCATGATGAAAGCGGCGCGCTGCATGTGCGGATCAACCTGAACCGTGCTCACGTCGCGATCGAGCGAGGCAAGGGTGACGAGATTCGACCCCAGCTGCTCAGAATCGCCTCGATGACGGATGAACACGAGGTGCCTCCCCTGCTGGCGGAAGGGTATCTCGGTCTCTCCTACCACCTCGCAGGCGAGTCTCTTGAAGCGGCCCGACGGTACCGGCGCGCGATTGAAGGCTTGCGTCGCCTGCGGCGCCATCGAGGCGTGAGCATCTTCGCCCGCCATCTTGCCGATCTGTTGCACCAGACCGCGGGGTCAACGGATCCAGAGTTCCGGCAGTCTCGCGATGAGGCTTTAAATTTGGCTATCGAGTGCGGTCATGAGGACATGGAACACCTCATCAGACTCGCGATGGTCAAGCACAGGATCGAGGGCGCCGACGCCACCACGGGCGTGGGCCTGCATGGCCAGCTTCAGGCGGTTGAAAAATATGCCCGCGAGAGCGGCATGCCGCGACTGCTCTGCGAGGTCAGTTTTCTGCGCGCCCGTCTGCTGCAGGTGCAGGGCGATCATGGGTCGGCTGCTCGGCACGCGGCCGAAGCCTTGGGTATTGCCTGCGTCAACGACCTGCGGCTTCGCAAGGCAAGCTCCTTGCTGTTGTTGGGCAGTCTGATGCCGTCCGCCCGGCCGCTGATTGATCTTGGCAGACGCATGGCTCGAGAGGGCAAGGCGCAGTCGTCGTTGAGCTATGGAGGGTCCCTCGGCGTATGAGAGTGTGGGCAGACTCATCTAAATGATCGCGCCGATCGCTTTGTGCGTTCGCCCAGGTACGAAAGGCGACGAAAGCATAGGAAATTTTGATAGCCTGCCGACTGCGTCGTTCTGCAAACCTCTCGTGCCCTCGCGACCCCGCGCGCCAACTGCGCTCTGCTCAGAGCGCCAGGACCCAGGTCAGCCAAACGCCCGCCGCCAGATGCGCGCCGAAGGGTGTCAGGCGGTAGGGGTTCAGATGGGCGCTGTTCATCCCGCGCGCCAAGGCCAGACCCAGCGCCGTCAAACAGGCGAGCAGAAACACCAGCGGCAGTCCCATCCACCCGACCCAGGCTCCGCCGGCGGCGAACAGAAGGGGGCTGTCTCCCAGACCGTCCCCGCCCGGCCAGCGCCGGTAGGCCACACCGATCAACCACAGGCTTGCGAGCCCCGCGACGGCTCCCATTCCGGCGTCCACGAGCGGCAACCGATCCAGGACGACCGCGGCGATCAGGCCGGTGGCCAGAAGCCCCAAGGTGAGGCGGTCGGTCAACCGGGCGTGTTCGAAGTCGATCACGGCGATCAGCAGCAGCTGCCAACCGAGCAGTGCGGTGAGGATCGATTCGGCTGGGGTCGATCCCGCCAGCGCCGCCCAGACGCCGACGCCGCCACCGGCGAGCTCCATAAGGGGATATCTTATCGGGATCGCCGCAGCGCACGTCCGGCAGCGCCCCCTCGTCCAGACATAGCTGGCGACCGGTAGAAGATCGAGCCAGGACAGGACCCGCGAGCAGGACCGGCAATGGGAGCGGACGCGCACAACGTCTTCGCCTTCCGGCCACCGGACGCTGGCCAAGCCGAGGAAACACCCGACGACCAGGCCGATCACGCCCAGATGGAAGGCTAGCAGTCCCAGCGTCATCCACCTTGGGTCGGCGGTACCGCGTCAACGGGGCCCGTCGCGGGCACCGGGGACCCGGCCGTGAACATTTCGATCCGTCGGTCGCCGTCCGGCCCGCGCAGCGTCGCCGCCCGCGCCGCCACCCCCACCAGCCGCCAGCCGTCGATTTCCTGCCCGATGGAAACCCGTTCGACCTCGCCCCCCGCGTTCCGAAGATAGGCGCTTCGGCCGGCGATGCCGACGAGGACCGGCAGCGCCTCGGGCGGGGGCGCGGCTTCCGGCGGGGCGGCGGGCCCGCCGAGCCGAAGCGCAAACCCCACGACAGGCCCGCCGCGCCGCGTCTCGATATCCGGTCCGGCGTAGCGTTCCGCCGCCGGAGGACCGACCGGGTCGGCGGCACCGGCCGGCCAGAACAGCAGCCCAAGGGTCAGGAGTGTGCACAGGCCCAGCAGGCCGGGCAGCCAGTGCTGACGGAGGCGGGTCACGCGATCACCATCAACAGGACGAGGGTGCAGGTTCCGGTCCCGTCGGGTCCGACCCCAACCACGAGGGATTTGAGGCGGATCGCCTCGCGGTTGACCGCCACCCAGTTGGCCGCCGCCGCCGAGGCCGCGGCGTCGCCCCGCGCCTGGACCCGGACTTCCGCCAGATGGAGGCCGCCGCCGAGCGGACGCACGGACGGGGTTTCGACCGAGATGATGTTGAGGCCGAGCTGGCCCAACTGCCCGTTCAAATACTCTCCGACGGCGATCTTCGCCGAGGTGCCGTTACGCCGAACCGAGGGCTGCAGAGTACGCCATTGAGCCGCCGACGGGGCGGTTGCGGCCGGGGCAGGCGCAATCGTGTCCGCCTTGGCGCGATCGATCGCGATCCAATCGCCGCCGATCGCCGCCATTGAGGTCAGGGCGACGCCTGCGAGCACGACCGAAGCCAAAGCCGCTGCGCGGTGGATCCAGACCTGCCGGTTCATGCGCAGACCTCGCGCGGGAAGACGACCGAACTCGCCTGGGTCGGATCGCCGCCGGCAGGCGGCGTGGCGCCGGCTGCAACCAGGGCCGAAACATTGGATCCGGGCCCGACGCTCAGGGTCACCGCGTGTTGATCCGCGGCCGCGTTCGTGACCGCGAGGCCTCCGGGCAGGGCGGCGCCGATGCGGCCGGCCACGCACAGATAACGGGTCGCCGCATCCGTCCGCTCCAGGGTTGTCCACTCGGTTCGGGCCGAGGCCTCTTGCTCGGCCAGGCGCGCCTGTTGGGCGATCAGACGCTTCTCGGCGGCGATCTCCGGCATCCGGCGTTCGCGCCATTGTTCGGTGCGCAGGTTGCCGGCCAGGGCGACGGCGGCCAGCCCGAGACAGATCAGCGCCGTGCGCGGGGCATGTTTGAGCCAACGAGCCTCGCGATCATCGACGGCGCCGGCGTTTCGGAAGCGGAACACGACCGTCTGGTCCTCGATCGACCGGGTCACCGCCACGGTTCGCTGAGCGGAGAAGGCTTCCCCGGCCAGAGCTGCGCGTCGCAGGATGCCGAGGGCGTAGACGGTTTCTCCCGCCTCCTGGCGCAGGGCGACCAGGTCGAACAGGGTCTCGGCGGCGGGCAGGGGGGACAAGCGATCGAGCTGCATGCGGACGATCGCGCGGGCCTGTCGCGGCGCGCGGGTCGGCAGCCGCAGCACGCGGGTCATCACCTCCAACGCCGGGGCCGGCGTCGAAGATGGTGTCGGGGTCAGTTCGAGGGCGAGGTCGTCGAGCGGCATGACTGACTGACGGTATCGTATTCGCAGCGCTCGGGAAGGCTGCACCGGTATCGAACTTTGACTTCTGTCGTTGTTCGGGCCGCGCCCGCTTCCAAAGGGCGGCAGCGCGGCGCCGGCCGATCGGTGAGCCCGGCCTGGGACGTCGCCAGCCGCTGGCTGGCGCGCGCCAGGGCCGAATAGCCGGCGGTGACCCCGACCAGAAGGATGGAGGCGACCGTCATGGCGATCATCAGTTCGAGGACGCTGTAGCCGGCGCGACCGGAACATCCGGCGCGACCGGAGCGTCCGGGTCGTTCGGCGTGGGCGGCACCATGGCGTCCACGGTCAGATCCGGCCCGAAGCGACGGTCGACGGTGATCCGCAGTCGGCGCGCCACCGAGGGCGTGTCCGCCGCCGCCGCGCTGGTGCTGGTGTAGGTCCATGATCGCCCATCGGTCGTGCCGGACTGTTGTCCATCGGGACGCTCCCCCGCGTAAAGCCCTTCGTACAGATCGTCGGCGATACGGACCGCGGTCAGCCGGTCGCGCGCCTGCGCCATCCGCGACACGGCGTTGGAGGCCAGGGCCACGGCGGCCGCCACGGCGAGCACGGTGATCGACAGCGCCACCATGGCGTCGATGGTCAGATAGCCTTCACGGCCGCCGGAGGAATTACATGGCAACGGCGTCGCCCACCGCCAACAGCCCCTGGAACACCATCATGGTGATCAGGCCGACCATGGCGCCCACCACGATGATCACCAGCGGAGTGATCACCGACAGGACCCGCTCGATCGCTTCTTGCGCCCGGCCGGCGAGCACGGCCGATCCGTCGTTGAGCGCCTTGGCGACCTGGCCGGACTGCTCGCCCATCAGCACATAGTGGATCAGGTCGGGGGGCGTGTTCGGAATTGCCCTCAGCACCTCGCTCAGCCGCACGCCCTCCATCAGACGTTCGTCCTGGACGGCGAGAGCACGGCTCAGGGAGGCGATGGTGACCGGCGCGCGGGCCAACCGCCAGGCGGGGGCCAGGGGCACCCCGGCCTGGAGCATGACGGCCAGCCGCGAGGCGAAATTGGCGAAGACGAAATCGCGCATCGGCGAACGCTTGCCGCGCATCAAGAGTCGCGCCAGGAAATCAGCTCCCGTGCGCCGCGCCGACGCCGAGACGGCGAGGAGGACGGCGAGCCCGCCGGCTGCGGCAACGGCGATCGGCATGAGCAGGCGGACGATAGCGCCGAAGGTGAGCACGGCCTGGGTCTGGGGAGGAATGTCGCTCCCCATGCCTTCGAAGGCGGGCTCCAGCGAGGGCAGGACGGCATAGGCGTAGATCGCGATCGAGCCGAAGGCGACTAGGATGACGAAGACGGGATAGATGCACAGGGTGGTCAGCCGCTTCTTCAGCTGATCCGTCGCCGCCAGCGACCGCGCCCCGGCGGCCAGGACCTCGCTCTGGCGTCCCGAGGCTTCGCCGCCGCGCGCCAGCGCCTGGAGAAACCGCGCTGGCGTCCCGCTGGCGACTTCCAGCGCCTTGGACAGAGGCTCGCCCGAGATGAGCCGCTGGCGGACCTCGCGAGCGATGGCGCTGACGCGCGGGGTCTCGCGGGTCTCGAGCAGGGACAGGGCCTGAGCCAAGGCCATCCCGCTGGTCATCAGCTGGGCAAGGTCACGCCCGAGGCGGGCGGCCTCGGCCTCGGTCAGGCGCAGTGGCCCCTGGTGCTGGAGGAGAGCTGGCCGGATCGAGACCGGATGCAGGCGTGCATCGATCAGCCGATCCCTGAGCGCGGCCGCCTCCGCCGCATAGCTGACGCCGCGATGTCGGCGACCGTCGGCGCCCAGGGCGGTGAAGTGAAACGCCTTCATCGGTCGGCAACGCGCCAGGCGTCGCCCCAGTCGATCCACCCCTCCGCCGACTGGGCGAGGGCGTCCTGTCGCAATGTGGCATGGCCGGCTTGTTTGGCCAATTCGGCCCGGAGTACGGCGGCGTGGGCGCCGGACCCGATCAGTTCGCCCATCTCGGGTGTGCAGACCATCAGTTCGCTGACGGCTCGCCGCCCGCGCCGCCCGGTCTGGCCGCATGCCGGGCAGCCCCGCGCCCGGCCGACGGGGCCCTTGATCGGCTTCAGACCCATCTCTTTCAGCGTCGCTGTCTCGTCCGCTGTCAGGGGCGCCATGTCCTTGCAGGCGCCGCAGAGCTGGGCGGCAAGGCGCTGGGCCATGACGCCGATCAGGGCGTCGCCGAGCAGATAGCGTTCGACCCCCATGTCGATGAGGCGCGACGGCGTGGTGGCAGCGTCATTGGTGTGCACGGTCGCCAATACCAGATGGCCCGTCAAACTCGCCTGGACGGCCAGGCGCGCCGTCTCGGTGTCGCGAATTTCTCCGACGAGGATCACGTCCGGGTCATGGCGCAGGAAGGAGCGCAGGGCGGTCGAGAAGGTAAAGCCGGCGGCCTCATTGACCTGACTCTGAAGGATGTCCTCGAACACATATTCGACCGGGTCTTCGACGGTCAGAATCTTGTTGTGGGCTGAGGCGAGTTGGCGAAGCCCCGCGTAGAGGGTGGTGGTCTTGCCGCTGCCGGTCGGACCGGTGACCAGCAGCAGGCCGTGGCTGCGGGTCAGCAATTGGCTGAGCCCTGCCGCGACGGGCGGCCTCAATCCCAATCGTTCCAGCGAATAGTCGACGTCGCGGCGCGTCAGCAGGCGCACGACGAGCGACTCGCCGAACACCGTCGGGGCCGTCGATATGCGCACATCGACCGGCACGCCCCGGACGTTGATGGTGGTGCGGCCGTCCTGCGGCGCCCGACGTTCGGCCACATCGAGGTCGGACAAGACCTTGATGCGAGCGATCAGAGCCGGCCCGAGATCGACGCCAAGCCTCTCCTGATCCTGGAGCTGGCCATCGAGGCGGAAGCGCACGCGGGTGTGGTCGATCTTTTGCTCGATGTGGACATCGGAGGCGTTGAGCAGGAAGGCGCGCTCGAGGATCTGTTCGGAGATGCGCACCACCGGCGCGTCACGGGCGATGTCCTTGAGCCGTTCGGCGTCGTCGAGCCAGATCGAGGTCGGCGCGGAGCCGAGGCCAGGGCCGTCCATCACCGGTTCGGCGATGTCCTGAGCCTGGCGCCAGGCGCTCAGGGTCAGGGTACGGACGGCCACATCGCGCCCGAGGGCGAAGCGCAGCGCCTCCAGGGTCGTCTCGTCGCCGGGATCGACGAGACCCAGGCACCAGCCGCCGTGTTCGTCGGCCATGGCCACGGCGTAGCGATCCTGCAGAAAGCGGACGCTGAGCCCGGGCAGTTCAACACGGTCGATCGGGAAGCCGTCGGGCCAACGCGGGGCTTCATGCAAGACACTGCAGGCCTCGGCGATCGCGTCCTCTGTGGCGAGGCCCAGCAGGCTGAGCGCCACCGCCAGTGGTTGTCCTGAACTGCCGCTGGCTCGCAAGGCGCGCTCGATGGCGCTGCCGCGCAAGGCGAGCGCTTCGGCCAGGTCCGCGCGCGCGTGGACCGGCGTGGGCAGTTCGAACTCGTCGGCTGAGACAGTCATGTGAACGCCGTAGACTCGGCTCCGCTCCCCCTATAGTCGAATAGAAGTAGCGTGTTGGTTCAGGGGGAGCCATGGGGGATTTGAGCAAACAGGGGTTGCGAAGCGCATCGTCGCTTCGCCCCGGCTACACCCTGACTGAAATGCTGGTGGTCCTCGTCATCATCGGCTTGATCAGCGCCATCGTCGTGCCCCAGACCCTGGGCCAGATGGACCGCGCCAAGGTGCGCGCAGCGCGCCTCAAGATGGAAAGCGTCGCCGCCGCGCTCGAAATGTATTCGGCCGATCTCGCCCGCTATCCGACCGCCGACGAAGGCCTCGCGGCCTTGATCGAACCGCCCGAGGGTGCCGCCGACTGGGCGGGCCCCTATCTGTCGGACACCGCCCTGACCCGGGATCCTTGGGGCCATGCCGTGGTTTATGCGCCCCCGGCCAGCGCCGGGGAGCGGTTCAAACTGACCAGCTATGGCGCGGACGGCGTGGCGGGCGGCTCGGGCTTCAAGCGCGACATCGTTTTGCAGATGTCCCAATGACGGTGCGCATTCCTGTTCTCCTCTGCCTCGCGCTCGGCCTGCTGACGGCCTGTGAGACGCCCCGCGCCATTCGCCCCGACGTCGCGGTCATTCCTTTGAATCGCCCCGCCGCACCGGCGGAGGCCGCGCCGTCGGTCGAGGCGCGCGAGATCGACGACATGTCGTGGCGGATCGAGAACGCCGCGCTGGCGCCCGCCGCGCCGGCCGTCCAAACCTCGCCGACCCGCAGCTTCAATGTCGTGTTCGACCAGGCTCCGATCGCGGCGATCGCCGACGCGATCCTGGGCCAATCGTTGCGCCGTTCGTTCCGCATCGATCCTGCGGTTCAGGGCACTCTGACATTCAGCTTGACGGGTCGGATGAGCGAGGCGCAGGCCCTGTCGAGTCTCGATCGGGCGCTGCGGAGCGTGAGCGCCGCCCTCGTCGCCGAAGGCGCGGGCTACGCCATTGTGCCTTCGGCACAGGCGAGCAGGCTAAGCGCCCCGCCCGTGTTCACCCAAGGCGGCGCCGACGGCTTGGCCGGCTCGGCCATCTATCAGGCGCGTTCCATCGGCGCGGCCGAGATCGCCCGACTCCTGGAGCCTCTGGCCGGTGAAGCGGCGACGGTCCGAGCCGATCCGGGCAGGGAGCAGGTCTATATCTCCGGCGACCCGACCACGGTGAACGCCCTCATCCGCACGGCGCGTTCGCTCGACGTCGACTGGTTGCAGGGCAAAAGTCTGCAGTTCTTCCCGGTGCGGTACGCCACGCCCACCGACATTGGTGCGGATATCCGCCAGGTGTTCGGCGGACCCGACGGCCCGCTCGGCAACCAGATCCAGTTCATTGAGCTGACGCGCCTGAACGGCCTGCTGGTCATCGCCCGTTCACCGGATGGGCTGGACCGCGCAGCGGAGTGGATCGCCCGGTTCGACCGCGCCCCGGCGCCGGCTTCTCGCCGCCTGCGTTCGATTCCCCTAGCCAATCTGGAAGCGGAGCAGTTTGTGACGACCCTGTCCGCACTGCTCGGAACGGGTGCGGCGTCATCGACGCCGGAAGCCCCTGCGGCCGCGCAAGCACAACCGCCGACCCCGGCGGCGGGCACCGCCTCGACGGCGGCGGCTCCGGCAGTTTCAATGGGGTCCACCGGGGGCCTCCGGATTACGGCCGATGCTCGAACAAACGCACTGATCCTGCTGGCCGATGACGCCGAGTACCGCAACGTCCTGGACATCGTCCGCGAACTCGATTCCCCGCCTCCCCAGGTGCTGATCGAGGCGACCATCGCCGAAGTGACGCTGAACGATCGCCTGCGCTACGGGGTGCAGTGGTTCTTTGATGACGGCGACCTGACGGGAGGCTTTTCCTCCGGCTCGGACGATGACGCCGCGCCGAGTTTTCCGGGTTTGGCGATCCGCTATCTGAATGTGGACGTGCGGGCGGTGCTCAACGCCCTCTCCGCGGTTACCGATGTGCAGTTGATCTCCACGCCACGCATCCTGGTGCTGTCCAACGAGAGCGCTGAACTTCAAGTCGGCGATCAGGTGCCGATCATCACCCAAACCGCCGTCGGCCTGAACAACGACAGCCGCGTCCTAAACAGCGTCCAGTATCGCGACACCGGCGTGGTGCTTTCCGTCACGCCGCGGGTGACCGAGAGCGGGCGAATGTTCATCGAGATCGCTCAAGAGGTCTCGGAGGTGTCCGGCACGACGTCGTCGGAGATCGATTCGCCGACCATCCAGCAACGCCGTTTGAGCACGCGCATCCAGGTCGAGGACGGCCAGCTGGTTGTGCTCGGCGGCTTGCTGCGTTCCAGCCGGAGTCTTGGCGACACGGGCGTGCCCTATCTGAGCCGCATCCCGGCGCTCGGAGCGCTGTTCCGGACCCGCGACACGACCGAACGCCAGACTGAACTGGTGATGTTCCTGCGCCCGACCGTGATCCGGGCGCGGTCCGACATCGACGCCATCACCAATGAGATGGTCGGGAGGCTCCAAGGCCTGGGGTTGCCAGTTGAATCGTCGCCGCGTCCCTAGCGTCAGGAGCCGGGGCGGATACGTCTCCCTCCTGGCGATGTCATTCGCCTTCGGCCTGGCGGTGTTCGGGACCGCGCTTGCGGTGAGCCTTCGGGCCTATCTGGTCGCCAGCGCAACGGAGCAGCGCGACATCCTCGACCGGATCACGCTGGAGTCGGCGGCCCATGAGGTGCTGGGTCGGCTTGCTGCCGGGCAGACTCATTCGATCAAGCCGACAAACCTGGCCGAGATCGAGCTGAACCAGCGCCGGGTGGCGACCGAACTGTCGCTGCCCGAGGGCAAGTACGACCTCCAAGGTGATCCCGATTCCGTCGTTCTGGAGGCACTGCAGCAGCTTGGCCTTGCGGCTGCCGGTGAGCGGAAGCCGGCTCCCTCATCTTTTGAAACCTTGGGGACGATGTCGCGTGGCTGGAGGCTGTCAGCGAGTGAAGAGGATTGTCTGCGTCGGTTCGCAACAGTGGGGCGGGCACCGGAGGCGTTTCGAGCCGAAGCCGCACCGGGGGGCGGCGAGGGTCTGATGCGCTCGATCGCAGCAGGCGATCAGGTCGATGTTCGGGTGTCTCTACCCGCCCAATCCAGGGTGAGCGTGCTCTGGGTTCGGGCGCGGTTCACCGGCGCGGTGGACCGTCCCTGGCGAGTCCACGAATATCGGCGTCTGACGCTAGCAACAGCGCAGGCGTCTTGCGCCTCGGGCGATTGACCTACTCGACCTCGCACATTTGGCCGGGCTGGGGCACGCAGCCTTCCAGGCTCTCGACGTAGACCGTCACGGTCGAGGAGGCGGTCCCGCCGGCTCCGTCGCTGATCGTATAGCCAAAGGTGTAAGTGCCGGGTGAGCCGGGCGAGGTGTAGACGACGTAGGCTCCGCCCGACCCAATCGACACACTTCCCCCGGTGGGCGCGCCGACGGCCGTGACGGTGAGAGTGTTGTTGTTCGGATCGGTGTCGTTGGAGAGCACCATGATCGAGGTGCTGCTGTAAGGCGTCGCGCTGGCATCGTCCGCATTGGCGACGGGCGGTTGATTGGTGCTTGTGACGGTGACTGTGACGGTCGCGGTCGCCGTGTGTCCCTGACCGTCCGTGATGGTGTAGGTGAAGCTCTTGTTTCCGGCCGACGCCGGCGCGACAAAGCGGATGCGTTGGGGGCTAGTTAGCAGGGTTGCCGTGCCACCGCCGGTTACCGAGGAAATCAGGGTGATGGTCAGCGGATCGCGGTCCGGATCGCTGTCGTTGGACAGGACCGAAATGTCGATCGTGCCGGATGCGAGCACGCTTCCGCTGTTTGCAACCGCCACCGGCGCGCGGTTCGCGACGCGGTCGGTCGTGATCACCTGGCGGTTGCCTGAGGCGTCGTATCGGTATTCGATCGAGACGCCGTTGGAATAGGTGACTTTGATCAGTCGGCCGGCGCTGTCGTAAACATATTGCGTTTCCGCAAGCGACGGGGTCGGCGAGGCAGCGAGGGCGAGGGCGGCGAAGGCCGCGACGAACCGAAATCGGGACATGGTCTATTCCGCCTTCCAGGATTTGTTGGCCTCGACCAGCGATGGGGGCGGCGTATGGGACACGATCCTCAGCGTCTCGGCATGGGCGGCGAGCTGGCGAGCGGTCGGTTGAGGCGGCGCGTAGGCGTCGGGGCGATCGTGTAAAAAGGCGAATACCAGCCCCCCGACAACAGCGCCGAGCGCGCCGACGCCGAGGCTCGCGCGAGGCCATGAAACGGCTTTCAGACGGTCCCGAAAGGTCAGAGCAGACCGCCAAGTCTCGAGATCGACGGTGCGTCGAATCTCCGATCCAAGGCGTCCGATCGCAGTCCGTGCGCTCGCGACGAGATGTCCACGTACAAGGAACATGCGATCTCGGAGACCTTCGAGCGAACCCATAACTTCCCCCGTCGCGCTCTGTCCACAGGACGAGCGGCACTGATCGGCAGCCTAGGCGAGCTTGCTGCCACAGGTAAAGCCCCGCTTCCACTCAAAGAGGAATAATTCTCCTTTCGCGTGATCGCAACTCGTGCTTGCTTGAACGGTGAAGCTGAGGGGGAGTGATGTCGGTGCGGGGCAGGTTCAGAAGGCTTTCGAGCTGTGTGGTCGGCATCTGCCTTGTGGGCGCCGTGGTCTTGGGTGTCGGATCTGCGCTCCGTGCGCAATCGACTTACCCATGGCTGCCGGCCGCCTGGACCGGGTCCGACGCTACGCCGTCGTTTCGTACATTGAAGGCCGCACCCGTTACCCCTGCGGCAGCCTATGTTTCATCATCGACCTCAACCCACGGCCTGTGTCGGGACTATTCCGCCAACGCCGCCGTCTGCCCTGGGGGCGCTCGGCCGCGCCCGCCGGAGCTCCGCGAGTTGGTCCGGGCGCTGAGAAGCGACCCTGACCTGATCTATGAGTTCGTGCGGAATACGGTCGATACTGAATTTCAGTTCGGACTCGCCAAGGGTGAGCTGGGAACGCTGATTGATCGCTCCGGCACGTCCTTCGACCAAGCAAAGCTCTTGGTCGAACTGCTGCGCGAGGCCGGATTTGCGGCACGCTACAAGTTCGGCGACATCACCCTGACCGGCGCCCAAATAGAGTCGTGGACGGGCTTCACCGACGCTCGAGCCGTCTGCGAGTTGTTCGCGGGTGGTGGGGTTCCGGTCTCAGTCAACGGTTCCACCACGGCCTGCAATCAGACTGGCGTGGTGACGACCGCGACGATCGCACATGTCTGGGTCGAGGCCGACATCCTTGGTCAGACCGTCTTGATGGATCCGTCCTTCAAGTCGTACCAGCATCTGGAGGGCGTGGATGTCAGAACCATCTCAGGCTTTACGGCAGGCAGTCCGATGTCGACCGCCGCCCAAGGCGTGATTCGTACGGACGGCGGTGCGACCACCCGGAGCTATAACAGCAGCGGGCTGAGCGCGCTTCTGAAGGCGAAGACCGACGCGCTGAGAACCTGGATCCGACAAGCGTCCAATCGGGGACTCGCCCTTGACGAGATCATCGGTGGACGGCGGATCGTCGAAGCTGTTCGGCCCACAGGCGGTTGGCGGCAAACTTCTCTGGCTCATGTGGCGACGACGCGAGCGACCTGGACCACCGGGGTGCCGGACGTCTATCGCACGACCCTCGCGATCCAGTACAAGCCGATCGCGACCCAGCCGACCATGGTCGTCAACTTCTTCACCGACGAGATCTATGGCCGACCCCTTCAGCTGGGTCAGAGTGGGATTGCGTGGGATCATGTTGGACTGAAATTAGTAGCAGGGGCTCTCCCGCAGTGCGGGGTGTCCTGTGTGCCCCCCAACTCCGTCGTCATGACAATCAATCACCCGTACGGCGCAAACGCTGGCGCCTACGGAGACTCTACTCTCACCCGCAGTGTTGTTTCCGTAGACACGATGGTGGTCGTGTTGGGCTTGGGACAAACGTCTCGCGCGCTCCCGGAGAAGTGGACCCAAGAGCACGGACCTGACGCCGACAACGGATCTGAATACGCGCGCGGGGACGGAAGGCGAATGAATCTGACGGCAGAATGGCTGGCCCAATTCTCACGCGCGCGTAGTCTGAATGAGGTAATCGGCAAGGCTCGGGCAAACCAGTTGCATTCGCTGGGGCTCATGTACTCGGTATACAACAGCACCGCCGCTTCCACCGCGCGAACCGACAGCCAGAACGTTGCCGACATTGAGACTGCGGTTTCGGTCACTGTCAGAGACAACAGCGCCTCCCGCCGCAGGGCGATCATCCAAGCCTTGGCCGCTACGGCGGCGACGCTTGAGGGCAGCGTTGCCGAGCAACTGGCGAATACGCCGGCCTCATCATCGACAGCGCGACGCTTCGCTTGGGGCAATACTCCAGGTAGCGACGCTCCGAACGGCACGCCCAAATTTTACACATTAGCTGCGGGTGCCTCCACACCGGTGGCTGCAGCTTTCGTTGAAAATGGTGATGGCCCGCCGCAGGTGTCGGTGCTGAGGTCCGCCCTAACAGCCTATCTTGGACAAGGCTTCGCAGTGACCGCCGTTTCGGACGCTCAGGCGGGGCCGGGATCAAGAGTGGGCGACTATCTCGACTACTATGGCGGCAGTCAGGCGGGCCCCTCCAACGAGCGAGGCGGTGCATTTGTCGCGGTCAAGTATGACGCCGCTGGCGACCCCTCCGAAATCGCCCATGTGGTCACCAACTTCTATACCGCCAGCAAAGGCGGAGGCGCGGCCGTTCAGGCGGGCACGCCACCGAACGCCGCGGAAATGATGAGCGACAGTTTCCAGGACCGATCCTCTGTCCTCGGCATCGACCTGAGCAATGGCACGGCCGGATACAGCACGCCGGTGCTGTCCTCTATCGGACAGGGAGAGTTTCCCTACAAACTTGAAGAGCGGCTGGAGCTTCGTGGCGGTGGAGCCGCCATCGCCATGCCCGACGCCCCAGGAGGCGGCTTTCATCAGGATACAGGAAACCCCGGATTGGTGTCGAATTTCGACGGCATGGTGCGCCTGACCAACTCAGGCTTTGACGCCATGGGCGGAGCCGCGCCGGAGGCGACGGCGGCGACGATCGTCGCCTTCATCGCCCTACAGGACGTCTATGAAGCGACGCCCAGCGCGGACATGACCATCGTCGGCGCGTTGGTATCAGACTGGTGGGGCCGTCGTCTCATGCACAACGTCGTGTCCGTGGCGCAAGGCGGCCGGACGGAAGCCTACGTCGATGCTGGCGAGGTCGAGAACGGCAAGAGGGTGTTTCGGGCAGGAACCGGTACCGCGCGAGTCTATTTGCAAGGAGAACCGCGGATTGATGTTCCCGACGCCCCCGATGGATTTGTCGGTTATCATGAGCGCTATATTGATTGGGACCTGACCTTCGAAGTGGTCGGTGCCGACGAATCCAGGCGAACCTTCGAGGCGACGCCAAGCGGCACGGCCGGCTACTACTTATCGACGGACGGGCAGCGGTTGAAAAAATGGAGCTTCCCCGCAGGCGTGGAGCTCACCGTCAATTACACACCGTTTCCCACTGAAAGTGTCGCACTCCCGGTTTCGGTGACAAGCAACATCGGCAATGTCCTAACACTTTCAGCTCTGCCGAGGCAGATTCAGACCGGTCTCGACACCACGACCAGCATCTATCCCTGTGCTGGTTTCAGCACGACGCCGACCACATTGTATCAGGTCACCGATGCTGGAGGGCGAGTGCACCGTACCGCTTACAGGCAGCCGCAGGGGCAAACGCTTTATCAGCGCCCCGATCCTTCCTGCCGACTCGGTGCGAGTTATTCTCCTCGAAGTGCGACCACGCCGGTTATCCAATACGAGTATGACGGCCTGAACCGAATCAAGGTCGCCAAGGACGCCATCGCGATTGCTACGCCCTCCGCTCGAGGGTCACACCAGTTCTTCATCGCCGAAGGTTTCCGCGGCCAACGGGAGGACCCGGTCGGCGGCCGATTCACAGTTGAGACCGTGGACGGCGGCCGGGGATCGCGACAGATTGATGAGGAGGGCCGGGTCTCGCTGGCCAGCTTCGACGGGCGTGGCCGGGTCAAAAGCCGCACGACCGCTTGGGGCAACCGCACCGAGTTCGAATATGATGCTCGAGACAACGTCATCGTGCTAAGGCGACTTTCGCGCGCCGGATGCGGAACGGATGTCGTCTGGTGTCAATCCAGTACGACTACAGCGACTTGGCATCCCACTTGGAACAAGCCGCTGACGGTTACCGTTCCGGCCACCTATCTGGACGGGCAGGCGGCGAGCACTTGGACCTTTGCCTATGACGGCCAAGGTCGGCTGGAGACCCAGACGTCGCCGGTGATCTACAACGGGGCTACGGGTGCCAACGCTTCGGCGGTCTGGCGGACTTGGTACGACGCCTACGGCCGGGTAACGCAGACGCGAGATCCCACCGGTATCGAGGCGACCATGGCCTATGGCGGGTACGGACAGCCCGCCTGGTGCCTGACGCGCCAGATTGCCTCGACCCAATCAGGCGGCTTCAACCAGACCAGCGCCTTCACCTGCAACGCGGCGGGCGACGTGCTGACGGCGACCGATCCGCGCGGCAACGTCACGACGGCGACTTGGGACGTGCTCAGGCGCAAGGTCACTGAGGTGGGGCCAGCAGCGACGGCAATCCAGACGCAGTGGACCTATGACGCCGACGGGAATGTAACCCACGAGAACCGCTGGGATTCAACGACCAGTGCGTGGCGCACGATAACCACCACCTACTCTCTGACGGGCAAGCCCCTGACCATCACCGATCCGGCGGGTGATATGACGCGCACCTGCTACGATGGGCTGGACCGGGCGACCGTGGCGGTCGATCCGACCGGACGGGCGACCCGAACGACCTACAATCTGGCAAGCCAGCCGACGCTGGTCGAGCGCTGGTTCACGGCCAGTGTGTCAGATGCGACCTGCGCCCTGACCAACACTCGCCCGGCGCATCTGACGACAAATCGCTGGCGGGGGATGGAGTATAACTCGGGCGGTCTGCAAAGCGCCGAGATCGATGGCAACGGCAACCGAACGACCCTGACCTACGATGGCTTGGGCCGCCACATGGTCACGACCTATGCTGATGGCAAATACACCCAGAGCATTCTCAATGAGCGGGACCAAGTCTACGTCGCCATCGCACGCTCGGGCGACTATCAGCACGCCTTCTATGACGCCTTGGGTCGGGCCAATACCACCTGGGAGCACACTTATGGTGCCGACTGGCCCGTTGGCCGGGTGGCTCGCACCTCGTTTGATCTAGCGGGACGTCCGGTGTTCACCGACGTTGATACCTCAAAGTATCCAAGCTGGGATGGGCGTTACATGCCCAGTCCACGCGATGTCCGAACCTATGGCTACGACGCCGCAGGTCGGGTGCAATATGATCGGATTACACCCAATAACGGGACCATGGGCTCCGCCCAGCAGATCCTGACCTATGGCTATGACCAGGCCAACAACCGGACCTCAATCCAGTGGCCGGACGGCTACACGGCCACCTATCGCTTCGATGCCGCCAACCGGACGGATCGGGTGACCTTTGGTGCGCACCAGGCCGACTTCGCCCTGGACAGCCTCAGTCGCAGAAGCGGCCTGAACCGTTCCAACGGCGTCAACACGGCCTGGACCTACGAAAACGACAGCGACCTCAGCCAGATCAACCACGCTTGGGCGCCGTCGGCGGGCGAGACGCCGGCCATCTTCGGCTTCCAGCATGACGCGGCCGGGCGGATCACTGGCCTGAACATCAACCGCGCCGACCTGGAGTGGTCGCCAAGCACGTCCTACGCCCAGACCTATGGCGTTCCGACCAATCTGAACCAGACGACATCCAGGAACGGGGTGGCCCTGACCTGGAGCGACAACGGCAATCTACTCACCCATGGCTCCACGACCTATGAGTGGACGTTCGGTAACCGGCTGGTCCGGGTGCTCAAGCCGGGCACCACCACCGAATACGCCTACGACAGTCAGGATCGGCGCACGGTGGTGATTGAGGACGGGGTGATGACGCGAACCCTGTGGTCAGGCTCGGACGAGGTTGGGGAGTACGATCTGGCTGGCCTGCTCAAGCGGCGCTTCATCCCGGACGGTTCGGGGTCGATGGACGCCCGACTGGCGACGGTGAACCCGGACAACACCATCTACTGGCACCACACCGATCACCAAGGGAGCGTGATTGCCACGTCTGACGGGTTTGGTCAGCTCTTCGCTTTGGCCAACTATTCACCGCATGGGGAGTTCGGCACAGCGGCCGATGGCATAACCCAACTGACGGCACCGCCGCAGGGCAGCCCGTTCGGCTACACGGGACGCCAGTGGGATGGCAAGGCGGGGCTCTATCAGTACCGCGCGCGCTACTACGACCCGGTGCTTGGGACCTTCCTCTCGATGGACCCTATTGGGACGAAGGACGACCCAAATTTGTTTGGATATGTGGCGCAGGATCCCGTGAATCAAACGGACCCAACTGGTTTATGCAAGAACGACCCACTTTGCCGCGGCCATTTCACCAACTCAGCCGTACGTGCGACATCCGGTGGTCTCATTAATCACTACCAGAATGGTGGAGGTCGAACTTACTTTGCCGACCCCGAACGTGCTGGCGTCGATGATGCGATCGACATCGGGAGTCAAGTACAGGATAGCGTCAACGATGGCGGGTACTATCATCCCTACGCGGTTGAAGCAGCTGAGTGCCGCTGTGCCGTTGCAGTTCCACCTCGTGCCGATCCTCACGGCTTTAATGGCGAACAATTTGCATTTGCGAACCCCTCCCGAGCGAGCGCGCGGGGCCACGGCAGATTCGAGGGCACTGTCTACGAAGGCATCATGAGGCCAGACCCAGACAACGAGAATGGCTATATTTTCAGCGGAGCGCTGGAGCTGTCTGACAATGACTTCAGCTACGAGAGGGATGATGACTTCATTACGAACATATTTATTGAAGCAGTTGGGGCCGCTGTTGGGCCTGGAGATGATTTTGCTATCGAGTTTACAAAAAGGTATCAATTTTCGGGCTGGGGAACCTTGCCTGAGTGGGCTAAGTACTGAAAATGTTTGATCGAATATTGATTGCAGGATTTCTGGTCGCAGCGGCTGGGTGCTCGCCTTATCCTTCGGCCTTTTGCGAAATCAGCGACGAAGCCGCCAAGTCCTTGGTAGCGTCCTGCTTTTCAGGGAGTGAATGTTATTCGTTGCCAAACATGTCTGATGAGGTGGACTCATCGGTGCGCGACGAATGTAAGAATCAAATTCAATTGCTTTCACGCACGTCAGTGGTCGGAGGCCGTGATTATGTTTATTTTTGTAAACTCGAACGGATTACGGGCGTATTCAGGCTTTTTCTGTCGGTCAGTCCTTCCCGCGAAGGAAGGTGTTACTCTTTGAGGTACACATATGTAAATAACGAGATTGAAGAGGACATAGCGAATGTCATCCCGCGCATAGAGGCATTTGATTGAACGCCGACGCGAAACTATCTAGTCGAGCGGTTTGTTGCATTCCCAAGGCCCCATTCCCTGCCAATAGTCTCGGGATGTCCCACCGACCCGTCGTCGGAACGTCGGTCAGTGGAAAGTATCCGGGCTCAAATTCGACGGTTCAGATCAGCCACGGGTCGCGAGCGACCTCCGCGATTAGCCACTCATCGCTTACCCACGGGCTGCAGCGCTC
>CALRXX020000022.1:0-48854 GCA_943372245.1 bacterium
CGACGGCTTGGAGCGGTACTCCGCCCCCAGGGCCAGGCGTTTGGTGGCCAGCCATGCCACCGAGCCCTCGAACTGGGCGCTGTAGTCACCGCCGTTCGGGCCGCCGAAGCCGAGCAGGCCGGTCTGGTTGGCCTTCGTCATCCGCACTGTGCCGTTGAGCAGCAGGCTGCGGTCGAGCAGCAGCTTGGTCGCGGCGACGTAGTAGTCCGTGCCCGTGTCGTCCTCGCCCCCGACCGCGGCGATGATCGCGCCGCGGTCGTTGCGCTTGTACTGGGCGCCGACGGCGATCTGCGGCAGCAGGCGGTCCTGGTCGTAGACGGCGTCGCCGACGACCACGACCTTCACGCCCCAGATGTCCTGGTTGAAGGTGTAGCCCTTGCCCAGACCCAGCGCGACGCCGGCCTCCTGGGTGTCGAAGGTCTGGTGGGCGTAGGACAGCTCGACCCGGTCATACAGTCCGACGGCCGCTCCCCAGGTGCGCAGCTCGAAGTCAGGAAGGGTGACCAGGGTCCCGTGGACGTTGCCGCCGATCTCCCCTTCGGCGCCATAGCCGGTGGTCGTGGCCCAGGTGGACAGGCCGCCGCCGCCCGATCCCTCGACCGTGCTGACGCCGCCGGTCAGCAGCAGCTTGCCGCCTGTCTGGAACGCCTCGGCCGCGGCCGGCGCGGCGGTCGCCAGCGCCAGAAGCGTCGCCGCAACAACAGGTTTCATGCCTCACCCCCCAAGCGTGAAGAGACGCGGACCGCGTCGTGATCGATCGGTGAACGACAAGGGTTAACGGGAAATTCGCAGGAAACACTGCCGGTTGTGCGAGTGAACAAGACCACTCCCCAACCTGGGGATTCGAGGTCCGGTACGGTTTACCCAAGCTTCATGCGCAGCCGTCAGTTTGGGACCATGCGACTGCTTCTGCTCATCTTTTCGGTCCTGCTCACGCCGGTCCCGGCCCTGGCCGGCGATCTGGTGATGACGATCCGCGACAGCGCCGGAAAGCCCGTGCCAAATGCCGTCGTCATGGTGCGGCCGGCGTCAGGCGTCCCCGCCGGCCCGATTCGCTTCCCCTGGGCCTACGCTGTCGCGCAGCAGGACATCCAGTTCGCCCCGTTCGTTCTGGTCGTGCCCGTCGGGGCGACCGTCGGCTTTCCCAACCGGGACAAGGTCCGACACCACGTCTATTCCTTCTCCGCCGGCAACAAGTTCGAGCTGAAGCTGTTCGGCAAGGACGAGAGCCGCAGCGTGGTGTTCAAGGCGGTCGGCGTGGCCGCCATCGGCTGCAACATTCACGACCAGATGGTCGGCTTTATCCGTGTCGTCGACACGCCCTGGGCGATCCGGACCGGGGCGGACGGCGTCGCCACCCTTCGCGGCATACCCGCCGGCGGCGCCACGGTGACGATCTGGCACCCCTACCTGCGCGCGCCAAAGGGCGAGGTGGTCCGCAAGTCGGTGTTCGGCGCTGCCGGGGTGCTGTCTGAATCGGTCGCCGTCGACCTGCGCATGCCGACCATGCCCGGCATGGCGGGGATGGCCCACTAGCCATGTTCACCAGCCTCCGTTCCCGCCTGACCGTCCTCTACGCCGGCCTCTTCGGCGTGGCGCTGCTGGTCACCGCGATCGCCGTCTACGCCTCGGTCAGCGCCAACGCGCGCGTGCAGGTCGAGCGGCAACTGGCCTCCGGCGGGGCGGTGTTTGACCGGGTCTGGGCCCTCAAGGCCAGCCAGCTCAACGACAGCGCCACGGTGCTTTCCCGCGATTTCGGCTTCCGCGCGGCGGTCGCCACCAACGATGCGCCGACCGTCGAATCTGCGCTGGAGAATCTGCGGGGCCGACTGAAGATCGACCGGGCCCTTCTGGTCGGGGTCGACGGAGCCGTCACCGGCGCGAGCGGCCTGACGGACCAGGCCGCCGGCGATCTCTGGTACGCCCTCGATGGCGGCGCGACGGCGGGCGTTCTGACGATCGCCGGAGAACCCTATCAGGCGGTCGCCGCTCCGGTCCTTTCGCCGCAACTGACCGGCTGGGTGATCTTCGCCGAGCGGCTGGACCAGACGGAACTGACCGCGCTGGAAAAGCTGTCGTCCATTCCGCTGAACGCCGCCGTGTTGATCCATGAAGGCAAGGCCGGCTGGGGCGGGCCGGGGGCCGCCGTCCGCGACCGGGCCCCGCTTTCGGCGCTGGTCGACAGCGCCCTGACCACCCACTCGACGCGACCGCACGTCTTCAGGGGGCCGTCGGGCCAGGCCGTCGCGCTGGTCAAACCGCTGGCGACCTTCGGCAAGGAACGGGCCGTGCTGGTGCTGCGCTACCCGCTGGCGCTGGCGCTCGCCCCCTATCGCAGCCTGATGCTGGTGCTGGCGCTCACGGGCCTGGCCGGCATGGCCGTGCTGGCCGCCGGCAGCTGGTTGCTGGCCCGGTCGATCACCCGGCCCGTGTCTGCCCTGGACGCGGCCGCCCACCGCCTTCAACACGGCGAGGACGCCAGCGTCGAGATCCAGACCGCCGACGAAATCGGCCGCCTTGCCGCGAGCTTCAACGCCATGGCCGCGGGGATTCGGGACCGGGAAGGCCGCATCACGCGGATGGCTCTGACCGACCAGGAAACCGACCTGCCGAACCGGCTGGCGCTGGAGCAGGCTCTGGCCGGGACAGCGGATCCGACGCAGTGGGTCGCCGTGATGGCCGTTGACCGCTTCCCGCAGGTCCGCGCCGCGGTCGGTTACCAACTGGCCGGAGACATTCTGCGCGAACTGGGCGCGCGCGCCGTGGCGTTGAGACCCGACACGATCTGCGCCCGGATTTCGAGCGAACGGCTGGCGTTGCTGTTCTCGGCGTCCGACAGCGACACGGCGATCCGCGATTTCGGGGCCCTCCTGGAGAGCCTTGCGCAGCCGGTCCAGGCCGGCGGCGTGACCATCGATATCGGCCTCACGGGCGGTCTCGCCCCGGTGCTGGACGCGCACCCTGCCCCGCCGGTCGAGCGCGCCAGCTCGGCGCTCGACCAGGCCCGGGCCGGCCAGCGGCGGAGCGCGGTGTTCGACGCTGACGCCTACGGCGATCCGGCTTCGAAACTGTCGCTGATGAGCGAGATGCTCGATGCCCTCGAGGACGGCTCGATCAGCCTGCACTACCAGCCCAAGCACGATATCCGGGCCGGCGCCGTCACCGCTGCGGAAGCCCTGATCCGCTGGACCCATCCCGAACGCGGCTTCGTCCGACCGGACCTGTTCGTGGAACTGGCCGAGGAGACGGGTCACATCCGGGCCATGACCCGCTGGACGCTGAAGCGGGCGATCCTTGACCAGGCCGCGTTGCGGGCCGCCGGCCGCGACCTGATGATCTCGGTGAACCTCTCAGGCCGTCTCGTGGCGGATCCTGAATTCGCCGACGAGATCATCGACATGGTCTCGGGTGCTGACTGTCGTCTTTGCCTGGAAATCACCGAGACGGCGGTCATCGGTAACCCGACCCTGGCGCTGCAGATCATCGACCGCTACCGCGCGGCCGGCCTGTCCGTCTCGATCGACGACTACGGCTCGGGCCTGTCATCGCTGGCCTATCTCAAACAGATTCACGCCGATGAGCTGAAGATCGACAAGGCCTTCGTGCTGAGCCTCGGCGCCAGCGCCCGCGACGCCCTGCTGGTCAAGTCGACAATCGACCTCGCCCACAGCCTGGGTCTGAAGATCGTCGCCGAAGGCGTGGAGACCGCGGAAGCCCTGGCGATCCTGTCGGCCATGGGTTGCGACCTGGCGCAGGGCTATTTCATCGCCCGCCCAATGCCGCTCGGCCAGCTTCAGGCCTTCCTGGCCGAACAGGCCCCGCCGGCCCGGAGCCGGAGCCGCCGCCGGGCCTAGGCCGGCGCGGAGCCAGGATCCACCACCTCGATCTCGTCGCCGGGGCGATGCAGCACGGCCGCAGCCCCGAGGTCACCGGTGACGTTGCCGATGGTCCGGAAGATGTCCGGCACGACCTCGACCGCCAGCAGGATCGGCAGCAGGTCGATCGGCACGCCCAGCGCCAGGCAGATCGGCGCGACGCTGGCGAAGAACGAGATCTGGCCCGGCAGGCCCACCGAGCCAACGCTGATGGCGAACGACACGGCGATCGCCGCCAGCATCTGCGGCAGGCCCGGATGGATGCCATAGACGTGCGCCACGAAGTAGCAGACCGCCAGATTGGCCACCGGGCTGGTCAGGCGGAACACCGCGACCGCCAGCGGCAGAACCAGTCCGCTGACCCGCGGGGGAATGCGCAGGTCGTCCTGCGCCCGCTCCAGCATCGCCGGCAGGCAGGCGAGCGAGGACTGGGTGCTGAAGGCCAGCACCTGCACCGGCGCCACGGCCCGGGCGAAGGCGCCCAGCGACACCGACCGGCTGAAGGCCACGGCGATGTAGGGGACGATGGCGATGCCGGCTGTGACCAGCGAAACCACCGCGACGTACTGCGCCAAAGCCCCGGCTGCCCCGAGTCCGGCCCGCAGCCCAACCCCGAGCGAAAGGGCGAAAACGCCGAGCGGCGCGGCCCACAGCACCCAGCGCACGATGATGATCATCGTCTCCGCCACGGCGCTGAAGACGGTGATCAGGGCGACCTTGCGATCGACCGGCAGGCGGGTAGCCGCGAAGCCGAAGAACACTCCGAACACCACCAGCGGCAGGATGGCGTCCTCGGCGGCGGCCTTGATCGGGTTGGAAGGCGCGATGGACTTGAGCCAGTCGGCCAGTCCCGGGGCGACCACCTTGGCGAGATCAGCGCCGCCGGCGCCCGCCCGCAGGGCCGCCCCCCCCGCCGGGTCGACCGGCCACAGCGCCAGCAATCCCTGAGTGGCGAAGGTGCTGTAGACAGCGGCGATCACCAGCAGGATGGAGAACAGCGCGATGGCCCGGGCCGCGAGCCGGCCTGTCGCCGCCGCGTCCGCGACCGAGGCGATGCCGGTGACCAGCAGGCAGAACACCAACGGCACGATGGTCATGCGCAACAGGTTGAGCCACAGCCCACCGATCGCTTCCACGGCGCCGGCGGCGCCGGTCAGGGTCGCGTTTCCAAGCGCGTTGCAGGCGGCGCCAGCGACGAGGCCAAGCACCAGTGCGATCAGGACGCGCCCGGCCAAGGATCTGAACATCGCGATTCTCCGACAGCGGCCCTGCGTGATCCTAGATCAGGGATCGGGGTTTGGAAGAGCGCGCGACCGGATTGCGGTCCGGGCCACGTCAGCCCTAGTCTCGTCCCATGCAAACACCGCCCGTCCTGCCCCGCCCGGCCCTGCTCGACGCGCTCGTCACCGGCCGGACCATCGACCTCGAAAAAGCCGACCTGCTGAAACACGGCCTCGACCTGTGGCGCGCCATCGGATCGAAGGAGGACCTGTGGCCCGGTATCCCGTCGGGTCCCTTCAGCGACCAGGGCGCCTTCTTCGACTGGCTGGCCGACCGGGTCGACCGACCGGAGCAACGGGCCTTCGCGATCATCGACAAGACTGACGGCGCGCGCGAGGCCGCCGGGCTGTTCTTCCTGCTGCAGGTCAAGCCGGACATGGGGACGACCGAGATCGGCCTGGTCTACGGACCTTCCCTGAGCCGCACGATCGCCGGCACCGAGGCGGTCTACCGCCTCGCCGACTATGTGCTGGGCGCGAACGGCTATCGCCGGCTCGAATGGCGCTGTGGTCCGGACAATCCCGCCTCGATGCGGGCCGCCTCGCGCTATGGCTTCACTTACGAAGGCACGCTGCGCCAGACCTACTGGCTGAAGGGCCACAACTGGGACACCCGGGTCTACGCCATTCTCGACAGCGAATGGCCGGCGATCGCGGCGCGGTTCAGGGCCTGGCTGGCGCCGGAGAACTTTGATGAAGCTGGCCGCCAGAAGCAGGCGCTCGGCGAGATCAGCTGAAGGCGGCGAACAGCGCGGCCACGTCGTCCCAGTGACCCAGGACACGCTGCGCGCCCGCCATGGCGAGCCGGTCGGCGGAGGCGTCGTCCATATGGCCGCCACCGGAAAAGCCCCAGACGGACATTCCCGCCGCCCGCGCCGAGGTCACGCCGTTGACGCTGTCCTCGATCGCAAGGCACCGCCCCGGCGCGACGCCGAGCGCTGAGGCGGCATGAAGGAAGATGTCGGGAAACGGCTTGGCGCGGGCCACAAGGTCGGCGGAGTAGACATGGGGGTCGAAGGCCGGGAGCAGTCCGGTCAGCCTGAGGTTTTCCCGGAGGTGGGCCGCGCCCGATGAACTGGCCACGGCCTTTGGCAGGGTCAGCCTCGACACCGCGGCGGCGCAGCCCTCGACCTCGGTCAGGCGGCCTGCGGAGGCGGCCCAGCGCGGGGCCCGGGCATGGCGCAGGGCGTCCTCCGGCAGCGGCCGGCCGGTGCGCTCACGGCAGTCGGCATCGAGCGCCGCGTGATAGGCCGCGTCGTTCAGACCCATGAAGCGATGCAGATAGTCGGCCGGTGCGTAGACCAGCCCGCAGTCGGCCAGAAGATCGATTTCGATCTCGAGGCTTAGGATCTCGGAGTCGATCAGGACTCCGTCACAGTCGAAGATCACGGCGGCGGGCGTTTGCATGCCTGCGCATAACAAAAGGGCCTCCCGGATCGGAAGGCCTTTGTCAGTCAACTCTGGTTGCGGTCTGTGATCCGCTGTGTTCCGCCGGGCCGGCTACGGGGGAGGAGTCAGGCCCGGCGGAACGGCGCGGCGGCGATCACAGGCTGACGACGCTGACGTTCACGGCGGCGATGATGAGGAACAGCGGCAGGACGGCGAGCGCGAGGCTGGCGACGTTGCTGAAGTTGTGCGTGGCTTTGGTCATGTCTTTATCCCCTTGGGTCTGGTTGGCCGCGGAAGTCCGCGTCCGGTGTTCAGGGGTATAGGCAAGTGTTCGCGGCAACACCCGTTAAGTGTGCGTCATGACTTCGATTTAAGCTTGTGACGGCCTTGTAAGATAATTACGCCGCCGTAATGATCTCAAATCCCCTCAGGACTTGGATTCCGTCGGCGTCACCAGGAAGTGCCCACGCAGGGCCGCGATCGGGGCGGCGCGCTGGTCCTGCCAGGCCTCGACGTGGACGTTGGCGATGCGCCGGCCGACCTTCTTGATCTCGGCCCGGGCGTAGGTCGTCAAAGGCCGGCCCGAGCGGAGGTATTCGATCGAGACGTCGATGACGCGCGGCTGGCGGGCCTGGCCTTCCTTGACCAGCAGCTGGGCGAGCGCCGTCATCTCCATGAAGGCGCCCAGCACGCCGCCATGGATCGCCGGCAGGGTCGGGTTGCCGATCAGGTGCTGGCCGAACGGCAGGATGGCGGTCATCTCGTCGCCGGCCAGCTCGATGCGCAGACCAAGAAAGCGGGCGTACGGGATGCGCGCCAGCATGGCGTCGACGGATTCAGCGGGATCGCTCATTTGGCCTTCCCGCTCTTGAGGTTGGCGCCGAAGCCGCGGCCGCCGCTGGAATCCAGCATGAAGGCCGCCTGGGCGGCCGCGACCGGGTCGGCGGGATCGACGTCATAGGCCACCGCCCTGACGAAGGCGACCGAGCGGGTCACCTTGTAGCAGTGGGCCCTGGCGAAGATGTCCTTCCCGGGCTCGGCGGGGCGCATGTAATCGATCCGCAGGTCGAGCGTGGCGATGGTCTTGAACTCGGTCAGGCCCGTATGCACCGCCTGGCCGCAGGCGTGGTCCAGCAGGGCTGTCACGACACCGCCGGCGATCACGCCGGTGTCGGGGTCGCCGATCAGCTTCTCGTCGTAGGGCACCCGCAGGGTCGCGCCGTCGGCGTCCAGCGAGACGGTCTCCATCTTCAGGGCGATCGCATGTGGACTGCCCTGGTTCATGGCGTTGACGAAGGTGCGCATGGCGTCGAGGTGATCACTCATGAATCCGGTTTAGACGCCGCGACGCCCCTTATCCAGATGCTCCGGGGCAGGGTCGCCTCCACCAGACTCCGGAAAGTCCGGGAACGGTGCAATTTCGATGTCGACCCCGGGAAAGCCACCTGTGGCGACGTTGCACCGCGCCTGGCGCAACACTGCAAATTCCACATTCCGGGTAACGACGTTCTGTTGTGGTGCGGCTGCAGGGGAATAGGGTTACCGGCAAGTTGGGGTGGCGTAGCCGACACGTTCGGCGCGTCTGATTGACAGGCAGTTTCAGCATCGATCCACCGCGGATCCGTCTTCCGGGTCAGGGGTGCTCGTCCGTCTGGAGCGTCGAAAGGGCGAGGCGTCGACCGACGCCGCACAAGCATGAGGATACCAATGAAGAGAATGTTTTTTGCCTCCACGGCCTTGATCCTGGCGTCGGCTCCGTTCGCGGCGCACGCCCAGGACTGGACGGTAGACGGCACGATCGGCGCTTCGCTGGGCACGACCAGCAACGTGCTGGCCGCCGCCGCCGCTGAGCAGAGCGACACGGTCTATGGCGCCACCGGCAAGGCCACCGCGACGACCAAGAGCGACGGCGGCAGCTTCTCGGTCTTCGGCAGCTTCGACCTGACGCACTATGCCGATACTTCCGATGAAAACGTCAACGACTACGCGTTTGGCGCAAACGGTGACATCAAGTTCGACGGCGGCAAGGTCTTCGCCGGCGCCAGCCACGCCCTCACCACGGAAGACCGCCGCAAGGTCACCTCGCGCCGCGACACGAAAAGGCCGACTGAAAGCGCCGTCGACAGCTTCGACGCCGGTTTCGAAACGACCATCGGCGGCATGGGCTTCTCCGCCCGCGCCGACTATGTGACCCGTGACTTCGAGGACGCGCGCCGTCGCATCACCAACGCGGTCGTCGATCAGGATTTCCGCGACCGCGGCACCTGGACCGAAACCCTGCGCCTGACCGGCTCGCCCGAGGCGGATGTGTCCTGGTTCGCCCAGGTCGCCTTCACGCAGATCGACTACGATCTGAAACCGCCGGCCGCGTTGCACAACCGCGATTCCGACGGCTACACGGCCAGCGTCGGCGCCACCTACAACATGACCGACAGCCTTACCGGCGAAATCAGCGTCGGCTGGGCGGGACGTTCGTTCGATGAGCCGGCCTTCGACGACTATTCGGACATCGTCGTCGACGCCAGCCTGACCTGGACGCCGCAAAGCGAAACCACGGTCAAGCTGAGCGCCGCCCGCGGCTTCGAGGAAACGACAGTCGCCTTCTCGCCGGGCTACACGGCCACGGCCGTCGGCGTGAGGGTCGTTCACAGCTACTCGCCCGACTTCAAGGTCGGGGCCTATGTCGAAGAGGAGTGGGACGACCACGAGAACCGCGACCGCAAGGACACCACCGGTTCCGCCGGCGTCTCCGCGGCGTGGAGGGTCGCTTCGAACGCCGAAATCCAGGCGGCCTACGACTTCTCGACCCAGGACTCCTCGGGCATCCACCAGATCCCGGGTTATGACGACGGCCGCTTCACCGTCGGCTTCAAGGTCGGCTTCTAGTCCGGCTTCCAGGGATCGCCCTCCGGGGCGATCCCGAAATCATCGCCGGGCGCGGGGGCGCCACCCCGCAGACCGCGCCCGGCGATGGATTTCTTGTTTGACGCGCCAGGGCTGGCGCGCCCTTCCGCCTCGTGATTTGCTCGCCTCTCCGGGCCGCGACATCACGCGGCGATGCTGATCGGCCGGTCATGAGCAGGAAGGCGCCTCGCAACTACCGCACGCTCAGCGCCGGCGAGATCGTCAAGACCGTCAACCGGCTTGCCGACCGCATCACCGAACGGTTTCCGGACTCCGGACTGGCCGGCGCGGCCGCCCAGCTTGTCGACATCTCAGGCGACACGGCTCGCCGGGCGCACGCCCTGTCCCGTCCCTACCTGCTCCTGCGGACGCTGGTCCTGCTGGTGGCCGTCGGCGGCGTGTCCCTGCTGACGCTGATCTTCAAGACCGTCGACTGGACCGGCATCCTTGGCCGGACGAATGATCTGGCCCTGACCCAGACCCTCGAGTCGACCGTCAACCTGATCATCCTGATGGCGGCCGGCCTGTGGTTCCTGCTGACGCTGGAGGAGCGCTGGAAACGCGCCCGCACCCAGACGGCCCTGCATGAGCTGCGGTCCTTCGCCCATGTCGTCGACATGCATCAACTGACCAAGGACCCCACGGTTCTGCTGGGCGGCGGCGGCGCGACGCCTTCCTCGCCGGAGCGGCGGATGAGCCGGTTCGAGCTGACGCGCTATCTGGAGTACTGCGCCGAAATGCTCGCCCTGACCGGCAAGCTGTCGGCGCTCTATGCCGGCGAAAGCCACGACCATGTCGTGATCGCCGCCGCCAGCGACGTGGAGAACCTCTGCACCGACCTGGGCCGCAAGATCTGGCAGAAGATCACCATCCTGGGCGAACTGGCCGAGCATTGACGGCGGAGCCGTCCGCCGCCGCAGGTGTCAGCCGTTGAAGCCCTTCACAGCGTCGATGATCTGCGTCTGCGTGGCCTCATCCATGTAGGGGTGCATCGGCAGGGCCAGGACCTTTTCGGCCAAGGCCTCGGTGACCGGCAGGCCGCCTGCGCCCCTGGGGAAGTGCGCATAGGGCGGCTGCACATGCATCGGCACGGGGTAGTAGACCGCCGTCGGCACGCCCTGGGTCTTCAGGTGGGCGGCCAGGCCGTCGCGGTTCTCGTGTTCGATGACGTATTGGGCCCAGACCGACTGGCCGCCGTCGATGACCTTTGGGGTCGACAGGACCGAGCCCTTGAGGCCCTCGGCATAACGGTCAGCCACGACCTGCCGCATCGCGATCTCGTCGGCGAAGATGGCCAGCTTCTCGATCAGGATCGCGGCCTGGATCGAGTCGAGGCGCGAATTCATCCCGATGCGGGCGCTCAGATATTTGGGATCGTGCTCGAAAACCCGACCGTTGAGGTCAGCGGCCACCGCCTTCCCGTGCACCCGATAGCTGTCCATCAAGTCCCGCAGGCCTTGGTCCTTCAGCAGCACCGCGCCGCCGTCGCCGTAACAGCCGAGCGGCTTGGCCGGGAAGAAGCTGGTCGTGGCGACGTCGGCCCAGTGGATTGGGTGATGGCCGTTCAGGGTGCAGCCGAAGCCCTGGGCGCTGTCGCTGACCAGTTTCAGGCCGTGCCGGTCGCAGATGGCGCGCAGAGCCGGATAGTCAGCCGGCTGGCCGAACAGGTCGACGGCAATGACCACGGCGGGCTTGAGCTTGCCCTCGGCCAGGATGGCGTCGATGGCGGCCTCGAGCTTCGCCGGATCCAGATTGAAGGTGTCTGGCAGAACGTCGACAAACACCGGTGTGGCGTCGACCCACGGCACGACTTCCGCCGTCGCTGTAAAGGTGAAAGAGGGACAGAAGACTGCGTCGCCCTCGCCGATTCCCCATGCCATCAGGGGCAATGCGATGGCGTCGGTGCCGTTGCCACAGCTCAACGCGAGAGGCGCCTGTCCAAAGGCGGCCAGTTCGGCTTCGAACTGACGAACTTCGGGTCCCATGATGTAGCCGCCATGGTCGAGGACTTTGGCGATAGCCGCGTCGAGTCGGCTCCGGATGCGCCCCTGCTGGGCGACGAGGTCTATGAAGGTGATGCTCATGGGGCGCTCATAGCGTTGATGGTGAGGGGTTTCGACACAAACCCTGTAACGGGTTGTTGCTTTCGCCATATCCTGAACGCCACCGCCGGTCAGTCCGCCAGGGCTTGTGACAGATCGGCCAGCAGGTCGTCGCAATCCTCGATGCCCACCGAAAGCCGGATCAGGGTGTCGGAGATGCCGATCGCCGCCCGCTGTTCGGGCGGGATTGAAGCGTGGGTCATGATCGCAGGATGCTCGATCAGGCTTTCCACCCCGCCAAGGGACTCGGCCAGGGTGAACAGCTGCGTCCGTTCGAGCACGCGCCTGGCGCGGGCCAGATCGCCGGCGATCTCCACCGAGATGATGCCGCCGAAGCCGTTCATCTGACGCTTCGCCAGCGCGTGCTGGGGGTGGCTCTCCAGGCCGGGATAGATGACCCGGATCACGTCGTCGCGGGCCTCCAGCCATCGCGCGACGCGCAGGGCGCTCTGGCAGTGACGCTCCATCCGCAGGGAAAGGGTTTTCAGGCCGCGAAGCGCAAGGAAGCTGTCGAACGGTCCGGACACGGCGCCGACGGCGTTCTGCAGGAACCGCATCTGCTCCTCGAGCGCCTGGTTCTCACCCACCGCGACCACACCGCCGACCATGTCGGAATGGCCGTTGAGGTACTTGGTGGTCGAATGCAGCACGAGGTCGAAGCCGTGTTCAAGCGGCCGCTGCACGTAGGGGCTGGCGAAGGTGTTGTCGGCGACGCTGATCAGGCCGTGCGTCTTCGCGACAGCCGCGGCGGCGGCCAGATCGACAAGCCGCAAGGTCGGATTGGTCGGGGTCTCGACCCAGATCATCTTCGTCTCGGGACGGATGGCCGCTTCGATGGCGCCCGGATCGGTCATGTCGACGAAGCTGAAGGTCAGGCCGGCCGAGCGCGTCCGCACCCGCTGCATGAGCCGGTAGCTGCCGCCGTAGAGGTCGTCGGAGGCGATGACGTGCGCGCTGCTGTCGAGCAGCTCAAGGGTTGTCGACGCGGCGGCCAGACCCGAGGCGAAGGCGAAGGCCGCAACGCCGCTCTCAAGGTTCGCCACGCAACGTTCGAAGGCGAACCGGGTCGGGTTCTGGCTGCGGGCGTATTCAAAGCCCTTGTGCACGCCCGGGCTCTCCTGGGCGTAGGTCGAGGTGGCGTAGATAGGCACCATCACGGCGCCGGTCGTCGGGTCATGGGCCTGGCCGCCGTGGATCGTGCGGGTGGCGAAGGCGAGGCGGTTTTTTCCGTCTGTCATATCAGAGCCCGTCTTGGTCGGGCTTGTCCCGACCACCCATGAACGCGGGACTGGCCGGAAGAAGCGGTGTGCATGGGTCGTCGGAACGTGTCCGACGATGACGAAGATAGGGAGTGCTACGCCGTGCGTCGCAGGTGGTTGATAAGATCCACGCGGGTGATCAGACCCACGAGCCTGTCGCCGTCCATCACCACCGCCACCTCGTCGCGATCGAACAGCGGCTTGAGCTCGTCCAGCGACTGATGAACCTGCAGGGTGTTGACGTCCCGGGTCATGGCGACGGCGACCTTGGCGCCGAACCGGTCGGCCCGGCCTTCGCGTCCGCCGACAGCGGCGAGCACGTCGCTCTCGTCGAGAATGCCGACCAGTTTGCCATGGTCCATCACCGGCAGCTGGCTGATGTCGGCGGCCCGCATGCGGTTGTAGGCCGTCAGCAGGCTGTCGTCTGGGCCCGTCGCGATCACGCCGCCCTCGGAGAAATCACGGGCGATCAGGTCGCGCAGGTCGCCGTACTTCGGCCGGTCCTCGAAGCCGTGGGCGGCGACCCACATGTCGTTGAACATCTTGGTCAGGTACTTGCCGCCGGTATCGCAAACCAGGCTGACAACCCGCTGCGGCGTTGTCTGTTCGCGGCAATAGCGCAGGGCGGCGGCGAACAGCGTGCCTGACGAGGAGCCGGCGAGGATGCCCTCCTTTTCGAGCAACATCCGGGCGCTCTCGACGCTTTCGCGGTCGGAGATGGCATAGGCCTTGGAGACCAGATCCATCTGGGCGTTGTCCGGAATGAAGTCTTCGCCGATACCCTCGACGATCCAGCTGCCGGCTTCGCCGTAGGTTCCTGTGTTGACGTAGTCGTAGAGGATCGAGCCGACCGGATCGGCGAGGATCATTTTCGTCTTCGGCGAGTGGGCTTTGAAATAGCGGCCCAGCCCGGTCAATGTACCGCCCGAGCCGACGCCGACCACCACAGCATCCAGGTCGCCGCCCATCTGGGTGAGGATTTCCGGGCCGGTGGTGGTTTCGTGGGCCAGCGGATTGGCCGGGTTCTCGAACTGGTTGACGAAGAAGCCGCCGGTCGACTGGGCGATCGTCTGGGCCATGTCCTGGTAATAATCCGGGTGCCCCTTGCCCACGTCCGAGCGGGTGATGCGCACATCCACGCCCATGGCCCTCAGATGCAGGATCTTTTCCCGCGCCATCTTGTCCGGCACCACGAGGATCAGCTTGTAGCCCTTGACGCTGGCGACCTGCGCCAGGCCAAGGCCGGTGTTGCCGGCCGTGGCCTCGACGATGGTTCCGCCGGGCCTGAGCCGGCCATCGGCCTCGGCGGCCTCGATCATCGCGCGCGCGATTCGGTCCTTGATCGAACCGCCGGGGTTCTGGTTTTCCAGCTTGAGGAATAGCCGGCACAGGCCGGTGTCGATGTGCGTCACCTCGACCATCGGCGTGTCGCCGATCAGGTCCAGGGCCGATTTCGCCATCGCGGGAAGGGTCATGAATCGCTGCCGTAAGGGAATGGATGACCCCGCCATAGCCCGGATCGGGGCATGACGAAAGCGCAAGGCGGGGCTAGCGCGAAACGCCCGTGCCCGTCAGGCGATCCAGCTCGGCGGCCACCAACGCCTCCAGGTCCTGGCCTTCGAAGAACACGCCGCGCACGCCGGCCCGGCGCGCGGCTTCCATGTCGGAGGGCTTGTCCCCGATCATGAAGGCGTCCGCCGGCGCGACCCTGAAGTCAGCCAGGGCCCGCAAAAGCATGCCGGGATTGGGCTTGCGATCGGGGTGATCGGCGACGCGGTATCGGTCCTCCGCGGCGTCCTCGTGATGCGGCGCGAAATAGATGGCATCGATCCGCGCGCCCTCAGCCGCCAGTTGCCGCAGCATCTCGGCGTGGAACGCTTCCATGTCGGCTTCGGCGTAGTACCCGCGACCGATGCCCGACTGATTGGTGGCGATGACAGCGATCGCGCCGGCGTCGTTGGCCCGCTTCACCGCAGCCTTGGCGCCCGGAACCCATTCGAGCTCTTCGGGTTTGAACGCATAGCCGTGGTCGACATTCAGCACGCCGTCGCGATCGAAGATCACCATGTACGTGCGACGAGCGTTCATGTTGTCGGTATTATCCCAACCGCTCATCCCGGCGAAGGCCGGGACCCAGGCTTTTTTTCCTGACAGAGCGATGCCGAACGCTAAAACACCTGGGTCCCGGCGTTCGCGGGGACGAGCGGAGACAAAATTGGCCCCCGACAGCGTCCTCGCCCTCAATGAAAGTCTGAAACGCTGGCTGTTCGATCATGCCCTGCCCCTCTGGTGGGAAACGGGGTTCGACAGGAACAAGGGCGGCTGTTTCGAGAAGATCGGCCAGGACGGCAAGGCCATCGAGGGACCTCGCAGGGCCCGCGTGGCGGCCCGGCAAGCCTGGGTCTACGCCGAAGCCGGCCGGATCGGCTGGACAGGCCCGTGGCGCGAGGCCCGCGACCATGCACTGGAGGCGCTGACCACCACATTCGCCCGCGACGACGGCCTGTTCCGCATCCTGGCCGCGCCGGACGGGACGCCGCTGGACGAGACGCCCAACCCCTATGAACAGGCCTTCGCCCTCCTGGCGCTGAGCAGCGCCGACCGCGAACTCGAGGCGATCCGCACGCGCGAGGTGATGCTGCAGACAATGGTCCGCGGCGACGGCGGCGTGTTCGATGACGGCTGCCTGCGGGCCAACCCGATGATGCACCTGTTCGAGGCCGTTCAGGCCTGGGCGGCGGTCGGGTCTGATCCCGGCTGGAACCGTTTGGCGGACGCCATCGCCAACAGCGCCCGCGACCGCATGATCGACCGTGGCGACGGCTTCCTCGGCGAGTTGTTCGATGTTGACTGGCGTCTGCTTCCCGAGGCCGACGTCGAGCCGGGCCATCAGTTCGAATGGGGCTGGCTGTTGCTGGCCCATACCGGCGGCCACTGCCTGCAGGCCCGGCGCCTGATCGAGATCGGCGAGACCCTCGGCATCGAACAGGGCGTGGCCATCTTCAGCCTGGATCAGACCCTCGCCCCCCGGGACCGCTCGGCGCGTCTTTGGTCGCAGACAGAACGGCTGCATGCCCACGCGGTCACAGGAAACTGGGACGGCGTCCTGAAGGGCGCCGCCGGCCTTCAGCGCTATCTCGACGTCCCCGTTCCCGGCCTGTGGCGTGACCGGCTGCTGCCGGACGGGGCCTTTGTCGACGAGCCCGCTCCCGGGAGCTCGCTCTATCACATCGTCAGCGCCGTCTCGGCGCTCGGCGCCGCGTGCCGGAATCAGGAATAGCCTGTCAGGAAAACTGGGCGCCGCGCGACGGGCGCTGGCTTGCGCCAGACGATGCCCGTCTTTACCTGCAAGCACGACGAGGCGTTCCACGATCGCGGGAACGCCTCAAGACTTCTGAGCACGCCCTTCCCTTGCGCCCCCGCGCCATCCCCTGTTCGATGAGCTGATGAGCCTTTCACCCGCCCGCCTTACACACCTGCAGCGCCTCGAGGCGGAGAGCATCCACATCATGCGCGAGGTCGTCTCCGAGGCCGAGCGCCCGGTGATGATGTATTCCATCGGCAAGGACAGCGCGGTGATGCTGCACCTCGCCGCCAAGGCCTTCTATCCCAGCAAGCCGCCCTTCCCGCTGCTGCATGTCGATACGACCTGGAAGTTCCAGGCCATGTACGAGATGCGCGAGCGGATGGCGAAGGAGCTCGGTTTCGACCTGCTGGTCCACAAGAACCCCGACGCCGAGGCCCGTGGCATCAACCCCTTCGACCACGGCTCGGCCCATACCGACCTGTGGAAGACCGAGGGCCTCAAGCAGGCGCTGGAGAAGTACGGCTTCGATGCGGCCTTCGGCGGCGCACGCCGTGACGAGGAGAAGAGCCGCGCCAAGGAGCGCATCTTCTCGTTCCGCTCGGCCGAACAGCGCTGGGATCCGAAGAACCAGCGGCCGGAGCTCTGGCGGCTGTACAACGCCCGCAAGAACAAGGGCGAGAGCATCCGGGTGTTTCCGATCTCCAACTGGACCGAGCTGGATATCTGGCAATACATCCACCTGGAAAACATCCCGATCGTGCCCCTCTACTTCGCCGGCGTGCGGCCGGTGGTCGAGCGGGACGGCACGTTGATCATGGTCGATGACGACCGGTTCAGGCTGAAGCCGGGCGAGGTCCCGGAGATGAAGTCGGTGCGGTTCCGCACCCTGGGCTGCTACCCGCTGACCGGCGCCGTCGAGAGCACGGCCTCGACCCTGCCCGAGATCATCCAGGAAATGCTGCTGACCACCACCAGTGAACGCCAGGGCCGGGTCATCGACCACGACCAGGCCGCTTCGATGGAGAAGAAGAAGCAGGAAGGCTATTTCTGATGAGCAGCGCGTACAAACCCGCCGATCTCATCGAGACGGACATCGACGCCTATCTGCTGCAGCACCAGCACAAGTCACTGTTGCGCTTCATCACCTGCGGCAGCGTTGACGACGGCAAGTCGACCCTGATCGGGCGTCTGCTCTACGACAGCAAGATGATCTTCGAGGATCAGCTGGCGGCGCTGGAAGCCGACAGCAAAAAGGTCGGCACACAGGGCGGCGCCATCGACTTCGCCCTGCTGGTCGACGGTCTGGCGGCAGAGCGCGAACAGGGCATCACCATCGATGTCGCCTACCGCTTTTTCGCCACCGACAATCGCAAGTTCATCGTCGCCGACACCCCCGGCCACGAGCAGTACACGCGTAACATGGTCACCGGCGCCTCGACCGCCGCCGCGGCCGTTGTGTTGATCGACGCCCGCAAGGGCGTTCTGACCCAGACCCGTCGGCACAGCTACCTCGTCAACCTGCTGGGAATCCGCAGGATCGTGCTTGCGGTCAACAAGATGGACCTGGTCGGCTGGGACCAGTCGATCTTCGACGCCATCGTCGAGGAATACAGCGCCTTTGCCGACCAGATCGGTCTGGCCGAGTTCACGGCCATCCCGATGAGCGCGCTGGACGGGCAGAACATCACCGAGCACAGCGAGTCCGCCCCCTGGTACGACGGCCCGCCGCTGATGCGCTGGCTGGAAACCATCGAGGTCGAGGACGACCTGCCCTCCCGCGCCTTCCGCATGCCGGTTCAGTGGGTCAACCGCCCGAACCTCGACTTCCGCGGCTTCAGCGGCCTGATCGCGGCAGGGACCGTCAAGCCGGGCGACCGGGTCAAGGTGCTGCCCTCCGGCCGTGAAAGCACGGTGGCGCGGATCGTCGTCCTGCCGGGAGATCTCGACAAGGCCGTCGCCGGCCAGTCCGTGACAGTCACCCTGGCCGACGAAGTCGATGTCTCGCGCGGCGACGTCATTGTCGGCGCCGATGACCCCTGCGCGGTCGCCAACCAGTTCGAGTCGACCATCGTCTGGATGGACGACGAGCCCATGCTGCCGGGCCGGCCCTATCTGATGAAGATCGGCGCCCAGACCGTCACCGCCTCGATCACCGAACCCAAGTACCGGGTGCAGGTGAACACGCTTGAACACCTGGCGGCCAAGCGGCTGGAGCTCAACGAGATCGGCGTCTGCAACCTTTCACTCGACCGGGCGATCCCGTTCGAAGCCTACAAGGACAATCGCGACCTCGGCGGTTTCATCCTGATCGACCGGTTGAGCAATCGCACCGTCGGCGCCGGCATGCTGCATTTCGCGCTGCGCCGCGCGGACAACATCCACTGGCAGGCCACCGACATCGACAAGGCGGCCCGCGCCGCACAGAAGGCCCAGAGGGGCCGGGTCGTCTGGTTCACCGGCCTCAGCGGCGCCGGCAAGTCGACCATCGCCAACCTGGTCGAGAAGCGGCTGCACGCACTGGGGCGCCACACCTACCTGTTGGACGGGGACAACGTCCGTCACGGCCTGAACAAGGACCTGGGCTTCACCGAGGAGGACCGGGTGGAGAACATCCGTCGGGTCGCCGAGGTCAGCAAGCTGATGGTCGACGCCGGCCTGATCGTCCTGACCGCGTTCATTAGCCCGTTCCGCGCCGAGCGCCGCATGGCCCGCGAAATGCTGGAGGATGGCGAGTTCGTGGAGGTCTACGTCGAGACGCCCCTGGCCGTGGCCGAGGAACGCGATGTGAAGGGCCTCTACAAGAAGGCCCGCGCCGGCCAGCTGAAGAACTTCACCGGCGTGGACAGCCCCTATGAGGCGCCGGAGAACGCCGAGCTGACGGTCGACACGACGACGCTGTCACCTGTGGAGGCGGCGGAGACGATCGTGGCCTGGCTGGAGAAATAGCCGGTCGCGGCTACAGCACACCGTTGTACCCGCGGTACCACTCGACGAACTTGCGCACGCCTTCCTCGACGGTGACACGGGGCGTGTAGCCTATGGTATCGGCGAGGTCCGTGACATCCGCTTCCGTGTCAGGAACATCCCCCGGCTGCAGCGGCAGCATTTCCATAATCGCCTTCCGATCCAGGCCCTGCTCAAGAAGCTGGATGAAGTGCAGCAATTCAACCGGCTTCTCTGCGCCGATGTTGAACAGGCGATAAGGTCCCGCGCCACTGGTGGCCGGGTCGGGGTTCATACCATCCCAATCCGGGTTGATTGTCGGCACGGTGTCGAGAACACGAAGGATGCCCTCGACGATATCATCGATGTAGGTGAAGCTTCGCTTGTGGCGTCCGTGGTTGAAGACCTTGATGGGCCGCCCTTCGGCGATCGCCTTGGCGAACATGATCGGCGCCATGTCCGGGCGCCCCCAAGGTCCGTAGACGGTAAAGAAACGAAGCCCGGTGCAGGGCAATCCGAACAGATTGGCATAGGAATGTGCCATCTGTTCATTGGCCTTCTTCGTCGCCGCATACAGGGTCAGCGGGTGTTCAGCACTGTCATGCGGTGAATACGGCATCCGGGTGTTCGCGCCGTAGACCGAACTCGTCGAGGCAAACACCAGATGCTCGACGTCGTTGTGTCGGCAGCCTTCCAGCACATGCAGGAAGCCGGTGACATTGCTCTGCACATAGACGTGCGGATTGGTCGCCGCGTAACGCACGCCGGCCTGGGCGGCGAGGTTGACCACCCGCTGCGGCCGATGGGTCGCAAATGCTTCCTCCATCGCCAAGCGATCTGAAAGGTCGATGCTCAGATGGGTGTAGTTGGGGTGGTCAATCGTACGGGCCAGCCTCGCCCTTTTCAGCGCGGGATCGTAGTAGTCATTCAGACAATCCACCCCGATCACATGATCGCCGCGCTCAAGCAGACGCAAGCTGGTCGCCGAACCGATAAAACCGGCGCTGCCGGTGACCATGACTTTCACGGGGATATCTCTTTACGATCTGGAATCGGTCGCCGGACCTGGCAGGGCGAGCATGGTGTCCTACAACAACCCGACAGGCTTGCCAAAGGTGAGCAAGTTCCCGGGGAGCGCGGCCGATACTGTGAGGCGGACCGCCGCCCATGCGGGCCAACGCCGATCGCGCGGTTTGGTTAGTCAGGTTCAGCGGGGCCGTCTATGATCTGCCCCTGGGCATGGAGGTAGGGCATGTTTGCAAGAACGGCGGCGGCTCTATTTCTGGCGGCTCTGGGCGGCTGTTCCTCAGTCGCGCCGGTGGTCGCCCTTCCATCGGCCGACGCCGAAAGCCTGCGCGCCGAGGTCGCCTTCCAGCAGGAGGCCAGCCTCGACCGTCTGCGCGAGCAGGACGGCCGGGTCGCGGCCGTTTCCTATCGCCTGAATGTCGCCAATCTGGACCTTTGCGCGGACAAGACATTACTGCCGGGAATGACGCTGCATCACGCGCTGCAGTATGGCCGCGACATCCGTCCTGTGGCGATCCGCCATCTCGGACTCACCGGCCGGCCCTCGGTGTTGACCGTTGCGCCGGGCGGACCGGCCGACAGGGCCGGCATAAAGGTCGGTGACACCCTGGTGGCCATCGACGGTGTCGATTTCGTCGACGTCGGCGACAGACTCGACACGGATCCGGCTCGCTACGACGAGGTCGCGCGCGCGCGTGAACAGCTCGATCGGGCCCTGGCCGATGGCTCAGGCGACCTGACGCTCGAGCGCGCCGGAAAGAGATTTGCCGTCACCCTGACGCCGGTGGCGGGATGCGCCTATGAAGCGCAACTGACACCTTCGGAAGACGTCAACGCATCGGCCGACGGGCGACGCGTATTCATCACGACTGCCTTTGTCCGTTATGCGGTGACCGACGACCAGCTGGCGATCGTCCTCGGCCACGAGCTGGGGCATAACGTCATGAAGCATCAGGCGCGAATTTCGAGCGGCGGCCCGGCGGCGGCGGTTCTGGGAAATGCCGGCACGACCCTGGGCGGTTTGCTAACGGTCGAGCGCGAGGCCGATTATGTCGGCCTCTACCTGATGGCGAGGGCGGGCTTCGACTACGGATCCGCGCGCGATTTCTGGCGGCAGTACGGTGCGGACTTCGGACTGTCCCGCTATGCGCTGGGGTCGCACCCGGGCTCCCTCGAACGCGCGGCGAATATCGCCACGACCGCCGATGAGATTCGCCGCAAACAGGCGGCAGGCGAGCCGCTCATACCGACCGCCGCGAGAATGGCTCCCCAGAGGCCGCGGTAGGCGGCCCCTACTTAAGACCGCTGATTTCGAGGACGTTGACGCGCTGCCCGTTCGGCATGTCCATGTCACCGGGGGTCATTCCACTCGGACACTCGCCAAGCCACTCGGCATCGATGGTCACCGTGTGTGAGCCATTCATCTGCGGCACGGGTCCACCGGTAGTCGTCGATTCAGCCCTGAGTTGGTACCGCGAGCTGAAATCACCCACCGCCACCCCGTCATTGGTCGTCTTCACGCCCGATCCTTCACAGACCGAGCTGAATTTCCACGACCCATCCGCCTGGTGGATAATCTCATTCTTGCTGCAGGCCTGCTTGAAGCCCTGCTGGGTCCACCAGGCCAACTTGGGGTCGCTGGCCGCGTCAAGGCAGAGTTTGAAGGTCTGAAGCGTATCTATGCCCTCAACGAGAAGGGTCTGTTTCCAGAGGCCGGGCTTGCGCTTTGGAACCTCGACGGAAGCCGGATCGGGTTTGCCTGCCACGTCGTTCTGCTCGTCCTTGGAACAGGCCGCGGCGGCGAGCACCACAAGCCCGATCATCATGCCTGCCTTCCAGATATGCATGTCCGCTCCCGCACCCTCGCTTCGCCGCATGTCGCAACGGCGCGATCTGACCCAAAGGCCGGCCGTGAGGCAAGGGCCCTGCCGGACTTTTGCAGGCTTAGGCGACCGAAACCACGGCGATGAAGCGGGCGTCGCCGGAAGCGTCTTGGCATGCATCCCCGATAACGTCTTGAACGACCCGGGGAGCGTATACCTCCGGATGGAAGACGTTGACCGCCGACCCGCCCTATGAAAAAGCAACGCACCGCAGGGTGGCGGCCAACGCACGCGAAGACTGAGCCGATCAGTAGGTAGTCCCGTCTTGAATCTCTTCACCCGCCTCTGGAATCGTAAACCGGCACGAGCCTCCAGCGCTCTGGATGGACGGCGCGTGTTCGCCGTCGGCGACATTCATGGATGCGACGATCTGTTGTCCGGTCTCCTCGCGGCGATCGCCGAAGAGACCGCGACCGACAAGACGCCGCCCCTGATCGTCTTCCTGGGTGACTATGTCGATCGCGGGCCGGGGTCACGGCAGGTTATCGAACAGTTGCTGGAGTTACGGAAGCAAGCGCCCGATACCCGCTTTCTGTGCGGGAATCACGAAGAGGCGATGCTGTTTTTCCTCAGCGACCTTGAGGCGGGCATGGCCTGGACCGGCTATGGTGGCAAGGCGACGATGCAGTCTTACGGCGTGGCGTCGCCCGCGGATGAGAACAGCCTCGAGGCCTGGCGGGAAACGCATCGCGCGTTCAAGGCGGCGCTGCCCGAGAGCCATTTGCGGTTTCTCTACGGGCTGGAGGACCGGATCGATCTGGGCGACTACCTGTTCGTCCACGCTGGCGTACATCCCGATCGGCCGCTGAGCGCCCAGCACGTCAAGGACCTTCGCTGGATCCGCGAGCCCTTCCTTTCGGACAAGCGCCGTATGGAAAAAGTGGTCGTGCACGGCCATACGCCGGCTGTTGATCCCTACGCTGATGAACGACGGATCGGCGTCGATACCTGGGCCTATCGCACGGGCGTGCTCACCGCGATCGAACTGGACGCGGAGGGGCGGCGCTTCATTCAGGCGCGACGCGGGGAAACCGGCGTAACGACAGCCATTCTTTCACCGGACGACGCCTGATCGCTCACCCGCAAAGGCCTTCACTTGCCTCGACCCAAGCGGGGGGCTGTGATTTTGGCACGCGGAGATCGTTGCTCCCGCCACAAAAGGTCAGAGGCCCCGGAGCATCCTGGCGTGTCCCCCACGTTGTATGGATTTGTCTCGCGCGTCGATTTCTGTAAAACGCCTGTCGCACAAGCTGAGATAAAGCGGGTCTTTCGCGTGAGGGCGTCTTTGCCCGGGGGCCATCGAGGGGTTGATGTCGGGTATCCTTGGAACCGCGCGCGCTAGCCTGACGCTATCCTGGATCGCGAAGTTTGCGCTTCACGTCGTGCTTCTGTTCGCGGGCTTTATTGTTGCGTACGCGCTCCGCCGGGCGACGCCTTTGGCGTGGTGGATGGTGGACCCGGACGCATTCCGGGTAGTCGGCTGGGCCGGTCTCTATGCGCTGATCGGCGCCGGCGTTGAAATGATCTTCCAGGCGGAGAGGTCGGCTTGGCGGTATGCCTCCTTGCGCGAAGTGGTGGGGCTTGCTCGCAATGTCACGATTACAATCGGCCTGTTCATAGGCCTGATTTTCTTCCTCGATCGCGGCATTCAATTGCCCCGTTCGGTGCTGCCCTTGACCTGGCTGGTCAGTCTGACGCTACTGGTCGGCTTCCGAATGGCCTGGCGTCTGCCGCACGATCCTGGCCTGGCCGCGCACTTTCTGCCCAGTTGGTGGCCGAGACCCCGGTCGGGTCAAACGCCCATGCTCATTGTCGGAACGATGGCCGCAGCTGACCGGCAACTCAGATTGCTGCAGGGCGATCCCAACTCACCGTATCAGCCCATCGGCGTCGTTACCCCGCATCCCGAAGAGGTCGGCCTGCGCCTTCATGGCGTGCCTTTCGTCGGCGACCTCGCGACCTGGCGACCGTCCCAAATGGGCCTGACCGGGCCGAGCGCACGGCCGCACGCCATCGTGTTTCTGGATGATCCCGTCCAGGCCTACGACCTGTCCACCGAGCGGATTGGCGAACTGCGCAGGGCTGGACACACCCTTCTCAAGCCACAGAGCCTGGCGGATATCGATGGTTCACCGGACGCGGCCCACCGCCTTGAGGAAATTCCGCTTGAGGACTTTCTGCCTCGCAAGCCGATTTCCCTCGATACGGCCCCTGTACGGAATCTTGTCGCCGGCCGCCGGGTCCTTGTCACAGGCGCTGGCGGCAGCATCGGCTCCGAACTCTGTCGCCAGCTGCTGACGCTGGGATGCGCCCATCTCAGCATGGTCGACCATTCCGAGTTCCTGTTGTTCGAGATTGATCGCGAACTTGAACGAACGCGCACCAACGCCAGCCGGCGCGCCGTCCTTGCAAACGTTCGCGACGCCGGCCGGGTCAACGAAGTCATTCGCTGCGAGCGCCCCGATATCGTGTTTCATGCCGCCGCGCTGAAGCATGTCGCCCTGGTGGAGAACAATCCGGCCGAAGGCGTCCAGACGAATGTGCTCGGCACCTGGAATGTCATTCAGGCCGCCATGGCCCATGACGTCCCCCAGTTCGTACTGATCTCGACCGACAAGGCGGTGGCCCCGAGCAGCGTCATGGGCGCGACCAAACGCATCGCCGAGTCTCTCCTTGATCTGGCTCCGGACGGGCGCACCCGTATGACTGCGGTCCGGTTCGGAAACGTCCTCGGGTCGGCAGGATCTGTGGTCCCGATCTTCCGCGACCAGATCGCCCGTGGAGGGCCGGTGACCGTCACCCATCCGGATGTGAACCGCTTCTTTATGACTATTCCGGAAGCGGTGCAGCTTGTGCTGCACAGTACGGCGATCAGCACCGCTGCAGCTGCAGCCGGACCACGCAAGTTCCTGCTGGAGATGGGGGAATCCGTAAAGATAGCGGATCTGGCCCGTCAGATGATCGAACTCAGCGGCAAGACTCCCGACGTGGACATCATGATTGAATTCACGGGCCTGAAGCCGGGCGAAAAGCTGGCTGAAGTGCTGAGTGACGACGGGGAAGAGGTGCGGTCCTGCGTGGAGGGCATCACCGAACTCTTCTGGCGGCGTAGCCGCGATGTAATTGAACTTGCAGACATACTTTCGCTGGTCGAACGGGCCAAAGTGGCCGGCGCCCTTTCGGGCCAGGACATTCTTGAAGTCACCGATCAAATTCGATCCACGTCGCCAAGGGGGTCTCCGGACCTTGAATCTGTTGCCGCCGTTGCCGATGGCCTACCCCGCGATCCGCAAGTCCGGTAAGGGCACCCGCCGAAGCGACCGACCGGCCCGGTCGTGTTTCTCATTCAACCAACCACAAGAGTCCTGGCGAATACGATGACAGACCAAAGCGATCGAAAGACGCGGGTGGCCCTTATTGGCTGCGGCCGCTGGGGTCGCAACATCGCGCGAGTGCTGGCGCGCCTCGGCGTCCTGCACGTCATCGTGGACCCCGCAGCCGACACTCTTGGGGCCTTTGCCGCGGAACTCGGCGTCCAGGTCGTCAGCGATATCGACGTGGCATTCGGCAGTGAAATTGAAGCCGTAGCGATAGCCGCGCCCGCGACGGATCACGCCCGCCTCGTGAAGAGGGCGTTGTTGGCAGGCAAGCCGGTGTTCGTGGAAAAGCCGCTTGCACTTGAGCTGGCCGATGCAGAGGAACTTGCCGAGCTGGCTGATCGGCTAGGCCTGACCCTCATGGTCGGCCACCTGCTGCAATACCATCCGGCCTTCGTGCGCCTGAAGGACCTGGTAGCGTCAGGCGAGATCGGCGAACTGCGTCACGTGACGTCGCACCGGCTTAACCCCGGCGCTATCCGAACTGAAGAAAATGCACTCTGGAGCATGGCTCCCCACGATTTTTCGATGATCCTCTCACTCGCAGGGGATCAGCCGAGCGACGTCGCGACCCTTCCGGTGCGGATCGTCGACCCCGCCATTCCCGACCAGTATTTTGTCCAGCTCCGTTTCCCGAACGGCCTTACGGCGCAGGCAAACGTCTCGTGGCTGTCCCCGTACAAGGAGCACAAGCTCACGGTCCTTGGCACAAAGGGCGCCCTGGTTTTCGAAGACACGGCGGCCGACCGGGATCGCAAGCTTGTCATCTATCGCGACTATGTGGACGCGACTGGACAGGCGCCCCGTTTCGTCAAAGGCGAGGGCGAGCCGGTCGACTGGCCGGCCGAGGAGCCTTTGGAAGCCGAGATGAGAACGTTTCTGGCTGACGTCTCCGGCGCCGGGGTTACCCGCACAGGTCCCGCTGAAGCCATCCCGGTTCTGCGGCTGCTTCGGCGTGCAGACGCGGCGGCCCAATAGCAATGTCCTACCGGCTTTCAGACTTTCAGGGCTTGGCTGAACTCCGTGTACTCCGGGACGGTTCATTCGAGTTGACGGGAAAACTGTCCACGCCGTTGGACGGCCTGTGCGTGCCGCTGAGGTCGGCCAAATATCTGGATGAGGTCAACGGAAACCCGCGCGTCGCGGCGGTCATCACGACGCCCGAAATCGCCGAGGGCCTGGATGCACGCTTCGCCGTCGCGACCGTGGCGTCCCCCGACGCTGCACATTCGGAGTTGCATGCCCGCCTGGCCGAGATGCGCGAATCCGAACTTCGGGCGCGGCCTAACAAAATCGACTCCAGCGCGATCATCGACCCGTCAGCGCGCGTCGCCGACCATGGGGTCGTAATCGGCGCGCGGGTGCGCGTCGGACCGCACGCCTCGATAGCGCCCGGCGTTGTCATAGAGGAAGACTGTGTCCTGCATGCCGGAGTGGCGCTTGGCGTCCCGGGTTTCAACACCGGCATAATCGGCGGTCGCCAGCGGATCATTCCGCAGTTGGGTGGGGTCCGCCTGATGCCCTTCGTCGAGCTGTTGGCCAATGTTTGCGTGGCGCGTGCGCTCTTTGGCGGTGAAACAACAATCGGCGAAGAGACCGTTGCCGACAACCTGGTCTACATTGCCCATGATGTGCAGATCGGCCGCCGCGTCCAGATCTGCGCCCTCGTCAATATCCTTGGTCGCGTTGAGATCGGCGATGAAGCCTACATCGGGCCATCGGCCGTCATCGTGAACGGCGCCCGTATCGGCAAGAAGGCGAAGGTCAGCATTGGCGCCGTCGTGACGCGCGACGTGGTCGACGGCGCGACGGTCAGTGGCAACTTCGCCATACCTCACGACCGGTTCCTGACGCATCTCCGATCTGTTCGCTAGTCTGGAAATTTCATGCAGTTTATCGACCTGAAGACCCAGTACGCCCGCCTAAAGCCGGACATCGACGCCCGCATCCAGCGCGTCCTGGATGCGCAGGCGTTTATCCAGGGGCCGGAAGTCCGAGAACTCGAAGCCGCATTGGCGGAGTTCAGCGGCGCCAAGCATGTCGTGAGTTGTGCGAATGGCACCGATGCGCTGCAACTCGCCCTGATGGCGCTTGGCATTGGTCCGGGAGATGCGGTGTTTGTGCCGAGCTTCACCTACACCGCAACCGCGGAAGTGATCCTGCTCCTGGGCGCCCGCCCGGTCTTCGTGGACTCGGACCCTGAAACCTTCAACCTTGACTTCGACAGCGTCGAGGCCGCGATCGTTGAGACCCGTAAAAACGGCCGCTTGCGGCCCGCGGCGCTGCTGACCGTCGATTTGTTCGGACAGCCCGTCGACTACAAACGGGCCCGGGAATTGACCAATCGGCACGACATCGCATTTATCTCGGATGCCGCCCAGGGGTTCGGCGCGAGCTTTATGGGTCGCAGGGTCGGCTCAGGAATGGCCGACATCACCACCACCAGCTTCTTCCCCGCCAAGCCTCTCGGCTGCTACGGCGACGGCGGAGCGGTCTTCACTGACGACGACGGGATCGCCGAGACAATTCGTTCCATTTGCCTGCATGGCAAGGGGAAGGAGAAGTACGACGTTGTCCGTGTGGGCGTGAACAGTCGCCTCGACACGCTTCAGGCCGCCATCCTCCTTCCCAAGCTCGCGATCTTTGCCGACGAACTGGAAAAGCGCCATTCCATCGCATGCGCCTATACGGAGCGATTGAAGGACGTTGCGTTCACACCTGTCATGCCCTCTGGGGAAGACCGCTTCGCGTGGGCGCAGTACACAATCAAAGTCGACGAACGGGATGCCGTGCAGGCGCATCTCAAGTCCACCGACATTCCATCTAACGTCTACTATCCAAAGCCGATGCACCTCCAACCCGCCTACATGGAATTCGGCGGGGGCGAGGGCTCACTTCCTGTCAGCGAGCGTCTTTCGGAAACGGTGCTCAGCCTGCCTATGCACCCTTACCTCGCCCTCGCCGACGTCGACCTAGTCTGCAGCGCCCTCCTGGCGACGAAGCGCTCCTTGAAAACTGATCGGACTTCACATGACTGAGCCCTTGAACAGCACGCAAACCACGACGGCCGAGCACTCCGTCACCGAATTGCTGGGGCGACTGGAGAGTCGGGAAGCCACCCTTGGCATAATCGGCCTTGGGTACGTCGGATTGCCCTTGTCTGCAGCGGCTCATCGAGCCGGCTTCCGCGTGCTTGGCTTTGACGTCGATGCATCCAAGATCGACAAACTGTCGCGCGGCGAAAGCCCGGTCGGCACCGTCCCGCAATCCGTGGTCCAGACCATGCTTGCCGATGGCCGTTTCCGCGCCACGGACGAAGTCGCGGCGCTTAAGGATGTGGACGCGCTGATCATCTGCGTACCGACACCGATCGACTTGCACCGCAATCCCGATCTTTCCTACGTCGTTTCAACGGCCCAGATGATCGCGACTGTGTTGCGGCCCGGTCAGATCGTTGTGCTTGAGTCGACCACATGGCCGGGAACCACCGACGAAGTAGTCAAACCGATTCTGGAGGGGACCGGGCTTAACGCCGGCCGGGAGTTCCTTTTGGCCTACTCGCCCGAGCGAGAGGATCCGGGTAACCCGAATTTCGAGACATCGACCATTCCCCGCGTGGTTGGCGCGGACGACGACCTGTCGAGGCGGGCGGCGGAATTGATCTATGGGGCAATCGTCGAACGGATCGTGCCCGTTTCATCGACCCGTGCGGCCGAGGCGGTCAAGCTGACCGAGAACATCTACCGTGCGGTCAACATCGCCCTCGTGAACGAACTGAAGCTGATATACGGCAAGATGGGCATCAGCATCTGGGAAGTCATCGATGCCGCGAAGTCGAAGCCGTTCGGTTTCCAGGCCTTTTATCCCGGCCCCGGCCTTGGCGGTCACTGCATCCCGATTGATCCGTTCTACCTGACCTGGAAGGCGCGCGAGTTCGAGGTCGCCACCCGATTCATCGAATTGGCCGGAGAGGTGAATGCTGACGCCCCGCGGGAGGTAATCAGGGCCCTGATCCTCGCGTTGGGCGAACGTCTGAGAAAGAGCCTGGCCGGATCCCGGATTCTGCTTCTCGGCCTGGCCTACAAGAAGAATGTCGATGACATGCGCGAAAGCCCGTCCCTGAGAATATTGGAGGAGCTTGAATCGCTGGGCGCCGAAGTCGAATTCTATGACTCTTATATTCCGACGATCCCGCCAACCAGGGAGCACGCTGCTCTCACTGGCCGCAAGAGTGTTGAGTGGAGCGCCGAAAACCTGGCGCGCTTCGATTCAGCACTGATCTGCACCGACCACGATAACGTCGATTACCAGATGCTTGTGAATCACGTTCCTCTCGTCGTCGATTCCCGGAACGCGACCAAGGATGTCATCAGCGGCCGTGATCGCATCGTGTTGGCATGATCTCGCGGCCCAGGTCGACGGGTCGGCGCGAACCGGGTTCTGAAGTCATGCCAGAGTCGGGATCCGGACGCCGAAGCCAGGCAAGACTTCGCGGGAGACCTGTTTGACTCTCTCGACCTGGAAAGCGCGAATTCTGAACAACCGCCTCATCCGGTCAGCCGGACTGCTTGCTGGAGCGGCGGCGGCTGGCCAGTTGTTGATTCTGGCCGTGACGCCGCTGCTTACGCGCCTGTATAAACCGGCTGATTTCGGGATCTTTGCCGCCTTCAGCGCCTCCATGGGGCTGATACAGGTAATTTCGAGCCTGCGTTATGAGATGGCCATCCCGCTGATGCGCAACGACCGCAGCGCGCGGAGCATGCTCGTCAGCGCTCTCGTCATCAACGCCATTACAGCCGCGGTCGCACTTCTGGCCGTCGTGATCTGGCGTAAGGATTTCGCTCTGCTTCTGCACGCGCCAGGCCTGGCGCGCTACCTGCTTCTCGTGCCGTTGGGGATCCTGGGCGCCGGTTCGTATCGAGCGCTGAATCTCTGGGCGCTACGCAGAAGCGAGTTCGCTGTCATCGCCCAGACAAAGCTGCTTCAGAGCGCCACGAACGTCGCCGCCCAGATTGTCGGGGGCATAGCGGGCCTGGGAGCAATCGGGCTCATTGTCGGCCACATTCTTGGTTTCACGGCCGGCGGGATGCGGCTGGCCAGGGATGTCGCGTTTCGCCGCCACTCGCTCCGCTCGCCGACCCAACTGAGGCGATCGGCAGGGCTTCTGGCGGGCCAGAGTCGGTTTCCCAAGTTCGACGTTCCTGCCGCTCTGGTGGATTTCCTGGGAGTCCAGCTGCCCAATCTCGCGTTGGTTGCCATGTTCAGCCCGGCGGTTGCCGGGATCTATTTCCTGGCCGAGCGGGTCTTGACCGCCCCCATGAGCATCGTGTCCCAGGCCCTTGGCCAAACGGTCCTTGCCAGCGCGCGCGAGACCATTCTGCAAGGCCGGATGCTGCGCCAGACATTCCTGATCGTCCTTAGCCTCGCTGCCCTGATCAGCATTCCTGGAGCCGTTGTTATGATCGGCGGGGAATTTCTGTTCTCCAGGATTTTCGACGAAACCTGGCGCCAGGCTGGCGCCTACGCAGCCTGGCTGATGCCCGGCTTTGCCGTTCAGTTCATTTACTCATCGATCTCGACTACGTTGACGGCCACCCGCGGCCAACGGATCAACCTGATCATTCACCTGAGCCTTCTTGTCTTCAAGGTCCTGGCGCTATGGATCGGCTATCAGACCAAAGATCCGCAGCAGACGATCATCGCCCTGTCCCTTGCAAACGTTGTCGGCGGTCTGTTCGCCATAAGTGCAATATTTGCTCACATCGGTTGGACGACGAAACGTCAGACTGGAATCCTTAACCCCACGTGAGACGGGAAGCGAATTAGCCGATGTGCGGAATCCTGGGTGGATACTGGCGGAAGGCGCCAGCGGACCTGACGGTCAAACTCGCTGCCGCCCTGGAGACGATGAGCCATCGCGGCCCCAATGATCGCGGCTACGAGATTGATCAGGGTGAGCGGGCGACGGTTGTGCTCGGACAAACGAGACTTTCCGTCCTTGATCTAAGTTCCGGCGGTCATCAGCCAATGATGACCGACGACGGAAGGTTTGCACTGACGTTCAACGGCGAGATCTACAATTACAAGGAACTTCGCCGGGAACTGATCGCACTAGGACATATCTTCAAGACCGTATCTGACACAGAAGTCCTGTTGCGGGCCTGGGTCCAGTGGCGCGAGGACTGCCTTTCTCGCCTCGTGGGAATGTTCGCCTTCGCCGTTCATGATCGGCAGGAACAGACGCTTACCTGCGTACGCGACGCATTCGGCATCAAGCCGCTGTTCTATGTCAGCTCGGAAAGTCGCCTGGTCTTCGGATCGGAATTGCCCACCGTCATGGCTCTCGCCGGCGGCTCGTGGGCGCCGGATCTCCAGCGCGCTTACGACTATCTCGTCCACGGTGACTACGACACGAATGAATTCACCTTCGTCGAAGGAGTCCGGCATCTGCTGCCCGGGCGACTGCTCGAATTCGATATCGACAAGGGAACGGTGAGGCGGATTCACCAATGGTGGCAGGCCCCGATCGCACAAACCTCCAGCCTCTCCTTCAAGGATGCCGCGGAAGCCGTTCGCGAAACTTTCCTGGACAGCGTGCGCATCCACCTTCGCAGCGATGTTCCTTTGGGCGCAGCGCTGTCGGGTGGCATCGATTCCTCTGCCATCGTTTGCGCCATGCGGCATGTCGAGCCCGACATGCCCATACACACGTTCAGCTACATTGCAGAAGGCAGCTCGCTTTCAGAGGAGCATTGGGTCGACCGGGTCAGCGCCCACACAGGGGCCTTTGCGCACAAGGTCGTGGCCGGACCACAGGATCTTGCCCGGGACATTGACACCATCGTGCGCGCGCAAGGGGAGCCCTTCGGAAGCACCAGTATCTATGCGCAGTATCGCGTGTATCAGCTCGCCCGCGAGCAGGGCGTAACCGTGACGCTCGACGGCCAGGGCGCCGACGAACTTCTGGCGGGGTATGACGGATATCCGGGAGAGCGGATGCTCAGCCTTCTGGAGAGTCCGGGGTCGGGCCTCTCGGCCGCAGGGGCCTTCGCCGGCCGCTGGGGCGAATGGCCGGGCCGGTCTTCGTCCCGCGCTTGGATGCATCTGGCTCGAGCCGTACTCCCCGACGCGCCTTACGCCCTGGCCCGGAAGTTCATGGGCCGCAGTCCGACACCCGATTGGATCAACGGCGACATTCTGGCTGACGCCGGCGTTACAATGCGGGAGCCTCGTACCGTCCGTGCGGCGAGCGCTCGCGGCCGGCGCGTGGTGGAACAGCTCGCCGAGGCGCTCCAGACGCGTGGCATTCCCCATCTACTGCGCCACGGCGACCGGAATTCCATGCGGTTTTCGATCGAAAGCCGCGTTCCGTTTCTGACCATTCCCATGGCAAATCTGGCTCTGTCCTTGCCAGAGGACTATCTGATCTCATCGACGGGCGAGACCAAGAGCGTGTTCCGGGCCGCCATGAGGGGGATCGTTCCCGACCAGATTCTTGACCGGCGGGACAAGATCGGCTTTGCAACGCCCGAGCGAGAATGGTTTATCAAACTGGCCGATCAGTCCAGAGTGTGGTTGCAGGGCGCGGATGACATCAGCTTCCTCCGCAAGGAGCCGCTCCTGGAAGCATTCGATGCAATGGTGTCGGGAAAGGCGCCATTCTCCTGGCAGGCGTGGCGCTGGGTCAACTACGTCCGCTGGCATACAATATTCGCAATTTCTCAATCTTGATGGTATCCGAGATCAACACATATTGGATCCGGCTAGTGAAGCATGATGCGCACCCAGAATAGCACCAATCAGCTCAATTACACGGCCGGCCTGGGCGCGGTTGCAAACGCCCTTCTATGGCTTCTGGGATGGACCGCCACTATTGGGTTCTTTTTGCTTTATCCCGGATTTTTTCTCTACCACTATGCCATCGGCCAGGGCTGGATTGAGCCAATGTTTATGGGTCTCTACGGACCCGTGACACTGTTGATTCTCGTCGTATCAATAATTCCCCTGGCAATGACGCTTCCTACATTCTGGGGGGACGCAAGAAATTTCGGCATTATCACGATGTTCTTTGCGCTTATGCTGTATGCCGCCCTCTGGGTCGGAATTTTCGGCTTTTCTGCAAACTCTGGAACCATCGTTGAGGCGGTCAACAATCAACATTTTGCTCTTTTAACAAGCTGGTATTCTCTATTTGTAGTTGGATTCTTCTTAAACGTTCGATCGGTCAATTTCATCAGATTGTGCTGGGCATTCTGGGCCATTGAAACACTGATCGTACTTTTCGCGTTCGATGTTGGAACGTTGATGTTTCGCGCTGGCGACGGAAACTCTGAATACATGTCGACGTATCAGGGTTTCGCGAGAAGCTACTTCTTTCTGTCGATCCTTCTGATCTCGACGATAAGAAATAGATATGGATTGTGGGCCTTTTGGGTCCTTTCGCTCGTCGGCCTTTTCTTGATCGGGGCAAGATCAGAGCTCGCGACATTCGTGGTCATGACGGTGGTTATATTTATCGTCAGCCAGCGTGGTCACCCGGTACGAACTGCCGCGATGCTTGTGCCTGTGGCGCTGTTCGCCGGGATCGTTTCAAAGATGGGCGACCTGATCGCGAGTTCCCGGCAGTCACACCTGTTGAACGTGAAGGCCGACAACTCCTGGAGCGAACGGGGAGATCTGTCCAGGTTTGCCTGGTCGCAGATCACGGAGAGCCCGTTTGTTGGACTCTACGGCGGCCACCTTCAGGCGGGAGGCTTCGGGAACGAAGCACATAACGCCCTTTCGGCCTGGGTAAGCTTCGGGCTGGTCGGGTTTCTGTTCTATATGACGCTGATCGCAATAGCCTTTTACGTATCGTTTCGGTGGTACGTGCGCTTTCCGCGTCAACCCGAGGTCATGTTTGCAATGATGGTATGCGCCTCGTCGGCATTCATGGTTCTGTTCGCCAAGTCGGTTTTCTGGGCTGAACCGGCCTTGGGGTGGGGGTTGGCCGCCTCGCTGATGTTGCCGCGACCTTTTGGACGCGCACCCAGGCAACTTGCGTCCGGGTCGGCGAAGCGCCGGCCGGCTCAACGACTGCAACGCGTCTGACAAGTTGTTGGACATGGTTGGGCAGCAGGGGAACCGCGTGAAGATCATACACCTCACATCAGCCCATCCCCGCCGGGACACGCGTATCTTCGTCAAGATGTGCTGCAGTCTCGCGGCGAACGGGCATGACGTCACCCTGATCGTGGCCGACGGGTTGGGCGGCGAATCGCGGAACGGCGTGACCATCGTGGACGCCGGCGCCTCTTCCGGCCGCCTGGGGCGCATGCTTGATGCGCCGCGCCGCATTCTCAAGCGCGCGCTGGCTCTTGATGCCGATATCTACCACCTCCACGACCCGGAGCTTCTTCCGATCGGGCTGAAGCTCCAACGCAGCGGCAAGCGCGTGATATTCGATTCCCACGAGGATTATTCGGCGGCGATTCTGGACAAGCACTACCTGCCGCGATCCGTTCGTCCCGCAGTATCCCGCGCAACCTCCATCTACGAGCGATACGTATGTCTTCGCCTCGCAGGGGTGATAGCCGCCACGCCCTTCATCCGGGACAAGTTCCTCAGGATGGGGATCCGCTGTCTGGACGTGAACAACTTTCCGATCCTGTCGGAGCTGAGTTTGAGCGAGCCGCCTGATCGGAAGGACAGTCTTGAAGTCTGCTATGTCGGCAGCATCGCGAAGACGCGTGGTGTGGAGGAAATCGTCAGGGCGCTTGAGTTGGTCCGGACGAATGTCCGACTGAGCATTGCAGGGATCCTTCCTGATCTGCCCTGGCTGGATCGGCTGCGGCGGGAAGCGGTCTGGGACCGGGTGGTCCCGCTCGGTTTTCTCGATAGAGGGGGGGTGAAGGCGGTGCTTGGCAGATCAATCGCCGGGCTCGTCACGCTTCATCCGACGCCGGCGTACAGGGTGGCATTGCCGGTGAAGATGTTTGAGTACATGTCCGCGGGGCTGCCGGTCATTGCATCCGATTTTCCGCTTTGGCGGGAGATCGTGGAGGGGAATGACTGCGGCCTTTGCGTGGATCCACTCGATCCGTCTGCCATTGCTGCGGCGATTGACCGCCTGGTCTCCGACCCTGGAGAGGTGTCGCGGATGGGGATCAACGGCCGCAGGGCAGTGCTTGAACGGTACAATTGGGAGGTGGAGGAGCGGAAGCTTCTGGACTTCTATTCCGAGGTCATGGGCGCCCAACGGAACTGACCTGTCCAGGACCACCGTCGTGCCGGATGGGGTCCCTATGCGGTGACCGTGTCTTCCGGCGCTGTATGGCAGCGGACCCGGCGCGGTGGACTTTGGTGGCGAGCCTTCGCCCACCGCGGCGGCGCTATCAACGCGAGCTACTCGTCCGCTGACCTGACAGAGCTAACAGCTCGTAGAGGGTCGCTGACGGCATTCGGCGGCGTGGCGGAGATGGACTCCAGACGGGCGCGAAAAGCCCGGTAGGTTTCGCCACTGGCGAATGCCTTGCTCGCGGATCGCGCTCCACCTTTCAAGTCGGCGAGCCGACCCGGGTTATCCACGAGGTCAAGGAGAGCACTGGCCAGACCTTCAGGGGTGCGTTGAGCCACGTGGACACCAGCGCCTTCGCGCTCCAGCATCGCCCTGACTTCGCCCTCGAGTGTCGAGACAACGGCAAGGCCGCCGGCCAGGTATTCAGGAACCTTGTTCGGTATGGAGGCCACAAAATCGGGTGTATTCGGATACGCAATCAGACCCACGCTCGCGCGCGCCTTCAGCGCGGCTATATGGGGTAAATCCACCCATCCGGGAAACAGAACGTGGTCCAGGCCCCGGGCTTGTTCCATGAGCGACTTGTGCGCGTCACCTACGCCGGCGATGACGAATTTGACGTCCTTCCGCCTGTGTTCCGGAATGGCGCGGGCAGCTTCGACAATCAACTCGACGCCCGTTCGGTGAGCCAGCGTACCCAGAAAACAGGCGATGAATGAGCCTTCAGCCGGAACGCCCTGGGCATCCCAAAACGCGTCGGCCCCCTGAAGTTCATCTGGATTTGCCCGCTCTCCATCATAGGCTAGCGGTGCGACAAAATCAGCGGCGCGGCGTTCGCGGCCTGCGCGCGCCAGACCCCACTTGAGGAAGGACTCGGTAATGCCGCTGATGGCCGCGCTGTGCTTCAGCGCGCTGCGAAGCATCCAGTTCCAGGGCGCAAGAAGCATCTGACCGAGGGGGCGCAAAGGTCCGGGCACGGGTTCCAGCCAGACGTCAGGCCAGAAGTCGCGCAGATCGACAACAACCGGCACGCCATGCCGTTGGCCGTAGCGCACCGCTTCGTACGCCAACTCCACCAGCGGCATGCAAACCAGGATGACGTCGGGCGGCTGCATGCCGGCAATCTGTCGCCGGAAGGTCCGTCCAACCTGAATGTGGTTGAGGATACGCGCCGGCGAAACACTTCGCGAATACGACGTGGGTGCATACAGACCCCGCATCGTCAGGCCAGAAGGGCCCGCGCGCTCAACATCCTCCCCGAACCGGTCCTTGCGGAGGCGATGGTCGAAGGTGGTGTTCCACCACGTCACCGTATCGCCGTGGGCGGCGCAGTAGCTCGCCAGAATTCCGCCCCTCAACAGACGCGGTCGACCCTCGTCGGTGGGCCATGGTTCGCCCGTCGCAACGATCCAGATGCGCATCGTTCAGGCGGCCTGCGCGGCGGGCACAGGTTCCAGCGGCTTCTCACGGCGCGCTACCACAATGACCGCAGGATCAGCCTGAAGTCGGGTCAGAATAGCCTGGACACCTGCCAGGGCCTTTGGCTTGTCCAGAATGGCGAGAACGGTCAGCCAGATCAGTTGGATATCGAGGAACAGGTTGTTGTTCTCGGCATAAATGATGCCGAGCCGGCTTTTCCAGGGTCGGATCAGTTTGTCGTAGGCGTCATCTGGGTCGGCTGCGTCCTTGATAATGTCCCCTTCGTCGGAGAACACGATTGACGCAATATCGGTTATTCCAGGCCGCACACTGAGCAGGCGGCGTTCGTTTTCACTGTATTTCTCGACTTCCCGTAAAGTGTTCGGCCGCGGGCCGACAAGGCTCATCTCTCCCTTGAGCACGTTCCAGAGCTGGGTCGTCTCGTCGAGCTTCCAGCGCCGGATAAAATGGCCAAGGGGCGTTATGCGGTTGTCAGCCGCACCGGTTGATTCAACACCCGTCTTGTCGGCGCCGATGGTCATCGAGCGGATCTTGACCATCTTGAAACGGCCGCCGCCACGCGATGCGCGCTGCCCGAGATAGACCGGAGAATGTCCGTCCTGCCTCCAGACGAGGAACAGCACGACGGCAAGCACAGGCGAAAGCACCAGGAGGCCGGTAGCCGAGACAAGGACGTCAAATAGCCGCTTCACGCGCCTCACCCAAACAGCTTCTGAATGCACGCCTGCACTGTTTCCGCGGTTGGATAGTACGCCTTCTCCAGCAACGGGCTCGTTGGGGCCGGCGCTGCCGGAAGGGTCACGCGGGCAAGCGGCGCCTTGAGGTTGGACGGGGCAACGCGCTCGGCCACACAGGCCATTAGCTCCCCGGCAAGTCCGCATGTGCTCCAGCCGCCGTCGACGGCGACGAAACGGCCGGTTCGCGCCGCCGATTCAACAATCAGTTCGACGTCCAACGGGTTGACCTGCCGCATATCGACCACCTCGCACTCGATACCGGTCTTTGCGAGCAATTCGGCGGCCTGCAGAGCGAGCGACACGGAATAGCTCGCGGCAGCGATCGTCACGTCGCTACCCGAGCGGCGAATGACCGGGCGGATCGACCGGATGTCGACGTCAGTTGGGGGAGGCAGGTCCTCTTCCAGCTCATAGCACCAGCGATCATCGATATACATGACCGGGTCTGGACTCTGCGCGGCTGCAATAAGCATGTCGCGGGCGTCCGCAGCGGTCGCCGGCATCAAAACCCGCAAGCCCGGAATATGGGCGTACCAGGAATGCAGCGCCTGACTGTGCTGGGCGCCTTGCTCACCGCCCCGATTGACGATCCCGCGAATAGTGACGGTCGGCGACACCTTGCCGCCCAGCATGTGGCGCCACTTGGCGGCCTGGTTGACGATCTGGTCGGCCGCCAGAACCATGAAATCCATTCGGGGATGAACCACGATCGGATGATAGCCGTTGAGCGCGGCGCCAACCGCCGCACCTGTGGTCGCCAGCTCGGAAACCGGCGTGTCGATGACCCGGTCTTTGCCGAATTTCTTGTCGAGATCCCGCATCGAGTTGCCGACATACCAGGGACTCCACAGGCCCTGACCAATGGCAAAGCACCGGTCGTCGCGTTCCATCGCGTATTCGAAACCGTGCCGAATGGCGTCTGCATAGGTCGTGGTCACTGTCGCCCCGGTCATGAAGCGTCTCCCGCATACACGTAGTCCATAAGCACACTGATCGGCGGGTAGTCCGATCCGCGGGCGAATGTGACAGCATCATCAAGCGCGGCATGGGTTGCGGCGGCGATTTCGTCGAACCGGTTGCTGTCGATTCCGCGATCATTGACCAGGGCTTCGGCCAGGCGCCGCACGGGATCGCGACGCTTCCACGCCGCCAGCTCTTCCGGACTGCGCCGGACGCCAACATCAATGTCGGCTTCGGGGCCGACATGGCCGCGCCACCGGAATGTCACGGCCTCCAGAAATCCAGGTCCATTGCCCGCCCGTGCAGAGGCGATCAGATCGCCTGCGGCCCCGGCCACCGCCATCACATCGTTGCCGTCGACAACGCGGTGATCAACCCTGTGGGCCTCGGCAAAGCGCGCCACGCTGTTGCTTGGCTGCCGGAGATGAATGTCGAGGTGGCTGGAATACAGGTTGTTCTCACAGACGAACAGGACCGGCAGATCCATCACCCTTGCGAGATTGAGTGATTCATGGAGCACGCCCTCCTCACAGGCGCCGTCCCCGAAATAACACACGGCGACCTGGCCCCGCCCGTCCATCTTGCAGGCGATGCCGGCCCCGACAGCGATCGGGATCGTCGCCCCGACTATGGGAACGGAACCGTGGAAGCCGGATTCCGGCGCATAGAGGTGCATCGACCCGCCCATGCCACCGGAGGCGCCGGTTTCACGCCCCAGTATCTCGGCGATGATTCCGCGAAGCGGAGCATGCATCGCGAGATAGTGAGAATGCCCGCGGTGGCCGCTGTAGATCTTGTCGCCGCTGTTGAGATGCGCCGATACGCCGACCGCCACCGCCTCCTGTCCAATGCCAAGATGGACCGGAGTGCGCGTTTCCTGCGCCACGTAAAGGTCGGCGATCCGTTCTTCGGTAAGGCGGATCGTGACCATGTCCCGATAGCAATCCACCAACCATTCGGTTGATGCATTCTTCAGATCAAGTCGCTCGGTCAGTTCCTTCGGGTCGGCCAGAACGCCGAGGTCATCATGGAAGTTTCTCAGCGGGTGGCTCCTCTGAAGTATGCAGCAAGCGTGGTGACCACGTGTTCGACCTGCTCATCCGTGAGAATATGATGGAGCGGCAAGAGCACAGATTCGCGAAAGAATCGGTCAGTCTTCGGTAGATTTCGCTCCATACCCAGATTTTTGAGCTGGTGAATGCCGAATCCGCCCCACTGGATGATTGTCCCGACGTCCCTTTCGGCGAGAAACGCGCGCAGCGCATCGCGCTCGGAACAGCAGAACTCGAAATTCTGGTAGATGTCGAAGTAGCGCGGATCCGCATCAGGCGATGGAGGCAACCGCACCCCGTCAATCCCCTTCAATGCGTCGTGATAGCGTTGAGCAATTTCCCTTCGCCGGGCGATCACTTCGTCATAGTAGCCGAGCTTGTAGTTGAGGATGGCCGCATGGACGTTGTCCAATCGGCAGTTGGTGCCCCACACATCGACGTCGATCGGAATCGTCTTGGCTGCGTTGGCGCCATGGTTGCGCATGGCGCGCACACGCTCGTAGATCTCCGCGTCGTTGGTAACGAAGCCGCCGGCATCGCCAAAGCACCCGAGAGTCTTTGACGGATAAAAGCTGTAGGTGCCCCAACGGCCAATGGCCCCCGCGCCCTTGCCGTCGAACCTCGCTCCCATTGCCTGGGCGGAATCCTCAAACACTTCGAGTCCATGACGGGCCGCGATGTCGAGGATGCGATCCATCTTGCAGACCCGTCCATTGACGTGCACCGCCATGATAGCGCGCGTGCGCGGGGTGATCGCAAGCTCAATCGCCTCCGGCGAAATCAGCCAGTCATCCTCGTCCAGTTCAACCGGCACCGGGGTTGCGCCGGAAAAGTGGATGGACTGCGCCGCGGCGATAAATGAGTGCCCTGCAATGATGACTTCGTCGCTTGGCCCTATGCCGCTGGCCCGCAGTCCAAGAAGGATGGCGTTCGTGCCGTCGGACAGACCGACCGCATACTTGACGCCCACATAGGCCGCCAGGTTTGCTTCGAACTCCTCCACATCCTTCTGAAGGATAAAACCGCCGCGCGACAACGTGTCGTTCATGATGCGCGCGAATTGGTCTCCACGTTCATTGTAAAGACCTGCCCAGTCAAAAAAGGGAACCTTGACCACTTCGTAGAACTCCATACAGGCGAAGACGCCATCATTTCTCAGGCGCGGCCAGTCAACCGGGCCGCACAATAGATGACCTTGTGTCGAGTGTCGGGGCCCCCTGAAGGAATAGAGGCCGGCTCCACATAGTCGACGGGCGCGTCGAGAATCGATGCCGGCATACTCACCATGTCCCCGAAGAACAACTTTTTGAGCAATTCCTTGCCACCCATCGTCTTGGGAATCAATCCGAGGCGGGAGGCTATAGACTTGATCGGACGCAGGACTCGTTGGCGGAGAGATACCTTGGACAGGTCGACAAAACCCCAGAAGTTGCTTTCGAAGCCATGGCGGTTGCACAGCTCGCCGAGTTCCTTGACGCCGTAATAGCGCACCGAAAATGGACTTGGATTGAAATCGTAGAGGTCCTTGTTCGCCGTGGCGATCAGCAGATGACCTCCGGGCCGGAGCACCCTCCGCGCCTCCTCGAAAAACGCATCGACATCTGGAATGTAGTAGATTGCTTCGAACAGCAGCAGCGAATCGAAAGAATTATCGGGCCACGGAATAGATGTGGCGTCGAACACTCTAAGGACCAAAGAGTCGCCATACGTATCCTGGGCGCGGCGCATTACCTCCGCAGATATATCACCGGCCACTACGGACCGGGCATACTTGGCAAGATAGCCGAGGCCCTGGCCAGCACCGCACCCGGCCTCAAGAACATCGCCATTTTCGACGAAAGCCCTTGCCCAGTAGTAGCGATTACAGGTCCGCTCCAGTTGTTCGAGTGATATTTTCTGCCCCGCCATCTCCGTAACATCGGCAAAGTGGGCGGTGTTTTCGCCGGTCGTGGGGTTGGTGGATTGCATCAACACGTGCTCGGTTTGGTTGTGTGGATTGGTTGGGTCGAAAATGTCTGGGCGGCTGACTACCTTTCGGCCCTTCTGCCGCAACGCCTCGGAAGACGCCCCCGCTTCACTGACCGCGTCAGTGGGACCAGCGGGCTTCCGGGCCGTCTCCTGTCCTAGGTCGATTGGCGCCTCCCAACGGAACAGGCGGCGGCAAATGCAAAGATGCAAGCCAGGGCCTGGGTTCGGAGTGGATAGTCCCCAATTGAGTGGGCAAGCAGGACAAGCACGGCCGCCACGCTGGCCCTGGCGAGCATGGCGGCTGGACTGGCCGGGCCGATGCAGGCTTTCAGGGAGGCAAATCCGAACCACAGGCAGAACGCGACCAGGATGGACGGGCCAAGCCATCCCGTTTCAAGCCATAGCTCTAGATAGTCATTGTGGGCGTGATTTATGTACTGGGGCCCCATGAGCTCGAGGGCTTCCCGGGCACGGTAGAACGGCACGAACGTGCCCAGCCCCGATCCGACGGGTGAAACATCTGCACCCGCCCTGATCGTCGTCGACCAGATGTCGTAGCGGCCGCCGTTGTCCGTGAGCGCTCCGAAACGGTCGAGCACCGCGCTGATGGCAAACTGGGCGAGAGAGACCAGCACGACCGCCGCCGCGCCCATGATAAGGGCGGCCTCACGCCTTACCCGCCGGGTGTTGAACGTCGACCAGAACAGACCGACGCTGACAACCAGCGCCGGCCCGGCAAGTACGAGCGCGGCCCGCGAACGGGTGCCAAGCACGCCCATGAGCAGGAGCGCCAGCAAGGTGACAAAGGCGATACTCGCCGTTCGGGTCCGTTGCGGGAATGCCGAGCCCCAGCGCGCCGCACAAGCCGCCGCGAACGGGAGTGCGACCACCATGGCGATCCCTTGGTGATTCCGGTTCGCAAAGAACCCGATTGGGAGGTCGGCATGTCCGCCAGCGGGCGAAGCGAAGAGCACACCATCCCGATCGGCGACCTGCAAGCCACCGAGGATCAGACTGACGATGCCGAGCAGCAGGACGATCCCGGCCAGCCGGAATCGCGCGTCCGTGTCGAGGCGCCCGACCGCGAGGAACAGGGCGGCTGGCGGAACCAGCCACAACAGGCATCGGAACGTCGATTCCGGATCCAGGCTGATTGGCGCCCAACGTCCTTCGAGCCCGGCTAACGCCAGGGACTCCGCAACCTCACGCCGCCCGGGAAGTGACATCCAGATATCCGGCGGCAACGGGACGAGCTGAACAATCGGTATGAGAAACATCGCGACGAACAGGACCATCTCCGGCCCGATCTTTCGGCTAACGCTCATTGGCGAACCCGGCCAGGCCAATGCCGTCAACACCATCACGCCGACGAGTTCGACAGCCATTGTCGAAAGCGGATTGTCGCGGCTTTGCCCCCCGAAAATCAACGCCACGGCGAGCAAGGCCGCGGACAGCCAGAACACCGGCGAACCCTGCGACCGCAACGGGGCGATCATCAGTTCGACATAGCGGCGAACTGGTGCGCGTCTATGAGGGCTCGAGTTGTTCATGGCGCCCGATCCGACGTCTGGCCCTGACGGGAACCGATTGCCACACGACGGATGACGATATCGTCGATGGACATCTCTGCGATGTCGCGGCGATCGCTTGTGGCCGGCACGATATTCAGCCATTGCGCCTCGCACGCCTCGGGAGGCACCTCAAACCCGGCTTGCGTTTGCGCCCATGATCCAGGCGAACCCTGGAGGGTCATCAGGACAAGATTGGACCCACCCACGCACTTGATCAGGAGCTTGAAACGGTCCGCGGCAGCCGGGTCGTCGACCTGCGAACGGGCGGAAACCCGATACTGCCCGGGGGGGAGAAGAAGAAGCTGTTCCACAAGGGTGGCTGTGGAACTGAAGCCATCGTGGCTGACCCGCAAGCTGCCGAGCGGGGATCCGTCGTCCAGGGTCCAGCGAGCGCTGCCGCCCGAGCCGGGATTGTTTTGCCAGTTCAGGGGCGGCGGTCCCGGCAGGCCTTCAAATCCGCCGTTGTAGACCAGGGGCGGCGGCCCTGCCGGCTGGCTCACGAGGGCATCGAAGTACTGCTTCGCCTTCTGGTACTTCGCTTCGGCCACGAGACGATTGAAGAAAGCCGCCGCCTCTGCGTCCGTGACCGGCGAGGCGGTGTGCTTGAGCGCCTGGAACAGGCTCGCGATATCATCGTCGGCGCCGTTCCTGGCGGCGATGCCGATGAATGTTCCGCGCCAGGGCGGATCAACCGAAAGGCGTTGTACAAGCGCCGCACGAAGGGTGCTGTCCCCAAGCCGGGTCGCGAGCATGAAGGACAGCGGGGACCACACCTGCGGCGACCGACGCATGAGAGCATCCGCGTGCAGGACAGCCCGACGATAGTCACCCCGGGCCATCGCCTGATCGAACAGCCAGTTCTGCGTCTGATTATCGCGCGGATTGAGACGGCCGGCGCGACTCATCAGCGTCAGGGCCGTGTCGACGCTCTGTCTCGAATAGGCCGAAAGTGCCAGCGTCCTGAAGGCATCGGCCTGCAGGACCGATCGAAGCAGCGCCTGGCGCGCCATCGATTCGGCGGCAGCGCTGTCGCCACGCTGGATCAGCTCAGCCGCCTTGATGGCCAAAGCCGCCGGAGCCGTCGGCCGCCAACGCAAGGCCCGGTCGCCTTCGCCTCCGTTCTCGTAGTAGCTGGCCATGCCACTCGCGATGACGCTGGAGGCCAGCCAAAGGAACAGCGCCGCTGCCAATGCGGCATGGACGAGTCTCGTCCAAGGGGGCCGCGATGCGTGGTCCATGGCCATCCCCCCTGGCTCAGATGACGTCAGGCGGCATCCTTGTCGATGCGCTTTTGACCGTACTCGTAGGAATAGGCGTAGCTGTAACCATAGCCGTAACCGTAGCTCGACGACTTCGCGTCAAACTTGGTCAGCAGAGCGCCGAGAAGTCTGGCGCGGGCCTGCAGAAGTCGCTTCGTCGCGATCCGCACCACGCTCCGCCTTGCGCCGCCAGCCTCAACGACGAGCACCGTGGCCGCCGCCCGGGAGGCAAGAATAGGCGCATCGGCAAGGCCGATGACCGGCGGACCGTCGATGATCAACATGTCAAACCGCGCCTTCGCCTCCTCCAGCAACTGCGGGAAGCGTGCCCCGGCCAGGAGTTCAGCCGGGTTTGGCGGCAACGGACCGCACGGCACGACCGAAAGCGCTGGCTCGCCGACGACCTGCATCACCGCATCCAGGTCTTCACCCGTCAGGAAATTGCTCAGCCCGCGACTGTTATCGAGGCTCAACAGCCTGTGTATCGAGGGATTGCGCAGGTCGGAATCCACCAGCAGGACCCGAAGGCCCAACTGCGCGAAACTCTTCGCAAGCGCGAGCGCCGTAGTGCTCTTCCCTTCGGAGGGGCGGGAGCTGGTCACGAGCAGGCTGTGCGGCAAGCCTTCGTTCGTCGAGAACTGAAGCGAAGTTCGCGCCGATGAATAGGCCTCGGTGAAACTGGATCGTGGATCAGCAAGCGCACTTAGCGGCGTAACGCCCTTCTCCAACTCGGGGATCGCTCCAACGAGCGTGAGCCCCACTTTTGCGACCAGATCGTCCGGCGTCCGGATCGATTCATCCAGAAGCTCCAGAAGCACGGTGATGCCAGCTCCGAGCGCCAGGCCAAGGAGCAGGGCGATCGCCATATTGATAAGGGGCTTGGGCGACGATGGCCCATCGGGAGCGAGCGCGCGATCAACGACCGAAATGTTGTTGGAGCCTAGGCCGCCGGCGACGCCGACTTCCTTGTAGCGTTGGAGCAGGCCCTCGTAGAGCGTGCGGTTCGTGTCCACCTCACGCTGAAGGATCGTGTACTGAATATTTCTCTCGCGGAGGTCCATATAGGACCCCTTCAGTTTTTCGACCTGGTCGGAGAAGGAGCGCTCCTGTTTCAGGGCGATCTCGTACTGCGACCGGATTGCTGACAGGTTTGCATTGGCGACCGTATTGATTTGCCGGTCAATTTCGTCGATCTGCGCCTGCAGCTGCTGCATCTCGGGGAAGTCGGGCCGATAGATTTTCAGCTTCTGTTGATAAGTGGCCGACAGGGTCGCGCGGTCCTGGCGCAGTTTCTGAACCGTAGGGTCACCCAGAACCTCGAGAAGGGACAAAACAGGTGTTGATTGAGCCTGGCGCCAACGCTGCTCAGCCTTGGTGCGCTCCGCCCTTGCATTTGTGAGGGCTGAATTCAGCGCCGACAGGTTCGCGGCGGTCAAAGATTGCGTGGCCCCATCAGGGGTCCGCCCGGCACCCGAGTCGGCCACAACGTTGATAATCTGTTGCCGCGCCGCATAGGCGACCAGCTCCCTTTCCGTGTCCTCCAACCGCTGCTTGACCTGCCGGAGCCGCTCTTCGAGGAACGTTCGAGCATAGGATGAAGCCTCGAAGCGACGCTCCAGACTGGTGGTCACGAAGTTCGCGGCGAGGGCGTTGGCAACGCGCGCGGAGAGGGCTGGATCGGGACTCGTGAACGCGATGCTCACCAGCCTGGATCCACGCTGCTGGGTGACGGTGGTGTTTCCCATCACGGTTCGGGTCAACGAACGTTCAAGAGCCGCGGCGGATTTGGCCTTTGCGGGCCGCTTGCCCCGACGTCGCTTGTCATCCGGGTCTTCGCCCGCCATGCGCAGAAAAGACTTATCGTGACTGAGATTCAGCGATTGAACGACGCGTCGCGCCAACGACTCGCTCTTGAGAAGCCCCGTCTGAGTGGTCAGAAATTCTTCACCCGTCAGCGCTTCGGCCGGCACGAGGCCCTCGACGTTCAGAACCTTGCTTGCTTCACGATCGATCTGCAGCAAGGTCTGGGCTGTGTAGAGGGGTTGCATAAGGACCGTTGCGACAAACCCCAGTAGAAGGCAGCCGACAACCGAGCCGATGATTACCCACCGGTGCTTGAGCGCGGCGCCCCAGATGGCCGCCAGCTGAAGCCGCTGGGATTCGTCAAATCTGGAACTGCCCCAGCCATCGTCATCGTCGTACCGATCGTCGTTGCGCACGACGATCGGATCGTATCTGGAGGTCAGAATCCGGTCGGACGGGAGCGGCGCAGCTCCACCCTCGTAGTCACCTCTGGCCACCATGAAACCTCAAACCTCGAAATGGTACTTAAAGAACTACGGACCGCGACCTAGAAATAGCTGAAGACCGCGAGTCCTGGCAGCGCGGTCAGGATTTCCCTGAACACGCTCTTTGTCGCTGAACCTTCAACAACGATCACGTCGTTGCCCATGATCACGGGGTCAACCGCCACACCGGCCCGGATGGCCTTCAGATCGAAGACGGCAGCGGCTCTCTGGCCGTTGATCGTCCTGAAAATAGCGACATGATTGAGATTGGCGTACTTCATGTCCGGCCCCTTGGCCATTGCCACGGCCTGCAGGAGGGTCGTCGGACCGCTCATGGTGTACACGCCAGGCTCGACCACCGAGCCGTCGACCGTCACCTTCTGACTGACAGCTTCAGCCACCCAGACTGAAACCTGAGGCGATTGAAGCTGCCCCTTCAGTCGGTCGGCGATCTCCGTCGACAGCTCTTGAGTCGTTTTGCCGGCCGCCAGGACGGTTCCAATAAGGGGCAGGGATATGCGGCCGCTGCCATCAACCTGAATTTTTTCGAGTGTAAGATCGGGTATCTGGAAAACCGTCAGGTTCAGCTTGTCCAGCGGGCCGATACGGTAATCGGGGGCCGCAGCAAGGGCGACTCCGCCACCTGTTGTCAGAAAGGCGGCCTGCCCTTGCCCGACGTTCTGCGGGGCGCCCTGCGAGGCGCAGGCGGTCGCGGAAAGGACAGCCACGGTCAGCCCTGCGACCACCATCATCCTCGAACCGATCAATGTAGAAACTCCCCAAAGTCACTATGGCGCTGGATCGCACCTTACCCGATCAAAATGTCCACGGCGCGCAATATCCTAATTCCGTGGCAGTGCTGTGGCATCTGATGGGAATCGCCGATCGAACAGCTTCGTCCAGTCCGGCGCTGATGGTTTGTCGCTTGTCTCGACGACCGTTTGCGCTGCCCGAGAGCGCAATCCATATCGCTGTGTATCAAGCGGGGTGATGTCCGCGCCGCAAAACTGAGCTAGGCCAGCCAATCACTGCCATCTGAGGCGCCAGCCATGTCCTTGCGCCAAAGACTGATCGCACAGGCGTGAACGCTGAAGCCCCCGAACGCTGACATGGCGACGCCGACGTGACTCAAGACAAAGGCCGCTGCCTGTTTAGCCAGCGGCCTCCATCAAGTAGCCCAACTAACTCTGACAGACCCGAAGGCCCGTCGAAACCTTAGTCGCTGGCGCCGTCGTCGTCGTTCGCGGCAACGACGATGCCGAGCGTGACGACACCGAACACCAGGTACAGGAGCGGGATACCGGCGAACTCGTTCGAGCGGCCCGATTGGGCGCCGACGCGTTCAACAGCACTCGTGGTAGCTTTGGCCGACACTTGCTGAGCGAAGGCTTGGCCGGAAAGGCAAACCAGGCTGACAGCGAGGGCGGTGGCACATTTGCGGAGCATGATTCACCTCTTCGTGAGTTACAACGCAAGGACCTAAGGAACCTGAGCGTCAGGAAGACCAATACCCAGCCGGTATTACCCGCGCAACCCCCGATTTCATGACATTCAGGCGAAAAGGTGATCCGGGTTGCCAAATCGCGACACCCGCTCTCGGCGGGCAGGCGAACAGTAGCGCATTCGACGCGAAAACTTCGCCTAAAGGGCGAAAATTCCGGGATTTTGTCAACCTGCTGGTAAGCTGATCTGAACCGGCTGTCGGGGCGCCCCTGGCCGTCGACAGCCGCGCGGGCCGGCCGCGCGCCGGAAATCCGGAATCATAGGTTGATCTGGTCCAGCCTTCGGACCGGCTCGCCCAAACAGCAAAAGGGCCCCGGTGTTTCCACCGGGGCCCCGCTTTGGTTCAGCTTTACGCCGAAGATCGGGATCAGAAGTTGATCGAGATCGTCGAACGGCGGTTCAGCGGTTCCTTCACACCATCGCCGGTGGCGACGGCGAGATCGGTTTCACCCTTC
>CALRXX020000023.1:0-48147 GCA_943372245.1 bacterium
GCACCTCGTCCAGCGCGCCGGCCTCGACCATCTGCGCCACGCGCAGGTCGCAGTTGGCGTACAGCGCCTTGCGCTCCGGCTCGACCACCAGACCGGTCCATGATCCAGGCGGCAGCAGGGGCGTGGTGTCGGCGGTCCAGTCGCTGAGCGCCCGTCCGGTGTGCCGCGCCACCGCCCAGGCCCGGGTCAGCCGCTGGCGGTCCCCGGCCTCGATCCGCGCCTCGGCCGCCGGATCGACCCTGGCCAGTCGGTGCCGGAAGTCCGCCTCGCCGTCGGCGTCGAACGCCGCCCCGGCCGCGTCCCGCACCTCGACCGGCACATCCGGAATATCCGCCAGGCCCGTGGTCAGTGCGGTGAAATACAGGCCGGTTCCCCCCACGAGCAGCGCGGGCCGCCCCTCGGTCGCCAGATCCGCCAGCACCGGCATCACCGCCCGGCACCAGCGCCCGACCGACCAGGCCTCGCCCGCATCGGCGACGCCATACAGCTGGTGCTCAGCCAGCGCCTCTTCCTCGCTCGAAGGTCGGGCGCTGAGGACCTGCAGGTCGGCATAGAGCTGCTGGCTGTCGGCATTGATGATCACCGCCCCGGTCCGCTGCGCCATCTCCAGCGCGCGCCGCGACTTGCCCGAGGCGGTCGGGCCGGCCAGCAGGGTGATCAGGGACTCGGACAAGACGGGGGCTCAGATTTTCGTCCAGACACGACGGTGCGTTCGGCGATAGAACGCCCCACTTGACCTCGCAACCCGCAGGAACCCTCCGTGCCAGACCGCGAAACTGTCCTCGCCGCCCTCGACGCCGTCATCGACCCGAAAAGCGGGCGGGGGCTGGTCGCCGCCGGCCTGGTCCAGGGGCTGGTCGTGGCCGACGATCGGGCCGGCTTCGCCCTCGAGGTCGCTTCATCCGACGCGGCCCTCTACGCCCCGGTCCGGGACGCCGCCGAGGCGGCGCTCAAGGCCCTGCCGGGCATGGTCCGTGTCGCCGTGGTTCTGACCGCGGAGACCTCCGCCGCCGCCCCACGCCGCGCTTCCCTGTCGCCCCAGGCCGTCGATCAGGGGCGGCCGAAAGCGCCCGTCGCCACCGCCCGGCCCGCCCATGTCCACCGCGTCCTCGCCGTGGCAAGCGGCAAGGGCGGCGTCGGCAAGTCCACCGTCGCGGTCAATCTCGCCGCCGCCCTGTCCCGAATTCAGCGCAATGGGCGTGGTCTGTCCGTTGGTCTCCTCGATGCGGATGTCTACGGTCCGTCCCTGCCCACCATGCTCGGCATGTCAGGCAAGCCGGAATACCGCGATGCCATGATGGAGCCGCACGTCGTCCACGGTCTCAAGGCCATGTCGGTCGGCCTGCTGACCAAAGCCGACGACGCCATGATCTGGCGCGGCCCGATGGCCTCCCAGGCCCTGACCCAGATGCTGACCCAGACCCGCTGGGGCACGGAGGCGCAGCCCCTCGACATTCTCGTCGTCGACCTCCCGCCCGGCACCGGCGACGTCCAGCTGACCCTGGTGCAGAAGACCCCGCTCGACGGCGCCGTGATCGTCTCGACGCCGCAGGAGGTCGCCCTGGCCGACGCCCGCCGGGCCCATACGCTGTTCCAGAAGGTCGAGACCCCGACCCTGGGTCTGATCGAGAACATGTCGGGTCCGGTCTTCGGACGCGGCGGGGCCGAGGCCGAGGCCCGCCGTCTGGGCATCCCCTACCTCGGCGACCTGCCGCTCGACGCCGTCCTGCGTGAAGGCGGCGACGCCGGGGTACCGGTCGTGGTCAGCGATCCCGACGGCGAAATCACGGCCCGGTTCGGCCGGTTCGCCGAACAGCTTTCGGCCGTGCTCTTTCCCTGATCCAGGCTACCTGAAGGTCCCGGGGCGGCCAGCTGTGGAGCTGCCCGTTCGAAGCGTCTGACCTGGTTCGATGCGGTGAACCGAAGGGGTTTTCCGAGTCTTAACCTGTGTCCTGTAACGTCGGTTTTCGAGAGACCCATGTCAGAGCACACCGGAAAAACACGAGCACGCCTGCAGCGCATCCTGTCCGCCGGCATCATCGCAGCAGCGGCGGTGGTGCTCGCCGTCGGCGGCCTGTTGACCTATTCCGTTCAGGCCATCGACCGGGTGCAGGTCGAGTCCGAGACCAAGCTTGTCGAACGCAAGATTGCACGCGCGTTGGGGCGCCTCCGGGAGAATATGATCTCCGCGACGGTCTGGAACGAGGCCTACACACGGACCCTCGCCCGCGACCAGGAATGGATGCAGATCAACTACGGCGACTATTTCGCGGACTATACGGCCCACGATGCTTCAGTGGCCTACGCGCCGGACGGGACGCCGATTTACGCGTCCCGGGACAGCGAGCCGGTCACAATCGAAAGCGAGCGTGCCTTCATCAGCGCGCTCGCTCCCCTGGTAAGCCGGGTCAAGGAAGAGGCGCGGCTCAAGCGGGCGGCGCAGACCACCCTGCTGCTGAGTCTTGATGCCGTGGTTACGCGCGAGGCGACGATCAATGTCGCTGGGGTCCCTTATTTTGTTTCGGTGTCGACCGTTGTGCCGGAGGATACCGACACCGCGACCAGCGGCCCCGACCCCATCGTCGCATCGGGGATGGCGGTATCGAGCTTTGTGCCGAGCCTGACGGAAGATCTCGGCCTGGTCGCGCCGCAACTCCGGGTCGACGCCCCCCGCGCGGGTCCCTCCGTCAGCCTGTCCGACGCCGACGGCAAGGCCCTGGGCCATATCAGCTGGCGTCCCGCCACACCCGGAGCCAGCCGCTTGTTGGGTGCGGTTCCGGTACTGCTCGCCCTGCTCGGATTGATGTTGTTCGCACTCTCCGTCGGAGTCAGGCGTGTCTACAGGCTGATCAACCAGCTGGCGGAAAACGAACAGGCGCTGGACCTCAGCCTGGCGCAGGCCGAAGCCTCCAACGCCGCCAAATCGCAGTTTCTCGCCAATATGAGCCACGAGCTTCGGACGCCCCTGAACGGCATCATTGCCCTCACCGAGCTGCTCGAACGGCGGCAGAGCGACCCGACTTCAAGCCATATGGCCAGGACCATTGTCGCGTCGGGTCGAACCCTGGAACTTGTCGTCAACGACATTCTTGATGTCGCCAAGATCGAAGCCGGCCAGCTCAAGTTCGAGGTTGCACCCTTCAATCTCCTCGAGGTGCTGAGCGACACGGTCGATCTTCACCGTGCCACCGCCGAGGCAAAAGGTATCCGTCTGGAACTCCTGATTCCGCCGGCGGCGGCGGGTGTCTACGAGGGGGATCGCACCCGGATCGGCCAGTTGGTGTCCAACCTGGTCAGCAACGCCGTCAAGTTCACGCAAAGCGGCTCTGTCCGGGTGACGGTGCGCCGAAGGAACCGGGGCCTCAGCCTCTTCGTGGCTGATACCGGGATCGGTTTTGATCGCGCGGCCGCCGATCGCCTCTTCCAGCGTTTTGAGCAGGCTGATGTCTCCACCAACCGGAAGTACGGCGGGACAGGCCTTGGCCTCTCCATCTGCCGCTCCCTGGCGGAACTGATGGGCGGCCGTATCGGTGGTCGTTCCAGACCGGGCGCGGGATCGGTCTTTGCTGTTCAGCTCCCGCTGCAACGCCTGAGCGAAGCAGCCCCCGGACAAGCCTCTGCCGAGGATGTCGCGCCGTCGGCAGCCGCAGCGGATGCATCCGGTCCGGCCCTCCGTGTCCTCTTTGCCGACGACCACCCGGTCAACCGCCAGGTCGTGGCCTTGATCCTCGAACCTCTCGGAGTCGTTCTGACGGAAGTCGAGAACGGGGCGCTGGCCGTGGAGGCCTATACCAACGGGGCCTTCGACCTCGTGTTGATGGATGTCCAGATGCCGGTCATGGACGGGCTCGCGGCGACCCGGGCCATTCGGGAGATCGAAATTTCGACCGGCCGGGCCCGAACCCCGATTGTTGCGCTTACAGCAAACGCGATGCCCGAGGACGTGCGACGCAGTCTCGATGCCGGCTCCGACGCGCACCTCGCCAAGCCGATCCGGCCGGACAAGTTGATCGATGCGGTCAACCGGGCCCTCGCTACCGAGCCTGCCGGTTCCTTCCAGGCCGTAGCCTGAGGGTTTGACTGCACCGCGTGCCGCACCGGCAGCAGGTCGACGTCCGGATCCGGGTCATGGCCGGGGGGACATTATTTTCCGGCCAGGGTTTTCAAACGCAACTCTGATCGCCACCTTGCGTGTTCCAGTCATCCCGAGAACCGCCCATGTCCGTCGACGCCCTGTTCCGCCCCTTCCAGGTCAAGTCCCTGAAGATGCCCAACCGCATCGTCATGGCCCCGATGACCCGGTCCTTCTCGCCGGGCGGCATCCCGACCGAGGATGTGGTGGGCTACTACCGCCGCCGGGCCGAGGGCCAGGTCGGCCTGATCATCACCGAGGGCACGGTCGTCGAACGCCCCGCCGCGCGCAATGACCCCAAGGTGCCGGTCTTCCACGGCGCGGCCCTGCCGGAATGGAAGAAGGTCGTGGAAGAGGTCCATGCCGCCGGCGGCCTGATTGCGCCCCAGCTCTGGCATGTCGGATCGGCCCGGGGGCAGGGGGCTGACTGGGAGCCCCTCGGCAAGGTCGACAGCCCCTCGGGCCTGACCGGGCCGGGCAAGCAGAAATATGAGCCGATGACCGAAGAGGACATCGCCGACACCATCGCCGCCTTCGGCGCGTCCGCCCGGGCTTCGCGTGAACTGGGCTTTGACGCCGCCGAGATCCATTCGGCCCATGGCTATCTGATCGACCAGTTCTACTGGAGCGGACTCAATGCCCGCGGTGACCGCTGGGGTGGGCCTTCGATCGCCGAACGGGCCCGTTTCGGGGTCGAGGTGGTCAAGGCCGTGCGCGAGGGTCTCGGGCCGGACATTCCGCTGATCATCCGGCTTTCGCAGTGGAAGCAGCAGGATTTCGACGCGAAGATCGCCCTGAACCCCGACGAAATGGCCGAATGGCTGCTGCCGCTTTCGGATGCCGGCGTGGATGTCTTCCACTGTTCCCAGCGCCGCTTCTGGGAGCCGGAGTTCGAGGGATCGGACCTGAATTTCGCGGGCTGGGCCAAGGTCATCACCGGCAAGCCGACCATCAGTGTCGGCTCGGTCGGGCTGGATGGCGAGTTCATCGCCGCCTTTGGCGGGGCCGGGTCCCGTCCGGCCTCACTGGACGGCCTGATCCAGCGCATGGAGCGCGAGGAGTTCGACCTGATCGCCGTCGGCCGGGCTCTCCTGGCCGATCCCAACTGGGTGGTGAAGGTCCGGGACGGCCGTCAGGACGAGCTGAAGGATTTCGAGCGGTCAGCGATGATGACGCTCAGCTGAGGGATCAGGGAAGAGGGATTAGGGATTAGGTAGCGGAGAGTTTGGATCGGGGCTGGGTGGCTGCCAAAAAGGCCGCCATCATCCCTAATCCCTAATCCCCGTCCACCACCACCGCCGTCCCGTAGGCCAGCACCTCGGTGACGCCTTCCATGATCTCATTGGCCTCATAGCGCATGCCGATCACGGCATTGGCGCCCATGGCCTGCGCGTGTTCGACCATCTCCTGCAGGGCCTCCGCGCGCGACGCCTCTGCCAGTTTGACATAGGTCTCGACCCGCCCGCCCAGCATCGACTGCAGGCCGCCGACCATGTCGCTGATGGCGTTGCGCGACCGCACGGTGATGCCCCGCACCAGTCCCAGGGTCTTCACCACCCGATAACCGGGCGCGTCATTTGTGGTCACGATCAGCATGGTCATTTCCTCTCGAGAATGCGGAAGACGAAGGGATGGTCGTCCTTCTCACCCGCCGGATGCGCCTCGGACGATACCTCCACCCAGTCGCCTTCGTCGAATGCCGGGAACAGCAGGTCGCCGTCGGGCTCGGCCTCGACCTCGGTCAGATAGAGCCGCTTCGCCCGCGGCAGGGCCTTTTCGAACAGGGCCACGCCGCCGATGACGCAGATCTCGCCGATCCCGTCGTCCTCGGCCGTCTCGCGCGCGATCTCGACGGCCTCGTCCAGGGTCGTGCAGACCACGGCCCCGCGCGCCGTGAACGACTCATCCCGCGACAGGATCAGGTTCAGCCGGCCGGGCAGGGGCTTCAGCGGCAGGCTCTCCCAGGTCTTGCGGCCCATGATGCAGGGCTTGCCCAGGGTGATGGCCTTGAACCTTTGCAGGTCGCTGCGCAGCCGCCACGGCAGGTCGCCGTCCCGTCCGATCACGCCATTGCGGGCGCGGGCGACGACGAGAACGAGTTGGGGCAGGGCCAAGCGGACCTCGGAAAAACGGGCGACGGCCCGATCGGCCGCCGCCCGTTCTTACAGCCTCAGGCGTCGGGTTCCAGCACCTTCAGCCGGAACAGCAGCGCCCCGAGCACGGCGCCGATGGCGGGTGCCAGGAAGAACAGCCAGACCTGGCTCAGCGCCTGGCCCCCCTGCAGCAGGGCCGGGCCAAAGCTGCGGGCCGGATTGACCGACACCCCGGTCACCCGGATGCCGACGATATGGATCACCGCCAGGGTCAGACCGATCGCGATGCCCGCAAAGGCTCCGTGACCCTTGGGCCCGGTCACTCCCAGGATGACGATGACGAAAATGGCCGTGGCCACGACCTCGAATATCAGGGCCGCCTGCAGGCCGAAGCCACCGGGCGAGCCGGCCTCGAAGCCGTTGGCTCCGAGGTTGTTATAGCCGTCCGCGGCGATCTGGCCGAGGATGGCCGCGCCCGCGACGGCGCCCAGAATCTGCGCCACCCAGTACAGTCCCATATCCTTCAGGGACATCCGCCCGGCCACGAAGGCCGCCAGACTGACCGCCGGATTGACGTGGCAGCCCGACACCGGCCCGATGCCGTAGGCCATGGCCACAATGGCCAGGCCAAAGGCCATCGACACCGCCAGCTGGTCAAACGGCGCCGGCCCCAGCACTGCCGCACCGCACCCGAACAGCACCAGCACCATCGTGCCGATGAACTCGGCGGAAAACTTCTTCACCATGGCAACCTCCCCGTTGCTACGGCCCCGCCTTGCGCGGGGTCGAGGGGGACGGTGAGCCGAGTCTTGGGGTGACGCTAGGTTGGCGGAACGGCGGATTCCGACGTCAGCCAGTGCAGCCATTTCCGCTGCATCGCCGCCTCGATATCGATCCCGGCCCGGTCGCAATAGATCAGCAGCATCCCCAGCACGTCCGCCGCCTCATCGCCCAGCTTGCCGGCGTCCGCCGCGCCCCGCGCCCGCCCGCTCATGCGCAGATGCTCGGCTGTCAGCTCGCCCAGCTCCTCCTGCACCTTCAGCAGGGCCCAGTCGCCCGAGCGGTCGATGTTGTGCTCGCGCGCATAGATGTCGGAGATGCGCAGGACGTCGGCCTGCAGGGCCTTGAGATCGAGGGTCATCAGACCGCGACCGGTGCCTTGATATGCGGCCAGGGCTCATAGCCCTCGAGCACGAAGTCCTCGAGCGTATAGGCGAACAGGTCGTCCCGCGGCGTGATGGTCATGGTCGGGGCGGGCAGGGGCGCACGCGACAGCTGGATCCCGGCCTGTTCGATATGGTTCAGATACAGGTGGGCGTCGCCGAAGGTGTGGACGAACTCGCCCGGCTTCAGCCCGCAGACCTGGGCCACCATCATGGTCAGCAGCGCATAGGAGGCGATGTTGAACGGCACGCCCAGGAACACATCGGCCGACCGCTGATACAGCTGGCAGCTCAGCTTGCCGTCGGCGACGAAGAACTGGAACAGGCAGTGGCAGGGCGGCAGGGCCATGTCGTCGACGTCGGCCGGGTTCCAGGCCGAAACGATGTGGCGGCGGCTGTTGGGATTGGTCTTCAGGCCTTCGACCAGCTTCGTGATCTGGTCGATCACCCGGCCGTCCGGCGCGGCCCACGACCGCCACTGTTTGCCATAGACAGGCCCCAGCTCGCCCTCGGCGTCGGCCCATTCGTTCCAGATCGAAACGCCGTTGTCCTTCAGCCAGCCGATATTGGTCTCGCCGCGCAGGAACCACAGCAGTTCGACGATGATCGACCGCAGATGCAGCTTCTTGGTCGTCAGGACCGGGAAGCCCTTGGCCAGGTCGAACCGCATCTGCCGCCCGAACACCCCCAGCGTCCCTGTGCCGGTCCGGTCGTCGCGCCGGCTGCCGTTGTCGAGGATGTCGCGCAACAGATTGAGGTACTGCCACTCCGGGTGATCAGCCGCGACGGCCCCCGTGCGGGCATGGAGATCGGACAGGGCGGCGACGGCGTTCATCATTCCAGACTGTGCTGATCGGGGTGATTCGCAGAGTCCCGTTTCGTGCTCCTGGTTCACAACTTGTGGAGCGCGCGGCCACCCTGTGGAAGATCAGCCCCTGAACCCGTCAGCATCCAGAAACGCCTGCTCATCCGGCGTCGTCTCGCGCCCCAGCGCCTCGTTCCGGTGGGGGAAGCGGCCAAAGCGGGCAATGACGGCGTGATGGTGCTCGGCCCAGCGGTCGTCCGGCTTGCGCGCCATCCGGGTCTGGAACAGTTCGACCTGCCGGTCCTGATCCGCGCGGTCCTCGGAATGCTGGAGGGGCAGGTAGAAGAACCGGCGGATATCGCCCTCAACCTGCAGGTCGTGCCCGGCCGCCAGGGCGCGTCCGGCGAACATCCGCGCCAGCGGATCCGTCGCGAAGGCATGGCCCGTACCCCGGAACACATTCCGCGGAAACTGGTCCAGCAGGATCAGCAGGGCCAGCGACCCCTCCGGCGTCTCTGCCCAGGGGTCCAGCTCGCGCCGTGCAGCCGCGAAATGCGCATCCCCGAATCCGCGCCGGAAGCGGGAGTCGAAGGCGTCATCCTTGGCGAACCATTTGCCGGGGCCCGCCTCTTTCCAGAAGGCGACGACGTCGGAAGGCGCTATGTCTGTGCTCATGACCGAACACCTAAGCACGCCGCTGCCCGTCTTCCATGACCGCGATTGCGATCTCTCCATCATTCGCGGCAAGCGAGTCGCCGTCATCGGCTACGGCAGCCAGGGCCGGACCCATGCGCTGAACCTGCGCGACTCCGGTGTCGACGACATCGTGGTCGGGCTCAAGACCGGGTCCTCGACCCGCGCGAAGGCCGAGGCCGACGGCTTCCCTGTCCTGACCGCCGGCGAGGCCGCCGCCTCCGCCGACGTGGTCGCCGTCATGGTCTCGGACGAGGCGCACCGCGACCTCTGGGCCGACGAGATCGAGCCCAACATCCAGCCCGGCGCGGCCCTCATCTTCGCCCACGGCCTGTCGGTCCGCTTCGGCCTGGTCGAACCGCGCCCGGACCTCGACGTCATCCTCGCCTCGCCCAAGGGAATCGGGCCGCGCATCCGCGACCTCTATGTTGAAGGGCAGGGGGTCTTCGCCCTGTTCGGCGTGCATCAGGACGCCACCGGCACCGCCCATGCCCTGGGCCTGTCCTACGCGGCCGCCCTCGGCTGCGGCCGCAAGGGCATTCTCGAAACCACCTTCGCCGCCGAATGCGAGAGCGACCTGTTCGGCGAACAGGTGGTGTTGTGCGGCGGGGTGGCCGAGCTGGTCGACGCCGCCTTCATGAAGCTGGTCAAGGCCGGCTATCCGCCCGAGGTCGCCTGGTTCGAATGCTTCTACGAGGTCAAGCTGGTCACCGACCTGATGTTCGAGCGCGGCGTCGCCGGAGCCTTCACCCGTATCTCCAACACGGCCGAATACGGCGCCTATCTGACCGGCCCGCGCATCATCGGCGAGCCGTCGCGCGCGGCGATGGACACGGTGCTGGAGGAGGTTCAGTCCGGCGACTTCGTCCGCCGCCTGATGGCCGACTATGACGCCGGCTCGCCTGACCTGCTGGCCCGCCGCAAGGCGCTGGCCGGCCGCACGATCGAGGCCGTGGGGGCACACCTGAACGCGGTCGCGGCGAAGGCGGTGGATTGAGGCGGGGAACCTCGGGGCCCCGAAGGGCTGTCTCTCTTTTCCGGAGAAAAATGGTCGGAGTGAGAGGATTCGAACCTCCGACCCCTGCGTCCCGAACGCAGTGCTCTACCAGGCTGAGCCACACTCCGACTTGAGGAGGGGGCTTATAGCCACGGCCTTTCCCGCCCGCAAGCGCCGTTTTGCGGTGCGGTGAAATAGTCTCGAAAGCGGTTCTTGCATCGCCCGCGGCCTTCGCGTATCTCGACCGCCTTCCGGTGCCTCGGCCCCGGATGCGCCGGACCTGCTGGGGAATGGTGTAATGGTAACACTCCGGTTTTTGGTACCGTCATTCTAGGTTCGAGTCCTAGTTCCCCAGCCATCCGTCTTGCCCGTCAGCTGATCCGCCACCGGACGATGGGCGAGCCGCCGCGCCGCTTCAGCCTCGCGCCCTGTCTGGCCGCCGACCCTGACGGGATCGCGCCGCGCTGAGCCGGTCGGCATGCGCGGCGCGACCGTTCGTCAGTCGATCTTGAGCCGGGCGAAGATCATGCCCCCGTCCGGATCGCCGCCGTACAGGGGCTCCAGCCCGCCCGGCACGCTGTTGACGCTGTAGAGTGCGCCCAGCCCGAAGCGGACATTGCCCGTCACCCGCCAGTCCCGGACCACCCCGAACGAGGCCTTGGACACAACGTAGAGCGGGCCATGGCCGCCGCCCGGACCGGCGACCAGTTCATCCGTCTCGATCCGCTCGGCCCGGGCGAACAGGGTCCAGGCACCGTCCGGTGTGAAGGCCGTCTCGGCCAGCCATGCGTCCTTCGACTCCTCGTGGTCATTGGTCTTGCGGCCCCAGGCGAGGGTCGAGCTCCACCAGCCGTCCGGTCCGAGCCGCCGGGTGTGGATCGCACTGGCCGACATTTTGGTCTCGTCTTCGCCGGGAGAAAGCTGCTCCGGGGCGGTGACATCGGCGTAGGACGCCTGCAGCGACCATTCGGGCGAGGGATTCCAGGACCCGCGAACCGCCCAGCTGTCCAGCTCGGGCGTCTCGATGTCATAGCGGTTCTCGTCCGGCTCACGGCCGCGGAACGTCGAGGCCTCCAGTTTGAAGGCGTCATGGACCCAGCCGACCGTCGCCACGCCGAAGACGATGTGGGTCGAGTCCAGCCAGTGGTGGGTGATCGGCGCCTCCGGGCTGTCCATGGCGCTCATGCGATGCATGAAGGCGGGCGGTCCGAACGCCGGCTCCCCGGGCAGGCCGATGTAGGCGAACACGCTGTCATCCTCACCGAGCCGGCGAGCGTATGACGCTGACAGCTCCATCACCAGCTCATGGGGATGCTGGCGATCGACCAGCGGTGTCACGCCGTCCGCCGTCTCGCCGGCGGCCAGCAGCAGGGGAAAACCTTGCTTGCCCATGAAGGGATCCGGGCTGAGCATCGCCCGGAGGTTCAGGGTCGAGCCGTCGTCGAAGTCTCGACGGGCAGCGCCCATGACCATGCCGCTGACAAAGGTCTTCTCGTCGCCCCGTGGACCGTTCTGCCAGTCGTAAACGAGGTTCAACTGCGCATGCCCCATCAGCGACCAGTCGCCCGACCGGGTGTGGACACCGCCATGCCCGGACAGGTCGGGCTGCCAGCTGGTGCCGGTGGCGTCGCGGGTCATCGGCCAGGGGCCGAGCGCGCTGGTTGTCGGGTGATCCATCGCCGGCATGTCATGACCGGCGTGTGGATCGCCGGGCTCCACCTGCGCCGGGGGCATGACCATGCCGGGCGTGTGAACGTGCCCTTGGGGCGTGGCCGGCGCAAGCGCGGCAGGGTGGTGGGGATGGTCCTGCGCAGCGGTGGGCAGGGCCAGCGCGAGCACGGATGCGCCCGTGAGGAACGCGGAAAGGCGGACAGCCATCATGGCCTCCTTGAAAGCATGGGAAGATCGCGCGTCGCCGGAGCGGCGCTGTGACAAAGGTCGCGATCAGGCCTTGGGCGGGCCATGCGCCGGAGCGGGAGACAGACCGACCGGCAGGCTGGCCGGAACCGGCGGCGCGGGCCTTGCGCGACTGGCCGTCAGATTGCGCGCCGGAGGCTGCGGCACCGGCGTGACGACGCAGGAGACGCAGCAGGCCATGGCCGCCATGGCCTTGCCGGAAGGAGCTGGAGCCTCATGGCCCGCCGGGCCATGGGTCGAGGCCTGATGGCAGGGCGGGACTTCGGCTGTCACGGCGACTGCGGGCGCAACGCCCAGCAGGAGCACCGAAAGGGCTCCCAACAGCATCAAGATGACCTTCAGGCTTCGCACACGGTCCATCCACGCCCGTTGCGACGGTGTGTCAAGCGAGGCCGCCCGTCAGGTCCAGCCCTGGCGACTCCGGCGGCGCTCCATCGGGATTGAGGTCCAGCTGCATCAGGGTGACGTCCAGCCATCGATCGAATTTCCAGCCGACCTGGCGATAGACGCCGGCATCCCGGAAGCCGAGGGCCCGATGCAGGGCGATCGAGGCCTTGCTGGTGTCGCTGTCGCTGATGGCGCCGATCAGGTGTCGCAGGCCCCTGTCGCGGGTTCCGGCGATCAGGGCTTTCAGCAGGGCCCGACCCACGCCCCGTCGACGCGCATCAGCCTCGACATAGATCGAAACCTCGACGCCATATCGATAGGCCGGACGCGGCCGGAACGGAGAGGCATAGGCATAGCCGGCGAAACGGCCGTCGATTTCCGCCACCAGCCAGGGCAGGGCGTGGCGCTGCACCGCCGCGAACCGCTGCGACATCTCTTCAGGGCCGGGCGGCGTGGTCTCGAAGGTGGCGGTGCCTCCCACGACCTCGGCCCCATACAGGGCGGTGATCGCCGGCATATCGCCTTCAGCGGCCGGTCTGACCACGGGGCTCATCGGGCCAGCCCGGGTCTGGCGCTGTTGTCAGCAACAGTCAGTGGCATCTTCGGAGAACCTTGATAGCTTGGGTATTCAGCAGGGGAGAGGGGATCATGAGAACACACCTGTTTGTCGCGGCGATAGCCGCTTCGCTGGTCGCCGGCTCGCCCGGCCTGGCCGACGCCCAGTCCAAGCCGGGCATGGCACCGCCCGCGCCCGCGCGGCCCGCCACCGTCGACATCCGGGTCTGCAACGAAAGCGGCCGTAACGGCACTGTCGCCATCTCCTATGTCGAGGTCGGGACCGGCCGCTTCATCAACCGCGGCTGGTACACGGTGAACAATGGCGCCTGCGCCGCGCTGGTCTCCACCGACAACGCCAATTTCTACATGTATGGCGAAACGACGGACGGCTCGGGGCGTGTCTGGGCAGGCAACCACGCCCTGTGCGTCCAGCATCCCGGGCCCTACACCTTCTGGTCGGACGGCAGCGACACCTGCCCGGCCGGCTATGAGACCCGCAATTTCGTGGTCATGCATGCCGAGTCCGTCGGCCAGTACACCTGGACCCTGACACCGTAGGCAGGGGCGGCGGGGCTCAGACCCGCTCCCACCCCCTGTCGATGGCCCAGACGGCGAAGGCGTAGTCGTGGGCGACCTCCTTCAGATAGTCGAACCGCCCCGACGAACCGGCGTGGCCGGCCTCCATGTTGATCTTGAGCAGGATCGGCTTGCCCGAGGTCGTGGCCGGCCGCAGCTTCGCCACCCATTTCTCCGGCTCCCAATAGGTCACGCGGGGATCCGACAGGCCGCCGGTGGCCAGCACGGCCGGATAGGCCATCGGCCCGACCTGGTCGTAGGGGCTGTAGCTCATCATATAGTCATAGGCCTCGGGGTCCTCGATCGGATTGCCCCACTCGGGCCATTCGGGCGGCGTCAGCGGCAGGCTGACGTCGCTCATGGTGTTGATGACGTCGACAAAAGGCACCCCGCCGATCACCCCGGCCCACAGGTCGGGCCGCATGTTGTTGATCGCCCCCATCAGCATCCCGCCCGCCGACCGGCCCTCGGCCACGATACGTCCGGAACTGGCGTACCCGCGCGCAATGAGGTGTTCGGCCGAGGCGATGAAGTCGGTGAAGGTGTTCTTCTTCGTCATTCGCCGGGCGGTCAGGAACCAGTTCCACCCCTTGTCGGAGCCGCCCCGAACATGCGCGATGGCATAGATCCAGCCCCGGTCGACCAGCGACAGCCGGTTGGTCGAGAAACTGGCCGGGATCGGACTGCCGTATGAGCCATAGCCGTACAGCAGCACCGGCGCAGAGCCGTCGACCGGCGTGTCCCGGCGGCGCAGCACCGTCACCGGCACCAGCTCGCCATCGGGGGCAGGGGCGTTCAGCCGCTCGACGACATAGTCCGCAGCGTTGTGGCCGGACGGCACCTCCTGCACCTTGCGCAGGGTCCGTTCACGCGTCGCCAGATCGTAGTCATAGGTCGAGGTCGGCGTGGACGGCGAGTTGTAGCCGTAACGCATGATCGTGGTGTCGAACTCCGACGCCCCGGCCAGCGACAGCGAGTAGGCGGGCTCGTCCACAGCGATCTCGTGCTCGGCCCCGGCCCGGTCCCGGATGATGATCTTCGTATTGGCGTCGGCCCGTTCCTGGCGGCCGATATGGTTCTTCACCAGCGCCACACCCTCGATGTAGCGGCCCGGCGTGTGCGGGACGAGATCGGTCCAGTGGGCCTTGCCCGGCGTCGCCGTCGGGACCTCGACGATCTTGAAGTCGATGGAGTCGTCGGCGTTGGTGCGGATGACCCAGCGGTCGCCCCAGTGGTCGGCCTCGTACAGCCGGCCGACCTCGCGAGGCTCCAGCACGACCGGCGTCGCGGTCGGCGTTGCGGCCGCAATGACCCGGGCCTCCGACGTCTCCTGGTTTCCCACGGTGATCAGGATGAAGGCGTCGTCGGCCGTGCGGTCGACGCCGAGGAACATGCCGTCGTCATCTTCCTGGTAGACCAGGGTCGTCTCGCCGCCGCGGGCCGGACGACGGAAGATCTTGTCCGGTCGGCCGTTGTCGTCGCGATTGGTCCAGAAGATCCACTGGCTGTCGGGCGAGAAGGTGAAGTCCCCGATGGCCGAACCGATCGGATCGGGCAGGACCTCGCCGCTGGCCAGATCCTTGACGTAGATGTGGTGCACCTCGGACCCCTGCGCGTCCTCTGCATAGGCGAACAGGGCGTGGTCGGGGCTGTGGCCGGCCGACGAGACCTCCGAATAGGCCTTGCCCTCGGCGAGGGCGTTGGCGTCGAGCAGCAGTTGTGCCTCGCCAGAGCCGCCCCGCGGCTTGCGCATGTAGCGCGGATGCTGATCGCCGGTCCGGTATTCGACGTAATATTCCCAGGCACCGTCGGGCGAGGGGACCGAGCTGTCCGCCTCCTTGATCCGCCCCTTCATCTCCTCGAACATCGCGGCCTGCAGCGGCAGGGTCGAGGCCATCATCGCCTCGCGATAGGCGTTCTCGGCCTCGAGGTGTTCCTTGACGTCGGCCTTGATCACCGTCGGGTCGCGCAGCACCGTCTGCCAGTTGTCGTCCTTCATCCACTGATAGTCGTCGGTGCGGACGCGCCCCAGCTGCTCGATGCGCACGGGAATCTTTTTCGGGACAGGCGGGACGGGCGTTCCTTGGGACATCGAGGCTCCGGTTGGGCGGGCTTGGGCGGGAAGGGCGGTTGCCGCGAGCGCAGCGGCGGATGTGGCGAGAAGGTCGCGGCGGTTCATGTCGAAGCCCCTGAATTGACGCCGGACCTTGTGCGCGCGTGCCACCCGCCGTCAAATGACAAACGCCAGTGACGGGACAGGCACGATGTTCGATCTTCAGACGCCGCCTCAACCCGCGTGGGAGCAGGTTCAGGTCCAGGAACCACCGATTGCGGAGCTCGACGCGCCGGCCTGGGACCTGACCGTTGGACTGATCAGTGCCACGGTCCAGCTCGACCAGAACAACGGCGACGGAACCCGCAGGGTCGGCACAGCCTTCCTGATCAATGCACCGCGACCCGATGGCACGCCCCGCACCGTGCTGGTGACGGCCAACCATGTGCTCGACGGCATGCCCGGCCGCGACGCCCGCGTGGGCTGGCGCAGCGAGATGCCGGGCGGCGGCTGGCGGTTCGCGCCGGATCCCCTGCGGATCCGCGACATGGCCGGCGACAAGCTCTGGACCAAGCATCCGGAGCGTGACATCGCCGTTATGGAGGTCTCGGCCCCGCCCGTCTTCGCCCGTGCGGCTATCCCGCTTGAATGGCTGGCCAGCGGCGAGGACCTCGACAACTGGCAGGTCGGCCCCGGCGACGAACTGCTGACCCTGGGCTATCCGCGTGGCTATTCCTCGAACACCGCCGGGTTTCCCATTCTGCGGACGGGGAGGATCGCTTCCTGGCCATTGACTCCTGTCGAGAATTTTCCGGTCTTTCTTCTTGATTTCCCGGTCTTTCCGGGGAACTCCGGGGGACCGGTGTTCTGGACGCCGGCCGCACGCAAATTGCCGGGGACCGTCCAGCCAGATCATCCGTTCATCGCTGGAGTCCTGACGTCGGAGGTTCGACCGTCTGACGAGCCGCTCGGGATCGGGGTGGTCGCCCACGCTGTCTATGTCCGGGAGGCTATTGCCTTGCTGGATGCGGCACCGACGGTGGGACAGGCACCGTAGCGCGTCCCGTCAGCCGGCACCTTTAATACGCATAAGATATATTATGCGAAATATACCACGTATCAAAGTCGGGCATAGATCGGGTTCGAGTAGATCCACGTCACCTCCCGATCAGCCCCAAACGCGGTCGGAATCGAAGTCGTGACCTCAACGCGGTAAACACCCGGCCGGGCGTCCGCATAGAGGTAGCTCCGCTGTCCGGGCGCAGAGTGTGCGACTTCCACACCATTGCGCAGGATACGGATAATCGGGCCCAAGTGTTGCGCGGACTGTGGCAGCTCGACCGAATACTTTGTCTCCGGTCCCGCTCGCATCTCGTCGCCCATCCAGACCTCGGCTTCACGATTGACCGCCTTGAACATGAAGCCGGTGGGATCTCCGAGAATGTCGAGCCCCACATAAAGATGACCGGACCGGAATGCGCGATACACCAGCGCCGTATCAGCGGCGGCGTCGCCCGTGAACGGCGTCGGCGAGATGATGTGATTGCGCGCGATCCGCATGACGTCTTCGGCGGGTGGAAAAACCATCTTTTCCTCGCCCCAAAGCTCAATGGCCTGATGCAGGTCGGCGGCGTACAGACCGACGAAACGGCGCTCCTGGGTAATCCTGTCCCATATACGCAGCGCAGGCTCGGCCTTCGTTCCCAGTTCCAGATAGGCCGCCGTCCGGTTCACCGGAAGCAAGGCGACCGCGGCCAGTTTCGCCTCGAGCGGTGCCGCATAGAACTGGTCCGCCAGATCAAGGATCTCCATCCCGTCGATACGGTCGTCAATCTTGCCCCGCCAGGCCCATTTCCGGTGCGCCGGATGCGCCAGGATGGTCAGCCCTCCCTGCGCCGTCACGGCCTCGAGATAGGTCGATGTGGGGATTTCCCGCCGGTTCGGTGCGCTCTCAATGTCCATGGCCAGCAGGTGACCCTCAGGGCGCCGGTTCTCTACCCCGGTCAGCATCAGGACCCCGTCCCGCCATCCCTGCTTGCCGTCAGCGATCCCCGCCAGGGTTTCGTGGTCGGTCACCACGAGAAAGCGGATTCCCTGACCGCCGGCCACGCGCGCGAGGTCTTCGTATGTGCCGGTTGCGTCATCTGAATAGGTCGTGTGGACGTGAACGAGTCCAGCGTAGTCGTAATGCGCCGTTGCGGTTCCCGATCCGACATAGCCGCGAGAAAGGCTCGACAGAGGCGCCGTGCGGGCGTTCCCGATCAAGGGAATGCTTCCGAGCAGAAAGGCGACCAGAAGTACGCTGATGGCGCGTGGACGCCGTCTCAGCACCGATCGCCCTGACAACGCACGGCCAACAGCCGCGGAGAGAATCTGAAGCATGCCGCCACCCCTGCACAACGCAGATCCTACGATCTTGCTGTTGCGGGGCGGCTACGCAGGGACAACGCTGCGATGACGTTCTGATGTCGAATGTCACACGGGTTTGGAAGGCACCCGATCCTGCAGTCGCGCGGCCAGGCTCGACGTGTCCCAGCGCGCTCCGCCCATGGACTGAACCTCGGAATAGAACTGGTCCACCAGGGCTGTCAGCGACAGATGCGCGCCATTGGCCCGTGCCTCATCCAGCACCAGCCCCAGATCCTTGCGCATCCAGTCGACCGCGAACCCGAACTCGAACTCGCCCCGGGCCATCGTCTTCCAGCGATTGTCCATCTGCCACGACTGCGCCGCGCCCTTGGAAATGGCGTCATAGGCCGCGGTCGTGTCCAGCCCCGCGACCTCGGCGAAATGCACCGCTTCGGCCAGGCCCTGGACAACCCCGGCGATGGCGATCTGGTTGACCATCTTGGTCAACTGACCGGAGCCTGACGGTCCCATGTGTTTCACGGCCTTCGAATAGGCCATCAGGGTCGCATCGACCCGGGCCAGCGCCGCCGCCTCGCCGCCCGCCATGACACTGAGCTGCCCGTTCTCGGCCCCCGCCTGTCCGCCGGAAACCGGGGCGTCGATGAAGGCCCGTCCTGCGTCCGCCGCCAGCGCGGCCATTTCGCGCGCCACCCGGGCCGATGTCGTGGTGTGATCGACGATCACGGCACCCGGCGCGAGGTGCGGCAGCGCCGCCGTCACCACCTGCCGCACGTCGTCGTCATTGCCGACGCACAGGATCAGGAGTTCCGCATCAGCCGACGCCTCGGCTACCGTCGCAGCGAACCGTCCTCCGGTCGCTTCGGCCCAGGCGTGCGCCTTGTCCGGCGAGCGATTGAAGCCCGTGACCTCATGTCCCGCCTGAACCAGATGGCGCGCCATGGGCCCGCCCATGACACCCAGACCCGCGAAACCGATCTTCATGCGCCCGGCTCCTCTGCGACGCCGTAGCGTCCACGGAAATAGGTCAGCCCCGCCCCTGCCCGCGTCTCGAACGCTTTGACCGCGCCGACGATGGTCAGGTGATCGCCCATGATGATTCGGTCCGCGGCGACGCAGTCCAGCCGCGTCAGGGCGTTCTTCAATCTCGGCGGTTCCGCGCTCGAGCTGTCGAACTCGTCCGACGACAGGCGGCAGACGCCCCAGGCAAAACGGTCCGACATTTCGCGGTCCTCGACCGGCAACATGTGCACCGCGAACCGTTCTGCGCCTGCAAAGCCGTCGTGGCGGTCAGACGCACGGTCCAGACACCACAGCACCAGCGGCGGCTTCAGTGACACCGATGTGAAGGAGTTGATGGTGATGCCGAAGGGCCCGTCGGGCGTATGCGCCGTCACGACGCAGACCCCGGTCGCGAATCCGCCCAGCGCCCGGCGATAGGCGGCGAGGTCAAGGGCGTCGGTATGGGAGGTGCTCACGCCTGACGACTATGCGACCGACCGCGTCCCGGCAAGGCGCGACATGGGAAACGCCGCCTTAACCTTGAGGCTCCACCCTGCCCTTCAGTTCTCCGCCGAAGGTCCGCGTGCCATGTCCCTGAGCGATCGCCCGATCCTCATCAAGAAGGTCAAGAAGGTGGTCGGCGGCGGCCACCATGGCGGTGCCTGGAAGGTCGCCTACGCCGACTTCGTGACCGCCATGATGGCCTTCTTCCTGCTGATGTGGCTGATCAACACGACCGATCCCGAACAAAAGCGCGGCATTGCGGAGTATTTCGCCCCCGCCAGCGTCTCTGCGACCACGTCCGGATCGGGCGGCATTCTGGGCGGCACCTCCCTCGGTGATGACGGCTCCAAGAGCTCGGGCTCCCAGTCGGTCATCAGCGCACTGGCTCCCGAGGCCCCACCCAATTCGCCGCAGGAAGTCGGCCAGAATGCCAACCTCGCCGCCGCCAGCGAAGAGGCCCTGCGCGAGGAGATCGCGCGCCGCGAGGCCGCCGAATTCGCCTCGGCCGCCGAGTCGCTGCGTCAGGCCATGCAGTCCATGCCGGAACTTGCCGAGCTGTCGAAACAACTGATCATCGACCAGACACCCGAAGGCCTGCGCATCCAGCTGGTGGACCAGGAGGGCCGTTCGATGTTCGATCCGACCTCCTCGCGTCCCAACGCCCGCGCCCAGCTGCTGCTGCGGACCATCTCGCGGGTCATCAACCAGCTGCCCAACCGCATTTCGATCACGGGCCACACCTCGGCCGCCCCGGGATCGAACCGCGCTACCCTGCCCAACGACTGGGCCCTGTCTTCGGCCCGGGCAAACGCGTCACGCCTGGTCCTGCAAAGCGCCGGCGTTGACGCCGACCGGGTCTATCAGGTCTCGGGCAAGGCCGGCTCGGACCCGCTGTATCCCGACGATCCGACGCTTGCCGGCAACCGCCGCATCGCCATCGTCCTGTTACGCGAGGCCCCGGTCCTGCCGACGGACACCAGCCTGTGAGCCCTCGCCCCGCATGCATGTGTGGGGCGAATGGCCTTGCCCCGGCGCGCGGCGCGGGTGCAAATCACTTCATGAAACGGCTTGCGCCCCACTGTCGGCGAATTTGGATGCGGACCTGACGCCGTGACCTTCGTTCCCCAGCGCCAGCTCCGCTTCTACATGACGACCGTGGCCCCCTGCCCCTATCTGCCCGGGCAGACCGAGCGGAAGGTGTTCGCCAACCTGCCGTTCAGCGAAGGCGTTCACGTCAATGACGAACTGACCCAGGCCGGCTTCCGCCGCAGTCAGAACATCGCCTATCGCCCGGCCTGTGAATCCTGCGACGCCTGCGTCTCGGTTCGCCTGCCGGTACCCGAGTTCAACTTCTCAAGATCACAGCGCAAGGTGCTGAAGCGCAACGCGGACCTGTCACGTGACCTGGTTGAGGCCGAGGCTACGACCGAACAGTTCGACCTGCTGCGGCGTTACCTGCAGGGGCGCCATCCGGGCGGCGGCATGAGCGGAATGGGCTGGCTCGACTATATCGCCATGGTCGAGGATACGGCCGTGCGCACCCATCTGATCGAATACCGGCTGCCGTCGCCGGACGGCGGTCCCGGCGATCTGGTCGGGGTCTGCCTGACCGACCTGCTCGGGGACGGTCTGTCGATGGTCTACAGCTTCTTCGATCCGGCGCTCGAGGCCCGCAGCCTCGGCCGTTTCGCCATCCTCGACCATGTGCGCCAGGCCCGGGTCGTCGGCCTGCCCTATGTCTATCTCGGCTACTGGGTCAGGGGCTCGAGGAAGATGGACTACAAATCCGGGTTCCGGCCTATGGAACAGCTGACCAAACTGGGTTGGGCGCGGTTGGCTCAGCCGGCGACGGGTGTCGAAGTCGAATAGGCTTCGGTGAGCGTCTCCGCCTCACCGGACCACACCCCCGGATCAAACCCGCCGCCGAACTTCACCAGGGCGTCGATCCGCTTCTGGATCGGCGGGTGGCTGGCGAACAGGCCTTCCAGACCGACGCCGTTCGGCTGGTTGTCGAAATACAGCTGCTGCACCTCATCCGGTCCCCTGAGGCCGGACCGGCCCTCGATCTTGCGCAGGGCCGAGATCATGGCATCCGGGTTCTTGGTCAGTTCGACCGCCCCGGCGTCAGCCACGAACTCCCGGGTCCGCGAAAGCATCATCCGGATGACGATCGCCAGGGCGAAGCCAACAGCGGCGAAGGCCAGGCCGATCAGGATCAGCGGCAGGGCGTTCTTGTTGTCCCGCTTCCCGCCGCCGCGTGCGTAGAACAGCCCGCGGAAGACCAGTTCGGCGATCACGCTGATGATCCCTGCAAAGATCGAGGCGATCACCATGGTCCGCACGTCCCTGTTGATGACGTGCGTCAATTCGTGGGCCAGTACCGCCTCCAGTTCGTCGCGGTTGAGGGCCGCGACCAGGCCGCGCGTGACCGTGATGCTGTATTGTCCTTCATGCAGGCCGGTGGCGAAGGCATTGAGGCTGTCATTGTCGATGATGCGCAGCGTCGGCGTGCGCAGGCCGCGCGATATGGCGAGGTTTTCCAGCAGGTTGTAGAGGTCAGGCTCAGACTTTCTCTCAACCTTCCGCGCGCCGGTCATGAGGTCGATCATGGTCTGGCTGCCGAAATAGGAGATGGCGAACCAGATGCCGGCGACGGTGAAGCCCAGGGGGATGGTGCCGCCCAGCCAGGAGGCGGCCAGGGCCATGTCGTCACCCAGCCCCCGCCCCGTCCCGGGCAGGAAGCCGAACCCCATCAGGACCAATTGCATGCCGTAGATGATGAAGATCATCAGAACGGGGAAGCCGGCCAGCAGCAGGAGCGAACGGGTGTTGTTCGCCCAGATATGGGTCTGGAGCCCGACGGCACCCATCAAATCGAGCCCCTACGCGGTGAAGCTGACCTTGGGCGCGGTATTCATGGCGACGCGATCGCCCTCGCCCACATCGAAGAAGGGCTTGTCGTGACCAAAGCCGACCATGCCGGAGAACAGGATGGTCGGGAACTGCCGGCGCACGGCGTTGAACTCTGACACCGCATTGTTGAAGAAGCGGCGCGCCGCGGCCAGCTTGTTCTCGACGTCCGACAGCTCGCGCTGCAGCTCGAGGAAATTGGTGTTGGCCTTGAGGTCCGGATAGGCCTCGGTCAGGGCGAAAAGTCGGCCCAGGGCACCGGTCAGCATGTTCTCGGCCTCGACCTTGTCATTGACCGAGACAGCTGTCGTCGCGGCGGACCGTGCGGCGATCACAGCCTCCAGCGTGCCCTTCTCGTGGCTGGCGTAGCCTCTCACGGTCTCCACCAGATTGGGGATCAGGTCATGGCGCTGCTTCAGCTGTACATCGATGTCCGCGAACGACTGGTCCGCGCGCTGGTCGAGGGCCACCAGCTTGTTGTAGGCGCCGACCACGATGAACAGCACCAGGGCGACGATAACGACGATGACGATCAGGGTGACGATCATTCCGGTTTCTCCAGCCTATCGAACCAGTATCGCGCGCGTCCGGCTGCCCGGATAGTGAAATTGCCGCAACCCCGGGATTCGCCCCCGCGGCGGAACCGATTGATGCGTGGCTCGGCCGCGGATAGGCTGCTGGCTGTCAAAGGGACCACCATGTTCGCACCGCTTCTGGCCATCGCCTTCGTCCTCGCCCCTGCCCAGGACGCCGCACCGCCGGTCGCGCCCGCCCCGGTGACGTCGGAGCGCTACGAACAGGCCATGAATTGCGCGGGCGTGATGGCCGCCACGTCGTCGCTGCATGCCTTCACCGGCAATACCGAGGCCCAGGCCAGCTCCGACCGCAACGGCCGGGGATTCATTGCCGCAGCGACGCTCTTCGCCCAGCCGCTCGGCCTGACCGAGGCGCAGCTCTCGGCGGCCTTCGCCGCCAGCACCAGCCGGGCCCTCGGCTCTATCACCCGCAACACCGACCAGGCCGCCGCGGACGCCGCGATTGACCAGTTGAACGCGGACCACGACGCGTGCCTGCGGCTGGTTCAGCGCTGGATGGCCGAGTCTAACGGAACTTCCTGAGCCCGCGCGGGCCCTGACGCCCGGCCCCGGCCCGCTTGCCCAGCCAGTCCTTCCAGTCGGGCCAGTTGCGTCGCCGTCCGCCGCCGTCGACCCATTCCGGGCCGTGGGCACCCTCGAACACCGCGACATCGGCCAGACCGCCCTGCTTGTAGTTCTGCAGCTTGACGCCCTTGCCCCGGCTCATCTCCGGCAAGTCTGCGAGCGGGAAGATCAGGGCCTTGATGTTGTCACCGATGGCCGCGACGTGGTCGCCGTGGACGCGGATGGCCGCCAGCATCTCGCCGTTCAGAACCTGTTTGCCGCCGCGCTTCTGGGCCAGAAGTTCGTCTTCGGGGGCAATGAAGCCGTAGCCGGCCCTGGATGCGACCAGCAATTTTCCGCCCGGCTGATGGGTCAGCAGATTGATGATGTCGGCCTTCTCGTCGAGGTCGATCATCAGCCGAAGCGGCTCTCCGTGACCGCGGCCCGAGGCCAGCTTGTCTGCCCCGACCGTGAAGATGCGGCCGTCGGACGCCGCCACCAGGATCTTGTCGGTCGTATAACCGGGGACGAGGAAGGCGAGGCTGTCCCCCTCCTTGAACTTCAGCTCCGAAGGATCCTCGACCTTGCCCCTGGCGGCGCGAATCCAGCCGCGCTCGGACAGGATGACAGTGATGGCCTCGCGCGGAATGAAGGCCTCGACCGAGACGAAGGCCGAGGTGTCGACCGCTTCGGCGATGGTCGTCCGACGCGGCGACACCAGCGCCTTGCGAACGGTCTCCAGATCCTTGCCGACCTGTCTCCACTGTTTGGCCGGCGAGGATGACAGCGACTGCAGCGCTGCAAGTTCATCGGATAGTGCCTTGTATTCATTCTCGATCGTCATCTCCTCGATCCGCGCCAGCTGGCGCAGTCGGGTGTCGAGGATGAAGTCGGCCTGGAGCTCCGAAAGGCCGAACCGGGCGATCAGGACGGCCTTCGGCTGTTCCTCCTCGCGGACGATGCGGATGACCTCGTCGATATTGAGGAAGACGATCCTCAGGCCTTCCAGCAGGTGCAGCCGCTTCTCGACCCGGTCGATGCGCCAGCCGGCCCGGCGGACCAGCACTTCGCGGCGGTGATCGAGGAAGGCCTGCAGACAGGCCTTCAGCCCCATGACCCGCGGCGTGCCGGTCGCGTCCAGCACATTCATGTTGATCGGGAAGCGGATCTCGAGGTCGGAGAGCTTGAACAGGCTCTCCATCAGAACCTCGGGTTCGACGGTGCGGGACTTGGGCTCGATGACCAGCCGGATGTCCTCGGCCGACTCGTCACGCACGTCGCCCAGCAGGGGCGCCTTCTTGTGCTCGATCAGGTCGGCGAGGTCGGCGATCAGTTTCGACTTCTGCACCTGATAGGGCATTTCGGTGACGATGATGCGCCAGACGCCGCGGCCCAGGTCCTCGGTCTCCCAGCGCGCCCGCAGCCGCACGCCGCCCCGGCCCGTCTCATAGGCTTCGAGAATGGAGGCATGGCCCTCGACGGCGACGCCGCCGGTCGGGAAGTCCGGTCCCGGGACGATTCCGGCCAGCGCTTCGGTCGTCGCGTCCGGGCGTTCCAGCAGCAGGTGGCAGGCGTCGATCAGTTCGCCGACGTTGTGCGGCGGGATCGAGGTGGCCATGCCGACGGCGATGCCCGACGAGCCGTTGGCCAGCAGATTGGGGAAGCCGGCGGGCAGGACGATCGGCTCCTCGTCCTGATCGTCATAGGTGGCCTTGAAGTCCACCGAGTCCTGGTCGATGCCCTCCATCAGCAGGACGGCGGCCGGCGTCAGCTTGCACTCGGTGTAGCGCATGGCCGCGGCGTTATCGCCGTCGATGTTGCCGAAGTTTCCCTGACCGTCGACCAGCGGATAGCGCTGCGAAAAGTCCTGGGCCAGGCGGACCAGGGCGTCGTAGATCGAGGCGTCGCCGTGCGGGTGGTAGCCGCCCATCACCTCGCCGACGACCTTGGCGCATTTGCGCGCCGCCGCCTGCGGGTTCAGCCGCATCTGGTGCATGGCGTACATGATGCGCCGGTGCACGGGCTTGAACCCGTCGCGCACATCCGGCAGCGCGCGGTTGGTGATGGTCGACAGCGCATAGGCCAGATAGCGGCGCGACAGCGCCTCGCTCATCGGCTCGTCAACGATGCGTCCGCCTTCCGGCGGCGGGGTGTGAACGGTCATGGGGTCCGAATCGGCAAACTGAACGGTCGAGTCTAGCGCCTAAAGCCGTCCGGCCTCGCGCAGCTTGTCGATCATCCACACCCGCGCGGGCGGGATCGGCCGGTTCTGGGGGTGAAAGACGAACTGTTCGAGGAAGTGTGCGGTCAGATCGAGACCCGCCCCGACATCGCCCTCGCCCAGGCCAGCCTGCGCTCCCAGCATGAACGGCGGCAATTTCAGCAGCTTGTCGGCATAGGGCGCGCCGGCGTCGGCGCTGACGGCGCGGCCGGTGCGCGGGCTGACCCAGATCAGATCGTCCATGATCCCGGTCACGGCGCAGCGCGACAGGTCGAGGCCGAAGCCCAGGTCTTCCAGCAGCCCTGCCTCGAACCGCACGAAGATGGCGGGCCAGACGTCCGGCAGGGCGAAGGCGGACATCAGAGCCTCGAAGGCCAGGAAGGCGCCCGGATGTGGCTCGCGTTCCGGCAGCGCCCCCTGCGCCACGGCGGCCGCGGCGGCGAGACCGGTCAGGGCCAGCGGGTCGTCGAACAGGGCGCTGGGCCCCTCCCCCACCGGCTCCAGCCGCGCCGAACCCAGATGGTCGGAGGTCCGCGCCTTGTAGTCGGCCACGACCCGCGCGCCGGGCTGGAGGAACGGTTTCATCTTGCGGGAGGCGCCGCCCGCGACATAGGCCGCGCGCCGGCCATGGATTTCGGTCAGCAGTTCGACGACCACGCCTGTGTCGCCGTGGGCGCGCGCGGACAGGACGAAGGCGTCGTCGGTGAAATCCATGAGCGAGACCTATCCACCCACGGCGTCTCACGCCAGCGTCTTGCTTGGACTCCAACCGTTACGTTAACGTTGGAGGAATTTCGCTTTTTGCGTTTGCGCCGGGGGGCGTCCCAATGTCTTCTTCCAACCATGGCACGGGCGGGTCAACGTCCAACCGGGCGCTTCGATCAACTCGAGTATGGCTGATCGTCGCGATCATTCTGGTAGCGATCTGGGCTCTTGCGGGATCTACGGCTCCGATCCCTCGTGACGCCGCGGGAGATCAGGAGGGCGCCGAACGAGTGGCGGCGTTGGTCGGATACATCGTCGGTTCCGCAGCTTCCGAGGTTCTCATTCCAACCTTGCTGGTCTGGCTGCTGCTTTACTTCGGCTTCACCCGTCGTCTGGCGAAGCAGCGCGGCGCAGCCCATTTCGTCGCCCTGCTCATCACCGCGACAATCGTCGTCGCACCCATCACCGTTCTCAAGCTCATCGGCTTGATGCAGGGCGCGCAGACATCGGCTGCGGTCACCTCCATCATTCAGGAAGAGCAGGCGCGCGCGGCGGCCGAGACCGAGGTGCAGAGGGCCGAACAGGCACGGATTCTGGAAGGTGACCCCTTCTCTGCCCGAGCATTGGCGCGCCCAGGCGGTGTCTCCGCGGCAAGGGTTAAATTGGCGGAACTCCGAAAATCTGGTGCTGACGGCCGCGCATCGGCGGTCGAAAGCGCCGCCCGCCTGCAAGCTCGGGTGGCCGCCTTGCCCATCTCCGATCGCCAGCGGGTCGACCTTCTGGAGCAACATGATCGCGGCGTTGCCTCCGGCCAGGCTGACGCCCGACCAGGATTGGAGGCTGCGGAGGCAGTATACGCCGCCCTAGAAGGACAGCTTGACGTACTCTCAAGAACTCCACGGGGCTGGGTGGTCGAGAACGGCGAGCCGGCCTTCACAAGCGATCGCGACATGCGCGACTTCAATGCTTATTCACGCGCTTTGGACGCTGCCCAGGCGCGCGTGCGCGCAGCCCGGCGTACAGGCGACGACTCCAGAGAGCAGGACGCCTCCCCCCAAAGCCAGTAGTCTCCGACTATTCCGCCGCCCGGATTCGCGCCGTCATGTCCCGGGCCAGGGCGTTGGGAATGGGGAAGGTCAGGGCGTAGAGAGCGATCCGCCAGCGGCCGTCGGCCCCGCGCACCAGCACCCCCGTGCCCCGGCTGGTGCCGTATGACTGGCTGTCCAGCGCCTCGTCGAACCAGACCACGCAACGGCAGTCCAGCGGCGCGAGGGTCAACGACCGGGAACGCGGCGTATAGGTCCAGCCCCGGCCGCGGTTGAAATACGGCTCGGCGTAGGACCGGAACTCGGCGATCGACCAGTGCTCGGTCACGTCGGAGCCGATGTAGGTCGCTTCGGGCGTGAACAGGTCGAAATAGACCGCGCCGACCGCCTTCGAGGCCGCCTCATGCAGGGCGTCCAGAACCGCGGCGGCGGCGGCCTCCTCCGGCGTATCCGCGGCCTCGCCTGGGGCGTCGACGATCGGCGTCGCGGCTTCATAGGCCTTGATCTCGGTCGTCATCCCATTGGCCAGATCATTGGGGATCGGATAGCTGAGCGCATAGCGGAGCACGCGCCACCCGGACCCGTCCCGCACCATCATCCCCTCGCCCCGCGCCGTGCCATAGGTCTGGCTGTCCAGCACTTCATCGAACCAGGCGACGCAGGCGCAGGGGTCCGGCGCCAGGGTCACATGGCGGTCGCGGCCCCCGTTGCGCGCGGCATAGACCCAGCCCTCACCCCGGGCGAAGATCGGCGCGGCGAAGCCGAGGAAGGCCTCGCGATCCCAGCGTTCGGACGTCTCATTGCCGATCCAGACCATGTCGGGGGCCAGCCGCTCGGCCCAGGCCGCGCCGTCGGCCCGCGCGGCGGCGGCGTGCAGGGTGTCGAGCGCGGCGGCGGCGGCCATTTCAGGCGGATCGCTCACCGGTGCGGTCAGGGTGAGGATGGCGGCGGCGGCGAGGGACAGCATGGCGGGCTCCGGAACAGACCGGTTCAGCCTAGACCCGGCGGTTCTGAATGGGCGAGCGCTTTGTGGCAGTCTCCGGCCGAATACGCCTAGCGCGCCATCGCCGTCGGGAACGGCCGCCCCAGGGCCTCCGCCATCCCCTGCTGCGACAGCAGGAAGACCGCGTCGCGCTGGTGGAAATTGTTGGACAGGACGATGACGGTGACGTCCGCCTCGGGCTGATAGCTCACCAGATTGCGGAACCCGGACCAGCTGCCGGTGTGGAAGATCTGCCGGTCCATGAAGGCCGGCGAGACCCGCTGGCCGATGCTGTTGTTGAACAGGCCGAAACCCCAGTCCCGCCGCGGTCGGCCGCGTTCATCCGGCGTATCCGCGGGCGCGTGATCTGCGATCATCATCGCATGGCTGCGCGGACTGAGCAGATGACCATGATGCAGCGCCCTCTGCCAGACCAGCAGGTCATCGAGGGTTGAATAGAGAGCCCCTGCCCCGACGATGATGCTGACATTGGCGTCCGGCTGGGGCGACGGGCCGCCGCCGCCGAGGTTGGCGTAGCCCATGACCACGTCCGAGACGCCGTCGTCATAGCCGGTGTCCGCCATGCCGAGCGGCTCGAAGAAGGCGGTGCGCAGGAACTCATGCAGCGGCTTCCCGCTGGCCTTTTCGACCACGGCACCCAGCAGATTGTAGCCGGCGTTATCGTATCGCACCTTCGTTCCCGGCACGAACTGAAGCCCGTACTGCTTCGATTCTGCTGTCAATTCTGCCATCGTGGCGGGCGTGACACGTCGAATGCCCCAGCCGGGCCGGGCCATGAGGTCCGGGATGCCCGAGCTGTGCTCGAGGAGATGATGCAGCCGGACGGGTGCCCAGGCCGCCGGGCAGGGCCGGATCCATTTGCACACAGGATCATCGACCGACAGCACGCCCTCGTCCTGCAGCCTCAGAACGGCGGCGGCGGTGAACTGCTTGCTGACCGAGGCGAGCCGGAACCGGGAGTTCAACGCCAGTGGCGTTCCAAGACTCCGGTTGGCGTAGCCGTGGACCTGCCGGAACAGCACCTCGTCGCCCCGCGCGACCAGAATGCCGCCGGTGAACTGGCCCGAGCCGCCCCAGCGGCTGAACTGCTCCGTCAGCTGTGGAAGGGCCTCCACCACGACGACCGGCGGGCGTGGCGGCAGGGCTTCAAGCGTCGGTACAACTGGCGCAGGCCGCACAAAGGCCCAGGCCACCAATCCGACAACCAGAACGACCAGCAGCGCGATAGCGGCCATCGCCAGCCGGGGGTGCCCCCCGGATTGTCTGGGAACGTGGAACAAGGCCTAGACGTCGAAATCCAGCCCGAACTGGGCGTAAAGCGCGCGGCTGTCCTGCCATTTCGGGTCGACCTTGACCGTGATGAACAGGTGCACGGGCCGATCCAGAAGTTCGGTCAGTTCCTCGCGCGACTTCTGGCCGATCCATTTCAGGGTCTGGCCGCCCTTGCCCAGCACGATCGGCCGCTGGCTCTCGCGTTCGACATAGATGATCTGTTCGATCCGGGCCGAGCCGTCCGCCTTGTCCTCGAAGGCCGTGGTCTCCACCGCCGCCGAATAGGGCAGTTCCTCGTGGACCCGCAGATAGACCTTCTCGCGCGTGATCTCGGCGGCCAGAACCCGCATCGGTACGTCCGCGGACTGGTCCTCCGGATAGAGCCAGTGGCCCGCCGGCATCGATCGCGCCAGGCGCTGCTTCAGATCGTCGACCCCGTCGCCGCTGAGGGCGGAGATCATATAGACCTCGGAATAGACGCCGGTTTCGAACATCGCGTGGGACAGGGCCAGCAGGGTATCGCGGCGCATGCCGTCGATCTTGTTCAGGGCCAGGATGACCTGGGTGTTCGAGGCCTTGAGGTTGGCGATGATGGTCTCGGTGTCCTCCGCCGAGCGCCGGTCGGCGGCCTGGCCTTCCTTGCCTTCCGAGGCGATGTGCGACGCGGCGTCGATCAGGTGCACGACCACATCGGCATCCGAGGCCCCGCCCCAGGCCGAGGCGACCATGGCGCGGTCCAGACGTCGGCGCGGCGTGAAGATCCCGGGTGTGTCGACCAGCACGATCTGGGCGTTGCCCTCGATGGCGATGCCGCGCACCGGGAAACGCGTGGTCTGGACCTTCTGCGTGACGATCGAGACCTTGGTTCCGGTCAGCCGGTTGACCAGCGTGGACTTGCCCGCATTGGGCGCGCCGATGATGGCGGCAAAGCCGGCCCGCTGGTTTTCTGTATCGGTCAAATCACGCCTTCACGCTGCAGCAGGCCGATCGCGGCCGCCTTCTCCGCGTCCTGACGCGAACGGCCTTGCGCGGTCAAGGGCGGATATCCGGCGACACTGGCTTCGACGGTGAAAGTGGGGGCGTGATCAGAGCCCTTCCGTTCCACGATCCGGTAGGCCGGCAGGGGCTTTCCGAGCCCCAGCGCCCACTCCTGGAGGGCAGATTTCGGATTGGTCAGGGATTTTTGCGGCGGGGCGGACAGCTCATCCTTCCACGCCGTGTCGAACACGGTCCGCACCGCATCAAAGCCGCCGTCCAGCCAGACTGCGGCGAGCAGGGCCTCCATGGCGTCGCCCAGCACGCCCTCACGACGCCGTCCGCCCTGTTTGGCCTCGCCCGGGGACAGACGCATGGCGTCGCCCACGCCGAGCGCCTCGGCCACCCGGGCGCAGGCGGCCTTGTCGACGAGCGCATGCAGGCGCGAGGACATCTCGCCTTCGTTTGAGCCGGGGAAGTCGCGCACCAGCCGGTCGGCGACCAGCAGGCCCAACACCCGGTCTCCCAGGAACTCCAGACGCTGGTTGTCGGCGAACGGTCGCCCGCGTGCGTCGCGCTCGGCCCCCTCCCCCACGCTGGCGTGGGTCAGGGCAAGGTCCAGCAGCGCCGGATCCCTGAAGTCGTGGCCGAGGCGGCGCCGCAGCGCCTGGACTGCCTCGGCCCGTCTGTCAGCCATCAGTCGAGAACGGTGAAGAACCGGCTCGGCTGGACCTTGGTGAACCAGCTGACGGGGTTCCACAGCGAGGCGCCGGGCTTCCACGAGAACAGGATGATTTCGGCCTTGCCGATCAGGTTTTCGGCCGGGACATAGCCCACGCCGACGGACTGGTCGTAGCGGCTGTCCTGCGAGTTGTCGCGATTGTCGCCGATCATGAAGTAGTGGCCGGCGGGCACCTCGAACACCGGGGTGTTGTCGGAGATATTGCCCGGACCCCAGTCCTGGATGTTGATCTGGCGGCCTTCCGGCAGGGTCTCGCGCAGCTGGATGGTCATCTGGGTGCCGTAGAGGTTCTGGACGTCCTGGCGGCTCATCTCGACATCGCGCACTGCCGTGCCGTTGATGAACAGCACATTGTCGATCATCTGGATGCGGTCGCCCGGCAGGCCGATCAGGCGCTTGATGTAGTCCGTCGAGTTGTCGCGCGGCAGTTTGAACACGACGATGTCGCCGCGGCGGGGCTCGTGGCTGAGGCCCGGCAGCATGATGCGGCCATTGAAGATCGGCGGGCTGAACGGGATCGAGTGTTTCGAATAGCCATAGCCCCACTTCGAAACGACGATGTAGTCGCCCTCATAGAGGTTCGGCTCCATCGAGGCCGACGGAATGGTGAAGGGCTGGAACAGCACGACGCGGAGCACCAGCGCGATCAGCAGGGCGAAGAAGATCGTCTTGAAGATCTCCATACCCTCGCTGCTTGAGCCTTTCGACTTGCGCTTCTTGCCGGAACCGCGGGCATAGACGGGGGTCGCATCGACGTCCTCGAAGGGCGCGTCGCCGGAGTCGCTCCAGACAGGCGGTTTGGCTGCGGCGGCCGCAGCGGCGCCGGCGACGGCAGCTGCGGCGACGGGCGCTGCGTGTCCGTGGTCGTCATGGCCATGCGCGGCGGGTGCGGCGTGGCCGTGGTCATCGTGGCCGTGCGCAGCATGCCCATGGTCGTCATGGCCGTGCGCATCATGCCCATGGTCGTCATGGCCGTGCGCGGCAGGCGCGGCGTGGCCGTGGTCGTCGTGGCCGTGCGCAGCATGCCCGTGGTCGCCATGACCGTGGTCGGCAGGCGCGGCATGGCCGTGGTCGTCATGGCCGTGCGCGGCGGGCGCGGCGTGGCCATGGTCATCATGACCATGAGCAGCGTGGCCGTGGTCATCATGACCATGAGCAGCGTGGCCGTGGTCATCGTGGCCATGCGCGGCATGCCCATGGTCGTCATGACCGTGCGCGGCGGGCGCGGCGTGGCCATGGTCATCGTGACCGTGATTGTCGTGGCCATGGCTATGGCCGTGATCGTCGTGCGGCTTGTGCTCGTCGCTCATAGTGACTCCATCCCCCCAAGCCGCTGTCCGCGGTCTTTGCGGCGAAATCGGTATAACGTGATTAAGCTATCGGCAAGGCTTCGATCACCACGAAGGCGAGTGCATAGGGGTGCTCGTCGCTGAGCGTCAGGTGTATCCGGGCTTCGTGACCTTTTGGCGTCAGTCTGGACAGGTGTTCGGCGGCGGGCCCGGTCAGGGCCAGGGTCGGCTGGCCGGAGCGCATGTTCACCACCCCCATGTCGCGCCAGTAGACATCCGTCCGCATTCCCGTGCCCAGCGCCTTGGCGCAGGCCTCCTTGGCCGCGAACCGCTTGGCGTAGCTCCAGGCGGGGTCAGGCTTCCGGTCCGACCGGGCGCGCTCGATGTCGGTGAAGCAGCGCTGCTTGAACCGGTCTCCAAACCGGTCCAGCGAGGTCTGGATCCGGCGAATGTCGCACAGGTCCGCGCCGACCCCGATGATCACGCCGCGGCGTCCATGGCAGCCCGCATGCGGTGGATGGCGGCGGGCAGGCCGACAAAGACGGCCTCACCGATCAGGAAATGGCCGATATTCAGCTCCCGGACCTCGGCGATCGCCATCATGTGAGCCGCTGTGACGTAATCCAGGCCGTGTCCCGCATGGACTTCCAGCCCCAGATCGAAGGCCCGCCTTGCCGCCGCCTGCAGCCGCTCGAACTCGACCGCCCGGTCATCGCCGGACAGATGACAGTAGCGACCCGTGTGGAACTCCACGACCTGGGCACCGACCGAATGCGCGGCGTCGACCTGCTCCGAGGTCGGCTCGATGAACAGGGAGACCCGGATACCGGCGTCGGAAAGCGCCTTCGCGACCGGCGCGATCCGCGCCTCGTGCCCCGCAACGGCCAGTCCGCCCTCGGTCGTCACCTCCTCGCGCCGCTCGGGCACCAGACAGGCGGCGTGCGGCCGGTGCCGCAGGGCGATGGCCAGCATCTCGCCGGTGACGGCCATCTCGAGGTTCAGCGGCCGTCCGGCCTCGGCGCACAGCAGGCTCAGGGCTTCGATGTCCGGGTCGGTGATGTGGCGCCGGTCCTCACGCAGGTGGGCTGTGATGCCGTCCGCCCCCGCGGCCAGCGCCTCACGCGCCGCCCGCACGGGATCGGGATGCATACCGCCGCGCGCATTCCGCACCGTGGCGACGTGATCGATATTGACGCCCAGCCTGACAGGAGAGGCCATCCGTCTAGGCCTTGCTCGCCAGGCGGCGGCTGCCCGGATCCTCGACCGGCAGGGCGGCCAGTTCGGGCGGCAGGGCGTCGGCCGGGTATGCGGGCACGTCCAGTGTGGCCAGCGCCACCAGTGGCACGCCGACATCGGCCCGCCCGCCCGAGCGATCAACGATACAGGCCGCCGCAACGACCGTTCCACCGGCCGCCTCGATGGCCGCGATACATTCGCGCGAGCTCAGCCCCGTGGTGACGATGTCCTCGACCATGACGACCTTCTGCCCGGGCTCGACATGGAAGCCGCGACGCAGATTGAACTCGCCGCCCTCGCGCTCGACATACATGGACGGCACGCCCAGCCAGCGAGCCGTCTCGTAGCCGGGGATGATGCCGCCGACGGCGGGCGAGATGGCCACATCGACCGGCCCGACTGCCGCGGTGATCTTCTCCGCCAGCGCCTTGCACAGCCGTGCACACCGCGCCGCGTCCATGAACACCAGGTTCTTCTGCAGGAACACGGGGCTGTGCAGTCCCGAGGACAGCACGAAATGGCCTTCGCGCAGGGCTCCGGCGCCGCGGAATTCGTCGAGTACGTCTTCTGAGGTCATGGCGGCTGTCATAACGAGCGCCACCATTGCCGCAAGGCCCTAGCCTCGCGCCCGTTCGACCGTATCGACCGACGGATTGGTCCGCAGCGCGGCCATGATGGCCGTGGCGTGTTTGGCGTCCTCGACCTCCACGTCGATGTCGACGTCGAAGAAGTCCTGCTGGCGATGGCTCATCACCAGATTCAGGATGTTGCCGCCGGCCTCGCCGATGATGGTGGCGACCTGGCCCAGTACGCCCGGCGCGTTCTTGATCGTGGCGCGGATGCGCGCAGACGCCACAGCCCCCTGCTCCGCCTGCGGCGTCCATTGGAGGTCCTGCCACACGGAATCGTCGTCGGCGTAGTCCGCCAGTTGCTGGCAGTCGATGGTGTGGACCGTCAGCCCGGCCTCGGGCTCAAGGATGCCGACGATCCGGTCGCCGGGCACGGGCGTGCAGCAGTGGCCGAAATGGACGCTGATCCCCGGGGTCAGTCCGCCGCCGCGCACAAACAGCCGCGCCTGCTCGTCCCCGATCCGTTTGCGGTCCGGGCCCGCCTTCAGCCGCCCCTTCAGCGCCGGGAACAGGGTCTCGCCGACCTTGGCCGCCGACACCCGGCCGCGCCCGATAGCCTCGTAGAGGTCCTCCTCCGAGGCGAAGGCCAGGGTCTCCAGCATGGCCTTCAGCGACACCTCGGCCAGGGTCTTGCCGGCGCGAGACAGGGTCTGGTCGAGCGTCGCCCGGCCCAGCTTCTGGAATTCGCCCCGCTCGGATGTCCGGATGTGCCGACGGATCGCCGACCGCGCCCGGCCCGTGATGGTCAGCGAGCGCCAGTCGACCGGAATCTCGCGCTTGGTGCCGCGCACGATCTCGACCACGTCGCCGTTCTGCAGCTGGGTCCGCATCGGCTTCAGTTCGCCGTTGATCTTGACCCCCACCGCCGTGTCGCCGACCTCGGTATGGACCGCATAGGCGAAGTCCAGGGCCATGCCGCCGCGCGGCAGGGTGATCAGGGAGCCCTTGGGCGTGAACACGAAGACCTGCTCGAGATACATCTCCAGCTTGGCGTGCTCGACCCAGTCCTCTCCGCCCTCGCCATGCTCGATGACCTGCACGAGGTGGCGCAGGTTCTGCAGCGGGTCACGGCCACCGTCCTGCTCCATGGCCTCCTTGTCGAAGCCGTAGGACTTGTTCTTGTAGGCCCAGTGCGCCGCCACCCCGTCCTCGGCGACCCGGTCCATCGGCTCGGTGCGGATCTGCATCTCGATGCGCAGCCCTGACGGGCCGACCACGGTCGTGTGCAGCGAACGGTAGTTGTTCGACTTGGGCGTCGAGATGAAGTCCTTGAAACGCTCCGGCACCATCGGCCAGGCCCGGTGGATCACCCCGAGCGCGCGATAGCAGTCGTCCTCGGCCTCGACGATGACCCGGAAGCCGTAGATGTCGGACAGGGACGAGAAGCCCACCGACTTGCGCTGCAGCTTTCTCCAGATCGAATAGGGCGTCTTTTGCCGGCCGAACACCTGGGCCCGGACCCCCGCCTCCTGCAGCACGCGCTCGACCTCGCGCGACACGCCGTCGATGGCCCGGCCGTGCTCCAGCTTCAGCGCCTCCAGTCGCCGCTCGATAGCGGTGCGGGCGGTCGGGTTCAGATGTTCGAACGCCAGCTCTTCCAGCTCGGAAGCGATCGAATGGATGCCGATCGACCGGCCCAGCGGCGCATAGACCTCCAGCGTCTCGCGGCTGATGCGCTCCCGCTTCTCCGGCTTGACGTGTTTCAGCGTCCGCATGTTGTGCAGGCGGTCGGCCAGCTTCACCAGCAGGACGCGGACGTCCTTGGAGATGGCGAGGATGAATTTGCGCAGGTTCTCGGCCTGACGCGTGTGCTCGGCCTGAAGCTCCAGGCGCGACAGCTTGGTCACGCCCTCGACCAGGGAGGCCACCTCCTCGCCGAACCGCTCGGCGATGTCGTCGCGGGTGGCCGAGGTGTCCTCGACCACATCGTGCAGCAGGGCGGTGACGATGGTGGCCGTGTCGAGCCGGTAGTCGGTCAGGATGCCGGCGACCTGGATCGGATGGGCGAAATACGGATCGCCCGAGGCCCGCATCTGCGAGCCGTGCATCTTCATCGCATAGACGTAGGCGCGGTTCAGCAGCGCCTCGTCCGCGGTGGGGTCATAGGCCCGGACGGCCTCGACCAGTTCGAACTGGCGCAGGACCTTCGAACGCGCATGCTCTGGCGGGTCCACGTGAGGACGTGGGCCGCCGGGATCGTTCAGATTGGCGGGTTCGGGCGTCGGCGCGGGCTGCCGCGCCGGCAGGATGGTGATACCGTTGGCGGGGTCCGCCGTCAGTAGCGTTCCTCCTGGCCGCCGTCGCGGTCGCTTTGCAGCGCCCGGATCAGCTCGGCCTCGGCCATGTTCATGTGCTGGGGTTCAGCCAGCAGGCCCACGATTTCGGCCTCGTCCTCGGCTTCGGTGCGCTCGTCGACGCGTTGCAGCGCTACGATGACGGTCTCGCGGAGGTCGTCCGGCACGACGGTCGCGTCGGCCAGTTCGCGCAGGGCCACGACGGGGTTCTTGTCGTTGTCCCGATCGAGGGTCAGCGGCGCGCCGTTGGCGATGGCGCGGGCGCGGTTGCCCGCCAGCAGGACCAGGCCGAACCGGTTCGGCACCTTCTCGATGCAGTCTTCGACAGTGACGCGAGCCATGAATATCCTCGGGCGCGGGGGGAGAACCGCACAAACTATAGGGTCAGCCGCAATTGTGCAACGCCGCATGGGCGGGAATGAGGCTTCAGCGGAGCGGGGTGGCGTCCGTACCGATCGAAGCGCCGTCTGCCAGCTGTCGCGCAGAGCCGCCCTCGGGATGTCGCCAGCCCGGCGCGATCTCGGCGAGCGGGCCCATGACGAACAGCCGCTCGGCCGCGCGGGGATGGGGCAGGATCAGTCCGTCGAGGTCGCCGGTCGTCCGGCCGTAGGCGATCAGGTCCAGGTCCAGGGTGCGCGGCGCATTGGCCACGCCCCGTCGCCGCCCGAATGCGTCCTCGATCCGGCCCAGGGCCGCCATCAAGGCATGCGGGCCGTGTTCCGTATGGACGATCACCACCCCGTTCAGGAACGGTGGATCCACCGGGTCGGGCCAGGCCGCCGAGCGCCACCAGGACGACCGCGCCACCACATCGATCCCCTCGGCCCGGAACCGCGCCAGCGCGGCTTCCAGGGCCTCGCGACAGTCGCTCCAGGCACCGCAGTCATTGCAGCCGAGCGCCACGACAATGGCGTCGTCCAGCCCGGCCACGCGGCCGAACGGAACGGGCGGCGGCGCTTTCTGTTGCGAGCCGGGCTTCTCCATACCCGCGTAATACACCAATGAGGACGTGCGCGCCCGCCCCTCGCCCAAGGATTCGCCCGTCTTGCCGACCACACCTTCCGAACCGCGCCGCGACTGCCCGCTCTGCCCGCGTCTGGTGGAATACCGCCGCGAGAACCAGCACCAGAACCCCGGCTGGTTCAACGGGCCCGCCCCGTCCTTCGGCGATCCGGACGCGCGCCTGCTGGTTGCGGGTCTCGCCCCCGGCCGCACCGGCGCCAATCGTACCGGCCGCCCCTTCACCGGCGATGGTGCGGGCGTGATCCTCTATGAGACGCTGCTGAAGACCGGTTTCGCCACCGGCCGCTACGAGGCCCGGCCCGACGACACACTCCGGCTGGTCGACTGCATGATCACCAACGCCGTCCGTTGCGCCCCGCCCGGCAACAAGCCCCTGCCCGTCGAGGAGGCGACCTGCCGTCCCTTCCTGACCGCCCGGCTGGCCGCCCTGCCCCGGCTCAAGGTCATCGTCACCCTCGGCGACGTCTCCCGTCGCAATGTGCTGAAGGCCCTGGGCCTGTCCGGTTCCGCGGCCCCTCCCGGTCACGGCGTCGAGGCGGCCCTGGGCGGCTATGTGATCCTGAACAGCTATCACTGCTCCCGGCTCAACACGAACACCGGCCGCCTGACCCCGGCCATGTTCGAGGCCATCTTCCAGCGCGCCCGCCAGATCATCGAATCCTGACCGGCCCTCGCTCGCCAAATCGGCGAGTGTGGCTCTCCTGCCACGCGAATCAGCGGGCACCGGGTGTAGCGTCATCCTCCAGGAACAGTGCTGCGTACCTAGCGTTGATCGAACAGCTTTGGAGGGCTGTGATGCGTGGGTCGAACGGGGTCTTTTCACCTCAGGAGCGGAAGACGGCGCTTTGGGCGCTGCTGATGGCGGGGCTGATCGCCGTCATGGGGATGGTGGTTCAGCAATGGAGCCAGCCCTCGGTCGGTCCGGGCGGGATCGAAGCCTATATGACCGCCCCGCCCCCCGGCGTCGTCGACGCCCAGCCGATCATCGATCTGGGCCAGCCGCTGGGCTGATCTAGCCCCGGTCCTTCAGCAGCCGGGCCTTGTCGCGCTGCCAGTCGCGCTGGGCCGTGGCCTCGCGCTTGTCGTGCAGCTTCTTGCCCTTGGCCAGGGCGATCTCGATCTTCGCCTTGCCCGCCTCGTTCAGGTACAGCTTGACCGGAATGATGGTCTGGCCGTCGCGCTGGACCGCGCCGATCAGCTTGTCGATCTGCTTGCGGTGCAGCAGCAGCTTCCGGTGCCGCCGCGGCTCGTGGTTGAAGCGGTTGGCCTGTTTGTAGGGCGGGATGTCGGCGTTCACGAGCACGATCTCGCGCCCCTCCACCGCCGCATAGCTCTCGGCGATATTGGCCCGGCCGTCGCGCAGGGCCTTGATCTCGGTGCCGAGCAGCATGATGCCGGCCTCGACGTAGTCCTCGAGGAAATAGTCGAATTTCGCTCGCCGGTTCTCGGCGATGATCTTCATCTTGGGGGCTGTGGACGCCATCAGCCCAGGCCCGCATCCGCCATGGCGCGGTCGATGGCCGGCTTGACCGCATCGGACGTCAGGGACAGGGGCAGGCGGATCTCCTCGCTGCACAGCTGCAGGCGCGACAGGGCGTATTTGGTCGGCGCCGGCGAGTTGTCGAGGAACAGGGCCTTGTGCAGGCCGATCAACCGGTCCTGCCAGTCCCGCGCCGTGGCATAGTCGCCCGCCGCCGCCGCCTCGTGCAGGGCCACCATGCCCTCCGGTGCCACATTGGACGTCACCGAGATCACGCCCACGCCGCCCTGGGCATGGTAGCCGAGGTAGCTGGGGTCATCCCCCGAGATCAGGTCGAATTGGCCGCCGATGTTCGCGCGCATCCAGCTGACCCGCGACAGGTCCCCCGTCGCGTCCTTGATGCCGACGATGTTCGGATGGGCCGCCAGTCGCGCCACGGTCTCGTTGGACATGTCCACGCCGGTCCGGCCGGGCACATTGTACAGCAGCACCGGAAGCTGAACGGCCTCGGCGATCGCCTCGAAATGCTGCGCCAGTCCGGCCTGCGAGGGTCGGTTGTAATAGGGGGTGACGATCAGGGCACCGTCGGCACCGACGGTCTTGGCGAATCGCGCCAGCTCGATCGACTTGTCGGTCGCCGACGATCCGGCCCCGGCAATGACCCGGATGCGCCCGGCCGCGACCTGAACGCACAGTTCCACGACCCGCTTGTGCTCATCGACGCTCAGGGAGGCGCTCTCGCCCGTCGTGCCCATCGGCACGACGCCGTGGATTCCGGCGGCGATCTGGCGTTCCAGAAGCTGCGTGAAGGCGGCTTCGTCCACCTTTCCGTCACGAAGTGGTGTGATCAGGGCGGTGATCACGCCCTTGAACAAGGGGGCGGTCATTGAGACAGATGGTCCTGCGTGGAAAATCGGGGCGACAGTCGCCGGATATTAAGCGTTGGAGGGTAGGTTGCCGGTCGCCCGACCGCAACCGCGACGCATGGAGTTCGGACAGGTCATGATCGCAACCAGCCTCGCGGCCGTCCTGGCCCTGCTCGCGCCCGCGCCTGAATCCCTGCTGCCCCAGGAAATCCCCTACAGCGCCGTGGCCCCGTCCGGCCCGGTCAGCAACCAGCCGCGCCTGCTGAACGATCAGGACACGGCCCTTTTCCGTCAGGGTCTGGCCGCCGCCCGGGCGCGCGATATCTCCGGTGCCCGCAACGCCGCCTCGCAGATCGGCGACCCGGTCGCCCGCAAGCTGGTCGAATGGGCCCTGCTGGACACCTCGGCCGACCAGATGCCGGTCAGCGACCTCATCGCCGCCGGCACCGCCTTCGCCGGCTGGCCCCGCGCCGACAGCCGCAATGCCGCCGCCGAGCGGGCGCTGGACCGCGCCTGGGCCGGACCGGACGCGGCCATAAGCCTGTTCGCCCGCAGCGGACCGACGACCATCCAGGGTGCCGTCGCCCTCGCCGATGCGCTTGAGCAACGCGGCCGCTCCGACGAAGCCCGCCGCCTGATCACCGACTGGTGGCGCACCCGTTCCTTCGACGACGAGACCCAGAGCCGCATCCTGGCCCGCTGGGGCTCCAGCCTGACCCAGGCCGACCACACGGCGCGACTGAACATGCTCTTGCTCGGCCCGCACGGCCCTGCGACCCGCGCCATGATTCCGCTGGTCCCGTCTGACCGGCAGGTTGTCGCCAACGCCGTCATGGCCCTGCGCACCGCCTACAGCCCGGACGCTATCGTGGCGAACCTCAGCCCGACCGAGGCGCTTGACCCGGCTGTGGCCCTGGAACGCGTCCGTATCCTGCGCTCGCAGAATCGCCAGACCGAGGGGTTCGCCCTGTTGCGCGCCCTGCCCGCGGCTCCGTCGCACACCGAGGGCCAGAACACCTTGTGGAGTGAGCGTCGAAACTATTTCCTCGACGCCCTCGAACGCCGCAACGGCCAGGCCGCCTATGACGCCATGGCCGGTCACGGCTTCCCCGCCGGCGAGCGCAAGGTCGATGCGGAATTCTGGGCCGGCTGGGCCGCGCTTGTGAAGCTGAACGACCCGGTCCGCGCCGCCCGCCATTTCGAGGCCCTGCGCCAGATGTCGTCGACGCCGATCACCCAGGGGCGCGCCCTCTACTGGCTGGGCCGAGCGGCCGAGGCGCAGGGCAACACACCCGCCGCCATCCAGCACTACCGGGACGGCGCCCGCTACATCCAGACCTTCTACGGCCAGCTCGCCGCCGAAAAGGCCGGACTCACCACGATCAACCTGCCCGCTGATCCGGTTCCGACCGCTGCCGACGTCGCCGCCTTCGAGAACAACGAGGTGGTCCGCGCCATGCGCATCCTCGGCGAGACCGGCGAGATGAGCCTGTTCCGCGTCTTCGCCTTTCATCTGGACGACGACCTGCCCGGCCCGGCCGGCCTGGCCCTCCTCATGGACCTGTCGCGCAACTACGGCGAGGGCTTCACCGCCATGATGGTGGGCCGCGCCGCCAGCCAGCGCGGCTTCCTGCTTCCCGAGCGGCAGTATCCGGTCCGGCTGCCGCCTCCGGTGGCCGGCGCTGCGCCGCTGGAGTTCACCCTCGCCATCACACGCCAGGAATCCAGCTTCGATCCCCGCGCCCGTTCGCACGCCAATGCGCGCGGCATGATGCAGTTCATCCCGGCCACGGGCCGCGCCGTGGCTCGCCAGCTGGGCCTGCCCTATTCGGATGAGCGGCTCTATGACGCCGACTTCAACATGACCCTGGGCAGCTATCACCTCGGCGACCTGACCAGCGATTTCGGCGGTTCGATGCTGCTGACGACCATCGCCTACAACGCCGGGCCCGGACGCCCCCCGCAATGGGTCGCGCGTTGCGGCGACCCGCGCGGAGCCGCCGTCGATCCCGTCGATTTCATCGAATGCGCGCCCTTCACCGAGACTCGCAACTACATGATGCGAGTCATGGAAAACATGCAGGTTTACCGCGCTCGCCTGAACGGCGGTTCGGCGCCGCTGACCCTGTCCTCCGACCTGCGTCGCGGCACCCCGGCAGGGCCCGCCCCCTACACCTATGCGGGCGAGGAGGCGGCGCGAACCCCCGAACCTGAAGCGTCGGAATAGCGGCCGCTCGACAGCAGCGGCCCGTCCGGTCCCTCCACCCAGCGCCCGGCGAGGCCGAACACCCTGGCCATGACTTCGGGCGTCAGCGCCTCCAGCGGCGTGGCGTGGGCCTCGATCCGGCCGGCGTGCATCACCACCACGCTGTCCGCGAACCGCGCCGCCAGAGCAAGATCGTGCAGGCTGACCAGCACCGCCTGCCCCGCGGCGGCCCGCGCCTTCAGCCGCTCCAGCACCATCAGCTGTGCGTCCGGATCCAGTCCCGCGGTCGGTTCGTCGGCCAGCAGGGCCGGTGCCTTCGCCGCCAGCGCCCGCGCCAGCAGGACCCGCGCCCGTTCGCCACCTGACATCTCGGCCACGCCGCGATCGGCCAGATGCCCGGCCTCCACCTCGTCCAGCGCGGCGCGCGCCGCAGCCAGGGCGTCCGGGCCCGACAGGAAAGGCGCACCGAGGGCGGCGACTTCGATGGCCGGCAGGTTCCAGGCGATCCGCCCCTCCTGCGGCAGATAGGCTACGCGCGCTGCCCGAGCGCGCGCCGACAAGATGGACACGTCTTCTCCCTGCAGCCGAACGACGCCCCAGGTCAGCGGCAGCAGTCCGGCAAACGCCCGGATGAGGCTGGACTTGCCGGCCCCGTTCGGACCGACGACGGCCACCAGCCGGCCGGTTTCCACCTGCACGTCCGCCCCGTCCAGCACAGTGCGCCCGCCGAGGCTGGCGTCTGCCTCCGTCATGGTCAGGAAGGGCGTCACAGTCGCCACTCCCGCGCCGCCCGCCAGGCGATCATTGCAAACAGCGGCGCGCCGACAAGGGCGGTGAACACGCCCAGCTTCAGCTCCTGATCGGTCGGCGTCATCCGCGCCAGAAGGTCCGCAACGACCAGCATCAGCCCGCCCGCCAGAGCCGAGGGCAGCAGCAGTCGACCGGGGTCGCCCCGGACCGCGCTCCGCACCAGATGCGGCGCGGCCAGCCCGACGAAGCCGATCACCCCGGCCACTGCCACGGCGGCTCCGGTGGCCAAGGCCGTCGACAGCAGCGCCAGCAGCCGCAGGCGTGCCATCGGCAGGCCCGAGGTCCGCGCCGTCTCCTCACCCAGACTCAGCATCCGCAGCCCGGGTGCCGCCAGGGCCGCTAGGCCACCCGCGACCAGCACTGCCGGCGTGACCCAGGCGACGTCGATCCAGCTGCGGTTCTGCACCGAGCCCAGCAGCCAGCTCATCACCTCGGCCGTGGCGATCGGCGACGGCGACAGGTTGAAGATCAGGGCCGTGGCCGCGCCCGCGAAACTGGACACCGCGACGCCGAACAGGATCAGGGCCTCGGGCGACCGCACCCGCGCCGAGAACAGGATCAGCAGGCCTCCCGCGAGCCCGGCACCGATCAGGGCCGAGGCCTCCACCGCCCCCGGAACCGCTGCCGCGCCCAGTACGATTGCCGCCGCCGCCGCCAGCGCCGCTGACGCCGACACCCCCAGCACGCCCGGATCGGCCAGTGGGTTGCGCAACAGCCCCTGCATCACCGCGCCCGACAACCCAAGCGCAGCCCCGACCATCAGGGCCGTCGCCACGCGCGGTGCCCGCACCTGCCACAACACCTCGGCCGGACCCGAGCCGGGATCGGCAAAGGCCTGGGTCAGCTGCGCCATGCCGAAAACGGTCTCGCCCAGCAGGATTCCCAAGACCGACGCCGCCAGAATCAGGCCGGCCAGCACCAGTGTCAGCCGCGAAGGTCGGGTCATCCGCCCGCCTTCAGCATCGCCGCCGCATCGGCCGCGAACCAGGCCGGGCAAGTGAGGGCCGCCGCCGGCAGCCTCGCCGGGACCTTGCCCTTCGCCGCCCGCTGCACGACCGGATGGCGCCCCGGCCCGCGCCAGTCGCCGCGGACCTGATCGAAGAAGCCCAGCACGAACCGCGCCGGCGGATACAGGGCGATCCGCTCCACGCTGACCGGGGCGAAGAACGGCCCCGCCGCCGCATTGGCGAACCCGGCGGCGCCCAGAATGGCGTCTACAAGCGTGCCCTTGCCCGCCGTGAACCCACCCGCTGTCAGGTACAGGGCCGACCGCCTGCGGGCCGTCGGTTCAGGAGCGGCCGCACGCAGCGTCGCATCCATCCGCGCCGTCAAGGCCTCGCCCCGTTCCGGCACGCGCAACGTCTGCGAAACAGCACGAATATTAGCCCTTACACCATTGAAATCCGTTGCATCCTCGATCGTCACGATCTGGACCCCGGTGGCCTCAAGCCGGGCCAGCAGGCGCGGCTCACCGCCCCAGTAGCGGACCACCACATCGGGCCGGAAGGCGATCGCCGCCTCGAGAGTCGGCCGCATCCGCCGCCGTCCGGACGCCGCAGCGCGCAGCCAGGCGTCGGGATCATCGGCCCGCGGCGACAGGGCCAGCTCGGCGTCGGGCCGCAGGGCCAGCACATACTGGTCCGCGCACTGGTCCAGCGCCATGACCCGCAACGGCCGGGCCTCGGCGACGCCGGCTCCGAGCAGCACCAGTCCGGCCAGCGTCCCCGCCAGCCGCCTCACGGTTTCAGCAGACCCGCGAACAAGCCGTCCAACAGGGTCGTCACCAGCGTCTCACGCTCGACCCAGTCGAAATACGGCTTGGTGATCACCAGCGACACCACCCCATGGCACCCGGCCCAGAGCGCCTGCGCGGTTGTCCGGGCATCGCCCCGGAGCAATCCGGCCGCCTCGGCGTCCTCGACAACGACCTCGAACGACCGATAGAGGCCGCCGCCCAGTTCCTGCGCTGCTGTAAGGGCTCCGTGCTGAAGCTCGACCGGACGGGTCATATAGATCAGCCGGTAGGCGTTCGGATTGGCGAAGCCGAAGTCCACATAGGCCCGCAGCATACGTCGAAGCCGTTCCTCCGGCTCACCGGGCTCGGCCACTATGGCCTGGTTCATCTCCAGCAGGGCCGCGAACGCCTGCCGGCAGATCTCGTGCAGGATTTCGCCCTTCTCGGCGAAATGCATGTAGAGGGCGGTGGACGACAGCCCGACCTCGTCCGCGATCTTGCGGATCGTGGCTCCCTCATAGCCATGCTCAACGAAAATGCGTTCCGCCGCGGCGAGAATTTCCGCGCGGCGCGCATGGCCTTCGCCCTTGGGCTTGCGCTGGGAACGCAGTGTGAGCGGGGTGGCGGCAACGGTCACGCGAGGACTCCGGACGTCGGCGACCTGAATAGCGGCATTCCCCCGCCCGCGCCAATCGCTTGCCCGACGCGAGTCACATAGATAATCTAAGGTCGTGCACGGTCTGAAGAGCAGCGAACTGCAAGAGCGCCCCCTGGACGCCACGCGATCCGGGCTGCCGGTCGCTCAGAGTGCAGCCATGCGGGGCCTGGTGCCCTTCCAGGCCCTCAGCCTTTTCGTGTCCGGGGCCATGAGTGTCTTCGCGTTATGGTTCTGGCCCGACCATGTCGCGGACGGTCTCATTGGCGTGGCGGCCTTCACCTTCCTGACCGTGGCGATCTGGCGTGTCATCCTGATCCTGCTCAGCGCCACGCCCCTGCCGGATCCGCCGATGCCGGCGACCTGGCCGCGCTACACGGTCCTGGCAGCCCTGCATGATGAGGCCGACATCGTCGGCCAGTTGGTCGAACACCTGTCACGGCTCAACTACCCGCCCGACCGGCTTCAGGGCTTTCTGGTTCTGGAAGCCCATGACCACGAGACCATCGTGGCGGCCCTTGCCGCACCACGTCCGGACTGGCTTGCCGTTCTGGTGACCCCACCCGGGAAGCCGCAGACCAAGCCACGAGCCCTGAATTTCGCCCTGACCCATGCCACGGGCGAGCTGCTGACCGTCTATGACGCCGAGGACGCCCCCGATCCCGATCAGCTTCGCGAGTCCGCCGCACGGTTCGCCGACGACCGGGGCGGCCGTCTGGCCTGTCTTCAGGCGCCGCTCAGAATCCGCGCCCCGGCCGGCGGTGGCTCCCGCTTTACCGACCGCCAGTTCGCCGCCGAATATGCGAGCCTGTTCGAAACCACCCTCCCCGGCATGGCGCGCCTCGGCCTGCCCTTCCCGCTTTGCGGGACCAGCAACCATTTCCGGGTCGACGTCCTCCGCGCGGTCGGCGGCTGGGACGCCTGGAACGTCACCGAGGATGCCGATCTGGGCTTCCGTCTGTGGAGCTGCGGCTGGACCCTGGGCGTCATGGCGCGTCCGACCTGGGAGACGCCGCCCGGTGGGCTGGCCCACTGGTTGCCCCAAAGGACCCGTTGGTTGAAGGGCCATCTCCAGACCTGCGGTGTGCACACGCGCAGACCATGGCGGCTTGGCGCGCGGGGCGCGCTGGCGCTGGTGATGACACTGGGGACGGGCCTCGTCTCGGCAGCGATCCACGGCCTGACGCTGGCCTGGGTGGCGGCGGCGGTACTGGTTTCGGCCATGGCCGGCCTGTCGCCGGAAACGCCGGTGCTTGCGCTCTGCGTGCTGGTGCTGGGCACGGCGTCGGCATGGCTGTCCTGCGTCATCGGCGCGAGGCGAGCCGGTACGCCCTACGGCGCCGCGGACATGATCAAGGCCCCCGCCTACTGGGCCCTGCTGTCTGTCGCCTTTGTCCACGCAGTCTGGCGTCTGGCGCTCGACCCCTTCGCCTGGGACAAGACGCCCCACCAGCGCGACGCGTCGGTCGAACCGGACTCATCCGCTGACGCTGAACGCGAAACCCACGACATGCTGGACGCGACCGCGCCTCTCCGCCTATCAGCGGGGCATGCCACCGCGCCTCAACCCGTCGCCTGAGACCCTCGTCACCCGCGCCTGGGCGGACTACGCCCTGCTGGATAGCGGCGGCGGGCGCAAGCTCGAGCGCTACGGCCGCCACACCGTGGTCCGGCCCGAGCCCCAATGCTTCTGGTCGCCGCGCGATCCCGCCGCCTTCGACGCTGCGGACGCCGTCTTCGATCCGACGGACGAGGACGAGACCGGCCGCTGGCGCTTCGCGGGAAACCCCATCGACAGCTTCCCCCTGGCCTGGCGCGACGTGCGTTTCACCAGCCGCTTCACCCCGTTCCGACACCTCGCCTTCTTCCCTGAGCAGGCCGCGAACTGGGAATGGCTCGATGGACGCATTCGTGGCCTGAAGCAGCCGAAGATCCTGAACCTGTTTGGCTATACCGGCGTGGCCAGCCTCGCCTGTGCCGCGGCCGGTGCCGAGGTCACCCACGTCGACGCCTCCAAGAAGTCGGTCGCCTGGGCGCGGGAGAACGCCGAACTCTCGGGCATGGGCGACCGGCCGATCCGCTGGATCGTCGAGGATGCCCGCAAATATGTCGCCCGCGAGGTCCGGCGCGGCTCAAAATACGACGGGATCATCCTCGACCCGCCGAAATACGGCCGCGGCCCGACCGGCGAGGTCTGGCGGCTGTTCGAGGACATGCCGGCCCTACTGAAGGACTGCGCCGCCCTGCTCTCGGACGACGCCTCCTTCCTGCTGCTCAACGCCTATGCCGCCCGCGTCTCGGGCCTGTCGCTGGCCCATCTGATGGCGGAAGCCACGGCAAATCGCGGCGGTGTCATCGACTGGGGGGAACTGGCCCTCGCCGAGGACGGCCCGGATGGCCGGGCCATCGGGCTCAGCTTCTTCGCGCGCTGGTCGGCATGACGGACCGCCTCATCACCTCCCTGACCAATGACACGGTCAAGAACGTCCGCGCCCTGCACATGCGCAAGGCGCGTGAAGCGACCGGTCAGTTCCTCGCTGAGGGTCTGAAGTTCATCGGTGAAGCGCTTGATCAGCAACGTGCTCCGCGCCTCCTGCTGGTCGGCGAGGACGCGCGTCCGCATCCCATTCTCGAACGCGCCCACGAGGCGACCCGCGCCGCCGG
>CALRXX020000024.1:0-42499 GCA_943372245.1 bacterium
CCAGGGCGTCAACGGCGGCGTGATCTCCCTCGACGGCAAGGGCGAAACCGCCCTGGCCCGCGCCACCGCCGACGGCGTGCGCGAGCCGCTCAACCGTCGCGCCACCATCGGCATCAACTTCCGCTAAACCCGGAAGGCCGAAGGCCAGCACCACAGAGCCGCCGGTCCCCGAAAGGGGGCCGGCGGTTTTGCTTTGAGCGCTTGATCTGAAACCTTCGCGGCGCGACCATCGTATGTCGGTCATGGCGCGGGCCCCGTCGCGCCGCCGGAGATCCCGCCCCCATGTCCCGCCCCGTGTCGCGCCGCCCCCTCATCAGCCTCGCCATTCTCGCCCTCGCGGCCTGTTCCCCCGGGGCCCCGGCCGAAAGCGCGCCTTCGGGCCCGCAGGCGCGGGACAGCGGCCGGCGCGAGGTCGCGGTCTTCGCCGGCGGCTGCTTCTGGTCGGTCGAGGCCAATTTCGAGCATATGCCCGGGGTCGTCGCGGCGGTGTCGGGCTTCGCCGGCGGTCGCGTCGCCAATCCCACCTATGAACAAGTGGTTCGCGGCGGCACGGGCCACGTCGAGGCGGTCCAGGTGACTTTTGACCCGGCCCGCATCACCTATCGCCAGCTGGTCGACCGGTTCTGGCTGACCATCGACCCCACCGATCCCGACGGACAGTTCTGCGATCAGGGGCCGTCCTATGCGACCGCCGTCTTCGCCAGCGCTGCCCAGAAGCCGGCCGCGGACGCGTCACGCCGCGCCGCCGCCGCCCGAATCGGTGCCGCCCGCTTTGTGACTCCGGTTCGCGACGCAGTGAGGTTCTGGCCGGCGGAGGCCTATCATCAGGACTTCGCACGCCTGAACCCGGTTCGGTACGGCGGTTACAGCCGGTTCTGCGGCCGGGCGGCGCGCCTGCGGGCGGTCTGGGGCGAATAGTCTCCACCACGCCCGCCATTTCCTTCCGGTTCCGGAAGGAATCCCCGCGGATTAACGGCTGATGAGGCCAGGTCTTGAACCATCCACAGGTTCCGGGCCGTCGGGGTGTGTCCCTGACACCACTCGCTCCCGCTGTCATATCACTGTCACATAAATGTCGCCCCACTTTCTGATGGCACGCCTAGAGGGGGCGGGAGATTAGCCGGCTGCCGCCGGTTGTCGGGCGCGCGCGCCCTTGTTCATCGGGGATCCACGATAATGACGAACCGCAAACGCGTGTTCTGGGCGACCACCGCCCTCTTCACCGGCCTTCTGGTCGCCGGCGCCGCATCGGCCCAGTCTTCGGGTACGGTTGCGACCGAAGCCACCGAACTGGACACCGTCGTCGTGACCGGCGTCCGTGGCCCGTTCACCACGGACGGCACGATCGTCGCCGAGACGATCGCCAAGACCCGCTCGACCATCACCCAGGAGTTCATCTCGACCCAGAGCCCGGGTCAGACCATCCTGCAGACCCTGAATCTGGTCCCCGGCCTGAACTTCGTGAACGCCGACCCGTTCGGCAACTCGGGCGGTAACATCCGCCTGCGCGGCTTCGACGGCAACCGCGTCTCGCTGACGTTCGACGGCATTCCGCTGAACGACACCGGCAACTACGCGACCTTCACCAACCAGCAGCTGGACCCGGAGCTGATCGAGCGCGCCGCCGTCAACACCGGCACGACCGACGTCGACAGCCCGACCGCCTCGGCCACCGGCGGCACCATCAACTACACCACCGCGCGTCCGCTCGAGGACATGGGTGCCCAGGTGAACGTGTCGTTCGGCGAGTTCAACTACCGCCGCCTGTTCACCCGCTTCGACACCGGCACCTTCGGCCCGTGGGACACCAGGGCCTATTTCGCCTTCTCGGGCACCGACTATGACAAGTTCAAGGGTCCGGGCAACCTCGAGAAGCGCCAGTACAACGCGCGCCTCTATCAGGACCTGGGCAACGGCAATTTCGCCAGCCTGTCGGGCCACTTCAACCGCAACCGCAACGATTTCTACAACAACTTCGTCACCCTGGCGCAGTTCAACTCGGGCACCTACCTCGAGCAGGACGCCCGCTGCATCCTGCCGACCCCCGGCGCCGGCGCCCAGAACGACAACACCCAGGCGGTCTTCACCCGCTCGGACGGCACGACCGGCACCGGCAGCTGCACCAATTTCTACGGCCTGCGCATCAACCCTTCGAACACGGGCAACATCCGCGGCCAGTTCAGCTACGGCCTGACCGACAGCATCCGCTTCACCTTCGACCCGTCGTTCCAGTACGTCATCGCCAACGGGGGCAACTATTCGTTCGCCACCGAAACGGACAACCGTTTTGACCAGAGCCTGACGAACACCACCGGCATCGGTATGGATCTGAACGGCGACGGCGACGTGCTCGACACGGTCGCGATCTACGCCCCGTCCAACACCAACACCCACCGCTACGGCATCATCAGCTCGCTGATCTGGGATCTGAACGAGAACCACCGCCTGCGCGCCGCCTACACCCTGGACTTCGGCCGCCACCGCCAGAGCGGCGACGGCATCCTGCTGGGCCGCGACGGTCGTCCGGCCAACGTCTTCGGCGGCCATAATGGCTGGGGTTCGCCGGAGCTCCGCCTGCGGGGCCGCGATGGTTCGAACTATCGTTCGCGCGACCGCTTCTCGATCGCCGAACTGAACCAGATCGCCCTCGAATACCGCGGTCAGTTCCTGGACGACTCGGTCACCATCAACATCGGCGCCCGCGCTCCGTTCTTCCGTCGTGAACTGAACCAGTTCTGCTTCTCGCTGAACGGCACCTCGACCGTCCGCTGCACCACCGAAGCCACGACGCCCGACCTGACCCGTCCCGGCAACGTGACCTTCAACGGCACGACCGGCTCGTTCATCACGCCCTTCCAGGCCGAGCTGAAGTTCGACGACATCCTGCCCAGCGCCGGCATCGTCTGGCGCTTCGCGGAAGGCAGCAGCGTCTACGCCAGCTACGCCGAAGGCATCTCCCTGCCGCGTACGGACAACCTGTACCAGCCGGTCCGCAGCGCCGCGGGTGCCCTGGACTTCTCGGCTGTTCAGCCCGAGACGACCAAGACGTACGACCTCGGCTACCGCTTCCGCAACGACGTCTTCCTGGTCCAGGCCGCGCTGTGGTACACCGACTTCAACAACCGCATCGTGTCGTCGCGTGACAACGACCCGGCCTCGCCGACCTTCGACCTGATCCTTGACCGCAACCTCGGCGCGGTGAAGCAGTGGGGCTTCGACGGTCAACTGGGCTGGAACATCACGGACAGCCTGACCGGGTACGTCTCGGCCTCGTACAATGAGAGCGAAGTCCAGGATGACATCTTCCTGAGCAACTTCTCGTGCTCGTCGACCACCCAGGTCGTCGGATCCACGCCGGCTTGTCCGACGCTGCCGACCGCCCCCATCCTCATCCCGCGCTTCCTGCCGACCGCCGGCAAGTCGCTGGTTGAGACGCCGGACTGGACGTTCTCGACCCGTCTGGACTGGGACGTCACCGAAGCGCTCTCGGTCGGCCTGCAGGCCAAATACGTCGGCGACCGCTTCGCCACCGACGTGAACGACGAAGTTGCTCCGGCCTATACCGTGGTCGACTTCGACGCCCGCTACGACCTGACCAGCGTGGTCGGCAGCCTCCGCGACGTCTACCTCCAGGTGAACGTCACGAACCTGCTGGACGAGGAATACGTCGGCAACATCTCGTCGGGTAACAACGCGACCTCGATCGCGGTCAGCGCGGACCCCCGCGTGCCGCTGTTCACCGGCTCGGCCCGGACCTACTCGGTCGGTGCGCCCCGGACTGCGATGATCTCCGTGGGCGTCAAGTTCTAGACCCCGCAATCATCGAAACTGACGAACGAGGGGCGGTCCGGAAACGGGCCGCCCCTTTTCGTCTGGACCGGCGGCTGAACCGCATCGGTTGAAGTCGAGGGCCGGCGTGTCTATCTGGCGCGGCTGCCCCGCCGTTCAGGATCACTGTCTCCGATGACCACCCCCATCCCTGCCGAATGGTCGCCGCATCGCGCGATGTGGGTCGGTTGGCCCAGCCACGGCGAGCTGTGGGAGGAGAACCTCGAACCGGCCCAGGCCGAGGTCGAGGCCCTGGTCCGCGCCCTGGCCGGACCGGGCCGGGAATCCGTAAAACTGATGGTCGGCAAGCCGGACGCCCTCGAGGACGCCCGGACCCGTTTCGCCGGGGTCGCCAATGTCGAGGTCGTAGACGGGCGGTTCGGCGACATCTGGCTGCGGGACACCGGTCCGATTTTCGGCACCGGTTCGGCCACCGCCGCGGCCTTCCGCTTCAACGGCTGGGGCGGGAAGTATGAGCTCGAGCATGACGACACCGTCGCCGACCAGATCGGCGCGGCCTCCGGCGTTGCGCTGGACCGCCACGCCTTCATTCTGGAAGGCGGAGCGCTGGACCACGACGGGCAGGGGACGATCGTCACCACGCGCCAGTGTTTGCTGAACCCCAACCGCAACCCGGGCTGGAGCGAGGCCGCGGCCGAGGCCGCCCTGGCGGCGTCGCTGGGCGCGCGAAAGGTGCTGTGGCTCGGCGACGGCCTGCTGAACGACCATACTGACGGCCATGTCGACAACCTCGCCCGTTTCGTCGCGCCCGGCGTCGTCGCCTGCCCGGTGGCCGTCGGGAAGGGCGATCCGAACGACGAAGTCTATGACGCCGTAGCCAGGGCGCTGTCCGGGATGACGGATGCTACCGGCGCCCCGCTGAAACTGCTGCGCCTGCCGTCGCCCGGCTTCATCGGCGACGAGGACGACAGGCCCATCCCGGCCAGCCACATGAATTTCCTCATCGCCAACGGTGCCGTGATCGTGCCGGACTACGGCAATGCCCGCGCCGTCGACCTGGTCTGTCAGGGCCTGAAGACGGTCTTCCCGGACCGCGAGATCATCCCCCTGTCCTCCATCGCCATCCTGTCCGGCGGCGGATCCTTCCACTGCATCTCCCAGCAGGAGCCTGCCTGATGGCCCGCACGATCACCGTCGCCGCCCTGCAGACCGCCTACGGCGAGGACCTGAAGGCCAACATCGACAAGACGATTGATCTCGTGCGGCAGGCCGCCGCGAAGGGCGCGCAGGTCATCCTGCCGTCGGAATTGTTCCAGGGCCCGTATTTCTGCGTCTCGCAGGAGGAACGCTGGTTCGCGACCGCCCATCCCTGGCGCGAGCATCCCTGCGTGACGGCGCTCCAGCCCGTCGCCGCCGAACTGGGCGTCGCCATCCCCGTCTCGATCTTCGAGCGCGAGGGCCCGCACTATTTCAACTCGATGGTCATGCTGGACGCCGACGGCGCAGCGCTCGGCGTCTATCGCAAGAGCCACATCCCCGACGGCCCCGGCTATCAGGAGAAATACTATTTCCGGCCCGGCGACACCGGCTTCAAGGTCTGGAACACCCGTCACGGCCGCATCGGCGTCGGCATCTGCTGGGATCAGTGGTACCCGGAGACGGCGCGGGCGATGATGCTGCAGGGGGCCGAGGTGCTGATGTACCCGACCGCCATCGGCTCCGAGCCGCACGACAGGGAACTGGACACCGCCGAGCCCTGGCGCCGCGCCATGCAGGGCCATGCCGTGTCCAATGTCGTGCCGGTCATTGGTGCCAACCGCATCGGCCATGAACAGGTCAATGAGGCCGGCCAGGTCTTCTACGGCTCATCCTTCATCGCCGATCACCGCGGCGATCTGGTCGAGAGCTTCGGCCGGGAGGAGGAGGGGGCCCTCGTCCACACCTTCGACCTCGACTACATCGACCGCCACCGCGCCGCCTGGGGCTTCTTCCGGGACCGGCGCACCGATCTCTACGGCTCGCTGGTCAGCCCGCGTCCGGCCTAGGGCCCAGCGCCCGGCGTTCCGCCGCGCAGCCGGGATTGGTCAGGCCCTCGGCGCGGGCGGCCGCGACCTCTATCCGCGCGGCTTCCAGATCGGCCGCGAAGGTCGGCGTGGCGGCGGCGCGTCCATAGACAGCAAGGCCGATCTGCACACCGTCGGTCACGTCCGCCTGCCAATTCACGTGGCACAGGGCGCGGCTCTCGCCGATGTCACGCCCGCGCCGCCGCGCCGCCTCTGCCCGGTCGGGCGCAAGGGCCGCGAACATCTCGCCGTAGGCCGCGCCTGCGACGGCCCCGCCCGCCGGCCACGACGGGCTGTTGCGCACCGCCTCGTCCATCCGGACGCAGGGCTGCAGGTCGGGCTGGTCGGCGATCGGTCGCCGCCGCGGTGCCCGCTCGGCCAGGGCGCCGGCGACGCCGGCTGAGTCGATCAACAGCCGGGTCATCAGCAGGGTCAGGGCGGGACGCGGCGACCCTGCCAGACGCGAACCGAGGATGCAGTCGAAATGCTGGGCGGCCTCGGGCGGCCGCAGTTCAGCCTGGGCGATGGCCAGCCACCAGCGGTCCGTGCCTGGCGCGACCGAATCGAACACAGCCTGTTCGGACCGCGGGTCCACAGGGGAGGGGGTGAACTGCGCCGCCATGGCTGTGACGGCGGCGGAATCCAGATAGCCGTGGACCGGCGCAGGGGCGGAGACGGGCCGGCCGGCCGTGGCGCACCCGCCCATCAGGAGGCAGGCGGCCAGGACGGCGGCGGGTTTCACCGGCCGGCGGTCCAGTCCAGTTGGACACTGGTCGGGCCGTCCTCGACCGGGGTGGCGACGACGCGCAGCAGCTTGCCGCTGCCGTCGCTGGCGGCGGCGCCGTAGGCACGGGCTTCGCCGGTGTTCATGGCCATGACGGAGGCCAGGCCTGCCGCCTCGGCGCGCTGACGATAGAAGTCGATCACGGCGTCGGGGGCGGCCTCGGTGGTGAAGCTGAGGATGCCGCCGGGGCCGTCCGGGCCGCGTGCGACGGTGGCCGGTCCCTGGGCCGTGCCGCCCGGATAGACGACGGCGAAGTCTGGAGCGCCGGGCGCGGCCGGGGTCGCCGCGCCTGTGGGCGCCGCCGTTGCGGCCGCGGCGGGGGCTGCGGCGTCTGCGGCCGGAGCGGCTTCAGCGGCGGCCGGGGCCTCATCCGCAGGGGCCTGGCTGCAACCGGCCAGGGCCAGGGCCGCCATCAGTGCGGCGGCCGCGAGCGTGCGCTTCATCCCGTATCGTCCCTGAAAAGACTGTCGTTGAGTGGCCGCACCGTGGCCCAAGCCTGCGGCGGCGGCAAGGCAGGTTCGCGCCTTCGCCAAGGCGCGGATGACGCAGGGGTCACCCCGTCGCGGCGTCGGCGGTCTGCCGTTGAAGAAGCGAACCGCGCCCTTCCCGGTTCCACATGCGAAAAGGGCCGGGATCGCGATCCCGGCCCTCATCCTCTGCGGTCTGTCCGGCCTATTTGCCGAACAGCTTGTTCCAGCGGCGCTTGTCGCGGTTCTTCCAGGTCCCGCGGTGATACGCGTCCGAACCGATCAGCGGCACCACCGTGGTGGCTTCGGCGAAGACCATCTGTTCGTGCGTCGTCTGGACCTTGCCCCAGGAGGCGGCCTCCTTGAGCGTCGAGGACGAGCAGGCGCCGTCGCGGACGTCGGCGACCGTGATCTGGACCGCATAGCGGTGCATCTCGGCCTCGACGCCGAGGATCTCGGCACAGACGACGGTGTCCTGGGCGAAATTCTTGGGCACCCCGCCGCCGACCATGAACAGTCCGGTGACGCCCGCCGCAATCTTGATGTCGGTCAGTTCGCGGAAGTCGGCGACCGCGTCGATCATCAGATACGGCTTGCCCTCGGCCATCCGCTCCTTCTGGTGCTTGACCAGGCCGAACCCGGCCGAGCTGTCGACGAAGGCCGGGCAGAAGATCGGCACGCCCTCTTCATAGGCGGTCTGGATCAGCGAGCCGGGCTTCTTGGCATTGCCCTCGCTCAACCATTTGCCCATCTCCCAGATGAACTCGCGCGAGGAATAGCCGCGCGGTTCCAGCTGGTTGCAGATCTCCAGGATGGTGTGGTCGCAGGCCTGGAGCTCTTCCTCGTCGATATAGGTGTCGTAGATCCGGTCGATGTAGTTGTCGCGCAGGACGTTGTCGTCCACCTCGCCTGCGGCCTGGTAGTGTTTGAAGCCCAGGGCTTCGAAGAAATCCATGTCGACGATCGAGGCGCCGGTGGCGACCACGGCGTCGATCATGCCGAATTTCACCATGTCGCGGTACACATGCATGCAGCCGCCGGCCGAGGTCGAGCCGGCCAGGATCAGCCACGGCGAACAGTCCTTGTCCTCGATGGCCATGTTGAAGATGTCGGCGGCCCGGGCCGTGTCGCGGCTCGAGAACGACATCTTGCGCATGCTGTCGATGATCGGACGGGCGTCGAACGAGGTGATGTCGACGTGCTCCACCGTGTTCTGGAGCAGCTGGGCCTTCTGGTTGGTCTGAACGGGAGCGTTCATTGCAAGGGTTTCCCTTTGATTTGAGCGCCCGTCGTCAAAAGAAACAGCGGCCCGGACGGAGCGACGGGCCGCTGCTGGATACAAGACGAAAGCGACGGTTTAGCGCCGCGACTTCTTCCGTTGGCCGGCCTTGCCCTTGGGGCGCGACAGGCGAACCACCTTGCGGGCCTGCTCTTCCGCCGAGGTGCGAACCGTCGGGATGGAGCGGGGTGCCAGGCCGTAGAGCGACGCCATGGGGGCATCCCCGACGCCGGCGATGTCGTGTTCGCCATAGCCGTTGAAGCCGGTCGACATGGCCACGCCATAGGCGCCGAGCATGCCGATCTCGATGAAGTCGCCTTCCTGCACATCGGCCGGCAGCCAGAACGGTCCCGGCATGTGGTCGATGGAGTCGCAGGTCGGGCCGTAGAAGCGGAACGGCTTCAGTTCACTGGACGAATCGCCGTCCCGGACCAGCTTGGTCGGGAAGGGCCAGCGCGAATGGGTCGCGTCGAACAGCGAGCCGTAGGAGCCGTCGTTCAGATACAGGGCGTCGCCCTTGCGCAGGTCGACCCGGCACAGGACGGAGGATGACTCGGCCACCAGCGCCCGGCCGGGTTCGCACCACAGCTCGGTCGTTTCCGATACCGGCATCTCGTTGAAGCCGCGATGGATGGCGTCGGCGTATTCCTGCATGTCCGGCGGGACCATGCCCGGATAGACCGAGGGGAAGCCGCCGCCGACATCGACGATGTCCACGAACACGCCGGCGCGGCTGATGGCGCGGCCGACCTGGGCCATGGCGGCCTCATAGGCGGACGGGCGCATGCATTGCGAACCGACATGGAAGCAGACGCCCATCAGCCCGTCCTTGACCGCCTGGCGCGTGGCCAGCAGCAGGGACGGGGCCTGATCGATCGAAACGCCGAACTTGCCCGACAGCGAATAGGCCGCGCCGTCTGCCGACACCGTCATCCGGACCAGCAGATTCAGATCCGTTGCGTTGCCGGTGGCGTCGAGGATCTTGGCCAGCTCGTCATGGCTGTCCAGCGAGAAGGTGCGGACACCGTATTCGAAATAGGCGCGGGTGATCGCACCGCGGCTCTTGACCGGATGCATGAAGGCCAGACGCGCGTCGGGGCTGACCGAACGGACCAGTTCGATCTCTGACAACGATGCGACGTCGAACGCAGTCACGCCCGCCTCGACCAGAGTCTCGATGACCCAGCGCGAGGGATTGGCCTTCACAGCATAGAAGACGTCGGCCCTTAAATTATCCTGGAACCAGCGCGCCGCTACGGAAACTGAACGCGGCCGCACGAGTGCGACGGGACGCTCAGGGGACCGCTCGCGGACCAGGTCCAGGGGAAATGGATACGTGCGCAATTCACGTAAACCCCTGTAATTGTTAAACCCAGCCGGCGTTAGCAGCGCATAGAGTCAGACCACGGGGTCCGCCGGAAGCCGCGATGTAGGGTCACGGGACTGTCATGTAAAGCGGTTTTTTTCAGGCACCCGTTGAGTTTGCAGGGGATTCGTCAGGGTCCGGACTGACCGGCCGCGCCGACACGCACTCCACCTCGTCCGGACGCTGCCCGTGCCGCGGGCCACCGCCCTCTGCAGGACATCGCCGCCCGCCGTTCCGCTGGACGAAAACCTCGCGAACGTGTCATTAAGACTTGCCTCGCGGGCCTGATCAGGCGATGCGGCGCGCCCTTTCAACCGCTTCCAGCGTGTCCATGACCTCAGCTGCCGCCGCCGTCGCGCCCAGTGTCGTATCGGCCAGGGACGTGTCCAAGACCTTCGGTGCCCGAAAGGCCCTGAACGGCGTGTCCGTCGAGGTCGCGGCCGGAGAGATGGTCGCCCTCATCGGCCCCTCGGGCTCGGGCAAGTCGACGCTCCTGCGCTCGATCACGGGCCTGCAGACCATTGATTCCGGCAAGGGGACGATCACCGTCTTCGGCGAGGTCGTGCAGAAGAACGGGCGCACCACCGGGGCCACCCGCGCGGCGCGCCAGAAGCTGGGCATGATCTTCCAGCAGTTCAATCTGGTCGGCCGGCTGTCGCTGTTCTCCAACGTCATGCTGGGCGCGCTCGGCCGGATTCCCGGCTGGAAGGGCCTGCTCGGCGTCTGGCCTTCGGCCGACAAGCAGCGGGCGATGGCGGCCCTGCACCGCGTCGGCGTCTCCGACTACGCCGCCCAACGCGCCAATACCCTGTCCGGCGGCCAGCAGCAGCGCGGCGCCATCGCCCGCGCCATGGTCCAGGGCGCCAAGGCCATCCTCGCCGACGAACCCGTCGCCTCGCTGGATCCGGTCTCGGCCCGCAAGGTCATGGAACTGCTGGTCGAGCTGAACAAGCGCGACGGCTTCGGCGTCATCGTCACCCTGCACCAGGTCGACTACGCCATTCGCTACTGCGACCGTGTCATCGCCCTGAAGGCCGGCCAGATCGTTTATGACGGCCCGTCCACCGCCCTGGACACCAAACAATTGATCGACATCTACGGTCCCGAATTCGAGGACGCGTTCTGGGAAACCAAGGCATGACCCTGCCCCTGTTCACCCGCCGGCTGGCCCTCGCCGCCGCCCTCGTCCTCGGCGTCGCCTCGTGCGGCGGCGGCGATGAAACCAAGGCCGGCGGCGCGCCGTCGGAAATCACCTTCTCGATCCTGTCGGCAGAGGGTCAGGCCTCGTCCGGCCCGATCTGGCAGCCCTTGCTGGACGATATGTCCAAGGCCATCGGCGTGCCGGTGAAGCCCTATTTCGCTTCGAACTACACGATCCTGGTCGAGGCCATGAAAGGCAACCAGACCCAGGTCGCCTGGCTGTCGGCCAAGCCCGCGGTCGAGGCTATTGATCGTGCCCAGGGCGAGGTCATCGCCCGCATCGTCGATCCGGAAGGCCGCGACAGCTACCGGTCGACCCTGATCGTCCGCGCCGGGTCGGGCATCACGCTGGAACAGGTGATGGCCTGCGGCAAACGCTTCGATTTCGGCATCGGGGACGCCCAGTCGACCTCGGGCACGCTGGCGCCCATGGCCTTCCTGTTCAATCCCCGCAACGTCGTGCCGGCCCAATGCTTCAAGACCGTGCGCTCTGCAAACCATCAGGCCAACGCGTTTGCCGTTGCGACCGGCGTGGTCGACGTCGCCACCTCCAACACCGTCAACACGGTCTTCCTGACCCGCCAGAACCCCCGGGTCGCTGCCCAGATCCAGGAGATCTGGCAGTCGCCCCCCATCCCGGAAAGCGGCATCGTCGTCCGTGAGGATCTCGACCCCGTTATCAAGGAGAAGATCCGCAGCTTCTTCCTCACCTACGGCCAGGGTGAGGGCGCCGAAGCCGAGCGTCAGCGTCAGGTCCTGGCGGGTCTGAACTATTCGCGCTTCAACGCGGCGGACGACAGCTATCTGAACCCGGTCCGGGAGATGGTCGCGGACCAGCAACTCAGCGAGGCCCGCGCCCAGGGCGACACCGCCGCGGCTGCCGCGGCGGAACGTGAACTGCAGCGCCTGCGCAGCCTGCGTGAGGTCCAGCCTTGACCGATGCCGGCAACACCGGGCCCGTCGCCGCGGCGACGGCCATTCCCAAGCCTCCGGCCAAGTCGGTCATCGCATGGGCGCTGGACCTGCTGATCTGGGGCGGCGTGCTGGCGGTGCTGATCTACAGCGTCAACGACGTTGATTTGGGCAACCTGTCCCGGCTTGTGACCAACGCCGACTCCGTGCGGAATTTTGCGACCGACCTGCTGCGCCCGGACTTCACCGAATGGCGGATGTTCGTCGCACAGATGTGGCAGACGGTGCAGATCGCGCTGTGGGGCACCTTCCTGGCGGTCTTCCTCGCCGTGCCACTCGGCCTCGCTGCGGCGCGCAATATCGCGCCGATCTGGGTCGTCACGCCGATCCGCTGGATCATGAACATGCTGCGGTCGATCCCCGACCTCGTCATGGCCCTGTTATTCATCGTCGCCGTCGGCCTGGGGCCGCTGGCCGGGGTGCTGGCGATCACCCTGAATACCGCGGGCGTCCTGGCGAAGCTGTTTTCGGAAGCGGTCGAGTCGATCGACAAGGGACCGGTGGAAGGCGTCCGGGCCACCGGTGCTTCGCGCCTCCACGAGATTGTCTGGGGCGTGATTCCCCAGGTCGCACCCCTGTGGACCTCATTCGCCCTCTATCGTTTTGAATCCAACAGCCGTTCGGCCACCGTCCTGGGCCTCATCGGCGCCGGCGGTATCGGTCAGGTCCTGTTCGAGAGCATGAACGCGTTCAACTTCCGCGCGGTCTCCGCGATCGTGGTCGTGGTCGTCATCGCCGTGACCCTGATCGACATGCTGTCCCAGGCCATGCGCAAGCGCCTGCTGTAACGGACGGCGCGTTCCGGCCAGAGAAAAGCCCGCCTCCGCGTTCGCAGGGGCGGGCTTCTTTCTTTCCGGACCCGATCAGGCCGGGCGCAGATCCGGCGGCGTGGCCTCTTCGGTCAGGATGCGGATCGCCTCGTCCAGCGACACCACCTCCTGCGCCTGCGAGCCCAGACGGCGGATCGCCACCGTGCCTGCTTCGGCCTCGTTCTTGCCGACCACGGCGATGACCGGGACCTTGCCGACCGAGTGTTCGCGCACCTTGTAGCCGACCTTCTCGTTGCGCAGGTCGGTCTCGGCGCGCAGGCCGGCGGCCTTCAGCTTCTCGACCACGTCACGGGCGTAGTCGTCGGCCTCGGACACGATGGTCGCCACCACGACCTGCGTCGGCGCGAGCCACAGCGGGAAGGCACCGGCGTAGTTCTCGATCATGATGCCGATGAACCGCTCGAACGAGCCGAGGATGGCCCGGTGCAGCATGACCGGCCGGTGCTTCTGGCCGTCCTCGCCGATGTATTCGGCGTTCAGCCGCTCCGGCAGGACATAGTCGAGCTGCAGCGTGCCGCAGGTCCAGGTCCGGCCGATGGCGTCCTTGACGATGAAGTCCAGCTTGGGCGCGTAGAAGGCGCCGTCGCCCTCGGCGATGACCGGGTCGACCCCGGCCAGACGCGCGGCCTCGCCCAGCATGGCCTCGGCCTTGTCCCAGAATTCGTCCGTGCCGGCGCGCACCTCCGGCCGGGTGGCCAGGGCGATCTCGTGGGTGTTCATGCCGAGGTCGGCGTGGATCAGGCGCGTCAGCTCGATGAACCGGCGCGTCTCCTCGACGATCTGGTCCTCGCGGCAGAAGATGTGGGCGTCGTCCTGCGTGAACCCGCGCACGCGCATCAGGCCGTGCAGGGCACCCGACGGCTCATAGCGGTGGCAGGCCCCGAACTCCGCCATGCGCAGGGGCAGCTCGCGATAGGACCGCTGGCCCTGGTCGAAGATCTGGACGTGGCCCGGGCAGTTCATCGGCTTGAGGCTGAGGGTCTCGCCCTCGACCGTCTCGCAGACGAACATATTGGGCCGGTATTTCTCCCAGTGGCCCGACTTCTCCCAGAAGGTCCGGTCCAGCACCTGGGGCGTCTTGACCTCGACATAGCCGGCGGCGTCCAGCCGGCGGCGCATATAGGCTTCCAGCACGCGCCACAGGATCCAGCCCTTGGGGTGCCAGAAGACCATGCCCCGGCCTTCCTCCTGCATATGGAACAGGCCCATGGTCTTGCCGATGCGCCGGTGGTCGCGCTTCTCCGCCTCCTCGACGCGCAGCAGATAGGCGTCGAGGTCCTCTTTCGAGGCCCAGGCCGTCGCATAGATGCGCTGCAGTTGCGGATTGCGATGATCGCCGCGCCAGTAGGCACCCGCCAGCTTGGTCAGTTTGAAGGCCTTGCCGACGAATTTGGTCGAGGGGAAATGCGGCCCCCGGCACAGGTCGATCCATGTCCCCGTCCGGTAGGTGGTGATCGTCTCCGTCCCCGGCAGGTCGCGGATCAGCTCGGCCTTGAACGTCTCACCCTTGCCCTCGAACAGGGCGATGGCGGCGTCGCGCTCCCAGACCTCCCGGACCAGTTTCTCGTCGCGGTCGACGATCTCGGCCATCTTCTTTTCGATGGCGGCGAAGTCGTCGGTCGAGAACGGCTCCTCGCGGTGGAAGTCGTAGTAGAAGCCGTCCTCGATGGCCGGACCGATGGTCACCTGGGTGCCGGGGAAGAGCTCCTGCACGGCCTGGGCCAGCACGTGGGCGGCGTCGTGGCGGATGGTCTCAAGGGCCTCGGGATCATCGCGCATGATCAGCTTGAAGTCGCCGGAGCCCCCCAGGGGGCGGTCCAGGTCGCGCTGTTCGCCGTTCAGGGCGACGAGGGCCGCGCGCTTGGCCAGCGACGGCGAGATGGAGGCGGCGACGTCACGGCCCGTGGCGTCGTCGGGATACTGGCGCGAGGCGCCGTCGGGGAATTTGAGGTCGATCATGTCTTCGTCTTTACGGGCGGCACCGGATCGTATTTCCAGCCTTCGCCGAAGGGTTGGCATTTGCAGAGGCGTTTGACCGTGAGCCATCCCCCCTTGAGCGGTCCGTGCTGGATCAGCGCGTCCCGCCCGTAGTCCGAGCAGGTCGGCCGGAACCGGCACGATTGCCCGATCAGGGGCGACAGCGTCAGCTTGTAGCCCCGATGGGCCAGCCGCACGCCGCGTTCATAGAGGGTTCCGCCGGATGCCATGTCGCCGCGCTTATCCCTCGCGAAGGCCGCGGGGGCAACGGGCTCCTAGGCCGCGCCGGCGAGGCTAGTTCGCGTATCGGCCCGATCGCGGGCCATCGCCTGCCGCATGGCATCGAGCGTCGCCTCGATGGCGACCATGGTCGAGGCGTGGCGCGCCGGATAGTCGGCGACCTGTTTCAGGGCGCGCAGGCCCTCGAACCGGCCCGTCGGACCCTCGCCGCCGGCCTTCAGCATGGCGGACATGGCGTCACGCGCGGCGACGATCTCGTCGAGCGACGCGCCGATGACGACCTCGCCGAGCACGCCCGCCGCCGCCTGTCCGAGGGCACAGGCCTTCACATCCTGGGCGAAGGTCCCGATCCGGCCGGTCGCGTCGAGCGTCACGTCCACGATGGCCTTCGAACCGCACAGTTTGGCGACCCGTTCGCCGGTGCCCTCAGGCGCAGCCAACCGTCCGCTGTGCGGCAGATTGGCCGCCAGCTTGAGGATGCGCGCGCTGTAGAGCTCGTCGATCATGGGCTGAATATAGGTGATCAGCCGCCCTGGAGCGACCCCCAGGTGCGGGCCTGATCCACGCCGGTCCCGCCGGCGCGTTCGCGCAGCCAGGCCAGGTTGCGGTCGGCCGCCTCGGGCGGCAGGTCCCGGCGCAACATCTGCTCCGCCTCGGCCAGATTGCCGGTCAGGCCCAGCACCATGGCCAGGTTGAGCCGCACCTTCAGGGAAGCGCCCGGCTGGGCTACGGCGCGGCGCAGCAGGGGCTCGGCCGTGGCGGCGTCGCCGCGGGTCATGGCCGACATGGCCATATTGGACAGGACAGCCGGGTTTTCGGGCGACAGAGCGAGGGCTTGGGCCCAGGCCGCGCGGGCGTCGTCCGGCCGGCGAACCTGATCATAGGCGGCCCCCAGCAAGGACCAGGCCTGCCAGTCTGCGGGGCGGGCGTCGCGCGCGCCTTCCAGCGCCGCGATACCGTAGAAGGCCTGGCCGCGGGCGATATGGGCGCGCCCCAGCTCCAGCATGGCCTCGACATTCGCCGGCTGGACCACCAGCACCCGGCTGGCCATTTCGGCGGCCTGGTCGAACCGGCCGAGCTCGCGCAACGCCTGGGCCGCCTTGACGCCGGCGACGGGGTCGGTCGGGTCGATGTCGGCCTGGTCGGACCAGAAGATCTGGCGGCTCAGGGCATCGGTGCGCTCATAGGCGGCGCGTACCTCGGCCGTGGCGGGCTGACGTCCCGCGGGTGCCTGGGCGGGCGGCGCGACCACGGGATCCGCCATCACGGGCGCGGCCAGGCCGGCCAGCAGAAGGGCGACGGTTGCGATACGGGCGGTCGTGCGCGACATGGGAGGCGCTCCGGAAGGTTCGACCCGAGACTCGGCCTTTCTCGTCAATCCTTGGTTAAGATCGGCCGTTTGCGGCCGGAAAGGCCGCCGCCCATGTCCGCCCTGCATCCCGACCTGCTGACCACCGAGACCGAAGGCGCGATCCCGGTGCGGTTCGTCAGTCCGGACGGCGCCATCGACACGGCGATCCAGGGCTGGGCCGAAACCAACGGCTTCAAGGGCAAGCCCGGCCATATCCTGATCGCGCCGGACGGGCAGGGGGGTATCGCCGCCGTTCTGGTGGGCACCGGCGGGCGGTTCGACCCGATGTCGGCCCGCGCCCTCCCCGCCAGACTGCCGCCGGGCCTCTATCGCCTCGAGACCGGTCCGGAGGAGGCGCAAACGGCGGCCCTGGCCTTCCTGCTCGGGGCCTATGTCTTCGACCGCTACAAGGCCCGGCCCGACCGCGACGGCGTAAGGCTGGTCGCGCCCGAAGGGCTGGATATCGCGGCCACCCAGCGCATCGCCTCCGCCTGCGCCCTCGCCCGCGAGATGATCGACACCCCGGCCGCCGACATGGGCCCGCTGCAGATCGAGACCATCGCCCGCGAGATCGCCGCAGCCCCGGGCGCGAGTCTCTCCGTCACGGTCGGCGACGCCCTGCTTGAGGAGAACTACCCGGCCGTCCACGCCGTCGGCCGGGCCGCCGCCCCGCATCGCGCGCCCCGGGTCATCGAAATCGGCTGGAACCTCGACCGCGCCGACCTGCCGCTGGTCGCCCTGGTCGGCAAGGGGGTGGTGTTCGATTCGGGCGGACTGGACATCAAGCCCGCCGCCGGTATGCGCAACATGAAGAAGGACATGGGCGGCTCGGCCCATGCGCTGGCCCTCGGCCGGCTGGTCATGCAGGCCGGTCTCCCGGTGCGGCTGGTGGTGCTGGTCGCGGCCGTCGAGAATGCCATCTCCGCCGACGCCTTCCGGCCCGGCGACATCCTGAGCAGCCGCAAGGGCCTGACCATCGAAATCGGCAACACCGACGCCGAGGGCCGGCTGATCCTGGCCGACATCCTGACCCGCGCCGGGGAACATTCGCCGGACCTGACGCTGGATTTCGCCACCCTGACCGGTGCCGCCCGGGTCGCCCTCGGCCCCGAACTGCCGCCGCTCTATACCGACGACGAGGCCCTCGCCGCTGACCTTCTCGAGGCCGGCCGCGCGGTTGGCGACCCGCTGTGGCGCATGCCGCTGTGGCCCGGCTATCGCGCCTCCATCGACAGCGAACTGGCCGACGTTCGCAACGACTCCGCCGGCTGGGCCCAGGCCGGTTCGGTCACCGCTGCCCTGTTCCTGCAGAAATTCGCCCCGACGACCGGGGCCTGGGCCCATATGGACATCTTCGCCTGGAACCCCCGCGCCCGCCCCGGCTGGCCCGAAGGCGGCGAGGCGCAGGCGCTGAGGGCGTGTTTCGAGATGCTGAAGCGGCGCTTCGCTTAGGGCTTGGGGCTTGGGGCTTAAGCCAATGAGCCTGGCGGTTCCAGGCCCGAAGCCCTACGACCCAAGCCCTCCTCCCGTTAACGGCCCTTTCGGCTTCTTCCGCTACGACAACGGCTCAATCGGACGAGCCCACGTTTGACCGCAGCCGCCGCCAGCCTTGATCCGCGCACCACCCTCGCCCGGCCCGATCTGGCCGAGCAGGCGCTGGAAGGGACTGTGCGCGCCTCCGTTTTCCGCGCCGTGCGGTCGATGCACTGTGCTGTTCCCGTCGCTGACATCCAGGCCGACGCCCTGGCCGGCGACCATCCGGTCGACGAGCTCATCTTCGGCGAGGCCTTCGACGTGCTCGATACGCGCGGCGATCAGGTCTGGGGCCGCGCTCGCCGCGACGGCGTCGTGGGCTGGGTGAGGCTGTCTGCGCTCGAGGACGGCGCGCCGCTGGCTACCCATCGCATCGGATCGACAGACGGCGACCTGCCCCTCAACGCCCTGGTGGTAGAGGCGGGCGATCCGCCGGGTCTGACCCCCATCGGCAGTTTCGCCGCCGAACCGGTCGAGGTGGCCGAGCGGCTGCTGGGGACTCCCTACAAGCTGGGCGGCCGCTCATCACAGGGCACGGACTGCTGCGGCCTGGTCCAGCAGGCGCTCTACGCCTGCGGCCGCGCGGGACCGCGCTACGCCGATCAGCTGGCGGAACTCGGTCAGGCCGTGGCCGCGGATCAGGCCCGGCGCGGCGATCTGGTGATCTGGCTGGATCCGGACGAGGGTCCGTGGAACGGCCACGCCGGCTTCATTCTGGACGACGGCCGTGTGCTGCACGCTGTCGGACGCCTCGGCGGGGTGGCGGTCGAGCCCTTCGCCGAAGCGGATGCCCGGCACCGCGTCGCGGGCTCGGACGGGCCGGTGATTCGCCGCCTCTGAGCGGAACGAAAAAGGGCGGCCCGAAGACCGCCCTCTCATCATCTGAACTTCGTCAGGTCTCAGCGCGGCGCGCTGGCCGCAGCGGGCGGAGCCGCCGGGGTAGCGGCTACGCCGGCCGGTCCGGCGACAACGGCGGCGGTTTCAGCGCCGGCGACCGGAGCCGCGCCTTCAACCGGAGCGGCCGGAGCCGCCCCGGGCTGGCGGGCCGGATCGGGGGCCGGCATGGCCATGCCGCCCGAACCCTGCGAGCGCAGCCAGGCGATCAGATTGACGCGGGTCTGGGTGTCGCGGATGCCGGCGAAAGACATCTTGGTGCCGGGCACATACCGGCCCGGAGCGGTGAGGAATTGATCGATCTGGTCCAGACCCCAGGTCGGAGCCTCGCCCTTGTGCGCCGCCATGGCCTCGGAATAGGCGAAGCCCGGGCGGTGCATGACCGGGCCGCCCAGAACGCCGTACAGGTTCGGACCGATGCCGTCCGCGCCGCCGGCGGTAACGGTGTGGCAGGATTTGCAGCGGGCGAAGGCGGCCTCACCGGCGGCGAGATCGGCCGTCGGCAGGATCGTGCCCCAGTCAGGCGGGAGCACGGCCTCCTCAGCCGCGCCTCCGGCGGCCTCTTCCGGTGCATCAACGAAATAGCCCATCTTTTCAGGGGCTTCGTTGTGGTAAATGAAGGCGGTGCCCTCTTTCACCATCAGGATAACGAAAACGGTCGCCAGACCGGCGCCCATGATCTTGTTCCACTTCAGATCGCCGCTCATGCGCGTCGTCTCATCCCGTTTCTGAGGCCCGGCCACAGGGGCGGCAGGGCAAATTCTTGCGTGGCCGTCTCTTACACGCTAGCGCGGCCTTCGCAACCAGATCAGGACGGTCTGAGCGTCGCAGGCGCCTAACTTTGGGATTTGAACGTGAACCCGCTGATCCTGATCCCGGCCCGGATGGCCGCAACCCGGCTTCCCGACAAGCCGCTCGCCGATATCGGCGGGACCCCGATGATTGTGCGGGCCTGGCGTCAGGCCGTGCTGTCCGGCCTGCCCGTCGCCGTGGCCGCGGGCGATCAGGCGATCGTCGACGCCATTGAGTCGGCCGGCGGCGTCGCCGTCCTGACCGATCCGGACCTGCCGTCGGGCTCCGACCGCATCCGCGCCGCCCTGGACGCCATCGACCCTGACGGCCGGCATGACGCCGTCATCAACCTGCAGGGCGACATGCCGTTCGCCGATCCCGGCCTGGCCCTGGCCTGCGCGGCCCTGCTGCATGGCGAGCCGGCCTGCGACATCGCCACCCTGATCGCGCCCGAGGCGGACGCCTCCGACCGCGCCAATCCCGACGTGGTCAAGGCCGTGGTGGCGATGGAGGCGGGCCAGCGCCACGGCCGCGCCCTCTATTTCACCCGCTCGACCCTCTACGGCGACGCCCCCGTCTGGCGTCACATCGGCCTCTACGGCTACCGCCGCGCCGCCCTCGAACGCTTCTGCGCCGCCCCGCCGTCGCCGCTTGAGCGCCGCGAGAAGCTGGAACAGCTGCGTGCCCTGGAAATGGGCCTGCAGATCTGGGCGGCCGTGATCGATGAGGCACCGCTGTCCGTGGACAATCCGGATGATCTGGCGGCGGCGCGGGCGTTGGCGCGCTAGACGCTCATTTGCTTTCGTCATTCCGGGGGCGCGTAGCGCACCCCGGAACCCAGCGGCGCGCGTCAGCGCGAACCTGTCGGGAGCGCGGCTTGCCAAGCCATCGCCTTCGCTGCGCTACGGCGCCGCTGGGTTCCGGGCCTCCGGCTCGCTACGCTTGCCTTCGCCCGGAATGACGAAAGCAAGAGAAGGCCTCACACCTCAAATCCATCCACCCACGCCTGCAACAGCGTCCGGGCGATCGCGATCCGCGGCGGGGCCTTGATCGACGGATGGGTCCCCTGAAGACAGGCCCGGGCCTCGTCACGGGTCAGCCAGGCCACCGCCTCCAGCTCGGTCTGATCGGGCGTCGCCTCGCCGGAATCGACCTCGCAGACCAGGCCGATCATCAGCTGCGACGGGAACGGCCAGGGCTGGCTGGAGTGATAGCGGACCGCCGTCACCGTCAGCCCGGCTTCTTCCTCGATCTCGCGGGCGCAGGCCGCCTCTATGGTCTCTCCCGGCTCGAGGAAGCCCGCCAGCGCCGACATCCGGCCCTCAGGCCAGGCCGCCTGCCGGCCCAGCAGACAGACCGGCTCGGCCCCGCCGTTGTAGATCGCCAGCATGATGGTCACCGGGTCCACGCGCGGGAAATGCTCGACGCCGCAGGCAGGGCAGATCCGCTTCCAGCCGCCGGACCCGGTCTCGGTCTCGACCCCGCAGGCGGCGCAGAAGCCGTGCCGTCGCCGCCAGTCGAACAGCGACTTGGCCGTCCCCGCCATGGCCGCGTCCGGCCCGGGCAGCAGCGCCGCCGCCTCGCGCATCTCGTGAAACGCCCCCAGCCCCGCCAGCGGCCCCGCCGCCGGATCGGCCGACCCCTCGATCTCGACCGCGAAACAGGGCGCGCCCTTCCACAGGCCGAGGAACAGCTCGCGATCGGGAACCACCGCCCGCGCATGGGACAGCGCCAGCCAGGCCAGCCGCGGCTCGGCCCCCGCCTCGATCAGCGGCCGGCCCTCCCACAGCACCATGGCCATGGCGTCCGGGCTCGCGCCCTGCTCGGCCAGCCAGTCCGCATCGTCGCGCCGATCCCCCGCCCGATCGAGCGGATTGCCGGCGAAGGTGTTCAGGACGGGGAGGGGCATGGATCGTGTCTAGCAAGCCCGGTCTTGCATCGGCGAGCCGAAATCGTCATATCGGCCTCGGAGATCGCGGGCGAAGGCTTCGCCAACCTGGTCAGGGCCGGAAGGCAGCAGCCACAACGAATTCCCCTTCGGGTCGCGGTCTCCACTTCCTTTTTTGGTGCGCTAACGCTCGCGACGCGGTCGCTCGCTGCTTGAGCGCGGGTTTTCCCCATCTCGTCGAACGACGCCCTTAGCGTCCGGGCCGGTCCGCGCTAAGGAACAGGGATGAGCGACGTCGATCCGAATCCCGAAGGGCCACCGTGGGACGATGACGCCCCCGACGCCGACGTCGTGGAGCGCGATCCCGACACCGACGACATGTTCGGCTCGCCCGAGCCCGCGGGCATGCGCGAGGCCGAGGCCGCTGCGGCCCCTGCGCCCGCCGACGAAGCCAAAGCCGCCCCGAAAAAGGCTGCTCCGTCCGCCGACGCCGGCCCGGCCGCCCATGTCGACGACGGCGAGGCCTATACCGTCCTCGCCCGCAAATACCGGCCGCACACCTTCGAGGACCTGATCGGCCAGGAGGCCATGGTCCGCACCCTGACCAACGCCTTCGCCACCGGCCGCATTGCCCACGCCTTCATGCTCACGGGCGTGCGGGGCGTCGGCAAGACCACCACCGCCCGCCTGCTGGCCCGCGCCCTGAACAACGAAACCGACACCATCGACCGCCCGTCGCTGGCCCTGACCGACCAGGGCCGCCACGACGCCTCCATCATGGCCGGCCAGCATATGGACGTGGTCGAGATGGACGCCGCCTCCCACACCGGCATCGACGGCATCCGCGACATCATCGAGAGCGTCCGCTACGCCCCGGTCGAGGCGCGCTACAAGGTCTATGTTCTTGACGAAGTCCACATGCTGTCGAACCAGGCCTTCAACGCCCTGCTGAAGACCCTGGAAGAGCCGCCGCCGCACGCCAAATTCATCTTCGCCACCACCGAGATTCGCAAGGTGCCGGTGACCATCCTGTCTCGCTGCCAGCGTTTCGACCTGCGCCGCGTCGAGCCGGAAATCCTCGTCGAACACCTCGCCCGCATCGCCGACCGCGAGGGGATGAAGATCGAGCAGGACGCCCTGGCCCTGATCGCCCGGGCCGCCGAGGGTTCGGTCCGCGACGGTCTCTCCCTGCTGGATCAGGCCCTGGTGCAGGGCGACCGCGGCGAGACGGTGAAGACCGAGGTCGTCCGCGACATGCTCGGCCTCGCCGACCGCAGCCAGACCATCGCCCTGTTCGAATCGATCATGGCCGGCCGAACCCCGGAAGCGCTCGAGCTGTTCCGCACCCTCTACGGCTACGGTGCCGATCCGGTGCAGATCACCAACGACCTGCTGGAACACTGCCACGCCGCCTCGGTGGCCAAGATGCTGGGGCCGCAGGCGACGCGCCTGCCCAATGACCAGGCCCGGAAGCTGACGGCGCTCGGCGCGGTCATCTCCGCCGGCACCCTGGCCCGGGTCTGGCAGATGCTGCTGCGGGCGCTGGACGAGGTTCGCCGCGCCCCCAACCCCGCCGACGCCGTCGAAATGGCCATCGTCCGCCTCGCCTACGCCGCCGACCTGCCGGGTCCGGAAGAGGCGCTGAAGGCGCTGCGCGACGGCGAGCCGATGCCGGGCGGTGCCGCGCCGCGCGGGCCTTCCGGCGGCGGGGGAAGCGGCGGAGCCTCCGCCCAGCTCGCGGCCCGTCCGGTCGCCGCGCCTTCGCTTCCCGACCCCCAGTCGTTCGAACAGGTCGTCGCCCTGATCGGCGAGAAGCGCGAGGTCGGCCTGCAGATGGACGTCCAGCGCTTCGTCCGTCCGGTCGCCTTCAAGCCCGGTGCCATCACCTATGAAAGCCTCGACGGCGCGCCGATCGACCTGGCGCGCAAGCTGGCGGCGCGGCTCAAGGACTGGACCGGCCGCACCTGGCTGATCGCCGCCAACGGCCAGGGCGGCGGTGAGACCATGATCGAGGTCGACCGCCGCAAACGGTCCGAGCAACGGGCGGAGATCGAGGCCGATCCCTTCGTCATGGCGGTCATGCAGGCCTTTCCCGGCGCCGTCATCGGCGAGATCAAGACCCTGGCCCCGGCGGTGGAACTGCCGGCCATCCCGGATGAGTCGGGGGAAGAGGACTGACTTCCCTTCTCCCGCCCGGAGAGAAGGGCGATTGTGGACTGTTCCAACGCCTGGAAGGCTCCTATCTATCGCCCCATGACAGACCTTAACGCCCTCATGAAACAGGCCCAGGCGATGCAGCAGAAGCTGCAGGACGCCCAGGCGAAAATGGCCGAAACCACTGCCTCCGGCACCTCCGGCGGCGGGCTCGTGACCGTTGCCCTGAGAGGGGCCGGCGAGATCACCGGCGTGACCATCGACGACAGTCTGCTGGTCTCCGGCGAGGGCGAGATCCTCGCCGACCTGATCGTCGCCGCCCACGCCGACGCCAAGCGCAAGCTGGACGAGGCCAACGGCGCCCTGATGCGCGAGGCCGCCGGCCCGATGGCCGGGATGAACATCCCCGGCATGCCCAAGCTGTTCTAGCGACTTGGCCGCCTCAGCCGGACCCGAAATCGAGCGGCTCATCTCGCTCCTCGCCAAGCTTCCCGGCCTCGGTCCCCGCTCGGCGCGCCGCGCGGCCCTGGCCCTGTTGAAGAAGCGCGAGCAGCTGCTGGTCCCGCTGGCGGCCTCCCTGGCCGAGACGGCGGCCAAGGTAACTTCGTGCAGCGTCTGCGGCGCGCCCGACACCCGCGATCCCTGTTCGATCTGCTCCAACAGCGCCCGCGACAATGCCCTGATCTGCGTGGTCGAGGAGGCCGGGGCCCTGTGGGCCATGGAGCGGTCCGGCGCCTTCCGCGGCAAATACCATGTGCTGGGCGGCCTGCTCTCGGCCCTCGACGGCGTCGGCCCCGACGCCCTCAGGGTCGCCGAACTGGTCGGCCGGGTGCGCGGCGGCGAGGCGAAGGAGGTCGTCCTGGCCCTGCCCGCCACCGTCGACGGCCAGACCACCGCCCACTACATCGCCGAACGTCTGGCCGGATCGGGCGTCGAGATCACCTCCCTGGCCCGGGGCGTCCCCGTCGGCGGCGAACTCGACTGGCTCGACGACGGCACCATCATCCAGGCGATGCGGCAGCGCCGGCCGACGTGACTCCTGCGGCCGGGATTGACGCGCACGAGGTCAGGGTGCGGATCGCCCCATCGATGATCCGCACGCCCTGACCAAGCCGGATCGGATGGGCTCCCGCGGCCGTCTGCGGCTCGCCGAAACCTTGCGCGGCGCGAATGTTTATTACCGCGCGCTGATCTGGCATAGACGCGGCCAGGGCGAGAAGGGGTTCGACGCGCGTGCATTGGTACAAGGTGTCGGGCCTCGCGGTTCGCAGCGAGATTTGCTTGCCGGGGCTGATTCCGCTCGACGACGTGGTCGCGCCGGAAGTGACCATCCGCGAAATCGATGTTCCGCAAGCGCTTGACGACGTCATCGCAACCGGCCCGAACTGGCAGCGCAGCGCGACCCAATTCCTGCTCGAAATCCCCTCGATCGGACATTTCCTGCTCGATGACGGGCACAGCATCGGTTTTTCGCGTGCGCCCGGGATTGGCGATCAGGACATTGCGATCTTCCTGGCGGGCAATGTCTTCGGCATCCTTTTGCATCAGCGCAAACACATCGTGCTGCACGCCAGCGCGATCGCGGTGAACGGCAAGGCGGTGCTGTTCTGTGGTGTCTCGGGCGCTGGAAAATCGACGATTGCCGCAGCGCTCGGGTCGCGCGGCTATACGCTGGTGACCGATGATCAGGCCGCGATCACGCTCGACGGCAGTGGCGTGCCGATCGTCCACCCAGACGGCCGTTTCCTCAAACTCTGGACCAGATCGATCGATGCGCTCGCGCTCGACGAGCGCAAGGGCGAGGCGATGCGCGACCGCCTGGACAAATTCTATGTCGAGCCGGGGCTGGCCAGCGCCGTGGCGATGCCGGTCGGCGCGGTCTATCTGCTGCGCGAGGAGCGTCCCCCGGGTGTGGAGGGGATCGAACGCCCCAATGTCGTTGACGCTTCGCAGCTGTTGCTCGTCAATGCCTATCGCCCGTTGCTGGTGCAGCGCATGGGGCAGCGGCAAGACTATTTCCGGGTCGGCGCGGCGATTGCCGATGCGGCCGGAGTTTTCACCCTGACGCGCCCGCTGCGCTTCAGTGCGATGGACGAAACCGTTGCACGGCTGGAGGCACATTGGGCCGAAATCGGCCTGACACCGGCTGCCGAACTGGTGGAATGACGGGGGTGAGGCCGACTGTCTGGCTCACGTCCTATCCGAAATCGGGCAATACCTGGTTTCGCGCGTTGCTCTCCAATCTCGACCCGGCACGCGCCGAGCCCGCCGCGATCAACGCGCTCGACAGCGCCGAATCGATCGCCAGCGCGCGCGAGCGCTTTGACAATCACATGCTGGTCGAATCGGGCCTGCTGACCTTCGACGAGATCGACGATCTGCGGCCGGCGCTCTACCGGCATCTTGCGGCGGACACCTATGAGGATCCCTTCCACCCGGAAGCGCGGTATCCGGTGCGCTTCGTCAAGTCGCATGACGGCTATACGTATACGCGACGCGGCGAGCCGATCATGGGCGGGGCGGCGGCCGCGGCGGGGGCGTTGCTGTTCGTCCGTGACCCGCGCGATGTCGCGCCGTCGCTGGCCAACCACCAGAACTGCACCATTGATCAGGCGATCACGATGATGGCCGATCCGGCCTATTCCTTCTGCGCGCATCCGGGTGTGCTCGCCCATCACTTGCGCCAGCAGCTGCTCGGCTGGGGTGGCTATGCGGCCAGCTGGCTCGATCAGCGCGACGTGCCGGTCCATCTGGTGCGGTACGAGGCGATGCACGCGGCACCGTTGCCGACCTTGCGCGCGGCGCTCGCTTTCGCCGGCTGGCCGGTCGAGGACGCGATCATCGAGCGCGCCTTTGCCTTCGCCTCGATGGACGAGCTTCAGCGCCAGGAAGCGGACACCGGGTTCGGCGAATCACCGCTACCGAAAGACGGCAGGGCGCGCTTCTTCCGGCGGGGTGTCGCGGGCGGCTGGCGCGATGAACTGACGCGCGAGCAGGTGACGCGGATCGAGCGGGATCATGCGGCAATGATGGAACGGCTGGGCTATTGGCCGGCGACGGCGGAGGATTTCGAACATGTCGATCAGCAAGCAGGGTGACTGGATCTCCGCCAGGGTCGGCGAAGAGATCGTGATGATGAGCGCCGAGGAAGGCAAATACATCGGCCTGAACGACGTCGGTGCGCGCATCTGGGAATTGCTCGACCAACCGCAGCCGCGAGAGGCGCTGGAGGCCCGGTTGCTGGAAGAGTTCGAGGTCACGCCCGAGGTAATCCGTATCGAGCTCGACGCGTTTCTTGACACACTGGCCGAGTTCCGCGCCATCGCGCTTGGCTGAGGATCTGCCGTGAGCGGTCTCCGGGGGATATTGCGCCTCGACGAACCGTGGCTCGGTCAGTTCGCCAATCCGTTCCGGGTGCCGCCCGAGCTGAGAGGGCAAGGGGCGGCCGAGGAAGCCAGGCCGGAGCGCGCGTTGACCGGAAATTGGCTCAATGGTCGTCGGCTGGGGGTGGTTGGCGGACATGTCTGCGACGAGCTGCGCGGCCCTGCCCTCCAGGCTCTTGAGGGCGCCGACCGTCGCCCCAGGGTAGAAAGCCGACTCTCGATCCGGCCCTGCGACCGAAACCGACGCATTGCTCGTACAGGCTGTCTCCATGCCGCCCCGGGCGGTCGGAGAAGAGGTTACGACATGCGGACTGTGCGGACTGTGTGGACTGTGCGGACTATGTGCACCAGAAATTTTCGCAGCCTCCGCCGTCGTGGCGCCGCTCGCCGACTCCCGATAAGGAACGGAGCATGAACGCCACCCTCGTCGCCTTTATCGCCGCCTCCGTCGTCGCCGTCATCGCCCTCGTCTGGGCCGTGATGGAGCGGCGCCGCGCCTCCGCCGCCGATACGCGGTCGTGGGAGCTGCGCGAACGCTATGCCGAGACCGAGGCCCGGATGCGCCTGTTCGAGGACCAGGCGGCGGCCAATGCCGAATTCCTCCGTGTCCAGGCGGCCCAGTCGGCCGGCACCGTCGCCGAGGAACTGCTCAAACGCACCGACGAGACCTTCCGCAATCGCGAACTGATGTCGCAGCAGCGCATGGAGGCCCAGCTCAAGCCGGTGGCCGATACGCTCAAGCTCTTTCAGGAGCACGTCGCCGCGCTCGAGAAGACCCGCAATGAGGAGACCGGCGGTCTGAAGGAACAGCTGGCCCTGCTGATGACCGCCTCGACGGCCACCCGCGACGAGGCCCGGCGCCTGACCGAGGCCCTGCGCGGCAACACCGGCCGGCGCGGCCGCTGGGGCGAACAGACCTGCCGCAATGTGCTGGAGGCCGCCGGCATGGCGGGCCGGTTCGATTTCGAGGAACAGTCGTCCAGCGCCGATGACGCCGGCCGCCAGCAACGCCCCGACTTTGTCGTCCGCCTGCCGGGCGGCGGCATGTTCGTGATCGACGCCAAGGTGTCGCTGGCCTTCGGCGACGAGACCGATGGCGACGAGGAGGCGCAGGCGAAGGCCGCCTCCCTGCGCACCGCGACCAGTATGAAGACCCACGTCCGCCAGCTGTCGTCCAAGGCCTATCAGGACCAGTTCAAGCCCAGCCCCGACTTCGTCGCCATGTTCGTGCCCGGCGACGCCTTCCTCGCCGCGGCGCTGGACCACGAGCCGGACCTGATGACCACGGCCATGGCCTCGCGCGTCGTCATCGTCACCCCGACGACCCTGTTCGCCCTGTGCAAGGCGGTCGCCTACGGCTGGCGGGCGGAAGAGCAGGCGAAGAACGCCGAGGACGTCGCGAAACTGGGCAAGGAGCTCTACAAACGCCTCTCGGTCATGGGCGGGCATGCCGCCGCCGTCGGGCGCGCCCTCGATACCGCCGTCGGCAAATACAACCAGTTCGTCGGCTCGCTCGAGAGCCAGGTCATGGTCTCGGCCCGCCGCTTCGAGGACCTGCAGGTCGATCACGAGGGCAAGGAGCTGCCCGGCCTGCCGCCGGTCGAACAGGCCCCGCGCGCGCTGAGCCGGCCCGAACTGGTCGTCGCCGAAGCCCGCCCCTCGGCCCTCCCGAAGGCTTGAAGGCGTCCTGGACAAGGACGCTTGACATAGCGGTCCGGTAGTGTAAAACACCCTTGTCAAATCGACAGGGAGCCTTGTCATGAGCGAAATGCCCAAACCGAAACGACCCCTGGGGGCGGCCGCCTTCGCACTCATGATCGGCGCGACGCTCGTTCTGGGTGGTATGGCCGGTGCGGGAAGCGCCTTCGTCGGCGACCTGCCCGGGCCGGTCGGCACCGCCGTGACGGCGGCCCTGGTGACGGCCGCGATGGCCGTGGGCTTCACGGTCTGTGTCTGGTGGTGGCGCGGCATCGACGAGGCGGCGCGCGAGGCTCATAAATGGGCCTGGTGGTGGGGTGGTTCGGGCGGCATGGCTGTCGGCGCGGTGTTGTTGCTGACCCTGATGCTTCGGGCCGAGGAACAGCCGATTTCCGCCAAATTCGGCTCGACCCCCGCTGACCTCTTCGTCTCGGGCATGATGTGCATCCTGCTGTTCCAGATGGCCGGCTATACCCTGGCCTGGGCCGGCTGGTGGCTGAAGCACCGGTGAGGGCAGCATCATGAACAACCGCCTCAAGGTGCTGCGCGCCGAGCGCAACTGGAGCCAGGCCGACCTGGCCGACCAGCTGGGTGTCTCGCGCCAGACCGTCAATGCCCTGGAGACGGGTCGCTATGACCCCTCCCTGCCGCTGGCCTTCCGCATCGCCCGCGTCTTCGGCCAACCCATTGAATCCATCTTCACGGAGGACTGAACATGAAAGCCAGTCTCGAAACCCCCCGCACCTCGCTCCTGCGCAAGGCCGCCCTGTTTGTGGTCCTGGCCGGGCTCGGCGGCCTCGCCGGTTACGGCACCAGCACCCTGTTGGGCGACGTCCAGGCTCCCTGGCAGGACGAACTGGCGGTACTCATGGCCGCCCTGACGATCTCCACCGGCCTGATCAGCGCCTTCGTCGTCGCCACCCGCCCCTCCACGGTCCCCCGGGGCTGCGGCGTATTGCAGGTGATCGTCATGTTGCTGGCGGGAACCCTGTTCCTGCTGCCCATGTTCGGAACCGCCCTGGCGACACCGGAGGTCATCTTCGGCACCGTTGTGATCCTGCTGGTGCTGCAGAGCGTCGCCAATCTGATGCTGTGGCGCGCCGCCGATGAGATGCTGCGGCGGGTCATGTCCGAGACCAGCGCCATGGCCTTCTGGGCCCTGCAGCTCTGCCTGTTCGTCTATGCCGCCGCCGAACGGCTGGGGCTGGTCGATACCGTCTCCGGCTGGGGCCTGATGGGCATCCTCATGGGCGTCTACTTCATCGCTTCCATCGTCGCCGCCGCCCGCCGCGGCCTGCACTAGCCGTCACCAAACGGCCCTGCACCCACCCCAAAGGATTGAAACCATGACCATCAGTCTTCGACTGAAAGCCTTCTCGCGCACGGCCCTCGGAGCCGTGCTGGGACTCGGCCTGGCCGGCGCTGTCGCCTTCCAGCCGGTCGCGGCCTTCGCCCAGGCCGCCGCGGCACCCGCCGATGCGCCGCGCGCCGTGCCGCAGGCCGAAGGCCCCGGCCCCGCCCTGTGGGTGATCCGTGACGCCGATTCGACCCTCTATCTGTTCGGTACAGTCCACGTTCTTCGGCCGACCACGGCCTGGGGCTCGCCCAGGGTCGATGCGGCCTTCGACAGCGCCGACCAGGTCTGGTTCGAAATCTCCAACCCCGACGACCAGGCGGCGATCGTGCCGCTGATCCAGCAGCACGGCCTGTCGCCGGACCGTCCCCTGTCCAGCCTGCTGACCGCCGAGGAAATGACCGCGTTGAACGCCGCCGCAGCCGGCGCGGGCTTGCCGCCCGGACAGATCGACGTGTTCCGCCCCTGGTTCGCAGGCCTGGCCCTGTCGGTGGCACCGCTGGTCAAGGCGGGCTACGATCCCCAGTCGGGCGTCGAGCTGATCCTGAAGGCCCGCGCAATGGCTGCCGGCAAGCCCATTCAGGGGCTGGAGACCATCGACAAGCAGATCGGCGTCCTGGCCGGCATGTCGGAGGCCGACCAACTCTCCTTCCTGCGTTCGCTGCTGGAGTCCTATGAGGACGCCACGGTCGAACTCGATCGGATGGTCGGTGCTTGGGCGGCCGGCGACGTGGCGACCCTTGAAGCGGTCGCTGTGGATGAGATGCAGTCGGAAACCCCCGCGCTCTATGACGCCCTTCTGGTTCGTCGAAACACCGACTGGGCCAACCAGATCCAGACGATGCTGGAAGGCTCGGGCACCGTCTTCATCGCGGTGGGTGCAGCCCACCTGGCCGGCGATGACAGCGTCCAGGAAATCCTCGGGGATCGTGGGGTCACCGTCGAGGTGGCCCCGTGACCGAGGCACCGCAGTCGCCACCGGCACCGGCCAATCCCCGCTGGGTCAGGATCACGGTCATCGCCCTGATCGCCCTGGTCTGGATTGCCGCGGTCGTCGCCATCGTCAGGGGCGAGTCCTGGGTCGAGGCCGGGTTTACGGCCTTGATCTCCACCTTCTGTCTGTCCGCGGTCGATCTGGGCATCGACCTGAGCCGCAGGAAAAAGTCATGAAACGGGTCAGCACCCTCGTCTTCGTCGCCGCCTTCCTCGGATGGGCATGGCTGGAGTTCGGCGCGTCCGCCCCGCAGGAAGGCCTCCAGGACATATTGTTCTGGCTCGGGATGGGGGCGTTGCTGGTCAACAGCTGGGACAGCAATCGCAAGCTGTCGACGCCCTGAGGGCTGGAGCGGGCGGCGGGAATCGAACCCGCACGAAAAGCTTGGGAAGCTTTCAGGCTACCACTACATCACGCCCGCGGAGCCGGACGCAGCCTTAGGGCCAACGGCGGGCTGCATCAAGGCGGTCCGAACTCCCGCCATCTCAGTCGGCGCGATAGACCACCACGCCGTCCACCACCGTCAGGGTCGCGTGACCCCTGGGAATGTCGGCGGCGGGCGCGGTCATGAGGTCGACCGAGAAGGCGGTGAAGTCGGCCCGTTTGCCGACCTCGATGGTGCCCAGTTCGTCCTCGCGGAAGCTGGCGTAAGCCGGCCAGAGTGTGAACATCTTCAGGGCCGTGGCGCGGTCGACGGCCTCGTTCGGACGCCAGTCGGGGCCCTGATTGCCCTCAAGGTCGCGGCGGGCGACTGCGGCGTAGAATTCGATCAGGGGGGCGCCGCGTTCGACCGGGGCGTCCGAGCCGCCGACGACGATGACTCCCATGTCGACCAGGCTATGCCAGGCGTAGGCCCCGTCCAGGCGGGCTTCTCCGAGGCGCGCAGGGGCGAAATACAGGTCGCCGATGGCGTGGCTCGGCTGCATCGAGGCGATGATCGGCAGGTCCCTGAACCAGTGATAGTCGGACGGCCGCAGGATCTGGGCATGCTCGATCCGCCAGCGCACGTCCTGACCATTGGGCCGGTCGGCCGCGGGGACCTCGCGCAGGGCCTGGGCATACCACTCCGCCACCGAGGCGTTGCCTCGGTCGCCGATGGCGTGGGTCGCGATCTGGATCCCGCCGCGCAGGGCGGCCTCGTACAGGGGCACGATCTCTGCGCCGGTGATCTGCATCAGGCCAGTGGTGTCGGGCCGGTCGGAATAGGGCTCGAACAGGGCCGCGCCGCGTGAGCCGAGGGCCCCGTCGGCATAGTATTTGATCGCCCGGGTGATGATCCGGCCGTCCGCGACGCTGCGCGGACCGCCCGCGATCAGTGCCGCCGCGCCGTCGGGCGTGACGCTGTTGTAGACCCGCAGGGGTGCCTCGCCCGCTTCGGCCATGGACTCGAGCAGGGGGATGTCCCGCCAGGGCGCGCTCATGAAGTGAACGCCGGTCCAGCCATAGGCGGCCTCGACACGGAAGCCGGCGCGATAGGCGTCGCGCAGGGCCTCGGGATCGGCCTGGGGCATGAGGCCGGCGACCAGTTGCTCGGCGGCGTCGACCAGCAGGCCGGTGGGCTGGCCGTCAGGGCCCTTGAGGATTTCGCCTCCGGACGGGGCTGCGGTCGAGGCGTTGATGCCGGCGGCCTCGAGGGCGGGCGTGGAGGCGACGACGGCATGGCCATCGGCCCGGCTGAGCAGCACAACCCGCCCCGGAGCGGCGGCGTCGAGGTCGGCGGCGGTCAGGAAGCGGGCTCCGTTTGCGGATTCGGGCCAGCGGGTCTCGATCCAGCCGCGTCCGACGATGGGGCCGTCCGGGTGCGCCGCGGCCCAGGCCGTCAGCCGGGCCATGGCGTCAACGACCGAGGTCGAGCCTTCCAGGTTCAGGGTCAGCTCGCGCCAGCCGACGCCATCAAGGTGGGCGTGGCCGTCGGTGAAACCGGGGAACATCGTCGCGCCCAGGAGATCGAGCGTCTCGGCATATTCGACCTCCGGAAGGCCGGCCGCCGCGCCGACATAGGCGATCCGCCCGTTCTGGACGAGCACCACCTCGGCCGTCGGCTGCGCCTCCACACCGGTGTAGATCGTGCCGCCCCGGATCAGCAGTTCCTGCGCCTCGGCGCTCCACGCGGCGGACCCGAGCAGCAGGGCGAAGGCGAGGGGACGGATCATGCGGCGGCTCCCGGTTTCAGGAGCGATCGGTGGAGCCGAAAGCCGCGGACGTCAAGCCGGGGGCGAGTACGGGTTCGGCGCTACCCGATTACAGCCAGTGGCCGATCCGGGCACCCCACAGGCCCGCGGCAAGGATCAACAGGAACAGCCAGGAGGCCGGGAAGCGCCAAGGGGCGATGCCGCCCTTGAGGGCGACCCATATGCACAGGGGCGAGAAGCTCGCCGCCATCAGCATGAGCAGGACCGCGACGTCAAAGGCTTCGGGTCGCCAGGCGGCCCAGCCGAACCCGGCAGCCATGAACAGCAGCATCACCGTGACCATGTGCCAGGTGAAATAGTTCAGCCAGCGGCTGGCCTTGTGGAAATCGGTCGCTGCCAGCAGCGGGCGGGCGGCGAACCGTCCGCCGATGAAGGTGTGGACGCCGAAGGTGATCAGGGACAGCCCGGCCGCCGTCGCGAAGCCGAGGTTGAACACCTCATGCCCCGCGAAGAGCGGTCCGTGGTCCATCAGGCCGCGGCCTTCTGCTTCCCGGCGAAGTTGCCGTAGAAGGTCTCGCCCCTCGCGGCCATGTCGCGCAGCAGCTGCGGGACCTTGAAGCGGTCGCCGTAGCGTGCGGCATAGTCATCCGCCTGGGCGACGAAGGCCTTGAGGCCCGTCTGGTCGATCAGGGTGATCGGGCCGCCGGTCCAGGGCGCGAAGCCCCAGGCCAGGATGGCACCGACATCGGCCTCGCGCGGGTCGTCGATGACGCCCTCTTCCCAGCAGCGCGCGACCTCCACGGCCTGCCGATACAACAGGCGCTGCTTCTGGTCCTCGACCAGCTCCGGCGTGGAGTCGTTGATCTTCACCGGCGCCAGCTCGGCCAGGCCCGCCCAGATCTTCTTGGGCTTCTGGTCGTAGTCATAGAAGCCCATGCCGTTCTTGCGACCGTAGCGGCCGAGCTCCTCGACCATCTTCTGGACGATGTGCGAGCCGGGCAGGGGCTGGTATTTGTCGCCGAGGTCCAGCGCGGTCTGTTTGGCGATCTTGACCGACAGGTCCAGGGCCACGTCGTCATGCATTTCCAGCGGGCCGCGCGGCATGCCGGTCATCCGGCCGATGTTGTCGATCAGGGCCGGGGCGTAGCCCTCTTCCAGCATCGCCATGCCCTCGGCGACATAGGTGCCGAAGCAGCGAGAGGTGTAGAAGCCGCGGCCGTCGTTGACGACGATCGGGGTCTTCTTGATCTTCATGACGTAGTCCAGCGACTTCGCGATCGCCGCCTCGCCGGTTTTCTCTCCCAGGATGATCTCGACCAGCATCATCTTGTCGACGGGCGAGAAGAAGTGGATGCCGATGAAATCCTCGGGCCTGACGCTGGCCTCGGCCAGGCCGGTGATCGGCAGGGTCGAGGTGTTGGAGCCGAACACGGCACCCGGGGCCAGCTGGGCCTCGGCGCGCTTCGTCACATCGGCCTTGATCTCGCGGTTCTCGAACACGGCCTCGATGACCAGGTCCGAGCCCTTGATCAGGTCGTAGTCGGTCGTGGCAGTGACCGAACCGAGCAGGGCGTCATACTTGTCCTGGGTGATCTGGCCCTTGGACAGACGCTTCTTCAGCAGGTCGGCGACGTGGGCCTTGCCCTTGTCGGCGTCCTCCTGGGTGCGGTCGATCAGGATGGTCTCGATGCCCGCCAGCGCCTGCACATAGGCGATGCCCGCGCCCATCATGCCGGCCCCGATGACGGTGACCTTCTTCGGATCGGACTTCGGCACGCCCGCGGGACGGACGGCACCCTTGTCGAGCTCCTGCTTGCTGAGGAACAGCGAGCGGATCATGGCCTGGGCCTGCGGCGTCATCAGGGTCTTGATGAAGTAGCGGGTCTCGATGCGCAGGGCCGCGTCCATCGGCACCTGGATGCCCTCATAGACGGCCTTCATCAGGTTCACGACGGCCGGATAGTTGCCGTAGGACTGCTTGCGCAGCATGGCGTTGCCGACGAGGAAATTCTGGATGCCGGCCGGGTGGTAGGGGCCGCCGCCGGGCTGTTTGAAGCCCTTGTCGTCCCACGGCTGGACGGCCTTGCCGCCGCCCTTGATCCAGGCCTTCGCGGCGTCGATCTCGGAGCCCCTGGCGACCACTTCATGGACCACGCCCGCGCCCCGGGCGTCGTTCGGACGCCAGGACGAACCGGCGCTCATCGCCGTCATCGCCGCCTGCACGCCGATCAGGCGCGTCAGACGCTGGGTGCCGCCGCCGCCGGGGAAGAGGCCGACCTTGATCTCGGGCAGGCCCAGCTGGATCTTCGAATCGTCGGCCACGACCCGGTAGTGGCAGGCGAGGGTCAGCTCGAGCCCGCCGCCCAGTGCCAGGCCGTTGATCGCCGCCGCGACCGGCTTGCCGCAGGTCTCCAGCGCGCGCAGGGCACCGTTCAGCTTCCAGCCCGCATCGTAGGCGTCCTGCAGCGAACCCCCGGCCAGCATGCCGCCGGCCATGTCGCCCAGATCAGCGCCGGCGCAGAAGCCGCTCGCCTTGCCCGAGGTCAGGACCGCGCCCTTGATGGCGTCGTCGGTCTTCACCCGTTCGACCCACTGCGGGATCTCGGCCATGACGCCCGAGGTCAGGGTGTTCATCGACCGTCCGGGAACGTCGAAGGTGATCAGGGCGATGCCGTCGGCGTCGACGTCGATCTTGAAGTTTTCCATGGTCAAAATCCTCAGACGCGTTCGATGACGGTGGCGGTGCCCATGCCGCCGCCGATGCACAGGGTGATCAGGGCGGTCGACTTGTTGGACCGCTCCAGCTCGTCGAGGGCGATGCCGGTGATCATGGCACCCGTGGCGCCGAGCGGGTGGCCCATGGAGATGCCGCCGCCGTTGACGTTCATCTTGTCGTGCGGGATGTCGAGCGCCTGCATGTAGCGCAGCACCACGGCGGCGAAGGCCTCGTTCAGTTCCCAGACGTCGATGTCGGCGGTGGTCATGCCCAGTTTGGCCAGCAGCTTCTTCGTCACGAACTCCGGGCCGGTCAGCATGATCGAGGGCTCGGAGCCGATCGAGGCGGCGCCGACGATGCGGGCGCGGGGCTTGAGGCCGAGGGCCTGGCCGGCTTCCAGCGTGCCGATCAGCACACCGGCGGAGCCGTCAACGATGCCGGAGGAGTTGCCGGGGGTGTGGACGTGGTTGACCCGTTCGACCTCGGGGTAGCGCTGGTTGATGACGCTGTCGAAGGCCATCTCGCCCATCATGGCGAAGGACGGGTTGAGGCCGCCCAACGACTGCATGTCGGTGTTGGGGCGGATGGTCTCGTCACGGTCCAGCTGGACCAGACCGAGCTGGTTCTTCACGGCGATGACGGATTTCGAGAACCGGCCGTCGGCCCAGGCGGCGGCGGCGCGCTTGTGGCTTTCCATCGAATAGGCGTCGACGTCATCACGGCTGAAGCCGTATTTGGTGGCGATCATGTCCGCCGAGACGCCCTGGGGCACGAAATAGGTCGGGAAGGCCGAGGACGGATCGACCGGCCAGGCGCCGCCGTCCGAGCCCATCGGCACGCGGCTCATGGCCTCGATGCCGCCGCCGACGGCGAAATCGGCCTCGCCGGACTTCACCTTGGCCGCGGCCATGTTCACGGCTTCCAGGCCCGAGGCGCAGAAGCGGTTGATCTGGACGCCGGCCACCGTCTGGGCCCAGCCGGCCGACAGGACCGCGGTGCGGGCGATGTCGGCACCCTGTTCGCCCACGGGCGATACGCAGCCGAGGATGACGTCATCGACTTTCGAGGTGTCGAGGTCGTTGCGGTCGCGCAGCGCTTCGAGCACCTGGGTGGCGAGGCTGAGGCCGGTGATCTCGTGAAGGGAGCCGTCCTTCTTGCCCTTGCCGCGCGGTGTGCGGACCGCGTCATAGATATAGGCTTCGGCCATGGGTGTGCGTCTCACATTTGAGCGCCCTGTGCTCGCCACGCAGTGGCTCGCGGCTTGAGGGCGAGTGCGGAATCGAAACTTGCGAGCCACAAACCCTACGTTTACGTCAACGTCAAGTATTTCATCGCGGCTGCCATCGCTGTCCTGACGATCGGACACCGGAAAGCCGTGAACTCCGGGAACGGTGCAGTCGCCGGTGCGCTATGGTCGCGCATCTGACGTAAGGGCTCCCATGCGCTGTTCCCTGTTCCTCGCCCTGGCCCTGACGACGGGTCTGACCGCGCCGGCCTGCGCCGCCCCCGTCGCCCCCGGGCAGGACGAGCCGATGCGGGTCGCCGCCCCGCCGCAGGAGGTGTCGGCCCGGCTGCTGGCGGCGCACAATGCTGAACGGCGGCGGGTCGGCACACCGGCGCTGCAATGGGACGACGCCCTCGCTGCCGAAGCCGAGGTCTGGGCGCGTGAGCTGGCCGATACAGGTCGGTGGGAACACGACCCGGCCCAGCATGGGCATGGCGAGAATCTGTGGACCGGCTGGGGCAGCCGCATCTGGACGCCCGAGGAGATGGTCGCGGACTGGGCGGCCGAGAAGCGCGACTATGTGCGCGGGGTGTTTCCGGATGTCAGCCGCACGGGAAATTGGACAGCGGTCGGCCACTACACCCAGTTGGTCTGGCGCGGGACGACCCATGTGGGCTGCGCCATCGCCTCGCGCGGCAACCGGTCGGTCCTGGCCTGCCGCTATTCGCCGCCGGGCAATGTCGACGGCAGACGGGCCTACTAGCTGACGTAGCCGGCCTGCATCAGCTCCGCGATATGGACGATGGCAACGGGCCGACCGTCCTCGACGACCAGCAGGGTGGCGATCCTGTTCTGCGTCATCAGGTCGACGGCGTCGCTCATGCGCGCATCCGGGGCGATGACCTTGGGCGACGGGCTCATGATGTCGGCGGCGGTCAGGCCGTCGAGGTCGCGGGAGAAGGCCCGGCGCACGTCGCCGTCGGTGACGATCCCGGCCAGACGACCGTCAGTGTCGAGCACTGCGACGGCGCCCTTGCGGCCTTCCGTAATGCCCGAGACCACCTCGGCGAAATTTGCGGTCACAGCCACGGTCGCAGGGGCGGGCGGGCGGTCGCCCATCCAGTCGCGCACGCTCTGCAGGCTCATCCCCAGCTTGCCGCCCGGATGATGCAGGCCGAACGCCTCGGCGGTGAAGCCGCGGCGGTCCATCAGCACCATGGCCAGGGCGTCGCCGAGGGCGAGGGTCATCAGGGTCGAGGTCGTGGGCGCCAGGCCATTGGGACAGGCCTCGGCGACCTGCGGCATGGTCAGGCAGACGGCGGAAGATCGGCCGAGGAAGCTGCCGGGCCGCTGCGTCAGGCCGATCACCGGAATGCCCTCGCGCTGGCAGTAGATCAGCGGATCCCGCAACTCCCGGCTCTCGCCCGAATTGGAAATGGCCAGCAGGGTAACGTCCTTGCGCAGCATGCCCAGGTCGCCGTGGCTCATCTCGGCCGGATGGACGAAGAAGGCGTTGGTTCCGGTGGAGGCCAGGGTGGCAGCGATCTTCCCGCCGATATGGCCCGACTTGCCCATGCCCGTGACGACCAGATAGCCCGGACGGGACAGGATGATGTCGCAGGCGCGGGCGATGCCGTCATCGAGGCCGAATTCCAGCGCCTGAAGCGCGGCGATATTGAGCTGGATCACCTCCCGCGCCCGCGCCGTCATGGCGGCGGGATCGGCGGAGAGGGCAGGGGCGGCAGCGTCGGTCATGCTGCGGAATTGGCCCATCCGGCGCGGTTTCACAATCCGTCGGCCAATGTGTGTTGAATGCTGCGATGCGAGAAAAATGGCACCGGAGGTCAACCTATGCAGCACGACCGCGTTAACACAGGCATGCGGACTCCCACCCTGAACACCGGCGGCGCATCCGTGCCGGTCGAGGCGCTCCCGGATCTGCCGCCGCCGCCGGCCCTGTTGCAGCGCCCGGCCCTGTTCCTCGATATGGACGGCGTGCTGGCGCCGCTGGCGGACACGCCCGACGCCGTCGTGCCGGATCCAAGGCGAACGGCGGTGCTTCTGGAGCTTGCGGCACGGCTGGACGGGCGGGTCGCCATCCTCAGCGGTCGCACGATCGCCGAGATCGACCGCATCGCGGAAGGTGCCTCCGTCCCCGCCTCCGGCGTGCACGGACTGGAGCGCCGCAGGGCCGACGGGTCGCTGGACCGCGTCGTGCCGGCCCCGACGGTGCGGGACGCCGTCGCGGCGTTCGATCGCTTCGCCCGCGACCGTCCCGGCGTCATCGTCGAGGACAAGCTTGTCTCTGCAGGCCTGCATTACCGCGGGGCGCCGGCCGAGGCCGCCGCCGCCGAGGCCCTGGCGCAATCGCTCGCCGGCGAGACCGGACTGGCCTTGCAGTCCGGTCACCTGGTGGTCGAGCTGAAGACCCCGGGCACGGACAAGGGCACGGCGCTCAAGGCCTTCATGCTGGAGCCGCCCTTCCCCGGCGCGATCCCGGTGATGCTGGGCGATGACCTGACCGATGAGGACGGATTCAGGGCCGCGGCCGATCTGGGCGGCTTCGGGGTTCTGGTCGGTCCGGCGCGTCCGACCGCCGCGACATTCGCCCTGCCCGGTGTTGAGGCCGTCCTCGACTGGCTCGAAGGCGTGGAGCCGGGACCATGAGGCCGAGACCCCGTCATGCACGACCGGGTCGCCGCCGGCCTGTGGTTCGGCCGGTCAGGGGAGCTGTCCGAGGCCATCCAATGCCCCGGGGACAGCGGCGAGCGGTCGCCCGCTGCTGTCCCCGATCAGGCGGCGCGCGGCTCAGTAGATCTCGAACAGGCCCGCCGCGCCCATGCCGCCGCCGACGCACATGGTCACCACGCCGTATTTGGCACCGCGCCGCTTGCCCTCGATGAGGACATGGCCGGTCATCCGGGCACCTGACATGCCGTAGGGATGGCCGATGGAGATGGCACCGCCCGAAACGTTGAGCCGGTCGTCAGGAATGCCCAGCCGGTCGCGGCAGTAGAGCACCTGCACGGCGAAGGCCTCGTTCAGCTCCCAGATGCCGATGTCGTCGATGGTCAGGCCGTGGCGCTTGAGCAGCTTGGGAACGGCGAAGACCGGACCGATGCCCATTTCGTCCGGCTCGCAACCGACGACGGCCATGCCGCGATAGGCGCCGAGGGGCTGCAGCCCATGCCGCACCGCTTCGCCCGCCTCCATGATGACGCTGGCCGAGGCCCCGTCCGACAGCTGGCTGGCGTTGCCCGCGGTGATGAACTGGCCCTGTTCGATCGTCTCACCGGAGCCGAAGACCGGCTTCAGCGACTTGAGGCCCTCCAGCGTCGTGTCGGCACGGTTGCCCTCGTCCTTCGACAGGGTGATGTCCTTGCGGGAGGTCTCGCCGGTGGCCTTGTCCATCACCAGCATGGTCGTGCTCATGGGCGCGATCTCGGCGTCGAGCCGACCGTCGGCCTGGGCCTGGGCCGTGCGCTGCTGTGAGCGAAGGGCATATTCGTCCTGGGCGTCGCGGCTGATGTTGTAGCGGCGCGCCACGACCTCGGCGGTCTCCAGCATCGACATATAGATGTGCGGTGCCAGCTTCAGCAGGTCCTCGTCCTTGCCGCGGTACAGGTTCATGTTCTGGTTCTGGACCAGCGAGACGGACTCCAGCCCGCCGCCGACGACGACCTTCTGCTGGTCGAAGATGACCTGTTTTGCCGCTGCTGAGATGGCCATCAGGCCCGACGCGCACTGGCGATCCAGGCTCATCCCCGCCGTCGTGACGGGCAGGCCCGCGGCCAGGGCCGCCTGCCGGGCCACATTGGTCCCGGTCGAACCCTGCTGCAGGGCCGCGCCCATGACCACGTCCTCGATCGCGGCGGGATCGATGCCGGCCCTCGCGACGGCATGGCGGATCGCGTGACCGCCCAACTGCTGCGCCTGGGTGTCGTTGAACGCCCCGCGATAGGCCCGGCCGATCGGGGTGCGGGCGGTAGAGACGATGACGGCTTCGCGGGACATCCGGAGATTCCTGTTTCTGGCGCTCTCGCTCGCGACGCGGTCGCTCGCGGTTTGAGCGCGGATTGTGGACTGACTCTAGGCGCTTGCCGTCGGGTCAAGGCAAGCGGTCAGGCGACCGCTTGCTGGGCTTTTGTCAGTTCGATCATGCCCTGGGCGGCACCCATCTCGGGCACGATCTCGCCGGCACGGTCCGAGATTTCGGCGAAGCGGGCGGCGACCTGTTCCGGGGCGTCTTCGCCGACGGCGCGGATGCCCTGGGTCAGGGTGACATAGGCGCGTTCGAAACCGCCGGCCCCGGCCGTCAGGATACAGCGGCTGGGGGCGTCCTCGCTGACCAGGTGCAGCAGGCCGGGCGAGACGGTGTCCGGGCCCAGCAGCTCCAGCGGCAGGCGGGCACCGAGGTCCTCCGTCATGCGGGTATGGGCGGTGGGAGCGAGGCAGTTGACGCGGATGTCGTTCTTGGCGCCCTCGATCGACAGGGTCTGCATCAGGCCGACGAGCGCCATTTTGGCGGCCCCATAGTTGGACTGACCGAAATTGCCGTACAGGCCCGAGGAGGAGGTCGTCATGACGATGCGGCCGTAATTGGCATCGCGCATGATGTCCCAGACCGCCTTGGTGCAATGGACGGCACCCATCAGATGGACGTCCATGACGAACCGAAAATCGGCCATCTCCATCTTGGCGAAGGTCTTGTCCCTCAGGACGCCGGCGTTGTTCACCAGGATGTCGACCCGGCCCCATTTCGCCATCGCGGCGGCCACCATGGCTTCGACGGCGGCGTAGTCGGTGACGGAGGCGGCGTTGGCCATGGCTTCGCCGCCCGCGGCGACGATCTCGGCCACGACCGATTCGGCGGCGGTCGCCGATCCGCCCGAGCCGTCGCGCGCGCCGCCCAGGTCGTTGACGACCACCTTTGCGCCCCGTTTGGCCAGGGCGAGGGCGTGTTCCCGGCCCAGGCCGCCTCCGGCCCCCGTCACGATCGCCACTCGTCCGTCAAACCGCATCGTCATCCGAATGCTCCTCTTGTCGATAATGCTTCCTAGCAGCCGTTCCGCTTCTGGAAACCCCGCCCAATGTGTTGAAATGGCGCCACAGTCGCCACATTCGTAGCCAAAATGAGGAACTCTGGCTGAACATTCCCGTTCGGCCTTGCGAGCTCCCCGTATAAACGGGAACTTTGGGCAACCACTGAGCATGAGGGATATGATGAAGGTGAAACTTCTCGCCGGCGTGGCGATGGCGGGGCTGTTCACAGCCGGCGTTGCCAACGCCGAGCCGAACGGCTGGTACGGCGCGGTAGACGCGGGCTACCACAAGATCGACACCATCGAGACCTACTCGTCGCGCACGGGTCAGCTGTTCAACTTCGAAGCCCAGGACGACTGGGCCGCGTTCGCCCGT
>CALRXX020000025.1:0-31995 GCA_943372245.1 bacterium
TGCAGCGTCGTCAGGGTCGCCTCATTGGCCACATAGCCCGAGGTGAACAGAAGAGACGCTTCCTTCTGGTGCCAGCTGGCCAGCTCGGCCTCCAGATCAACCGCCGAGCGCGTCGTGCCCGAAATGTTGCGCGTGCCGCCGGCCCCGGCACCGACCGTATCGATCTCGGCCTGCATGGCCTCCAGCACCGCCGGATGCTGGCCCATGCCGAGGTAGTCATTGGAGCACCAGACGATGACGTCCTGCTCGGTCCCGTCCTCGCGACGGCGGATGGCCCTGGGGAACTGGCCGCGCACGCGCTTCAGGTCGGCGAAGACGCGATAGCGCCCCTCGCCCTTGACCTGCTCAACAGCGGTCTGGAATGCGGCCTGGTAGTCGAACAAGCGTGGTGGCCCCGAACGGCGCGAAATCAATGCTCGGGTGATGCGCCGATCGGCCCGATTTGTCCATGAATCGGACCGGACAAAACGCCGCAAACCCTTAATTGATAACGATTCTCAAGCGAGATTGGTTGGCCGATAGCGGATCATCGACCAACCAAACTCGCGCGCAGCGGAGGCGGCCTCCTGAAACTCTGACTTTCCATCAGCAAGCCGGGCATCAGAAATCAGACCGGATCGCATCGGGCGGACGTCGGCCCAGCCATCGTCCACCACGGCCGCAACCGCCGTCGCTTCGGCAAGCTCGCGCTCATCCTCGTGAACGATAACGTTAAAAGCGCGACCACCGCCCTCGGCAGTCAGCAAAACAATCCACAGGGCGGCCATGCTCAGCCCTTTGGCAGGTCATCCAACTGTCCACGCAGCATCTGCAGGATCGCCGAGAAGTCGCGGCCGCCGTAGCCGAGGCCGTTGAACATCTGGAACAGCGCCTCGGTCTGGGCACCCAGCGGTGTCGAGGCACCGACCTTGGCCGCCGCGTCCTGGGCCAGCTTCAGATCCTTGAGCATCATGGCCGTGGCGAAGCCGCCGTCATAGTTCCGGTTCGACGGCGCGGTCGGCACCGGGCCGGGCCAGGGGTAGTAGGTCGTGGTCGACCAGCTCTGACCCGATGATTTGGCGACGATGTCGAACATCTTCACCGGATCCAGACCCAGCTTCTCGGCCAGGCCGATCGCCTCGCAGGTGCCCAGCATGGTGATGCCGAGGATCATGTTGTTGCAGATCTTGGCCGCCTGCCCCGCCCCGTGATCGCCGGCGCGGAAGGTGGCCCGGCTCATCGGCTCCAGGGCCGCCTCGATATGGGCGAAGTCGGGTTCGTCGCAGCCGACCATGAAGGCCAGGGTGCCCGCGTCCGCCGCCATCGTCCCGCCCGACACCGGCGCGTCAGCGAAGACGTAGCCCGCCGCCTTCGCCAGTCCGGCCACCTTGCGTGCCGTATCGACGTCGATGGTCGAACAGTCCAGCAGCAGGGCCGAAGTCGGCGCCACACCGATGATCTGTTCCGAATAGACCTTCAGCACATGCGGTCCGGCAGGCAGCATGGTGATGACGACATCCGCGTCCTTCACCGCCTCGGCGACCGAACCGACCGGCCTGCAGCCTGCCGTGGCGGCGCGATCCAGCGCGGCCTGGGAAAGGTCGAAGGCGGCGACGGCGTGGCCGGCCTTCGCCTGGTTGGCCGCCATGCCCCCGCCCATGTTGCCGAGGCCGATGAAGGCGATCTTGTGGGTCATGGCGTCGTCTCCCGAATAAGCTGGCGGGAGGGTTAGCCGCTCGCCCGCGCTCTCGCCAGCACCCGACGTCAATTTGCTCAGCCGGGCTTCCGGAATCTCAGCATGAACTGGCTGGTGCGGCCGCGGATCGAGCTGTCGAAGACATTGGCCGTCAGGGGATCGGCGGCGTTGACGAGGACGTCGCTCTCACCATCCAGCACGAAGCCGGCGGCGAGGACCTCGCGCTTCACCGCCTCGATGTCGATCCGGTGCACCGTATTGGACGCCGTTAGGGGCGAGCCGGCGACGGCGTAATGGTCGATGACGACATAGAACCCGCCCGGCTTCAACGCCTGGAATGCGGCCGTATTGACCCGTGAGGCGGTGTCGGCGGGGGCGATGCTCAGGTGAAGGTCGTGATAGTTCTGGGCGGTGAACACCAGGTCCAGTCCGGACGGAAACTCCGGCGACCTCATCGAAGAGCGGATGCCGTCGACATTGGCGAGGGCGTCGACCGCCGTCAGGCTATCGCCATAGCTGGCCTGGAAGGCGATGAATTCCGCCGGCTGCCAGGCCGTGACCCGACCGCGGGGCCCGACCGCGGCGGAGAAGATGCGGGTGAAATAGCCGCCGCCGATGATCATGTCCGCGATCTTCTGGCCCGGACGGACACCGGCGAAGGCCAGGGTTTCCGCGGTGTGCCGCGCCACGTCGCGGGCGCGGTCGTCGGCGGGCCTCGACGGCTCGGCCAGCACAGCGGCGTAGTCCGCCGGCGTGGGCGCGGGCACCACACCCATCCCGGCCATACAGCCCAGCGACGACAGGCTCATCACCGCCACGGCGGCCAGAATGACGGAACGGCGCATCACGGCTTCTCCCAGGGCGCCCCTCGGGGCGTTGACGACGCAGGCTAGCCCGAACCCCGGTCGGCGTCAGCCCGGTTTGCGGAACCGGTAGACGAACCGGTCCGAGCGGCCGCGAATGCTCGCATCGAAGACGCTCAGGCTGTGGTCATCGGACGGCATCCGCACGGCGCTTGTCTCGCCGTCGAAGATGAAGCCGGCGGCCTCGACCTGACGCCGCAGCTCGGCCGCCTCGATGCGGTGCAGCGTCCCGGCCACGCTGATCCCTGCGCCGTCCGCCGCCTGGTGATCCAGAATGACATAGAGGCCGCCAGGCTTCAGCGCCGCGAACACCGCCGCATTCATGGCCGTCACGTCCACGTTGAAGCGGGGGATCGCGAAGTCGTGGTACTCCTCGCCCATGAAGACGACATCGAGCGGACGGTCGAACGCCATCTCCTCAAGCTTGCCGGTCAGCCGGACGACGTTCGGATAATCCGTCGCCAGGGCGTCGCCGAACGCATTCTCACGCGCCGCCGTCTGGTTGGGCACGAAGGCGTAGGCCCGACCCTGCTCGCCGACCATCACCGAGAACAGGCGGGTGAAGAAGCCCTCCTCGGGCCGGATGTCCGCGACGGCCATGCCCGGCCGCAGCCCGGTGAACTCCAGCATCGCCCGGGTCTGGCGCAGTTCGTCGCGGGCCCGGTCCGCTTCCGGCCGCCGGGCGTCATTCATGGCGGCTTCAGCCCGGACAGAGACGGGAGGCAGCGCGAGGGCTTGGGGAGAACTGCCCGTCCCCGGCGATCCGGCGCATGCGCCAAGCGTCGAAACCAACACGGCGGCAACGCTCGCCATCAACAAGGATCGCATGATCTTCTCCTCCTGCTCCGGCGCAGCTACGCCCCGGAACCGCCATGGACGCAAGCTCAATCCAGCGGCGACCAGGCCTGATCCGCAGGCAGGGGCGCGAACAGGCGGTCGAGATCGGCCTCGCTGACCCCCGACAGGTCGGCGGGCGACCAGTTCGGCGTATTGTCCTTGTCCACCACCACGGCGCGGACGCCCTCCTGGAAGTCATGGGTCCGGACCACCCGGCCACCGAGCCGGTATTCCAGCGCCATATTGTCCGCGAAGGACGGCATGGCCGCGCCGAGCCGCAGCTGGCGCAGGGTGACCTTCAGCGACTGCGGCGACTTGGTCTTCAGCGTCGCCAGCTGGGCCAGGGCCCAGTCCGAACCGTCGGCCTCAAGCGCGGCGAAGATCGCCTCGACCGAATCGAAGGCGAAAAGCCGGTCGATGGCGGCCAGATGAGCCTCGACCGGGGCTTCACCCGGGTCGGCCTCGAGACCGTCCGCGACATCGATCGGGTGGGCCGGATCGGCGGCGAGGATCAGGCGGAAGGCGTCCAGCGCGTCGGCCGGCAGATAGTGGCTGTGAATGCCCAGGAAGACCGTATCGGCGGCCTTCAGTCGCGCCCCGGTCAGGGCCAGCCAGACGCCGGTCTGACCCGGCAGGCGCGGCAGGAACCAGCCGCCGCCCACATCGGGGAACAGGCCGATGCCGGTCTCGGGCATGGCGTAGGTGGTCCGTTCGGTCGCGATCCGGACGTCCGCCGGCTCCGAGATGCCGACCCCGCCGCCCATGACGATGCCGTCCACGATCGCCGTGATCGGCTTGGGATATTCGAACATCAGATGGTTCAGCCGGTACTCGACCTTGAAGAAGGCCTTCGCTTCCAAGGCGTCCCCTGCCCCGCTCTCGGCGATCATGCGGATGTCGCCGCCGGCGCAAAAGCCGCGCTCGCCGGCGTGATCGATCAACACCGACTTGACCGCATCATCAGACCGCCAGGCCAGCAGCGCCCCGGTCATCGCTTCGCACATGGCGCGGTTGAGGGCGTGCAGGGCCTTCGGCCGATTCAGGGTGATGCGCCCGACGCCGGATTCGACGCGGGTCAGGACTTCGGACTCAGTCATGGCGCCGCTCGTAAGGGCCGGAAGCTACTGCCGCAACATCTCCCGCGCGGTGATCACGCGCATGATCTCATTCGTCCCCTCGAGGATTCGGTGCACCCGCAGGTCGCGCACGATCCGCTCCAGCGGATAGTCCTTCAGATAGCCATAGCCGCCGTGCAGCTGCAGGGCCTCGTCGGCGATCTGGAAACAGGCGTCCGTGGTCATGCGCTTGGCCATGGCGCACCATTTGGTCTTTTCGGGATGGTTGGTGTCGATCGCCCAGGCACCGCGCAGCACCATCAGCCGGCAGGCCTCCAGCTGGGTCGCCATGTCGGCCAGTTTGAACTGGGTGTTCTGGAAGTCCGACAAGGGCTTGCCGAACTGTTTGCGCGTCGTGACATAGGCCTGGGCCGTCTCCAGCGCGAGGCGGGCACCGCCCAGCGAACAGGCGGCGATATTCAGCCGGCCGCCGTCCAGTCCCATCATGGCGTAGCGGAAGCCGTCGCCTTCCTTGCCCAGCAGATTGGCCGCCGGGATGCGGCATTCGTCGAAGGCGACGATGGCGGTGGGCTGGCTGTTCCAGCCCATCTTCTTTTCCTGCGCCCCAAAGCTCAGGCCAGGCGTGTCCTTCTCGACCACGAAGGTGGAGATGCCCTTCGGCCCGTCCGCGCCGGTCCGGGCCATGACCACATAGACGTCCGACGTGCCCGCGCCCGAGATGAAGGCCTTGGAGCCGTTCAGCACCCAGTGATCCCCGTCGCGCTTCGCCGTGGTCCGCAGACCCGCGGCATCCGAGCCCGAGCCCGGCTCGGTCAGGCAGTAGCTGGCGATCAGCTCCATGGTCGTCAGCCGCGGCACATAGCGCCCCCGGAGGTCGTCGGAGCCGAAGCTGTCGATCATCCACGTCGCCATGTTGTGGATCGAGATGAAGGCCGCCGTGGACACGTCCCCGCGCGACAGCTCCTCGAAGATCAGCGCCGCCTCGACCCGGCCCAGGGCCATGCCGCCGTGTTCCTCACCGGTGTAGATGCCGCAGAAGCCCATTTCGGCGGCGTGTTTCATCACATCGACCGGGAAATGTTTGGTCTCGTCCCATTCGGCGCTGTGCGGGGCCAGTTCGGCCTCGGCGAATTGCCGGGCCGCGTCCTGGATGGCGCGCTGATCGTCGTTGAGAGCGAAGTCCATGGGGCGTTTCCTCGAGTCTTTGGGGGCCTTCTAGGGCAAACCTTCTCGCATGGGGAGAAGGGAGCTATGAGGCCCTATGACCCAGCCGTTCGCCCCCGCCGCCTTCCCCTATGCCCGCCCTCGCCGCCTGCGTTCGTCGCCCTGGGTGCGCCGGCTGGTCGCCGAGACCGTGCTGACGCCCGCCGATCTGGTCTGGCCGCTGATCGTGCATGACGGGGCCGAGGACCGGGTACCGGTCGCCTCCATGCCCGGTGTCTTCCGCCTGTCGCCCAAGGCCGCCGCCGCCGCCGCCGTCGAGGCCCGCGATCTCGGCATCCCGGCCGTAGCCCTGTTTCCCAATGTCGACGGCGCGATCAAGGACGCGTTCGGCACCGGCGCGACCGACCCCGACGGCCTGATCCCTGAGTGCATCAAGGCCATCAAGGACGCCGCCCCCGAGATCGGCGTCATGACCGACGTGGCGCTGGACTGCTACACCGACCACGGCCACGACGGCGTGGTCGAGAACGGCCGCATCCTCAATGACGCCAGCCTCGAGCGGCTGGCCGAACAGGCCTTCATCCACGCCCATGCCGGCGCCGACGTGGTCGCGCCGTCGGACATGATGGACGGCCGGGTCCAGGCCATCCGCGAAGCGCTGGAGGCCAACGCCTTCCACGACGTCCTGATCCTGTCCTACGCGGCCAAATACGCCTCGGCCTTCTACGGCCCCTATCGCGACGCCGTGGGTTCGGCGAAGGCGCTGACCGGAGACAAGAAGACCTACCAGATGGACCACGCCAATTCCGACGAGGCCCTGCGCGAGGTGGCCATGGACATCGCCGAGGGTGCCGATGCCGTCATGGTCAAACCCGGGATGCTTTATCTCGATATTGTTCAGCGCGTTAGCGAGACATTCAAAGTTCCGACCTTCGCCTACCAGGTGTCGGGCGAATACGCGATGATGCGCGCCGCCATGGCCAACGGCTGGCTTGAGGAGGACCGCGCCATCCTCGAGAGCCTGCAAGCCTTCAAGCGTGCCGGCTGCGCCGGAGTCCTGACCTATTTCGCGCCGCAGGCGGCGAGATTGCTGGGCAACTAGTCTTCCGACCGCGCCAGCAGGTCGATCAGGTCCTGTTTCCAGAACACCGCCCAGGTGTGAGTCCCGTGGCCCTTGCCGCCGACACTGTTGGGCACAAGCCGGTAATGAACCCCGGCGATGCGCGGCACGAACCGCTCGGCCAGCCCCAATTCGGGTGGATTGATGAAGTCGTCCGCCGAATTGATCCAGGTCATCGGGGCGGTGATCCGCTCCAGTCCTGCAGAGGGATCATAGTCGAACGAGGCGTTGACCTGGTACCACAGGTCATTGGCGTCCAGCGCCGGGATGCGCCGCGCCTGTTGCTGCGCCAGCCATTCATCGACCGCCGCAGGCGTCGCCAGATCCTGCTGCATGGCCATCGGTGCCGCTCCCGCGAGGAGCAGCAAATCGACCGCCGTACGCAGCCCCTCGACGGGCTGGACCGTATAATCCCCTCCCGCCCAGGCCGGATCGCTGCGGATCGCGTCCTTGAGCATGCTCCGCCACAGCCGGTTGCGCCCGACGATGGCCGTCGGCTGGCAGGCCATGGGCATCAGCGCCTCGGCAAAGTCCGGGTGGGTCTCGGCCCAGACGAAGATGTGCATACAGCCCATCGAGGTGCCGAGCATCAGCCGAACCCGGTCCACGCCCAGTCCGTCGACCAGCAGCCGCCGCTGCGCCTCGACCATGTCGGCATAGCCGTATTCCGGGAACCGCGCCCGCTGGCCGTCCGACGGCTTGGACGAGCCGCCGTGGCCGAGATTGTCGGGCATGATGATGTAGTAGCGCGCCGTATCGAGCGGCTGACCGGGCCCGAACAGTTCGCCTGCGAACTGCGGCGACAGGAACTGGGAACCTGTCCCACCCGTGCCGTGCAGCAGCAGGACCGCGTTCTCGACCCGACCGTCCGCACCCCGCCTTGGCTGGCCCAGGGTCCGGTAGTGCATCCGCAGTTCCGGCAGCGACTGGCCGGATGCCAGGGTGAAGTCGGGGGCGGTGAAGTCGCCCTCGACCGGCAGGGCCTGGGCACCGGCCGGGGACGACAGAATCAGCGCCGCAAGGCCGCAGACGAGGGGCAGAAGGCGTTTCATAGTGGCGCTCCGGTCTCTGGCGAAAGCCGGGCCGTCCAGCCGTCGTAAGCGACGTCGACATTGGCCGGCACGACGGCCTTCAAGGCGTTGTAGTCGAGGTCAATGTGCAGATTGGTCAGGACGGCGCGTTTCACACCGGCCCGGACGATCCAGTCCAGCGTCTTGTCGACATGGGCGTGGGTCGGATGCGGGGTCCAGCGCAGGGCGTCCACGATCCACAGGTCGCACCCGCGCACCGCTTCGATCCCCGCCTCGTCCAGGTCGGACACGTCGCTGGAATAGGCCACCGGCCCTATGCGGTAGCCGACCGAGCGGATCGGGCCGTGCGCCTGGTCAAAGGTGACTACCGGCACGGCACCGCCCGCGCCTTCGACCGTCCAGGCCTGTCCATGAGGCGGGATCGCCATCTCGTCCAGAATGGCCGGATACCCTTCCTGGCTATTGAAGATGTAGGGAAACCTGTCCACCACCGCGTCCCGCGTCGCGACGTCCATCCAGGCCGGGATGCGCCGCCGTGTGCGCATGGCGAAGACCCGAAGATCGTCTATGCCATGCACCTGATCGGCGTGGTCATGAGTGTAGAGTACCGCGTCGACATGGCGGACGCCCGCCGCCAGCATCTGGGCGCGCAGGTCAGGCGAGGTATCGATCAGCACGCTGGTCACACCGTCCGGCCCGTGCCGCCGAACCAGAAGGGAGCAGCGGGTGCGATAGTTCTTCGGCTCCGCGGGATCGCAATCGCCCCAGTCCCCATCCCCGCGCGGCACGCCGCCGGACGATCCGCAGCCGAGAATCACGAACTCGAGCTCGCCGATCTTGCTCATGCGCCCTCCGGCCTCGGTATACCGTCGAACAGGGCGAAGAAGGCATCGGTCGTGCGCGCCTCCGCCTCGTCCCGGCTCCAGCCGCGGATTTCGGCGAGCTTGTCGAGAACGTGAACCACATAGGCCGGTTCATTACGCCGTCCCCGGTGCGGCATGGGTGCCAGATAGGGGCAGTCCGTCTCCACGATAATCCGCTCGGCCGGCATGCCGGCCACGATCTCGCGCACTTCGCCCGCGGCCTTGAAGGTGGCAATGCCGGAGACCGAGAACCACGCTCCCAGTTCTGCTGCCTTTTCCGCCAGTTCCGGTCCACTGGTGTAGCAGTGCATCAGGAAGCGAAACGGCCCGTCCGCCTGCTCTTCGGCCAGGATTCCGGCCATGACGTCATCCGCTTCGCGCGTATGCACCACCAGCGGCAGACCGGTGCGACGCGCGGCGTGGATGTGGGTCCGGAACACCGTCGCCTGAACGTCGCGCGGGCTGAGATCGTAGTGGAAATCCAGACCACACTCCCCGATCCCGACCACCCGGGGCCGCCCCGCCAGTTCGACCAGCCGTTCGGCGGTCAGGTCGGCATGGTCCTTTGCCTCATGTGGATGGGCGCCCACCGTGCACCAGATGTCGTCATGGGCCATGGCCAGCCCATGGGTGGCCTCGAAGGTCGACAGCTTGTCGGAGATTTCAACCATCAGGCCGACGCCGGCCTCGCGGGCGCGGGCGATCACCGCGTCGCGGTCCTCATCGAACTGGGGCGCATGCAGGTTGACGTGGCTGTCGATGATCATGCGCCGCCCGTCTTGACCCGTTGCAGGTCAGCCAGGGCCCCCGCCAGGACATCGGCCCGGTCCAGATTGATGGCCGCGGTCCGGTCCGGCAGCTCGGACAGCCGGCTCCACAGGTCCGCCCATCGCGCGCCTGACACCCCCTCCTCCAGCGCCCGCAGCTTCACGGCCGCCGCGAGCCGGTCCATCAGGATCTCGAACCGGTCCTGACCCTCCGGGCCGCGGAACCTGTCAGCGACCGCCAGGGCCTCAGCGCGATCCACGCCGGGTGCCGACACCCAGGCCTGGGCCAGCTGGTCCGCTTCAAGGGTCGCGCCCGAGGCCAGCGCCAGCGCCCGGCCCGGCGACCCGCCCGCCATGCCCGCGATCCGGGACGCCTCGGCGGAGCTCACGCCGGTCCGGTTGCGAACCAGCTCCTCCAGCGCATGCAGGGGCCAGACCGGAAAGGCCAGCCGGCGACAGCGCGAGCGGATCGTCGCCAGCAGCCGGCCCGGCGCATGGGTGACGAGGAACAGCACGCCCCGCTCGGGCGGCTCTTCCAGCACCTTCAGCAAGGCGTTTGCGGCATTCAGGTTCAGGTCGTCGGCGGCGTCGATGATGGCCACGCGATAGCGCGCCTGGGACGGGCTCTTGGAGAAGAACTCGGGCAGTTCGCGGGCCTGGTCGACCGAGATCGACTTCTTCGTCTTGCCGCCCTCAACGGCCCGCTCCAGCACCAGCAGGTCGGGATGGGACCGGGCCGTGACCAGCCGTGCGACCGGATCATCGGGGCTGGTGCCCAGAGGCCCGCGCGATGGATCGGGCGCAGCCCCGAGCAGGCGACGCGCGGCGCGAAAGGCGAAGGTCGCCTTGCCCGACCCCTCGGGACCGCACAGCAGCCAGGCGTGGTGCAGCCGGTCCTTGCCGAAGGCGTCGAGGAAGGCGGCTTCCGCCGCCGCATCGGGGACCAGGTCGAATCGGTCCCGCGCGTGCTCGCTCATGTCAGGCGGGCCTCGACGGCGGCCCGGACTCGGGCGGCCACCGTGTCCTGATCGCCGTCGGCGTCGATGACGACGCAGCGCTCCGGATGCCGGGCCGCGATATCCAGGAAACCGCGACGCAGACGCGCGTGAAACTCGAGCCCCTTGGATTCGAAACGGGTCTCGAACAGCCCCCGCCCGAACGCCCGCTCCAGCCCGACCTCGACGGGCAGGTCGAAAATGAGCGTCAGGTCCGGCTGGGTGGCACCCACGATGGCCGCGTCCAGCGATTCGATGAACGCCGCCGGCGTACCCCCGCCGACGCCCTGATAGGCGCGGCTGGAATCGGCGAAACGATCGCAGACCACCCAGCGGCCCGCCTCAAGCGCCGGCCGGATGGTGCGCTCCAGATGGTCGGATCGCGCCGCAAACATCAGCAGGGTCTCGGTCACCGGCGACCAGCGCCCGGCGTCGCCGTTCAGGGCGATGGCGCGGATCTCCTCGGCGCCCGGCGACCCACCCGGCTCGCGGGTCTGGACCACCTCACGTCCGGCCGCGCGCAGCTGCTCGACCAGCCGCGCCGCCTGGGTCGACTTGCCGGTCCCCTCGCCGCCTTCGAACGTGATGAATCTGCCCTGGGTCACGGGCGCACAATGGCGACGGCGGGCGATCAAGCAAGCCTCAGCGCGCCGATATCAACAGGGCGTCGGCGTATCCGCGTGCGATCACCGCCTGACGCGACCGCTCGGCGGCATTGGGATCGGGCCAGGGGCCGACCAGAACGCGGAACAGGCCGTCGTTCCGGTCGCCGTCGACGGTGGCGCGGTCGCCCAGTTCGTCGGCCACCCGGCGGGCGGCCCGCCGGTCCGAGAAGGCACCGGCCTGGATCCAGTAGTCGCTGCGTGTGGAAGACCTCGCGTCCGCCGTCGGGGCACGTTCCGGCGCGGCCGCATATTGCAGCGTCGTCCCTCCGCCGGCTCGGGGCGCGCGGCCCAGATAGCGGACCCTGACCTCGCCCACACCGGCCTGCAGCATGCCCAGCGCCTCCGCCGAACCGCGCGAAAGGTCGATGATCCGGCTGTCGACAAAGGGGCCACGGTCATTGACCCGCACCACGATGCGGCGGCCATTGGCGAGGTTGGTCACCTCGACCAGTCCCGGCAGCGGCAGGGTCTTGTGGGCCGCCGTCAGGGCATGCATGTCGAACCGTTCGCCGGTCGCCGTGGGCCGCCCGTTGAACTGGTCGCCATACCAGGACGCCATGCCGGTCTCGTCATAGCCCGGCTGTTCCGCCGGCTGGTACCACCGCCCGCCCACCTGATAGCGGCGCATCGTTCCCGACACGATGGGGGCCGGATCATTCACGACCGGCAGCCGCGACGCCTCGGGCCGGGCGACGCCGGCGCAGGCGGCGACCAGCGACAGAAAGCCCGCGACGACCATGCCCCGAAGCGCTTTGGTGGAAAATTTTTCGGTCATGTCCCCGCCCCGGAAGGCGAACAGCATCGCCAAAGACATTTCCGCTTTGGTTAACGACCCGTTTGGCGCTATGCGGCCAGTCCGCTCGAGGAACACGGACAGGTGGCCGAGTGGTTTAAGGCAGCGGTCTTGAAAACCGCCGTAGGTGAAAGCCTACCGTGGGTTCGAATCCCACCCTGTCCGCCAGGCACGTCCTCGATAACCGCCGGGGACCCTTCGGTGTTGGACTGACAGCACCCGAAGCGGCTGTCGATCATACGGCCCCGGAGCCAGATACCAGGCGTCCACCCTCTACCAGCCGGGCATGCGGCAGGGTGCGATCCACAATGACCTCGTCATTGAACCTTGATCGCGCCGGCGAACGCAACGAGGTCCCGATCGTCAGGGCACGACCGGATGCGAGGCTGACGCGTGCCGACCCGACCAGCGGCCGACCCAGCACATAACTGCCGCGAAACGGATCGGCCGGATAGAATCCGAGGGTCGCGAAGACGTACCATGCGCTCATCTGACCGCAGTCGTCGTTACCGGTGATGCCGCGGGGCGTGTCGTTGTAGAAGCGCCGGGCGATCTCCCTGACCAGTTCGGGGCCACGGTCCGGGCGGTCGCTGTGAGCATAGAGCCAGGCGACATGATGGCTGGGTTCATTGCCATGGGCATACTGGCCGATCAGCCCCTCCTGCCCCTGATGCAGATCATCGCCCGCCCCGGTCAGGGCGAAGAAGCGATCGAGCATGGCAGTGAAGTTCCGCCGACCGCCCATGGCCGTGACCAGGCCATCGACGTCGTGCAACGCGGGTGTCCAGCTGTACTGCCAGGCATTGGCTTCGGTGTAGTCGCCGGGCGTGCCGAGCGGCGACGTCGTTTGCAAGGGATCAAAGGGTGTGCGCCAGGCACCGGCGCTGTCCCGGCCCCGCGAGAGCCTCGTCTCCGGATCCAAGAGATTTCGGTAGTTCCCCGCTCGCGCGGCGAACCGGCCTGAGGCGTCCGTGTCGCCGACCATCATCGCCATATGGGCGGTCGCAGCGTCACCGATCCCGGCTTCGAGCGTCCTCGAGACCGCCTCATTGGGAAACAGGTCATTGGGATAGTAGCCGAAGCGCTCGACCGCATCCCAGTCCGCGAGCCGGTGGTTCGTGCTTGAGGTCGTGATCATGGCCGCCAGGGCCTCGTCGCCGTCGAAACCCCGGAACCCCTTCGTCCAAGCATCGGCGATCACCGGCAGGGCGGGGTTTCCGATCATGCACCAGGTCTCGCGACCCCATATCGGCCAGAGCGGCAGATGACCCTGTGCCCGATGATGGTCCAGCAGGGTCAGTACGAAATCATCGACCCGTTCCGGCACCAGCAAGGTGTAGAGCGGATGGGCCGCGCGGAAGGTGTCCCAGAGCGAGAGCGTGGAATAGTAGACGCGGCCCCGCGCCGTGGCGACCGCGCCGGTCGCCCCGCGATAGCGCCCGTCGAGGTCCGAAATCGTGCTTGGCTGGAGCATGAGGCGATAGAGCGATGCATAGAAGGTACGCCGGGTCGTCTCATCGGCGTCGATCTCGACCCGGCCCAGCAGAGCGTCCCATTCAGCGTCAGCCGCGCGCGCTACGGCATCGAAGTCCCAGATGGGTATCTCCGCCATATTGCCGCGTGCGCCGACGACGTCGATCGTCGACAGCGCCACCCGGGCCTCGAGCCGTCCATCGTCCCCGACATCGAAACCGAGCAGGAAACGCGGCGCGATCTGCCCCGGACGTTTCGGCAACTCGCGCACCGACACGACCGGCCGGTCGAAATCGAGCGCGAACGCCATCGTCCGCGTCGCCCAGTTGGTCGAATCCACCGTGCCGTCGACGCCATCTGCCCGGGGAGTCACGCGGGCGGCGGTGACCCGCTCGCCTTCGAGAAATCGCAGCCGATGGTTCGTGTCGACCAGCACATGAACCCTCCCGCCCCGCGCAAAGTGGTAGCGATGGAGCGCGACGCGGAGCGAGGAGGTCAGCTCCACGAAACACGCATTGTCCGTCAGCCGGACGGCATAGTAGCCTGGTCTCGCGACCTCGCTCGCCTTGTCATAGGCGCTCGACAGATCGTCTCGCGGAACGGCGACAGGCTGCAGCAGTACGTCGCCCAGCTCGGGGATGCCGGTGCCGCTGGCCCGGGTCTGGGAAAAGCCCAGGATGCGCGGCGCGCGGTATTGATAACCGCTGGTATAGTCCCAGCCGCTGTCGGCGTTGTCCGGGCCCGGCTGGATCATGCCGAAGGGGCGGCAGGGGCCTGGAAAGGCGTGGCCGGTACCATCGGTGCCGATGAAGGGATCCACATAGCGGGTGAGTGAGCCGTTCGACCGGGCCCGCGCCGGCACGGCACCCAGCACCGGGGCAGCAGCCATGGCTCCGATAACCCCGCGCCGGCTGACCCGAAGCGTCATGCGGCTGCCCGGGCGAACAGGAGCGGGTTGCCCGGTGTGTCGATGATCGCGCCCGTGTCGACGCCGGCGCACCACCGGGCGCGGTCCGCCTTTTGCGGATCGTTGACCGGCTCTGCCAGCCGCATCGCCGCGTCCATGTAGATGATCGTCATCACCGATCGCGGCGTCTTCGACACATTGGGACCAGCCTTGTGGAACAGCCAGCCGGCATGAAAGCTGACATCGCCCAGATCGAAAGGCTCGTCGACAATCGGGAACGCCTGCGCCTCCATGGCCGCAGTGATCGCGGCCTCACTCTCGTCGGAGATCGGCAGATCGCGCCCGAGGGCTGACCCGTGGCTGCCGGCGTAGAAGGCCAACGGCCCCAACTCCCGCGGAACAGGCTGCAAGGGGATCCACGCAGTTACGGTCCGGTCGCTCGCCAGCGGCCAGTAGTACTGGTCGGCGTGCGCCGGGGTGATGCCACCCCCGGGCTCCTTGTACAGAGACTGGTCGTGATAGAGCCGTACGCCCTCGACCTCGAGCAGGTCGGCTGCGATCCGGGCGAGCGTCCGGCCAAACACGAAATCTCGTACCACCGGACTGTGCTGCCAGAGGTTCATCACCTGAAGAAACGCCCGGTCATAGGTCGTACGCTCCTCAAGCGGCAGTGTCTGGGTGTTCAATGCGATCGTCAGTCGCGTGATCTCGCGCCCATAGGAAGCGAGCACGTCGGCCGGCAGCACATCCCGCAGGTGAACGAAGCCGTCCCGGCGAAAGGCCGCCAGGGTGGCGTCATCGATGGGATAGTCGCGATGGATGTCGGGAGCGGATGCAAGCAGGTCGGTCATGGCGGAATCCTACATTACGAACCCTGCGAACGGACCGGTCCGGATTATCGGGCTTGCGGCCATAAACTGACAGGATCTTGCGCTCACCCGGGCCTGGTCGCCCAGATGGCGGAACGGGGAGCGATCTGCCCGCCTGTCGTCTCCGGACCGGATGCGAATACCGGCTGCCAGCCGTCCAGAACTGCACTCGCCGCAGGCTGATCGCCGAGGTTGAACACACATCGCACCGCCCTTCCGCCATCGCTCCGGTCGAAAGCCAGGAGCGGGGCCTTTTCGGGGAGCAGCCGGAAATCACCCGTTCTCAGCGCGGAATAGGTCCTGCGCAGATCCAGCAGCCGGCGGACGACACACAGGGCCGAGGCGGCGTCCGCATCCTGGTCGGCGATGGCCAGCGCCAGATGCCTGGGATCGACCGGCAACCACGGTCGGCCGTCGGAGAAGCCACCGTGCCGACGATCTGATCGCCAGGGTATCGGCGTGCGCGCGCCATCGCGACCCAGACCGAGAGGCCAGTTGGCGATGGCCTCCGGGTCGCGCAGGGCCGCGAACGGCACCTCGGCCTGGGGCAGTCCCAGTTCCTCGCCTTGATAGAGGAAGGCGTTGCCACGGAGCGCCAGGAGCAGCGCCATGGAAAGTCCCGCGGGAAGCAGGCCATCCTCGCCGGTTCCCCAGCGTGAAGCGACACGCGGCGCATCATGGTTGGAGAAAGCCCAGCTCGGCCAGCCCTCGCCGACGGCCCCCGACCATGGCGCGACGGTCCGGACGATCAGCTCCGATGTCAGCCGATCAGCGGAGAGGAAGTCAAAGCTGTAGACGCTGTGCAGGTGCAGATCATCGGCGGTGTAGGTCTTCATCTCGGTGGCGGACCACTCGCCACCAATCTCGCCGACCAGAAAGATCTCCCCATAGGCATCTGCCAGCGCCCGGATCCGCCGGAGGAACGTCGGGATTTCGGGTTGGGACTGGTTGTGGAGATGGATCTGAAAATCGAAGGGCCGGGTGCGCATCTGGCCGTCCGGCGGCCGCGCCGGATTGTCCGACAATGCCGGGTCATGCATCGCATAGTTGATCGCGTCGAGCCGGAAGCCGTCGACGCCGCGCTCCAGCCAGAAGCGCATCGCCTCAAGCAGGGCGTCCTGGACGGCGGGCTCGCGGCAGTTGAGCTGGGGCTGCTCCGCCAGGAAATTGTGCATGAAATACTGGTTGCGGGCCGCATTCCACCTCCAGGCCGGTCCGCCGAAGACAGACTGCCAGTTGTTGGGCGGCGCCCCATCGGGTTTTGGATCCGCCCAGACGTACCAGTCGGCGTGAGGTCCCTCCGGGACATCGCGACTTGAAGCGAACCAGCGATGCTGATCCGACGTATGCGCGAACACCATGTCGACGATGACCCGCAGTCCAAGGCCATGGGCCCGGGCGATCAGGGCGTCGAAATCAGGGAGCGTACCGAACAGCGGATCGACATCCGTATAGTCGGCAACGTCATAGCCATAGTCCTTCATGGGCGAGACGAAGAAGGGCGACAGCCAGATGGCATCGACGCCGAGCGAGGCGACGTGATCGAGCCGCGCGGTGATGCCGGCGAGATCACCGACACCGTCGCCGTCTGTGTCCAGGAAACTGCGCGGGTAGATCTGGTAGATCACCGCGCCCTTCCACCAGGGTAGTGCGGTTTGGCTGACCGCCCGCGGCATCGCATGCTCCTGATAAGTGGACGGGACGAGCCGATCCTGTCGTGATCCGCTGAGGATAGGCGGGGGGCCGACAGGGCGTCGCGACCAAATCGCGGGACCGCAAATTCCTGTAAGTATATGACGCAGGGGTGACATAGTCCGACCCGGACCCCGTCCGGGAGGATGGCTACGATGCCGCCAAGGCCGGGCCACCCTCCAGGGGTCGAGACCCAACGCCGCGAGGATTCGGAGGGGCGAGGGTTTGAGCGGCTTTTCGCAACGCACACGCCATGAACGCGATGGCTGTCTGATCGTCCGATCCATGCTGGCCGGAGAGGCCTTGGCTGCCCTCAAGGCCGAACGGGCCGGGTTGGCCGAACCCGCCCGGACGCCGGCGCAGTTTCCGCCCACGATCTCCGCAGGGTCCTGCGAGACGCTCCATCACCTGGCAAGGGTCGCCCATCTGACCGGTCAGCCGCGCCCTTTGGTCCGGCTGGAAGGAGCGCCCGGATGCTGACCTTCCAGCGACGCCGCGGTCTCCCGTTTTTCATCCTGATCAGCCTGCCGGCCACGGCGATGGGTTTCGCCCTGTCGGTGCAGATTTCGGTTCTGAGCTGGATGCTGTCGACACGGTACGGCCTTGCCATCGAGGAGATCGGCCTGGTCTGGGCGGCGGGTCCCCTCGCCGGAATTCTTGGCCAGCTGCTGGTCGGTAGCCTCAGCGACCGCACCTGGTTGTGGGGCGGACGGCGGCGGATTTTCATCATTGTCGGCGGCGCGGTCGCCGCCCTGTCGATCCTGCTGCTCCCGCAGATTGGCGTGATTTCCGAAGCAGTCGGCCTTCCCGGCGTGTTCGGCATCGCCATTGCGGTGGCGCTGGCGCTGGATCTGGCGGTCAACGTCGGCTTCAGCCCTACCCGCGCCCTCATCGCCGACCTCACCGGGACAGGAACCGAACGGGCCGGTGCCTACAGCATCATGCAGCTCGTGTCGGGCAGCTTCGGCGTCGCCGCCTACGCTATTGGCGCGCTGCTCGGCAATGACGTGCTCATCTATGTCGCGGTACTGCTGGTGCTTCTCTTTGCGATCCTGCCTGCGCTTCTGGTGACCGAACCCGCTGCGCTGTCGGCAGACGCACCAGCATCCTCCCGGCCGCCGGGCGGGGCGCAGCCCGCAACACCCGCCTCGACCCCGGAAAACGTCTGGATCGCGGGCGCAGGATCATTGTCTCCGCTCTGGGCGATCCTGATCTATGACCTCTACGGCCTGGGTATCCGGATGACGGATGCGAACCAGTCGGGTGGCACGGCTGAACTTCTGTGCGCCCTCGCGACCCTTGGGCTCGTCGCCCACGCCTTCTTCGGGAGAGAAGATCGACACAGCAGCTTTCGCCGCATGGTCGCGGCAAGCGCCTTCTGCTGGCTGGGGGTGCAACCGATCTTCGTCTATATGGTCAGCTTCCTGCAGGATCGCCTGCCCGGGCTGGACGATGCGGCCCTCGGCCAGGTGACCGCCCTCGCGTTTCTGGCGATGAACGGCGTCGCCGCCCTGGCCCCGCTCCTGCTTGGCCGCCTGGCGCGACATGCCGGTGCGCTCACCGTCCATGTAGGGGCCGTCGCCCTGATGGCCGCCGGATGCCTGGCGATCTGGTTGTTCGTCACCGCGCCCTGGCAGCTTTTCGCCCTGATGGCCCTGTGCGGCATCGGCTGGGGCTCGATCGTCAGCCTGCCTTTCGCGATCATGTCGGACCGGGTGGCTCCGACGCGCATGGGACTGTCCATGGGCCTGTTCAACCTGTCGGTCGTCCTGCCCCAGCTGGTCACCAGCCTGGGGATCGGCTCCCTGGTGGCGTCGGCCGGGGACAAGGGTGTGGTGTTCGGCCTGTCCGGTCTGTTTCTCGGTCTCTCGGCCCTGCTCTGGTCCCTGACATCCCGGAGTTCCCTCCCTCTGAAAGGCGCGTCGCAATGAACCGCTTGCTGGTCTGCCTGGCGATCCTGGGCACCCTTTTCGCCAACGGCGCTGAGGCGCGCATGCCCGGCCCGGATACCGTCCAGGCTCCCCGCAATGTGCTGGAAAACGAGGTCGTCTATCACATCTTCCAGCGCAGCTTTCGCGACAGCAACGGCGACGGGCACGGCGACCTCACGGGTGTCCGGCAGGCCCTGCCCTATCTTCAAAGCCTTGGCGTCACGGCCATCCTGCTGACCCCGCTCTACCCCAGCCGGGTCTATCACAACTATTTCGCCACCGACTTTGTCGGCATCGACCCTCACTACGGGACCATGGAGGACTATCGGTCCCTGGTCGCAGCGGTTCATGCGGCGGGGATGAAGATCTACCTCGACATGGAGTTCCAGTACCTGGCCGGGGGCCACCCCTGGTGGACCGCCGCCATGGCCGATCGCAACTCGCCCTCCGCCGACTACATGCTGTGGGACGACCGCGCCGCGGGCATCGCCGAAGAAGGCCCTTTCGGTCTGCGCGAGATCCGCAACTTCAACCGCGACACCCATGGCGTAACAACCGTCAACCTCAGCCATCCCGAGGTCGGGGCCTACTTTGACGCCTATCTGCACGACTGGGTGGATCCGAACCGGGACGGCGACTTCACCGACGGTGCCGACGGCTTCCGGCTTGACCACATGATGGATGATCTCGATTCCAAGGGCCTTCTGACCAATCTGTTTGCCGATTTCTGGAGACCGGCCTTCGACAGACTGCGGGCCATCAATCCCGACCTTGCCCTCATCGCCGAGCAATGGGACTGGCAGTACGGCGAGGACTACCTGACCCGGGCCGATACCAGCGCCGTATTCGCCTTTCCAATCCATGAAGCCATCCGGAGCTGGGACCGGACAGCCCTGGTCACGGCGATCAATCGCACGAACGAAATCACGCCGGCCGGCAAGGCTCAGCTGATCTTTGCTGAGAACCACGACGTCAGCCGCATCGCGTCCGACCCGGGGATGACACCGGAGAAGCTGCGCTCGGCGGCGGCGCTCGTATTCCTGCTGCGCGGCACACCGATCCTGTACTACGGGCAGGAACTGGGCATGCGCGGCCGGAAGGACGCAAGCTACCAGACGGACGAAGCCGACATTCCGATGCGCGAAGCGTTCAAATGGGCCGCAATCGATGCCGCTCCTGAACAGGCCATCTGGTACCGGCGCCCGGGTGAACGGTTCTGGGATGAGCGCTATGCCCGCGATCACGACGGGGTTTCGGTCGAGGAGCAGCAGTTTCGTCCGGACTCGCTGCTCAACCACTATCGCAGGCTGGCGATCCTGCGCCGGACCCATGCCGCGCTTGTTACGGGAGAGCAGGCTGTTATCGACGGTGACGCACGATTGCTGATCGTCGAGCGACGCACGGCAGATGAGCGGCTCGTGATTGTCAGCAATCTGTCGGCGCAAGCGGTCGATTATGCGGGGCCTGGCAGCGCTGGTCCCGACCTGATCGGGGGCGGCACAGCCGCTCTGCGGCCATGGCAGACCGCCTTGTTCCTGATCCCCTGACCCGCCAATGACGTTGCCGCCCCGGCAAAAATGTCAGCATGTTGCCCTATGGTCGTTCAACCCATCTGCGAACCTGTTCGCCTTCCACTGGGGATCAACGCGCTCGTCACCTGTGTGACAGCGTCAGCTTCGGCACCGACGCCCGCGCGACTGCTGCATTTCCATGATGTCGCAGAGATCGTGCTGTTCGGAGAGACCCGCGGCCATTTCGAGTGTGACACGCTCAGCTTTCCGATCACGCCCGGCTGTGCGGTCTTTGCTCCGACGATGCGCTATCACGACTTTCACTTCGAGGCCGGCCCCAAGAACTGGACGTTGATCCAGGTCGACCCCTACGTCCTGACCCGCGTTACCAATGTGCCGATTCCGGCAGGGCCGTTCTGCGTCAACCCGGACGCCGGCGTGAAGGCACGCCTCGCAGTCCTCGCTGGCTGGCTATCAGATGTTGCCGCTGCCAACCCCGCCGATCCATTGATCGATCAGATCGTCGGCCTCATCATGCACGCTCTTTGCCGGATCCCGCAGGTCAGGGCAGAGGCGATGCCTGAGCGAGCCACCCAGCTCGCCCGCTTCATGCCGATCCTGGAGCGATTGCGTGCCGACCCGGGCAATTCGCTTCCGCTGCGCGATGCCGCCGCGCTCAGTCACCTGTCGCCCGCCTATTTTTCACGCCGGTTCGCTGCCGTATTCGGTTGTGGCTACTCCGATTATGTCACCGCATTCAGGCTGCACATCGCGTCGCGCTGGATAGCCACGACGAACCTGCAGCTTTCGGAGATCGCCTATGCATCGGGGTTTTCATCTCCGTCGCATTTCTCGGCACGGTTTCGTGAGCGGTTCGGCATGACGGCCCGCGAGTATCGCGACCGGCTGAAGCATTCCGGTTGACGGGCTGATCGCGAAGCCACGGCTGCAGGCCACTGTCGCGGTGATGAGGGCGGCGACCGACGTTTCAGATGGCTGTTGTCAGAGAGGTCGTTCGACGCGGGTTCCGGCAGCCTGCGCCAGCGCCACCGCGCCGAGGGGGCCGGCCGATGTTCCCAGGGCGGGCGCGGCGACGAAGGCATCGATGTCCGCGGCGATGGCGGGGGCCACACCGTAACCGTTCAGGGATTCAACGAGCGCCTGACGCACCAGGGGCAGGAGGAAGGGCTGTCCGGCGACGACGCCGCCGCCGATCAGAATCCTCTGCGGGGCGGTCGTCAGGACCAGATTGTGCAGCAGGCCGGCGAGTGCGTGAACAACCTCCTGCCAGATCGGGTCGGTCGGTGGCAGTTCGTTGGCGGGAACGCCGGCCTGCGCCTGGATCGCAGGGCCGGACGCGACACCCTCGACGCAGTCCCCATGGAAGCGACAGGCCCCTGGCCAGTTCCGCCCGGCAAGACGGGGGATTCGCATGTGACCGGCTTCCGAATGCCCCAACCCCCTTACTGTTAGCCCCTGGATGACAGAGCCCACGCCGATACCGGTGCCCACCGTCACATAGGCATGGCTGTTCAACCCCTGTGCTCCGCCCCACCGACCCTCTGCGAGGGCTGCGCCATTAACGTCGGTATCCAGACCGACGGGGACGCCGAAGCGCGTCAGTCCGGCCAACAGGTTCGCGCCGGTCCAGCCGGGCTTGGGCGTATTGAAGAGGGTTCCATGGAGCGGCGAGGCCGGGTCGAGTTCAAGCGGGCCGAAACCCGCCACACCGATGGCCCGAAAGCCGTGCTGTGACCGCCAGCGGAACAGGACCGCTTCAATCGCCGCAAGGGTTGCCGTCGGCGTTGTGGTCGGGATCCGGACTTCGTCGCGGATATCGCCTGGCCCTGTCGCCAGCAGACAAACGCATTTGGTGCCCCCCATCTCGACGCCGGCGAACGGCAGGTCCAAATCGGTCATCTCGTCAGCCTCCCGTTCACCAGCTGATATAGCCGCCATCCACAGGGCACTGACAACCAAAGTCGGTCGAGCACAAATCGCCCCTCCCCTTCCCGCCTCGGGCGGCGTGGGTCGCACTGACGGATCTCCCTGCGGCCGGCAAGCCAGTCTCCGGTCAGGGGCGGCGACCATCGCATCGACAGCTCGCGCCTGCCGTCCCGGCCAACTTGCCCAACAGGCACAGGAATCGCGCGCCGTGCAGCGGGCCCGATCTGGACCCATCGGAGACGAGTTGCCGTCGGACTGCCCCCAACCGCCACTGCACGAAGGTACTTCCTGCCAGCGCGCAAGGATCGATCAGGCGACCGTGGTCGATTGCCTTTGGAGGGCGCGGCTCCTCCGGTGCTGCGACGGCCCCACACCATGCCCGACGGGCACGATTTCGGGGTGCCCGCATCGTCGCCCTGCCGACCAGGTCCGGGTGGAATACGTTGTGTGCAGACCGCGTTCAGTCGGGGTCGCCGTCGCAGGCTCGACCTGCAGGGCACTCACTGGCGTATCAACGACAGCCGGGCATTGACCATACCGGGCATGGTCTGGCGCTCGATCCTGCCTTCCGCGACGGTGACTCCGGCGTCACGCTCCAATCGATCAAGCCATTGGATCAGCCGGTTGAAATCCACGGAATCTAGGACGACGCTGGTCATCGCTCCGTGCTGCTCGATCTGGCGAATCCGGAGCGCAGATTCGCTGGCGGTGAGCGTGACAATCATCTGTACAGGCTGGGACCGTATTGTACTTGCCGCAGGAGCCTTCAGCTCCGGGCCAGCCGCCCTTAGCCGCGTCGCCAACTCGCCGTAGAGCCGGATTTCCGACTGTGCCGCGGCCCTCGCCTGCTGAAGCGGTTCCACAACGCCGACAAGCCCCCCCCAAAGCAATCCTGTCGCGGCCAGAACAAGCAGCAGGAGCTGCTCGCGCGGAGCGCGGTCCTGCCACCATGTCCGTCCACGACTGATCAAGGGGCCGACAATGGCTGGCAATGGGACAACCGACCTCATGGAGTCCGGTCCCGCGCCGGCAGGATGATTGTCTGACTGGCCCGCCCGCCTTCGACGGCGGCTCCCCGGCTGACCGGACCCAGACCGGCACCGCGAAGGGCGCTCTCGACCTCCTGCAGTGCCGCCAGATCGGAGGCCTCGACTTCCATCGTCAAGCCTGTGGCCCGCTCATAGGCCACAGACTGGAACGCAATGGTGTGACCGACCGGCTGCAAGGCTTTGGCGGCTTGACCAAGCAGGGGCAGCAGACCGGAGGCATTGCCCGCGTGAGGAAGCATGGCCTCCGCCGTCGCTGCCAGGTCCCCGCTTGTCGGTCCGCCGGCAGCGCCGACAAGATCCGCCACCTCTGTCCTTCTTGCGTCAGCGGTGACCATCAGGGCCACAAGATCAGCCGTGTAAATCGCCGCATGTCCCAGGGCCCCGATCATGACGACCAGCAGCAGCCGCCGCAGCCAGGGCGCGCGTTTCAGTCCTGAGGCATAGCGTCCCTGGCGTAGATCGAGCGCCATCGGACCTTCCGGTATAGACGGCCCCGACCAGCCAGCGGTCCCCGGCTCGGTCAGCAACTCCGGGGGCAACGGTTCCCCGTATGAAATCAACCTGGGACGACCGGCCGTTTGCCAGACGGCAAGAAATGCTGATGCCGGCACTGCAAACCCAGCCCCGTCGAATCCACGCACCATGATGCGGTCAGCGGTCGCGGAAACGGACCAACATCCGGACTCGGCTGGTGGAAGCGACAGGGCATCGGGCAGGATCGCCGCCGTCCCAAGACCCGCGGCGTCGATCGCTTCGCACCATTGAGCCATTCGGTCATGTCGAACGACGCCGGCCAGATAGCGACCCGGCGAAAGCTCTGCGCCCAAGGCCGCGTGCAGGGCTTCAATCGGCTCTGCCACCTCGTCTTCCAGTGCGAAGAGGAGGGCCGCGACCCTCCGTGCCCGGTTCGCAATCGGCAGGTCAACGGTGAGAAGCCTGACGTCCTCGGTTGGAACCAGGACGACCGGTGATCCGGTCCATACGGCATCTGTCAGCACGAGCCTATCGGCAAGGAGTGACCAGACACCGCCCACAGGGCCAGTTCGCTGGCGGCCGGTGGCTCCCGGCGCATACTCGATATCTGGTTCAGGCATGGTCGCCCCTTGGCGACCGAGGTATAGCTTTCAAGATGTTGGTGGCGCCAGAGCATGAGCGACGCTCGGGAGCCGGCGAGGTCACAAAAGTTCTGGCGGGCCGGATCGGGGCCACACTGATCGATATGACGGACGCGTCCTTGATGGCCTTCGAGATCTCCCTCACGGATGCGATGCGGACGTCAACGGCCGCCCTATCTGCAGTGGGTTCGGGCGGTTCCGAAGCGGCGCTGACACGCTTTGTCGACCTCGGAAGAGTGGCAGTATGAACTGGGGCCGGTTGAAGTCCCTGGTCGTCGTCGACCAGCGCAGGGAGGCGGTGGTCCTGACGGTGATAACGGGCGCCGTGGTTGTGTCTCTCGCCTTTGGTCTGGCGGGAATGGCCGGGCGTCTGGCGGGACTGAATGATGGTCGGGACCGCAGCGCCCGCGTGGCGGAGCCTGCGGCCTCGCGGCGTTCAACTGACATCGCTCCCATATTGTCCCTGGCTCCATTCGGCGGCGTCGTAGCTGGTGCCCAGGGCTCGGTCTCGGGCATGACCCTGAAGGCGATCTTCATGGCCTACCCGGCCGAGGCATCCAGCGCCCTGATTGCCGTCGGCGACGCCCCGGCCACGGTCGTCCATCCGGGCGAGGCCCTGGGCGACGGAGCCTTGATTCAGTCGATCGCAGTGGACCATGTCGTGCTTCAGGTTAACGGCCAGACCGAGCGGCTGGAGTTTCCCAAACCTGTCGATGCGTCCGGTGGCGAGCCCGCTTCTCCGGGCGATGCCCAGACCCCCACTGCAAACAGCGCCGCCAGTCCCTGAGGAACCGGTCGCAATAAATTCTTGCCTGCAGGCGTCGAATTTTCTCGCGGTCACCCCTGATTCAAGTGATTGTCTGAAGCCGTCTGCTTCGGGGGAAGTTCATGCAAATCGGTCAAGTGGCGGGGTGGTTGCGATCCATCGCTGTTTCCTTCGTGATCGTTGCCGGATTGTCGGGGTGCGGCGGCGGCGGGCAGGACGGCGGCACCCCCCCGGTGCCTCCTCCGGTGGCGGTGCCGCTCAGCGATGCGGAAGCCGCGCGCTTCCTGACCCAGGCGACCTTCGGTCCGACTGAAGCCGATATCAATGTGCTGAAGCCCCTGGGATACAGTGCATGGCTCGACCAGCAGATGGCCCTGCCGTCATCGTCCCATCGCGCCTATATGGACAATCGCCTGGCCCAGTTGCGCCTCACCCAGCCGACGGCCACGCTGAACGCCAATCATTTCTACGAGAGCTTCTGGTCCTATTCGGCGACCGGCCAGGCTCAACTGCGCGAGCGGATGAAGCTGGCTCTTTCCGAGATCTTCGTGATCTCGATGGTCGACCCTGGCGTCGATGCGCGGGGAGCCAGTTCCTACTACGACATGCTGGGAGACAATGCTTTCGGCAATTTCCGCACGCTCCTGCAACAGGTCAGCATGCATCCGATGATGGGCGTCTACCTGACCCATCTGGCCAATCAGAAGGAAGACGCTGCGACCGGCCGGGAACCCGACGAAAACTATGCCCGCGAGGTCATGCAACTGATGACCATCGGCGTGAACCGGTTGAATATCGACGGAACCATTGTGACCGACGGTGCCGGAGCCCCGGTCCCGGCCTACACACCAGCCGATATTTCGGGGCTTGCCCGGGTGTTCACAGGGATGAGCTGGTATTCCCCAACCCCGACCAATACCACCTTCCTCGGAGGAAACCGGGACCCTGATGCCAGCATCAGGTCGATGATATTCTATCCGGCTTTCCACTCGACCTCGGCGAAGACATTCCTCGGCACCACGATTCCGGGCGGTTCAACCGATGGTGCGGCCGAGCTGAACACGGCCCTCGACGTGATCTTCAATCACCCGAACGTGGGTCCTTTCATCGGCCGCCAGCTGATCCAGAGGCTGGTCACCAGCAACCCCAGTCCAGCCTATGTGCAAAGGGTCGCCACGGTTTTCAACAATAACGGGTCCGGTGTGCGGGGCGATATGGCTGCAGTGGTGCGGGCCGTCCTGCTGGATGCGGAAGCCCGCGACATGACATCCGTCAACAGCACCTCATTCGGCAAGGTGCGCGAACCGATGGTCCGCCTCGTCAACTGGATGCGGGCCTTCTCTGCGACCTCGGTTTCGGGGAACTACCTCATCACATCGACCAGCGCGAACACGTCACTCGGACAGTCGGCGCTGGCGTCTCCATCCGTCTTCAACTTCTACAGGCCCGGATACATCCCTCCGAATACCCGACTGGGCACGGCGGGCCTGAGGGCACCCGAGTTCCAGATTGTCGATGAGGTGACAGTCGCCGGCTATGCAAACACCATGCAGGCCGTGATCGGCACGGGTATCGGTACGGGCACCGACGTGCGGTCAGCCTATGCCGCCGAGATCGCCTTGGCCGGCGACGCCACGCTCCTGGTCGACCGGGTCAACCGCCTGCTGCTTTACGGCCAGATGTCGCCGACACTCCGGGTCCGCATCACCGACAGCGTGAACGGCGTTGCCATTCCCGGTGCCGGCTCGACCCAGGCCCAGATCGACGCCGCCCGACTGAACCGGGCCAAGCTGGCGATCTATATGACGATGATCTCCCCAGAGTATCTGGTTCAGCGGTGAGGACGAGAGCATGACCGACGCACCGCTTGACCGCCGCCACCTGCTCCGGATCGGAGGGGGCCTGTCCATCCTCGGAGCTGCGGCTCCCTTCGCCGCCCAGCTTGCCGCGGCGGGATCCGCAGCCAGCCAGACCGCGCCGAACTACAAGGCTCTGGTTTGCGTCTTCCTGTTCGGCGGCAACGACTCCAACAACACAGTGCTGGCAACGGACAGCGACTCGTTCGGCCGGTATTTCGCTGCCCGCAACACCGGCTTTGATCCTATCGCCCTGATGCCGCCCGGCACCCCTCCGGCGGCCGTCGGTTCAGTGTCGCCGGTGACCGGGCGCACCGTGACTGCGCGTTCCCCCGAGGCCTGGGGCGGCGTCTTGCCGATCGTCCCTCGCACGCCCAATCCCATTCCGGCCGGCACCAACGCCTCGGTCCGGACATTCGGCCTGCATCCGATGCTGGGCCCGCTGAAGACCCTGTTCGATGCTGACCGTCTGGCCGTTGTCGCGAATGTCGGCACGCTGATCCGGCCCATCACCAAGGCCCAGTACCAGGCCCGGACGGTCGCCTTCCCCACCAATCTGTTCTCGCACAATGACCAGCAGTCGACCTGGCAGGCTGGAGCATCCGAGGGTGCGCGGGTCGGCTGGGGCGGCCGGTTCGGCGATGCACTTTCGGGTCTGAATGGCTCCAACAGCCTGTTCACTGCGATCTCGACCGCGGGCAACGCCGTCTTCCTCTCTGGTCAGAGCGTGGTCCAGTATCAGATGTCGACGGCCGCCCAGCCGGCTGTGGTGATCACCGGGGGTTCGGCCGGGACTCTCTTCGGCTCAGCCGTGGCGCCATCGCGCGTTCGCGACATCATTCAGGACGAGAGCGCCGCCAGCCTGTTTGCGGCCGACTATGCGACCGTCACCGGACGATCGATGGGTGCTGCGACCACACTCAACACAGCCTTTACCCAATCGGCTGTGACCGCCGTTCCGGCCCCGCCGACCTACGTCAATCCGATTACGGGCCTGACCGAGACCAACACCCTTGCCGTCCAGCTGCAGACCGTTGCCCGGATGATCGCAGCGAACAGTACTCTCGGTTTGCGCAGGCAGGTCTTCTTCGTCAGCCTGGGCGGATGGGACAGTCACGATGTGCAGAATACCGCACAGCCGAACAACCTGGCCAAGGTTGCTCACGCCCTGTCCTATTTCGACGGCGTTCTGGGTTCGGTCGGCGGCATGGATATGCGCAACTCCGTCACCACATTCACGGCCTCGGACTTTTCGCGCACCTTCACCACCAACGGCGACGGGACCGACCATGCCTGGGGCGGCCACCATTTCGTCATGGGCGGAGCCGTTAACGGCGGCAACATCTATGGGCAATATCCGACGCTGGGTGTCGATCTTGGCTCCTTCCGGAACCCGGATATGGCCGGGGCTGCACTCGTGCCCACGACCTCGGTCGACCAGTACGCGGCCACCATGGGGCGCTGGCTTGGAACATCTGACGCGACCCTCGACAGCATCTTCCCGAACCTGAGGAATTTCACGCCCCGGGACCTCGGGTTCATGTCAGCCTGACCGAGACTGGCACGGGGTGCTGAAAGACTGACCCCGCCCAATCGAAAGTCGCCCTGCCCCGCCTTAAATCAGGAGACGGCCGCCGTCCCTGCGGTCGTCGCCCTGGCGCGCAAGCGGCGGAGGGTGAGGCTGCTGATCAAAGGGCGGTGGACTGCCCACACCGCCACGCCTCCTCCTCTATCCGTTCGGCACGGATATGACCGCCCGCGAGGGCGGTGGGCCAGCGGCGAGCTGAAGTGTCCCCACAACAGTGGTGCGACGGCCTAGTTCAGCGTCGGATTGACGAGAAACTTCTCACCTGTCGCCTTGCGTTCGTAGGCGCGCAGCAGATCAGGTTCGAGGGCTTCGCCAAGACCAATCGTCCTGGTGTAGTGAGTCGCAAAGGTCGTGGTCAGTTCATCAAAAACGCGCTTGCGCAGACGCATCACGGTCTCGGCCCCTGCCTTTTGCAGGAACGGTGTCAGCAGCCACCCTGACACGCTCCATTGAAAACCGAACGCCAGACGATCCAGGACCATCGGTGACAGATCCAGCGCACCATAGGTGTAAAGCTGCTTGAAGCTCGACGAGCCGTACCGGCTGTACTCCTTCATGCGATTGACAGCCCCCCTCTCCATCGCACGCATGATGTCGCTGCCGAGCGAACCCCCGCCGATCGCGTCAAACGCGACGGTCGCACCGGTCGCGCTGACCGCGTCGACGAGCTGCGCCCTGAAGTCTGCGTCGCGGCTGTTGAGGACAATGCTCGCGCCGATGTCACGCAGCAGTCGGACCTGTTCGTCAGACCGAACGATATTGACGAGGGGAATGCCATCGCTGGCGCAGATCTTCTGCAGCATCTGGCCCAGGCTTGAGGCTGCAGCCGTGTGCACGATCGCTGAGTGACCTTCGGCGCGCGCTGTTTCCACAAACCCAAGAGCCGTCAGCGGATTGACCGTCAGCGCAGCCCCTTCGGCCGCTGCCACACCCTTCGGAAGCGGGAGCGCGTCGCGCGTCCCGATCTTGCGAAGGTCAGCATACATCCCTCCCCCGACCATGCCGACGCACCGCCCGATCCAGTCCTTTGCCTGCTCACCGGCCGCCACGACCGTACCGGCTCCTTCGTTTCCAACGCTCAGCGATTGGCCGTTGCGTGCAGCGACACTGGCGCGCCGCGCCTCCGGAATATCGAAAGCCAGTGCGGGCCGGCCCGAGGATCCCTCCGAGCGCATCGACGCAACGTCAGCCGGGCCGATCAGCAGTCCGAGATCGCTCGGATTGATCGGAGCCGCCTCAACCTTCACGACGATTTCGTCAGGCGCCAGGTCTCCGATCACCACCTCATCGAGTGACAGCCTCAGCACACCGTCAGACACTGTTGACCGTAGTTCACGTCCCGTGAGCGACATTGGCTTGCATCCCTTTTCGGCAGTCATGACGGCTGAGAGAGTACCGGTGCCCCGGCCAGTTCAGAAGCGCAAGTCGCAGCCGACTCATCGCGGCGGCGACGTCACGGCCGGCCTTCAAAAGGGGCCCTGTTCGCAAACTGCACCGGGACATTCAGTCCAGATTTTCTGCGGCTCTGTCGGGGCGACCACCCTGCGGTGTATGGCCCCCAATCCCACGGCGACTTGAGTGACAGAGCACAACCTATATTCTGGGCAGCGCCGACGGAACGGCAGGAGACTCACTTGCCCAAACCTGTTCGTTCTATCCTGATCGTTGGCGGAGGGACCGCGGGCTGGATGGCCGCCGCAGCGCTGCAACGCACGCTGGGGCCACACGGCAAGGTGGCGCTGGTCGAGTCCGACGAGATCGGCATCGTCGGCGTAGGCGAAGCGACCGTTCCGCCCATTCGCGACTTCAACGCCATGATCGGTCTCGACGAAGCCGAGTTCATGCGGGAGACCAAGGCGACCCTGAAGGTCGCTATCGTGTTCAAGGACTGGGGACATATCGGCAACCGCTATGTCCATCCGTTCGGAACCTTCGGCCGCGGACCGACGCTGGCCGAATTCCAGCAAACCTTTTTCGCGCTCAGGTCGCGCGGCCTTGCCGGAGACCTCGGCGACTATTCCGTCTGCTCCAGGGCCGCCGACGCAGGCAAGGTGGGCGATCGTGACCCCGATCCGCGGTCCCCGAAGAACAGCCTGTTCAGCGCCTATCATTTCGATGCCGGCCTGTACGCCCGATACCTGAGGAAGGTTTGTGAGGGGCGCGGCGTTGAGCGCATCGAGGGCAAGATCGTCGATGTCATCCAGAGGGCGGACGACGGGTTTGTCAGCGGCGTCGCCCTTGACGACGGGAGGGTCCTGGAGGCGGACCTCTTCATCGACTGCACCGGGTTTCGGGCCCTTCTGATCGAGGGGGCACTGAAGGCTGGATATGAGGACTGGTCGCATTGGCTTCCGGTCAACCGCGCCATGGCCGTCCCCTGCGCCAGCGTCAGTCCGCTTACGCCCTACACCCTGTCGACGGCCCGCGACGCCGGCTGGCAATGGCGCATCGCGCTGCAGCACCGGACCGGCAACGGCTATGTCTATTGCTCGGACCACCTGTCGGACGATGCGGCGCGCGAGACCCTCCTGGCCAATCTGGACGGCGAACCCCTGGCCGAGCCGCGCCCGCTGCGTTTCGTCACCGGCCGGCGCAAGAAATACTGGGACAGGAATGTCGTCAGTCTGGGGCTCTCGAGCGGCTTCATCGAGCCCCTTGAATCGACGAGCATCCATCTGGTCCAGGCGGGCATCTATCGCCTGCTGCAGCATTTCCCCGACATGGATTTCAGCCCGGTGAACATCGACGGCTATAACCGTCGCCTGGGGCGTGAGGTCGAGCTGATCCGCGACTTCGTCATCCTGCACTATCATGCGAGCCAGAGGGACGACACGCCGTTCTGGCGGCAGGTCGCTGCCATGCCGATCCCTGACAGTCTGGCCGAGCGGGTAGAGGCGTTCCGCGACCGGGCATTGCTTTACCAGGTCGGTGCCGACGAATATTTCAGCCAGGGCTCTTGGCTGGCGGTGATGTACGGTCAGGGCATCCTACCGCGCGGGCCGAACCCCCTTTACGAATACCAGGACGCCGAGAGGAACGCGGCGGGCCTGCGCCAGTTGTCCGACATCCTCGCCCGCACCGTGGAGAGCCTGCCGGACCATGAGACCTATCTGAAGACCAACCGGATGTGGTCCGGCGGCGACTGACCGTTCTTCCGGGCGGGCGGGACGCCCACGCTCGGACGGACGTCCCGGCCCCCGGATAGGAACTGGCAGGGTCAGTGCGACCCGGGCGTTCCCGATGCCGCGGCGTTCCGGACCGTCGCTCGCCCGGCGGCGAGCGCGAAGCCGACGAGCAAGAGATAGCCGATCAGCGGGACATAGAAGACCGGGTTCAGCGTCGCTGCCCGATCCGCGATCTGTCCGGCGATCGGCGGCAGCACGGCACCACCGATGATCCCGAAGACCAGCAGTCCCGAGGTCGCGGGAATGGGTGCCGTGGA
>CALRXX020000026.1:0-28876 GCA_943372245.1 bacterium
CGTCTTCCTGCAGGTCTTTTCCAGTCCGCGCTGCTATGCCACCGCGTCCTTCGTGGCGCGCGACTGCGACATGGTCGGGCTCAGCGCGATCTTCGTGTTCTACGTCCTCGGCATGGCCCTGGCGTTTCGGGCCTTCATGCTTCAGGACAGGCGGACAGCGATCATTCGCGGGTTGGCGCTGATGTTCAGCTTTCCGGCCCTCTTCGTGCTGGAACGCGGCAACCTGATCATCCCGTGTTTCATCTTCTTCGTCATCGCGCACGGCGACATCGTGAAGAACCCCTGGGTGCGGGCTGTCGCCGCGGGAGTCACGATCAACTTCAAACCCTATCTCCTGGTGCCGGTGCTGGCCTTCGGGGTGAAGCGCCGGTGGTCTGACCTGGAGAAGGCGGGGATGGCAACAGCCGCGGTCTACCTCGTGACCTGGGCCATTCTGGGCGCGGGAAGTCTCTCCGAGCTGCTTGAAAATACCAGGAACTGGGTGCGGTTCACCCAGGGGTCGCCCCTCGGCGAGGTCTACCAGACGACGTCGTTCAATTCCTTCTACGGCGTCCTGAAACGCGGCTTTCCGATCCTGCACTATACGGACTCCAGGACGGTGGACTTCTGGATGACGGCCACCAGGATCAGCATGATCTCCACCCAGCTTCTGGCTCTCGCCGCGTTGGCGGGAACGTGGCTTCAGCCTGGCGCGGTGACCCGCAACAGGATCGCGGTCGTCCTGCTCGCGCTTTTGCTCACCCAGAAATCACCCGGCGGCTACACGGAACTCTTCATCCTGTTTCTCGTCTTTCTCGAGCCCTGGAAGCGGCCCGGCCCCGTCATCGCGATCATCGCGGCCTACCTGATCGCCATCCCCTATGACCACCTGTTCGCGCTGCTTCCGGAGACGCACTCCAGGAGCTGGATCATGGGGCGTGAGGTTTCGGCCCAGTTCGGGATCGGCTACGGGCAATTCCTGCGGCCGACCGGCCTGTTGCTCATACTGTTCTCGCTCTCCGCCGATACGCTGTTTCTTGTGTGGCGCGCCCATCGCGAGACGCGACCGCTCTTCAACCTCGTCCGCCGTCCTCCCGCATCGCTGCCGCAACCGACCGGACTGGCGGTGGCGGGATGACCGACGGCTACAGGCTCCAGCAGGATCTCGATCGCGTCTTCATCGAGCTCGAGGCGGACTGGCGTGACCTCAAGGGCGCCCGTCTGTTCGTGACGGGGGGGACGGGCTTTATCGGCCGCTGGATGCTTGAGGCGCTTTGCGACGCCAATAACAGGCTGGGGCTGGGCATCCATGCCGTCGTCCTGAGCCGCGATCCGGACCGTTTCCGTCGCGCCGCCCCACACCTGGTCAGTGCGGGTGAGATTTCGCTGGTGACCGGGAACGTTGAAAGCCTGGTCCTTGCGGAGACGGGCTTCTCGCACGTCATTCATGGCGCCACCGACGCCAGCGCCGACCTGAATGAACGCGACCCCCAACGCATGTTCAGTACGATCGTGAACGGCACGCAGCGGATGCTCGAATTCACCCACGCCTCGAGCGCGGAGCGAATGTTGTTCATGAGCTCGGGCGCGGTTTACGGCCAGCAGCCCTGGGACCTTGCGCATGTGCCGGAGACCTGGCGCGGCGGGCCGGACCTGAAGGATCCGCGAGCCGCCTATGCCGAAGGCAAGCGTGCGGCGGAAATGTTGTGCGCGATCCACGGCAAGCAGTTCGGGCTGGATGTCGTAACCACCCGGATCTTCGCGCTTCTGGGCCCGCTATTGTCGCTCGACATCCATTTCGCCGCCGGAAACTTCATCCGGGACGCACTCGCCGGGCGCCCCATTCGGGTCGAAGGCTCGGGGGAGGCGGTCAGATCCTACCTCTACGCCGCTGACCTCGCGGTCTGGATGTGGAAGGCGCTGATCCGCGCGCCGCGCGGCGCGACCTACAATGTGGGTTCGGAAGAGGCCGTTTCCATTGCCGATCTGGCGCGCACCGTCTCCGAGACTTTAGGCGGTGGTCCCGTGGAGGTGCTGGGTCGGCCTGATCCGGGCTGGAACCCGGGCCGGTACGTCCCGTCGACGCAGATGATTCAAAGCGACCTCGGGGTGAGGGCGCAAACGGGACTCGTGGATGCAATACGCCGCACGGCCCTGTCGCACAGAGGACAGTAGATGGCATCCGTAAAGCTTTCCGATTGGGTCGCCGCCAGGCTGGTGGAGCATGGGATCACCCAGGCTTTCATCATCACGGGCGGGGGGGCGATGCACCTCAACCACTCCTTCGGCACCCACCCCGACATCGCGTGCACGTTCGCGCACCATGAGCAGGCGCTGGCCATGGCGGCGGAGGCCTACTACCGCCTCACCAACCGGCTGGCGCTGGTCAATGTGACGTCAGGTCCGGGCGGCACAAATGCGATTACAGGCGTCTACGGGGCGTTCGTGGACTCGATCGGCGTGCTGGTCATATCGGGCCAGGTCAAGATCGAGACGACGGTTCGGGCCACCGGTTTGTCGCTTCGCCAGTTCGGCGACCAGGAACTCGATATCGAAGAATTGGTCCGCCCGATCACGAAGTACGTCCATATGGTCACGGACCCGCGCTCGATCCGGTATCATCTGGAGAAGGCGCTCTATCTCGCGACGTCGGGGCGGCCGGGACCGGTCTGGCTCGATATTCCGCTGGATGTCCAGGCGGCGAGGATCGACCCTGACGACCTGCTTCCAGGGTTCGACCCGGCCGAGATCGACGAGCCCTGGAAGCACGTCGATCTGCAGGCATCGGCGGACGCCATCCTCGACCGTCTTTCGAAGGCCGAAAGGCCTGTCGTCTTCGCGGGCGGCGGCGTGCGCCTGAGCGGCCGGCACGCGGAGTTCATCAAACTCGTCGAAAGGCTCGGCGTGCCGGTCGTCACCGGCTGGAACGCGCATGATGCGATCTGGAACGATCATCCTCTCTACGCGGGCCGGCCAGGGACGATCGGCGACCGCGCCGGAAACATGGTCACCCAGAGTTCCGACTTCCTTCTGATCCTTGGCAGTCGCCTGAACATCCGCCAGGTCAGCTACAACTGGGCCACGTTCGCGCGGAAGGCCTACAAGGTCTGGGTCGATATCGATCCCGTGGAGCTGCGCAAACCGACCGTGAAGGCCGACATGCCGATCGTCGCCGATCTGGCCGACCTGATTCCGGTCCTTGTCGCGACGCCCTACAAAGGCCCCACGGAGAAGCAGCGGGCCTGGCTTGATTGGGCGCTCGAACGGCGTCGCCGGTTTCCGGTGGTGCTGCCGGAATACTATTCCAATGAGCGCATCAGTCCGTACGTCGCCATGAACGAGCTCTTCAAGCAGCTTGATGAGAACGAGGTCATTGTGACCGGCAATGGCAGCGCGTGCGTCGTGAGTTTTCAGGTCGCTGATCTGAAGCGCGGGCAACGGCTCTGGACAAACTCGGGCTGCGCGACGATGGGCTACGACCTGCCCGCGTCAATCGGTGTCAGCGCCGCCCTCAACAACGAGCAGCGCGTAATCTGCATCGCCGGCGACGGCAGCATCATGATGAATCTGCAAGAAATGCAGACCATTGCGGGTAACAACCTGCCGGTGAAGGTGTTTCTGCTCAACAACAGTGGATACGCTTCCATCTTTCAGACGCAGCGTAATTTCTTCAATGGCGTTGAGGTCGGGGGCGGTCCGAAAAGCAATGTGACCTTCCCGGACTTTTCCAGGATTGCGGCGGCGTTCGGCTTCAACTACGTGCGTGCGTCCTCGCCCGGTGAACTCGTCTCGAGCATCGCGGAGGCGCTGGCCGCGGAAGGCCCCAGCATGTGCGAGATCATCATCGATGACGAGGCGGTCTTCGCGCCGAAACTTGGGGCGAAGCAGCACCCTGACGGGAGGATCACCTCCCCCGCGCTTGAAGATCTCTCCCCCTTCCTGTCGCGGGAAGAGCTTCGGGAAAATATGCTCATCGATCTGATTGAAGACTGATCGATTGACCATGAAATCAAAGGGAATATTTCCTGATATAAAAGACCCAAAACAAGCAATCCGCTACTTGTTGGCGGGCGGTCTCAATACGCTGTTTGGGCTATCTATTTACCCAATACTTATATTCGTATTTAAATTAAGGGATCACTATCTTCTGGCATTGCTGCTGGCGCAGGCGATTGGGCTGGTGTTTGCGTTTTCGACGTACAAGGCGGCCGTCTTCAGAACAAAAGGAAATATAGTCAGGGAATTCGGGAAGTTCATTCCGGTTTACCTGATCAACTACGCGGTGGCGTGGATATCCGTTCCGCTGTTGGTCGAGAAAGCCGGGTGGCATCCTGTAGTCGTGCAGGTGATGTTTGCCACGATCTGCATAATCAGCAGCTATATCTGGCACAACCTGCTGACGTTTCGGCATGTGCCGACGAATGACCAGGACCCCTGACGAGGGGAATGGCCAGGGCCAGCAGGCCTCTTGCAAAGGGTCCTTCGCTGACGCTCCGGCGACTGATCAGGGATCAACGTCGACCGGGGCGGGCGCCATGCGCGGACGCCGCCTGCCCACCGGTATCCGTTCGCGACCGGTCGGGCATGGTGTTCCGCGTCAATCAAAGGCGCCGCGAACATCCACCCTCCGACTGTCGGCGGTGATCCAGGCCCTGCCTTCCAGCATAACCGCGCTGGCTTCAGACAGGGCGCGCAAGTCGACACCGGCGAGTTCGACGACGATCCCACGGGATGACCCGTCAATGTTCACCGCGGTGCGGTAGGCCTTCGCGGCCCCGACAACGCGGGGACGAAGATAGCAATTGCTCGCGCCGGTCAGTGCAATGGCCGCGGCGCGCCCTGTCCCCTTGACGCGATTTATCAGCAGGGTGAGCTCGCAGAAGGCCAGGTTGCTTGCTTTGACCGGTTCGGAAAAATCGAGAAGCTTGGTGCTGTTGAAGGCGACGCCTGAAACGTCCGCCATCACGATGCCTGCCGCCCCCGGCGCCGGCGTCCCGACCAGCTGACCGCCGAGCACGCTGACTGCGCCGCCGCAATTGCTGATCGAGACAGCGCTCGTCGCGTTGGCTGCAAGCCCGACGTAGGGCGTGACAACGTCGATCATCGCGTCGTCGGTCAGGCCTTCAATCGAGATCCCGCATTCGAGGCACTGATCCAGCACCGGCAGCTCAATATGCAGGTCCAGATTTCGGGCGCGCGCGGGGGTGGGTCCGTCTGCCCGCCGTTCGCCAATGACATCGATCCCTCTCCGGAGGGCTGTCGTTTCCAGGCGGCTGATGAAGGTGTCGGAAAACGCGCCCGCCAGACGACAGCCGGTCGAGGTCGCGAGCCGGGGGTGGTTGCCTGTGCTGGCCACGCAGTCGATCAGATAGAGCGACGCGTTTGCGCCCGTCGATATGGGGGGATCCCGGCCGTCCAGATCAAACCCGATGAAGATATCGCGGCCGGCGGGGTCGGGAGCCAGAGACCGGAATGCGGCGCAGTCGCGCACGAAGGTCCTGACCGCGCCCCTCAAGCTGAATCCCACCGCGTGTTCGTTGGCCCTCAGTCCCTCGAAGATGCAGTCGAGAACGTGGCGAACCGCCAGCCCCGTCGCCGTCGATCCGGGGTCATCAGGGGCGGGAGGGGGCGCGGCGCTGGATCGGCCCAGCTCGAGCCATCGCATATCCACGCCGCGAAGGTAGCGATTGATCTCGGTCGGCGGCTTTTCCGTTCCAACCCGGACGACCGGACCGGCGCCCTGCGTCAGCAGGAGGCGTGTTCCATTTTCGCCTTTCGTCCGCCCCACGCCCCATACGCGGCGATTGGGTTGATCGATCGTCCAGGTCCCGCCCAGATGATAGTCCCCAAGCCCCAGCATCATGGCGGGGTGCGCGGCCAGGCAGGCCGAAAGGCCGACGCGGCAGTCGATTTCCGGCCGTCCGGCGCGGGCGCCCCACCATTCCGGGCGGGCGAAGAGCAGTGCGGAGTGCGAGAGGTCGACGAGGCCCGACCCGAAGAATATTGGCCTTGCCGGGGCGATCAGGTCGCCCTGAATTTTCAGTGTAGCACCCTTGGCGATCTCGAACCCGCCGCCATGAGAAATTGTGATGTTTTCCGTGATCAGAGTATCCGAAGAAACCGGAACAATTGTTGCTACAGATCTATGAGCTCCGATTTCAAGTTTCATTTCGGCCCGGCTTCCGGCCGAAGCGGAATCAAACCCTGCGCTTACGCCACCACCGACTCCACCAGCCAATAGCGCTCGGCGAGAGAACGAGCTGTATTTTCGATTTGCCATTACTAGTAAACTTTCAAACAATCCTGCCGTTTAGTCAGATATAATTCGTTGAAAAAACTGTAGAAAACGCATTGCTAGACTGATAAAGTGGTCAATATATTGTGTTTTTTAGCTTTTGTTCGGGTAAAAAATGAACCGCATAGAATTCGAGATGCTTGATTCGTTAAAGCGTGGCCGCGATCATTACGGATTCGTTGCTGTGAAGGCGGAATTCGAAGCGGAGGGGACTCGACCCGATGAGTATCATCGGCTTCTTGAGATTACGCAGCGAGCCGGACTCAAAGTTGCGCTTAAAATCGGAGGTTGTGAAGCAGTTTCCGATCTGATGGCTTCAAAAGTATATGGCGTTGATCACATAATTGCACCTATGGTTGAAACGCCATATGCGTTGAGCAAGTTTATTCTCGCCAAGAACAAGATTTATGGCTCTGAAGATCAGCAGACGCAGTTCCTGTTCAATCTGGAAACAGAGTCGACGCTCGCCAATCTCGTAAAGATGGCGGATCTTGCCAAAGGCAATGTCAGCGGCATCGTGTTTGGCCGGGTAGATTTCACGCTGTCGTGCGATCTGCCCCGCACGGCCGTCAACGAGCGTCGGATCACCGACTGCGTGCTCCAGGTTGCCGAGGTGTGTCGCGAGAAGGATCTGGTTCTCGTGGTCGGCGGCTCTGTGTCGGTCGATGCAATCGCGGCATTGCGCGAGGTCCGGAAGGTCCGGCTCGATCGATTTGAAACCCGCAAGGTCGTCTTTGATGGCAGCGCGATCGAAAGCAGCGCGATCGAAGATGGCATCGGGGTCGCGGTTGAGTTCGAACTCAACTGGCTCCGCAACAAGCGTGACTACTATGGTCGCATTGCCGGTGAAGATCAGGCCCGCATCGAGATGATGGAAGCCAGGGCCAACAGCGGTCACGCGCCTGTCGCTTCGACGGCCTGAAATCCGTTCCATGAGCATCGCGCCTCGCCTGCTGGTCTTTGGGGCCAGCGGAGCAATCGGGTCTGCGGTCGCGCACAAGGCGATCGCGGAGGGCTGGAGCGTATGCGGGGTCGGTCGGGCCGCGCTGAAGCCTTCAGAGGCGAAGCGCCCCGGATTTCAATGGCTTTGCTATGATCCGTTGCGGGATGGCCCTGAAGCGCTGGACGGACTTTCGCCGTTTGACGGCGTTTGCTGGGCGCAGGGCGCGAACATGGCGGACAAGGTCGGCGCGTTCGACGCCGACAGCCATATGGCGTTGTACCAGGCGAACTGCCTGTCGGTCATGGTCTCGGCCGACGCCCTGGTGCGACGATCGCTCCTCAGGGAGGGCGGAGCGAGACTCGTTGTTGTCAGTTCAATCTGGCAGGAGCGAGCCCGCCCCGCGAAGCTCTCCTACATTGTGACGAAGGCGGCGATCGGCGGCTTTGTCCGCTCGGCCAGTGTGGATCTCGGCGGCGAAGGTCATCTCGTCAACGCGGTCCTGCCGGGCGTTCTGGATACACCGATGACGGCGGCAAGCCTGTCGCCCGACCAGATGGAAAGCATTCGCGGGAAGACCACCCTGCATCGATTGCCGGATCTGGCTTCGCTGGTCTCCACGATACTTTTCCTGTGCTCCGGGGCCAACACCAGTATCTCGGGACAATCGATTACCGTGGATCTCGGAATGAACAATGCCAGCCTCCTTTGAAGTAAGGTCCTCGACCGGCGGCTATGGCGTGTCGGTGGAAAACGGGTCCCTCGCCCAGGTGCTTTCGCGCGCCGGCGACAACGTCTTCGTCGTGGACGCCTGCCTCGCCCATCTGTTTGACGGCGCGGTCGCATCCCCGATCCTGATCGAGGCGGAGGAGGTGAACAAATCGCTGGACCGCATTCCCGACCTGATCATCGCGCTGCGCGAACGGGGCGTGACGCGGGGGACAACGCTGATCGCGGTCGGCGGCGGCATCGTTCAGGACGTCGCGGCGTTTGTCGCTTCGATCTACATGCGGGGCATCGACTGGATCTACGTGCCGACGACGCTTCTGAGCATGGTCGACAGCTGCATCGGCGGGAAATCGTCGATCAATGTCGGCAAGTACAAGAACATCGTCGGCGGCTTCCACCCGCCCAAACAGGTGATCATTGATCCCGGCCTGGCCGCCACGCTCGCCGACGCCCAGATGGCTGCAGGCCTCTGCGAGGCGGCGAAGATCTGTCTGTGCCGGAGCATCGACGACTTCGACCGCTATCTCGCCCTGAATCCGGATGTGAAGTCCGGGTCCGAGTCCCTCGCGCAAATCATCGACCTCAGTCTGCGAACCAAGAAGCACTTCATCGAGGTCGACGAGTTCGACAAGGGCGAGCGACTGACGCTCAATTTCGGTCACACCTTTGGCCATGCGCTGGAGAGCGCGAGCGACTTCGCCATCTCCCACGGCATAGCGGTCGGTCTCGGCATGTTGGCCGCGATCCGTCTGGGTGAGCGCCTCGGTCATGACTACAGTGACATCGACCACGTCTCGCGCTTCCGTGACCATATTGTTGGCCTGGTCGGAACGATTGACGGGATCGACGCCGTTGTGAGCGGCCTTTCAGTCGATGACGCCATGGATGCGTTCCTGTCCGACAAGAAGCACAGCCGTGACGCCCTTGCCGTCGTCATCTTCAACGGGTCCGGTCATGTGGAACGGGTCGCCCTGCCAAGGACGCCGGCCTCCACAGCGCAGATCGTGGAGTCGTTCTCCGCGCTGATCGCCGACTGGCGCCAGTCCGGCCGACCGGCCCGCGCCGGTGCTGCGGACCCGCGTCTTGCTGCGACAAATTGAGTTTCAGAGTTGAAGCACCGGTGGCTGATATGAGTTTCCTTCACAGACCCTGCCCCAACTGCGGGCTGGAGCACAGCTCCACCGAGGTCGCGAGCTCACGCCGTGCGGAGCGCATGACACTTGATGACTTGCGGTCATCCTGGAGCGGCCTGTTCAAGGAAAAAGTCTTCTTTTCCTACAGCCGCTGCGCCGGTTGCGGCCTGTTGTTCGCGCCTGAGTTCTTCACGGAGCCCCAGCTTCAGGATCTCTATTCGAATATGGCCCCCAACATGGAGGCCGTGGACTCGGCTTCGATCGAGGCGACGCAGCTGGGATATTTTCAGGCCGCCGCGGCGAGCGGGCCGATGGACGGCAACTATCTCGAAATCGGACCCGACATCGGCTACATCGCGCGCCACGCCGCGCGCGCCGGGCGATTTGACCACTTCTACCTGTTCGAGCCCAACGTCGGGGTGCACTCCGAACTCGCGGCATCCGTTGGGGGGCGTCCCGCGACCATTTCTGCGGACATGGACAACCTGTCCGCGGCGCCGGATGACAGCGTCGGCCTGGCGGTGATCATCCATGTCCTCGATCACATCGTGGATCCGGTCCACATGCTCGACGAGGTTCGCCGCAAGCTGAAACCCGGCGGAAGGGTCGTGATCGTCACGCACAACGAGAAATCCGTTCTGCGACACGTCATGGGAACACAGTGGCCGCCGTTCTGCCTGCAGCACCCGGAACTCTACAATCCGCGTTCCATCAAGACGGTGCTGAGCAAGGCGGGCTTCACCAACATCGATTGCCAGCGCAGCAAGAACTACTTTCCGATCGACTTCATGGCGCGGCAGGCCGCCTACCGCTTCGGCCTGAATCTGGGCCGACTTCCCATGCCGAAAATGGCCGTCGGATTACGGTTGGGGAATATGCTCACGGTCGCGACGCGATCGGCGGCCGGTCAGGCCTGACCGGCCTGCCGCGTTCGGTAGGCCGCGATCTGTTCAAGGCATAGGTCCGCAGCGGGCTCACCGGCCTCGAACCGCTTGTGCCAGTCGACGACCCAGTCGATCGCCGCGTCCAGCGGCAGGGCGGGCCTCCAGCCGAGACCGGCCCGGGCCTTCGAGCAATCCAGCTTGAGAAGTCCTGCCTCGTGCAGAGGCTTTCCGGTGAACGGGGTTTGCTCGACGCGGCTTCCCCAGGATGTGCGCATCCTGTCCGCGATCCAGGACACCGGCCGGGCATCATCGTCTGAAGGGCCGAAGTTCCAGGCGTCGGACATCGTGGCGTCGCCTTCGAACATGCGGTCTGCGATGAGCAGGTATCCGCCCAGCGCTTCCAGCACATGTTGCCAGGGTCTGACGGACTGTGGCGATCGGATTTCGGGCGCGACGCCGCTTGCGTAGGCGCGGACAAGATCCGGGATCAGCCGGTCGGCCGCCCAGTCACCGCCGCCAATGACGTTGCCGGCCCGAACGGAGGCGAGGGACATTCCGCCCCGGGTGATCGCCTCGACCGGAAAGAACGATCGTCGATAGGCGGAGACGATGAGCTCGGCGCATCCCTTGCTGCTGCTGTACGGATCGTAGCCGCCCATCGGATCTGTTTCGCGGTAAGGCCAGACCCACTCGCGATTTTCGTAGCATTTGTCCGTCGTGATGCAGACGAACGCCTTGACGGTTCCGGCGAGACGGGCGGCCTCCAGCAGGTGAACGGTGCCCATGATGTTGGTGGCGTAGGTCTCGACGGGCTCTTCATACGAGAGCCGCACCAGAGGCTGGGCCGCGAGATGGAAAATCGCTTCCGGGCGAGCCGCCTCGACAGTCGCGCGCACCAACGCCAGGTCGCGGATGTCGCCCTCGACATGGGTGATCTGATCCGCCAGCCGGGTCGCGTCGAACAGGTTCGGCCTGGTCGAGGGCGGCAGGGCCAGTCCCGTGACCTCCGCGCCCATCTGGTGCAGCCAGAGCGCCAGCCAGCTGCCCTTGAACCCGGTGTGCCCCGTCACCAGGACACGTTTGCCACGCCAGTCCATCGCGCGACCTACCAGCATTTCCAGGGCGCGCGGCCCGACTTCCACAGATCTTCGAGCAGCAGCTTGTCGCGCAACGTATCCATCGGCTGCCAGAACCCGTCGTGCCGGTAGGCCGCCAGCTGTCGGGACGCGGCGAGCGCCTCGAGCGGCTCGCGTTCCCAGATCGTGTCCGGTCCCGTCACGAGATCGAGGACGCTCGGATCGGCCACGAAGAACCCGCCGTTGATCTGGGCTCCGTCGCCCGCCGGCTTTTCGCGAAAGTTGCTTACGAGATCGCCTTCGAACTCCAGCACGCCGAAGCGGCCCGGTGGCGCCACGGAGGTGATGGTCGCCCGTTTGCCGTGCGACCTGTGGAAGGCAATGAGATCAGTGATGCTGATATCGGCGACGCCGTCGCCGTAGGTGAAGCAGAAGGGTTCGCCTTCGGCCAGATAGGGTCGTATCGCGCCAAGTCGCCCGCCGGTCATGACGTCGACGCCGGTCTCGACCAGCGTGATCCGCCACGGTTCGCTACGGGAGTGATGAACCTCGACGCTGTTCTTCGCGAGATCCACGGTCACGTCCGAGGTGTGCAGGAAGTAGTTCGCGAAGAACTCCTTGATCACATAGCCCTTGTAACCCAGGCAGATCACGAACTCGGTAATGCCGGCGGCGGCATAGATCTTCATGATGTGCCAAAGGATTGGCATGCCGCCGATTTCGACCATCGGCTTTGGACGGACAGCCGTCTCCTCGCCGATACGCGTCCCCAGGCCACCAGCCAGAATTACAGCCTTCATGCGGTCGTACTCACTCGAAAAAGTCCGCCCCGCACGCGCAATTTGGACAACTACTGCCTGATCCTACTCAAAAGAAAATTTTGAAAATATCTCTGTTGCAATGAATACAGAGAAATCCGAGATAGAATAATTTTTCTTACCTCAAGAGATTTTCGAAACTTACCTATTTTGTGAAATCAAATATTTATAGGCGTGTTGCGGTATAAAATGTCAATAGCGCCAGATCGCGAGTGTCCAATATTCGAAGGGTTGTATATTTTACGTTGGACGGAAAGGTCGTAAATTGGCGCGAATTGGCCTGGCAGCGTGGGCAATCGGGAGGCGCTGACGCCACCGACGACCGTCTGGTCCCCACTGTTTCAAGCCGGGAGAGACCCGGGTCGCCGTCGGAAAGTCTTGCCCTCCGAAGGGCATTGCGGGAGGGGTGGCCGAGGCGCCAGTCTCGGGCCAGCAGCAGCGATTGGACCCCACCATGACTGACAAGACCTCGACTGATGGCGTCCGGCCCGGACCGCTCGCGGGGGTCAGGATCATCGACCTGACGCAGTTCGTGCTCGGTCCCTACGCCACCCAGACGCTGGGCGATCTGGGCGCGGACGTCATCAAGGTCGAGGAGCCTTCAGGCGATCGCCAACGCAATTCGGGCAAGGCTCCGAACTCGAAGGAAATGGGTCCCGGCTATGTCGCCTTCAATCGCAACAAGCGGTCCGTGAGCCTTGATCTGAAGACGGACGAGGGGCGCGAGACACTCCGGAAGCTGGTCGCGACCGGCGACGTCTTTATCCACAACATGCGCCCCGCCGCGGTGGCCCGGCTGGGCTTTTCCTATGAGCAGGTTGCGGCCATCAAGCCTGGCATCGTCTACGTCGAGGCGATGGGCTACGACGAGGCGGGCCCCTACGCCGGTTTGCAGGCATTCGATGATCTCATTCAGTCCGCCAGCGGCGCCTGTGGTCTCGGGCAACTGGTGGATTCGGAGGCCGAGCTGCGGCCCCTGCCGTCGTTCCTGGCCGACAAGACCTGCGGCCTGTTCGCCGTGATCGCCACCCTGGCGGCCCTGCGTCACAAGGAGCAGACCGGCGAAGGCCAGTATGTGGCCGTACCGATGCTGGAGACCTTCACCGGCTTCCTCATGGCCGAACATCTCTATGGTGAGACCTTCATCCCGCCGACCAGCAGTTTCGGCTTCACCACCGCCATCACGCCCCATCGCAAGCCGATGAAGACGAAGGACGGCTATCTGACGGTCATGCCTGCGAATGCCGGCCAGTCGGCGAAGTTCATGGAACTGGGCGGCCTGCCCGGCGCCTACGAGAGCGAGCGCTTCACGTCGAAGACAAGCGGCAGGGAAAAGGTCGCCGAATACTACGCCATGATGGGCGAGGCGGCTGCCAGTCACACGACCGAGGAGTGGATGGCGCTCGGCGCGGCGAACTCCATCCCGGTCATGCGGGCCAATACGCCGACGATGATCTTCGAGGACGCCCAGCTCAGCCAGACCCTGTTCGAGGAGCGGACGTTGGCGGGGGAGGGGACCTATCGGGCGATGAAGCCCGGCCTGCGGTTCTCGAAAACGCCCGCCGCCATCCTGCGCGACCCGCCCCGGATCGGTCAGGACACGGACGACGTGCTGGCCGAGCTCGCGGACTGGCCGGCGACCGCCAAACCCTGACCGCCCCGCCTACATGAAGTTGCGCGTGTGCATGTCGGCCAGGCGTTGCGCCTCGTCCAAGCCGAAGCCCAGCCGCAGCAGGCGCGCTTTTCGCCCGGCGGCCATGTCGAGCTTGAGCTGCTGAACAGCTGCATGGCCCCGCGCCACGGCGGCCGGCGTCAGATCGCCGGCGGCCAGCAAAACCAGGGAGTCGAACACCTCCTCGTTCAGCCCGGCCGTCGGCGCCAGCTCTTCGTGCCTTTGCTCGACCGCATTCTGAAGGCGGGTCTGGTAGTCGGGCTGGGCAGTCAGCCGGTGCTCCAGGTGGGCCATGGCGAAGGCCACGTGGCGGGCTTCGTCCCGCGCGGCGAGGCGACAGATCTGGGACGTCACGGGGTCCGGCGCATGGGCGTGCAGGAAGTTCAGCAGCGTGATGAAGCTGCCCTCGCCGAGCACCGACAGCAGAAAGGTCGCAGACGAAAAGTCCGGCGCCTGCAGGAGGGTGTTCAGCGACGCCTGACCGCCGGCCGTGGAGAGCATCGGCTCATGCCCGCGCAGGCCGAGTCGCCGGGTGAAGACCTCGATGTGTCGGGCCTCGTCGGCGCATTGCAGGGCCAGGAACTGCTGCACTTCGCGGAAGTGCGGGTGGACCTGGCCCAGATGCCTGGCCGGGACCACCAGCGCCGCATTCTCGTTCTCGACCAGATAGGTCATGACCTGGACCACCGCAGCCTCGATGGCGGCGGGCAGGTCGAACGGCGCGTTCCAGTCGATCGCCGTCTGCGGGTCCCACTGGGCGGCGGCGGCCTGGCGGTAGAGGTCGCCGGCGGTTGCGGCCCAGACATCGTCGCGGCGGCTCAGGCCAAAGCCGATCAACGGCCCGCCAGCTTCCACGGTCGCGCCGCGCGCGGCCAGGCCCCAGGCCGCGTCGGCGACCTCGGCCGGCAGCTCATCGTCAGCCAGCCGGGAATGACCGCTCCCGAGGGCATCTCGCCAGCGGCCCTCCGCCCAGGGGCCGCGCTTTACCACCGCCTCGACATCGCCGCTCGTCAGGCGATGGATTTCGACGTCATGACCTTGCTGCCGGCACCAGGCGGTCAGGTGCAGGTCCCATCCGGGCGGTCCGCCAAACACGCGCAGGCTCTCGCCGGCGGACAGGTCCGCCAACGCACGCCGGACGAGCAGCAGGCCGCCGTCGTCCAGGCCGAGCCCTTCAATATCGATAGTCGGCACGGAGAATGCTTCCATCGGGGCCATAGAAGCCCTGCTCGTCCACGGCTTCGGCCAGGGCCGGATAGAACTCGGTGCGACCCGGCTTCCACTTCTTCAGGCCTTCCAGCTCCAGCAGAGGTCGCACCTGCGGATCGTCCCACTGCATCGCCAGCAGCAGCGCGACGAACCGGTCGATGGCTGCCTGCGGCGCGTCGGGGCTGGTGGTGAAGTTGCAGTGGTCGTAGGGCTCTGTACGCGCAACGATCCGTGTGGCGCCCGACGGCAACGTGCCGTCGAGGCCGAAGCCCAGGTGGTTGCCGTCGATCATGCAGCAGGCGTCCACCTCGCCGGCCATCAGGGCCTTCGCCGCGTCGCGCTCCCCGCCGATATGATCGCCATGCTTGCCTGACAGCACGTCGAAGCGGCGCACGGTGAAGTCCTCTCCACCGACCAGCCCGGCCCGCCGCAGATGATGCAGCGGCAGGAGCGTGGCCTGCGGCGAGTCGATCGCGCCCACGCCCAGGGTCCGGCCGCGCAGGTCGGCTTCGGACTGGATCGGGCTGTCATCCCGCACGACGATCACCGAGCGCAGATTGCAGTCGGTGTTGCGCATGGCCACGGCCTGCACCGACTGTCCCCGGCTGCGCGCGATCCGGTCTGCCCGCACCCACGCCAGCGGCGAGTTCCACGCGAGGTGCAGGGTGCCGTCGAACTGCGCCTCCACCTGGGCTTCGTAGTTCGAGTAGAGGACGTAGTCGAAGGCGAAGCCCTGCCGGCCGAACCAGGCTTTGAAGCCCTCCCAGATGGTGACCACCTTGGGGGCGTAGGCGACGGCGCCCATGATCAGCGTCGGTTCGGTCAACGGGGCTTCCCTGAAATACGGGCGGGCCTGAGCGGCCCATTCGACGCGGCTATAGCACGGAGGAATCAATCCCCGGCGTCAGTCTTCGCAGCCGTGACGACGCCGAGGTGTTCGGTCCCGCGCGCGGTGGCCAGGGCGACCTGGCGTTGACGCTCGGCGTAGCCGGCCCGCTGTCCGGCGTCCCGCTGGTCATGACAGGCAGGGCAGCTCACGCCGGACTCGAAGAGCGGCGAGGCCTGCTCGGCCGGCGTCACCGGCATGCGGCAGCCGTGGCACAGGACATGGGTTCCCGGCGCAAGGCCGTGGCCGACGGCGACGCGCTGGTCGAACACGAAGCATTCGCCCTGCCACAGGCTCATCGGCTCGGGGACGGTTTCGAGGTATTTCAGGATGCCGCCGTCGAGATGAAACACCGCGTCCAGCCCCTCGGCCTTGAGGAAGGCGGTGGACTTCTCGCAGCGGATGCCGCCGGTGCAGAACATGGCGATCTTCGGCGCCGTCTTGCCGGCCAGCAGCGTCTCGCGATTGGCGCGGAACCAGTCGGGGAATTCGCGGAAACTGGCCGTCTCCGGATTCACGGCGTTGGCGAAGGTGCCGATCCGCACCTCGTAGTCATTGCGGGTATCGATCACGACCGTGTCGGGGTCTGTGATCAGGTTGTTCCAGTCGCCTGCCGATACATAGTGCCCGGCGTCGGTCAGGGGATCTATGCCCGGCTGCCCCATGGTGACGATCTCGCGCTTTATGCGGACCTTCATCCGGTAGAACGGCATCGTCTCGGCCCAGGACAGTTTCACCGACAGGTCGGCGCAGCCCGGCAGGGCGCGGATGTGCGCAAGCACCGCCTCGATTCCCTCCGGCGATCCGGCGATCGTTCCGTTCACGCCCTCCCGCGCCAGCAGCAGCGTGCCCTTGATCCCGTGCGCGGCGCAGGCCGCCTGCAGTCCGCCCCGCAGGCTCGCGCAGTTGTCGAACGACGAAAACCGGTAAAGGGCGGCGACGCGGACGGACGGACGGCTTTCGATCATGACGCCGGCGGTGATGATCGGGCGCGGCGGCGGGATCAATCGAAATCTCGGCGCGAGGCGGGCAGGCGACGTCTGAAGACCGACGATGCTCCGGCGGCGAAGATCGCGTTCAGGCGCCACAAGATAGCGTCCCGGAATGCTCGACCGCGCACTTTCCGTCAGATGGAGAGACCGGGATCGCCTTCGAGAATGGTCTGCCTGAGCAGAGGGGATTCCCCCGGCTTCCAGAGCGAAACGCGGTGACTCACCCGATAGCGCAGCGGGCCGCCATCGTCCGTTTCACTGCGTTCCAGCGGTACCGGAATGCAGACGAATTCGGCCTCCAGCTCATGCGGCGTCGCGCGCACCGTCGTGTAGCCGTGCCCTGCGTAGTCCAGGAACTTGAGATGCGGCGCCAGCTTGGGATTGCTCGCCGCGCGCGCCTGGGCGGGGTCACCGGTCTCCTTCAGGACGAAGGAAGACTTCACCCCATGCAGCAGGGTCATGTTCCAGCTGGTCTCCATCGAGCCGTCGGGCTTGTCATGGATATTGAGGGGCCGCAGCGGGCGATCCTTCGGCATGGTGAGTTGCTGCACCTCGCCCAGGGTCTGGGCCGAAATCGAGCCGGTGACGAATTCGACGCCGACCGGATCGAACGCGCGGGGCGGCAGCGTCTTCGAGGGATAGCCGGCCCAGAACGCATGTCTGTCCCCCGCCAGGATGGTCAGGCCGGTGATCCCTTCCGCGCGGACCATGTCGAAGATCTCGCTGTGCTCAAGGCGATAGGCGCCTGTGGTCACGCCATATCCCCCACCGGCCGGCCACAGGCCCGCGAACGCTGGCGGCAGGTTCTGGGGATCAGTGCGTCCGGTGAGCGTGCCGAACGAATGGCCCCAGATCTTCCACGGCGCCTTTGCCGTGCGCAGACGGTCCTTGAACCAGGCCATCTGCTCGAGGCCAAGGTAGGCCTCCGGCGGCGCGTCCTTGTTCGGATTGGGAAACTCGAGCTCGCCCAGACGGATGGTGGCCGGCGGATGGCCGCCGTCATAGGCCTGGCCCTGGTCGAGAATCTCGAGCATCGCGTCGGGCATGGCCGGGAACTTGATGTCGGGAAGCCCGCTGTAGTCGCCACCCGGTGAGATGAAGGACCGGTTGTCCGTCAGGATCATGTCGACGTTCTTGCCGTACCGGAACGACCGCTGGATCTTCAGCGCGTTGATGGCGGCCAGGTTGTTCGGCTCCTGCCCGACGCCCCGCGCATCGAAGTCCTCGACGGGCTTGTTCTCGACCACCGGGGCCTCGAAGACGTCGCCGGTCCCGGCCTTGAGGACCCGCGCGGGCTGATACTCGTACCAGGCCTGACTCGCCGCGACCTTGAGCTTCTGCGCCGGACGGATTGCGCCGTTGATGATCTGCTGGCTCTGAAAGGACCGCCAGTTGAACTCGTGGTTGTCCCAGACCGGAACGAACGGCCATTGGGCCCGGGCGTCCTGCAGATCAGGGTCGCTGAGGTAGCCGCGATAGGCCGTGCGGTAGTCGTCCAGATCCGTGGGGATGTGGAAGGTGGTGACCTTCTCGCCGTGCGGGTACCGCACATTGCCGCGCAGGCGTCGGCCCCGCTCCATGCCGCCCGGTCTTTCCTCGGGATACCAGACCAGTTCGTAGATGAAGTCGCCGAGGTGCAGGACGAAGCCCAGCTGTTCGTCACGCGGTCGGCGGGCGTCCTCATGGAGCATGCGCCGGTAGGCGTTCATGGCCCCCTGGGTGACGTCCTGACAGCTGACGAAGGCGAACTTGACCGTCCGATCATCGTTGTCCGCGGGCGCCGTCAGAGTGCGGCCGACCCGGCTCGTGTTGCCCGCATCGTCGACAAATCGATACCAGTATTCCCGCGCGGGCTTCAGCCCGGCCGCGAGGAAGCGACAGGTCCAGTCCGTCGCCGCGGTGACCGCGACGTCGCCCCGCGCGACCATCTTGCCAAACTTCGAATCGCTTGCGACTTCAACGGTCAACCGGTGTGAGGCGACGCCGCTGTCCGGCGCCCGCCGCGTCCAGAGGATCACACTGTCCGGACGGGGATCACCCGAGGCGACACCCTGGGGAAACAGGTCGCGACGTTCGTTTCGCACCGCAGATGTCGCCTGCGCTGGACCCGAGCCGAACGCGAGCGCCGCGCCGAGCGCGGCGGCCTGGGCGGCGAAAGCTCGTCGCGACAGCGCAGACTTGTCCATGGCCCATCCCTCCCGAACTGACGCGCCCTGCCGAGGCGTGTCGCGCCATCGTTCCCGCCAGGTTGCGGGCGACTGGGAGGATTTCGGACGCCTTTCAGCCCTGGGCCGCAAGTTAACTTTCGTTCAGGCGGGTGACGTCAGGGCCAGTAGACTGCCTGCTGATCGCGGGGGCGGTTTCCTGCCGCCTGATGCAAACTCAGGGACGGGTTGGCGCGACGAAGGTCAGTCTGCGCCAAAGCCAACTGCCGGGTCGCAGGAAGAGGTAGAGAAAGTGGAAGGCTCTTGGCAGGGGCATGCGCCGCATCAACGGCCAATCGACGAACGCAAGCCGCAGCTGGCGCAGGCGGTAGGCCACAGTCCCCTTCAATCGCCAGAGATACAGTTGGGTCCAGATCACGCTGAAGCGCTGGTCATCAAACTCAGGACCACAAAGGGCGGCTAGACAACGGCGCTCCAGCCAGCGAACACGCGGATCGGAATCCAGGCGCGCGGCGAGGTCGGCGGGCAGGGACAGGCCCCAGATACGGCGACAGAGCTGAATCGCCAGACCCGCGGCCCTCTCGGCGCCCCTGAACCGCGCGGCTTCGTACAGGCGGGCGATATCCTCCGGGCTCCGTCCGGACAGCATGGCGTGGATATCAGCCAGCCATTTCAGCCTGAACCATCGGGTGTGGGTCCCGTGGGTGCAGAGGTAGGCGAAGAGGTCCTCCTCGCCCAACGTCTGAAACACCGCCCCCGCGAGAGTCACCTCGCGCGAGGCGTCGGCGACACTCAGCGCCATGACGGCATGGGGATTGTTGGTCAAACGGTGGTGCAACTCGACAATGCACCCGTTCACGACGTGACGTGCGGCCGTGTCCTTTTCCAGATCAATCCAGAGGTCGAACCAGGGACCGGCCGGGGCCGGCGCGCCACTCATCATCTCGTAGCCGCTGGCCTCGAGCAGGCGGACGGCGCGGGAAACGTCTGAGGGAGAAACCCAAACATCGAGGTCCTTGGACTGACGCAGTCCGGAATCTCCGTACAGCAGGAGGCTCAACACAGGCCCCTTAATCACCGCCATGGCGATACCTTCCGTGGCGAAGAGGGCCTCCAGGCGCTTGGCTTCCGCGCAAAGCCCCAGCGTTTGACGGGCGTCTTGCATCGCCAGGGCCTCGAGGTCTGCCGGCGGCGAAATGCCCGCGTGTGCCAGACCATCCAGTGCGATCGGCGCCATGCGGTGCCGGCGAACCATGGACAGGAACGGAGCCCAGTCGGGTCCGACCAAAGCCGCCGCGTCACGAACGCCGTCGTTACGCCCCGGCCCGCGCGGCCAGCGGGCGCAAGCGGCCAGCAGGCGAAACTGCGGCGACGACAACGAATCGGCGGCGGTCACCAGGGACTCCATCAGGAGACGATCACCACGGACATGCTGGCGTCATTTCTGATCCTGGCCCTCGTCAGCTGATTCCACCCTGCGGCTGCCTGAGAGCTTAGCAGCGCAGCCGGTGGACGACGCATTCATTATAATACGGGCGAGCGGGTCGGGGGTAGAAGCCGCGAGGCTGGCGACGTGATCGGGGGCGAGGGCTTCCCACCGGGAGAGCGGGCGCTTTAAGGTCGCGCATGGACGTGCGGAAACTGGGCGAACTGCTGATCTCCGGGAAATTGATCTCCGGGGCGGACCTTGAGGCGGCTCTGAATCTTCAGGCCCGGACCGGCGAATTGCTGGGTCTGTTGCTGGTCCGCCTTGGGGCCGTGGCCGAGGTCGATCTGCTGGCGACCCTTTCCGTCCAGCTCGGGCTGTCGGTGCAGACTGCCGAGCAGGCCCCGGAGCCGGCCGAGGTGCGGGCCTTCCTGGCCGAGATTCACTCCCCGGCAACCTGGTGGCTCGGTCGTCAGGCCGCGGCGTGGCGGTCTGCGGAGGCGGAGGGACGGGTGATATGCGCCGCCGCTCACCCGCTTGACCCCGGGCTGCGAGACCGACTGGCGACACTCGAGGAGGCCGTGGAGTACCGGTTGGCGCCCCGCGCGATGGCCGCCAGCCTGCTCGGCGACCTGATCGTCGACCCTGACCCTTTCCCAGGCCGGGGACTGACCGCAGCCGACGATGTCGCGCGCATCCGCGAATTGGCGCAGGAAGCGCCGGTCATCGACTTCGTCAACGGCGTCTTCGCCGAGGCCCTGGGCCGTGGCGCTTCCGATCTTCACCTGGAGCCCTACGAAGACCAGTTCCTGGTGCGGATGAGAATTGACGGTTTGCTGGTGACCGTGCGCCAGGCGCCGCGCGCCCGGTTCGACGCGGTCTGTTCCCGCATCAAGCTGTTGTCGGCGATGGACATCGGCGAACGCCGGCTGCCCCAGGACGGGCGGCAGTCGATCCGCGTCGCCGGCCGCGAACTGGACCTGCGGGTTTCGACTCTCCCTTCCGCCTGGGGGGAGTCCCTGGTGCTGCGGTTGCTGGGCAAGTCGGACCGCCTGCCCGAACTGGTGGAACTGGGCCTTGCCGCGGAACAGGCGGCCGAGCTCACGGCGATGGTCGAGCGCCCAAACGGCATCGTGCTGCTGACCGGCCCCACCGGCTCGGGAAAGACAACGACCATCTATCGGCTGCTAACTCACCTCAATAATGGGGCGCGCAAGATCATCACCGTCGAGGACCCGATCGAGTTCGATCTCCCTGGCGTGGTCCAGATGCAGGCGCGGCCGGATATCGGCCTCAGTTTCGCGGCGGGGCTGCGAGCCATGCTTCGGCAGGACCCCGACGTGATCATGGTCGGAGAGGTTCGTGACCCGCAGACGGCGCGTATCGCGGTGCAAGCGGCGCTGACCGGGCATCTGGTCATCGCCACCGCTCACACCAATTCGGCGATGGCCGGCATCGCCCGGCTGATTGACCTGGGGGTCGAGGATTTTCTCCTCGCCGATGTAATCCAGGGGCTGGCCGGCCAACGGCTGGCGCGCCGGCTGTGCGACTGCGCTGCGCCAAGCGACCCCGACCAAGTCGCGCGCTACGAAGAGGCAGGGGATGGTGTCGGCGCGTCCTGCTGGCGTGAGCCGCGGGGCTGCGAGCGCTGCGTCGGATCCGGTTATCGCGGGCGTCTGGGTCTGTTTGAAGTGGTCAACTTCGGCGGACGGCTCGCGGCGGCGGCGCGACGTCGGGCCAGCGAGGCTGAACTGGAAGATATCGCCGCCGGCGCCGGCTTCAGGCGACTGGCGGAGGATGGGTTCGCCAAAGCCCGGCGCGGCCTGACCACCCTGGCGGAAATCAGCCGCGTGCTGGGCGCCGATGACTCCGAAACGGTCGCCTCGACGATGGACGTCGTCTCGCCATGACCCTCGCCGAGTCCGCCGCGCCAGCGGGCGTTCGTCTTGTCGACCGCGAACTGCGGTTCGGTGAGCGGGTGCTCCTCATGCGGCAGCTGGCGCTCATGTTGCGGGCGGGCGTGCCATTGCTGGAAGCGGTCACGGCGGTCACCATCGGCGTGGAAGCGGATCGCGGCCGGCGACAGCTGGAGGCGGTCGCCGCGGCCCTGCGCCAGGGGCAGAGTTTCGCCTCGGCGATGGCCGCTGAGGCGCCGGGCTTTCCACGCTATCTGCAGGCCATGCTTGAAGTTGGTCAGTCCTCCGGCCGGCTGGGCGATGTGCTGCAGCAGGCCGCCGATCAGATGGCGTATGAGGACCGACTGCGCAGGGATCTGCTCAACGCCCTGATCTACCCGGGGTTTCTGGCTGCTGCCGGGGCGGCCGCCATCGTCTTCATCCTGACCCAGATCGCACCGCGTTTTGCCGCGATCATCGGCGATCATACAGATCGCCTTCCCCTGCTTTCGCGGGCAATCCTTTGGGCCGGCGGTTTTCTTGAAAGACACAGCTGGTCGACGCTGGCGGCGACTGGAGTTGCGGTCGGCCTGACTGTCCTCGCGGCAAGCCGGCCCGCGGCGCGGATCTGGCTGTACGAGCTGTCCCGCCGCCTGCCGGCGGTGGGGCCCATTCTGAGGGCCCGCGAGATTGCGATCTGGGCCCGTCTCGCCAGTTTTGCCATGTCACACGGCGTGGGTCTGCTTCCCGCAAGCATCCTGGCCATGGACGCAGCGCCTGCCGGGCCGTTCCGGACGGCGCTTGCGCTGGTCGAGATGGATCTGCGGGCGGGTCTGACATTCGATCAGGCCCTGGCCAAGGGCGGCCAACTTACACCCATGGATCTGGGGCTGTTGCGCGCAGGCCAACGTTCGGGCGCCCTTGGTCCGATGCTGGGGGCCTTGGCCGACAGCTATGACGACCGCCTGCGTGACGGGGTCAAACGCCTTACAGCGCTGGTTGAACCGCTCGCCATCGGTGGTATCGCCCTCATGGTTGGCATCGTGGCCTTCGCTCTGGTGACCACCCTGTCGGCCGTCTACGACCTCGCGTCATGACCTTGGCGCAGATCGCCGGAGCCGTTCTGGCCATTGCGGTCGTGGCCATCGCCGCTGGCTTTGTCCCCCAGCGGCTGGTCTCCGCGATAAACCCGGGACCAGATTGGCGATGGGCAGGATCTGGCCTCTCGGCGTGGGCCGCCGCCGTGGGCCTCGCCGTTCTGGCCGGAACAGGGCCGTTCTTTCCATGGAGCACGGCGATAGCCCTGGCCTTGCTGGCGACGATCCTGACGGCGATGGCGGCCGTCGACCTGGCCTGCTTCGTCATCCCGGACCTCTATGTGGGAGCGATTGTCGTGTTGGCGCTGGTGGGACCGCTGGCGCCGCCGCTGGCCGAGGCGGCCCTGGGCGCGGGTCTTGCCGGGGGGCTGCTTTGGATAGTGCGCTTCGCTCATGGCCGGTTGCGCGGGCGAGAAGGCCTGGGTCTGGGTGACGTCAAGCTGCTGGCCGCTCTTGGCGCACTGTTGGGCCCGCGGGCGATTCTCTGGGTGATCGTAGGGGGCGCGGCGGCCGGGATCATCTTTTTGCTTCTGCGTCGTCGGGACGCGGAGGCCATCACTCCCTTCGGAACGGCCCTGGCGGCGCCGGCCCTGGCGGCGGCGATTATTGTCCGGTGGCCAGCATGAGGGCGCGCCGGGGCGGGTTCAGTCTGATTGAAGCGATGGCCGCGCTTTTGATCGCCTCGCTTGTCCTGCTGGCGGCGTTGTCTTTGCAGCAACAGATGGCGCTTGCCGAGCAGCGCTACGAGCGCGCCCTCGGACTGTCGGAGGTGAAGCGGACCGCGATGATGCTGGTTCGTGACGTCAACCCCGCGAGCGAGCCGGTCGGATCGCGACCACTGGCTGGCCATCGCCGGGTCAGCTGGACCTCAACGCCAGTCTCCGATTTTCAGGTCGCCCGCGAAGGACCGTTCCAGGTCCGGCTCTACCGGGTGGACGCGACCATTCTCGAACAGGACGGGCGAGCAACGGCCACGCTTCATTTCAACCGTGTCGGCTGGCGGCCGGTTCAGCGGGGAGCGGCGGCGGGCGGATCGACCCTGAGACGCTGAGCCTGGCCAAACGGGGTCAGGGTGTAGGCGTAGCCGCGGCCAACCGCGAAGGCGGCGTTCATGTCGCTGGTCGACCGGCTGGTCCAGAAGGCCATTTCGCCGCCGTCGCGCAGGATATGAGGCGTCACGAGAATGACCATCTCTGTCTTGCCGCTCGAATAACTGTCGACCCGGAACGGCGCGCCCAGAAGCGGAATGTCCTTGAGGAACGGGATGCCCGTGGCCCCCTTGGAGTAGCTGTCATCGATCAGCCCGCCGATCACCGCCGTGGCGCCCTCCTCCAGGGACAGGCGTGTTGTCACGCTGCGATTGAGGATCAGCGGACTGCCAATCGTCGCATTGGTGTTGGGCTGCTGGCTCGAAACTTCCTGGGTGATCTGCAAGTCCACGCGACCGTCGCTGTAAATGATCGGCTTGATGGTCAGGATCACGCCGGTCTGGCGATACTGGATGGTCTGCAGGATGTCGGAACTGCCGCCAGACTGGGTGGGGCTGTTGGCGCGAGAGGTGATAATCGGCACATCCGTGCCGACCTGGATGCGGGCCTCGTCTCCGCTGCGCGCCACCAGCCTGGGGCGTGACAGGATGTTGACGTTGTTGTTTGAGGCGAAGGCGTTGAAATCGGCCTGAATATCGACGCCCTTGAAGTTCAGCGACAGGCCGCCGCTGCCGAGGCCCAGGCCATCCTGGGTGCCTCCCGACAGCACGCCTTTGGACATTGAATTCGTGAAAAACCACTCCAGGCCCACGCGGGTCTCATCGGTGAGCGTCACTTCAGCCACGGTGACTTCGACCAGAACCTGGGGACGCGGCGTGTCGAGGGCGACCAGAAGGCCGCGAAGCTCCATGAAGTCTCCGGCCGAACCGGTGAAGATGATGCGGTTACCGGAATCGTCGACCGTGATGCGGCCGTCGCCGAAGGCGCTGCTGGTGACCACGCGGGATTCGTTGCGGGCGGCGGTGTCCTGCGGCGGCTGCCCCGGCTGGCCGGTCTGCGGGTCGCGCTGGGTCGACGCAGTCTCGCGGGTCGCGGCCACCAGCGCCGCCACCGAGGCCGCGTCGGTATTGCGCACCTGGTAGACAAATGTCGCGGTGCGACCACCCAGCGTCGCGGGTTGGTCAAGCCGGCCGGCCCAGGTTCGGGCGCGCTCCAGCGCGGCGGGGTCGCCGGCGAACACCAGAACCTGGTTGGCGCCCGGAACGGCGAGGACCAGCACATTGCGCGCGCCGGATGGCGCATCGGAATTGTGGAACCCCTCTCCAGCCAGGCTGTCGCGGAGTTCGGCGGCCAGACTCTCGGCGCTCCAGTACACGGGCTGGACGCGGACCACGGACACGCCGGCAAAGCGCGGCTGGTCGAGGGCGTCCAGAACGCTGGCCGCAATGGCGACCTGCCGCGCCGATCCGGTCAGGACGAGACCGCCACCTGCGGGATCAGGGGTGAAGACGAGGTCGTCGCTCCGCGGGAAGATGTCCGCCATCAAACTTATCAGCGCGGCAGGAGCGACTGCGCCGGCCGGGTGAACAAGGGAGGTCCTTCGGGTCGCCTCCGGAGTCGTCGTGTCCGGTCGCCGCGTCAGGGCGATCGGCCCGACCGGCGCTGCGCTGGCGACAATCTGCACGCCGCCCTCCAGAATTCGGACTTCCAGCCCGTAGCTGGACAGCGTGGCCTGGACTTGCCTGAACAGATCGCGGCGGGTCATGCCCGGCGCGGTGCTCAGGCTGACGGTGTCGCCGCGCGAGCTGATTCCCGGGCCCATGGCGTAGGGCAGCCCGAGCACCGCGCCGAACACCGTGTCGATGAACTGCGGCAGAGGCTGTGGCGGCAGGATGACGTTGACGGGGTCTGCGGGCACCAGGGCGTCGACCACCGCGGGGGTGGCGGCGGTGCTCGAAGCCGGCGCAGTGGCCTGGCGCGCGCGGCCCAGGCCCCCGGCGATCAGGGTCCCGACGGCTGGCGTCCCGGCGCCGGCCGCTGATTTCGACGGCGAAGTGGTGACGCCTGTGCAAGCCGCGACCACAAGCCCGGCCAGCACGGGCGCCAGAACAAGGCTCCCTTGTCCCGCGACGCGCCGCCGATTGCTATTCACCATTTACGCCATCCCCGATCACCGGGCCTCCAAAGAACGGTATTCTGCGCCGATGTTCGCCGTCGCTCAGCACCGCGGCCTCGCGACTGAGGCCGATCAGAGTCCATGCGCCGTCGTACCGGTCGCCGACTTCCAGTCGTCGGACGCCGGCGCCGGATTGGTCGACCAGCATTACGGCAAGGCGTCCGCCCGGCTCTCCCAGCACGCCGGTCACCTGCCGGCGAAACACCAGTCCGACATCGGGCGGTGGCGGTGGCGGTGGCGGGGGTGGCGGTGGCGGAGGTTGTGGCGCTGCGGCGACGGTTTGAACGAATGGCTCTCCATCTCCGGACTGCACTGCTGTCGCCGGCGAGACATCGTCCCCGAGAAAGGAGGCCAGATCCTCTACCGCCGCAGCCCGGTCGCCTGGCGCCAGGTGCTCGCCGCCGCGGCTGACGGATCGCACGGGACCCCCGGCGGGAGCGTCGACCGGCCGGGGGAAAAGCCATCCCGCCACCAGGGCCGCCGTCACGGGGACCAGCATGATCGATCCGGCCAGCCACTTCATCCGCCGGGCGCCCGTACGCCCAGCTCGACCGGGAATGACAGAAGCAGCCGGAATTCAGGTGACTCGCCGTGATCGGCGCTGAGGGAGTCGATGAAAAAGAAATGGCCGTCGGCGGCGAGCCGCTGCAGCAACCGTGTCATGGCCGCGCCTTCATATGGCGCGCTGATTTCGGCCTTCAGTACCGGCCAATCCGGGTCGCCCTCGGTCGTTTCGGCAACATGAATGCGGGGCTCGGCCACGCCTGCGTCGACGGCCGTCGTGAACAGGTATTCCTCCACGGCGACCCGGGCCATCCAGATGTCGGCGCCCTTGAACGCCCCGTCAGCGAGGGTTCGCATCAAACTCGCGTCCGCCGCCGCCGGTCGTGCGCGGGCGCGGCGGACCCCCTCCTGTCTGGCTTGCTGGTCTGCGCGGGCCAGCGCGTTGGCTTCACGCTGACGACCACTCCAGTCGGCCGCCGAAACCAGCGCCAGGCTCAATGCCACGACAGCCAGCAGGCCTAGCAGCCAACGTTCGCGCGCCGCCAGGTTCCGCCAGGCGAGGATCAGGCGCACGTCAATTGCATCTGCCCCCCCCAACACCCGTGACTTCCTCCGCGCCGTCGCATCGGCGATACTGACACGAAACATCGGCGCCAGCCATGCGACGCGGTGCGACGAGAAAGGTCCAGCCCACCATGCGCCTGTCCAGGTCCCGGCCATCGACCCCCAGCGACAAGCGCGGCTACAGCCTGCTCGAAGTGCTCATTGTCCTGAGTATCATCGCCCTGATCATGGCCATTGTCGGCCCCAGGTTGCTCGGACAGCTGGACCGGTCAAAGGTCACCGCCGCGCGTGTACAGGTCCGGTCGCTGGAGACGGCATTGGACACACTGAGGCTGGATATCGGCCGCTATCCGAGCGACGAGGAGGGGCTGGCGTTGCTGGTCAAGGCCGATCCCAAACGTGTTGTTGGCTGGTACGGTCCCTATCTCGCCAACGCGCTGCCGCAGGACCCCTGGGGCAACCCCTATGTCTACAAGTCAGGCATCGATTCCGACTCGCGACCGGATGTGTTCAGCATGGGGTCGGACGCCAGGCCAGGCGGCAAGGGGCTGGCCGCGGACATTCATGATGCGCCCCCCGCGACCTGAAATCGCCGCCAAGGCCGGCTATTCGGTTCTTGAGATGCTGATCGTGCTGGCGATCATGGCCATGGGCGCGGCGATCGTGATGCCGCGGGGTGCAACGGCGCTCGACCGGATGCTGACTCACGTCGTGTTCTTCGAACTCCAGCGGGACGTGGCTGACCTGCGTCGAGAGGCTTATCGCCACGAACAGCCCGTGACCGTGGCGGCCAGCCCTGATCAGGCCGCAACCGACATGCCGGCCTTGCGGATGCGTCCGTCCTGGAGCTACCGCCTTGACCAACCTCTTCGGATATCAGCGGGCGGCGCTTGCCCTGATGTCCGCGTCACGGTGCTGCGTGACAGCACGGTCGTCATGCATCTGGTCTCTGATGACCGGGCCTGCCATTTCACTCGGCTGGATTGACCGGATCGGCGCCGACGAGCGTCAATCGCACATCGATGGTCTGGCTTTCGTTATCGGGTGAGGGGCGGATCTCGGAAAAAAGCCCGGTGTCGCGCAATTCCAGCGCGATGCGATTGAGCGCCGACAGCGCCGAATAGGGCAGGGTCAGTCTGACCTGGTTGTGATCAGCGGAAAAGGCCGTCGGCGTCGCCCCGTAAAGCTCGGCCACGCCCATTGCACGGGCCAGGGCCACGACCGGGTCAGGCTTTCGCGCCAGCGCGCGCCAGCTAGTGTTCCGGCGCGCATCGGCAGAAACCGGCAGTCCGGCCGTTGAGGGAATACGCGCGGTCTCGGCGAGCAGGCGGCGGGTTTCGTCGGCCAACCGAAGGCCTTGGCCAAGCAAGAAGGCGGTCGACAGGACCATCACCGCCGCGACCGCGGCCGCCGCGCCGATGGCGGCCTGTCGGGCCGTGATCGCGCT
>CALRXX020000027.1:0-28816 GCA_943372245.1 bacterium
TGGTCCAGCCGCTGATCGGCCATTTCAGCGACAAGACCTGGGGACCTCTGGGCCGTCGTCGACCCTATTTCCTCGCCGGCGCGATCCTGACCTCGGCGGCCATGGTCTACATGCCCAACGCCCCGTCGCTGTGGCTGGCTGCGGCAACCCTGTGGGTCATGGACGCGGCGATCAATGTCACCATGGAGCCGTTCCGCGCCTTCGTCGGCGACAACCTGCCCGACGAACAGCGGACCAGCGGCTATGCCATGCAGACCTTCTTCATCGGTGCGGGGGCGGTGCTGGCCTCCTGCCTGCCGTGGATCCTGACCAACATTTTCGCCGTGGTGTCGACCGCACCGGAGGGCGTCACGCCGGACTCGGTCAAACTGTCCTTCTACATCGGTGCGGCGGGTATGCTGCTGGCCGTCCTGTGGACCGTGGTCTCGACCCGCGAATACAGCCCGGAAGAGATCGACGCCTTCGAGACGACGCGAGGGCTCGCGCTCGCCCGGTCCGGCCCCGATGACCTTCAAGCCCCCGCGCGGGCGGCCAACGCCTACCTGCTCGGCGGTCTGGTCTGGCTGCTCGCGGGCACCGCCGGCCTCTATGGAGTCTGGTCGATCGGCGTCGAGAAAGAGCTCTATGTGCTGGCCGGCTTCGTCGCCGGCTTCGGCCTGCTGCAGATCATCGTCGGTCTGATGCACAGGGCCCGCGCATCGAACGGCCTGACCGAGATCATCGACGACGTCTTCCGCATGCCGAAGACGATGCGCAGTCTGGCCGTGGTCCAGTTCTTCAGCTGGTTCGCCCTGTTCGCCATGTGGATCTACACCACCGCCGCTGTCACCGCCGTCCATTTCGGCACCAGCGACACCGCCTCGGCGGCCTATAACGAAGGGGCCAACTGGGTCGGGGTGCTGTTCGGCGTCTACAACGGCGTCGCCGCCCTCGCCGCCTTCGCCATTCCGGTCATCGCCCGCCGCACGGGCCGCAAGGCCGCACATGCCATCAATCTTGCGCTCGGCGGCTTCGGTCTGATCGGCGTCTTCCTGATCCGTGATCCGCAGCTGTTGTGGCTGCCCATGATCGGCGTCGGTATCGCCTGGGCGTCGATCCTGTCGATGCCCTACGCCATCCTCTCAGGGGCAGTTCCAGGTCGGAAAATGGGCGTGTACATGGGCATCTTCAACATCTTCATCGTCGTGCCACAGCTGCTGGCCGCCACCATCCTGGGCCTGATCCTGAAGAGCCTGTTCGACGGACAGGCCATCTGGGCCCTGGTCCTCGGCGGCGTCAGCTTCTTCATCGCCGCCGCCTGCAGCCTGGCGGTCACGGAACCAAAGGTCGCCGAATGAGACTGCACCGCCGGTCCGCCCTCGCAGGCCTTATTGCCCTGCCGATCCTCGGAACAGCCGCGTCCGCACGCGCCGACGCGCCCGCCGCAGGCCGCCTGGTTGAATACCCGGCCATGCCCTCAGCGCACGCCCAGCCGCGCAATATCACCGTCTGGCTGCCGCCGGGGTATGACGCGGCCGACACGCGCTACCCCGTCCTCTACATGCACGACGGCCAGAACCTGTTCGATCCGGCCCGCGCCAACTTCGGCGAATGGGGGGTAGACGAGCATCTTGGGCGCCTGATCGAGACCGGTCAGGTCCGCGCGCCCATCGTGGTTGGGGTCTGGAACACGCCACTGCGCCTGCGCGAATATGTGCCGGCCGACCTGATTGCGGCCCTGCCCGGCGAGGTGCGCGACAGCCTGCTGGGCATGTACGGCGGCGCGCCCCTGTCTGACGGCTATCTGCGGTTCCTTGTCGAGGAGCTGAAACCCAGGATCGACGCCGAATACCGCACCCTGCCCGGGCGGGACGACACGGTCATCGCGGGGTCCAGCATGGGCGGCCTGATCTCGCTCTATGCGATCATGAAACATCCGGAGGTCTTCGGCGCTGCCGGATGCCTGTCGACCCACTGGCCGCTCCGGCTTGAGCGGCTGGAAGGCGACCAGCTGAACCGGTGGCGCGAGGCGGTGGTCCAGGCCTGGTCCGACGTGATTCGGCGCGGCCTGCCCGATCCGGCGACGCACCGCCTGTACATGGATCGCGGAGACGAGACGCTGGATCAGTTCTACGCCTTCTTCCAGAGCCGGATAGACACGGTCGTGACGGCCCAGGGCTGGACCCCGGACCGCTTCCGCAGCCTGGTCTTCCCCGGTGCCGAACACAACGAAGCCTCGTGGAACCAGCGCCTCGACGCTCCCCTCACCTTCCTTCTGCCCCCCGCCTGACGAGTTCCCCATGCGCATGATCTCCCGCCTCGCCCTCGGCGTTGCCCTGCTCTCGGCCGCCGGATGCTCGACCCTGGAAGGTCTCCTGCCCGGGCGAGAGTCCGCACCCGTCGCCGATCCCGCGCCGCAGGTGATCGCCGTCGCCCCGGGCGCACCCGGCGACAGGCCCACCTGGGTGAATGCCACCAAGACCGGCGCAGGCGCGTCCTACGAAGCCTATGTCGACGGGCAGTACCGGGATGGCGGCCGCACGGGCGAGGTCAGCCGCGTCTGGTTCTCCATCGCCGACGGCGTCCTCACCGAGACCATGTTCGGCCTGATCCACGAGGCCCAGATCAAGCAGATGCGGTTCGCCGTCGTCGTCGGAGACGAGGTTTTCGTCGAGGGACGCGACACCACCAGCCGCACCGAATACCTGCACACCGATGCGCGAGGCCGCCCGTTGTCGCCGGCCTATCGCATCATCACCACCGACCGGAACGGCCGCTTCGAAATCGAGAAACGTGTCTTCACCGATCCCGATCATCAGGCCCTGGTGGTGCGGACCTCGATCCGCGCCCTGCGCGGCGACATCGCCCCCTACCTCCTGCTCGAGCCGCATATGGCCAACACCGGCATCGGCGATTCCGGCGACGCCGTCCCCGCGGGAAGGCCCGTCGTCGACGGTGTGCAGGTCGAGGAGCCGGGGGCCCTCTATGCCTATGAAGGCGACACCCATCTGGTGCTGCGGACCGATCGCCCGTTCGCCACCGCCAGCGTAGGATTCGTCGGGACCTCGGACGGTCTGACCGATCTGGCGGATGGCCGCCTCGACCACATCTACCGCTCCACCGGAGATGCGACGGGCAACATCATGCTGACCGGTGGCCTGCAGCGCCTGCGCTCGGGCGAGACCCTGCATCAGGACTTCGTCATCGGCTTCGGCGCGTCGCGGCAGGCGGCCCGAAGTGCCGCCAACGACAGCTTCACCACCGGCCTCGACGAGGTCCTCGCCCGCTTCAACGGCGAGGGTGATCGCGTCGGCTGGGAAGACTATGTCGGCTCCCTGACCGACCTGCCCCGCATCGCCGAACTGTCCACCGATGGCGGCAAGCTGGCCTATGCCTCGGCCCTGATGCTGAAGGTGCAGGAGGACCGCACCTATGCCGGGGCCCTGATCGCGTCGCTGTCCAATCCGTGGGGCGACACCGTCGACGCGACCGAATCCTCGACCGGTTACAAGGCGGTCTGGCCGCGCGACTTCTACCAGGTGGCCATGGCCCTGATGGCGCTGGGCGACCGCGAGACACCCGTCGCCGCCTTCCGTTACCTGCCCCAGGTCCAGGTCCGCGCCGATACCCCGGGCAATACGGGTGCCACCGGCTGGTTCCTGCAGAAGACCCATGTCGACGGCCAGATCGAATGGGTCGGGGTCCAGCTGGACCAGACCGCCATGCCGATCATGCTGGGCTGGCGTCTGTGGAAGGCCGGCCAGATCACCGACGCCGAACTGGCAGCCATGTATGCCCGCATGATCAAACCCGCCGCCGACTTCCTCGTCGACGGGGGCAAGGCCGGCATTCTCTGGAACGACCGCCAGATCACCCCGCCCTGGACCCAGCAGGAGCGGTGGGAGGAGCAGGAGGGCTATTCGCCCTCGACCACCGCCGCCGTCATCACGGGCCTGACGGTCGCCGCCGACATCGCCCGCGCCTCGGGCGATCCGACCTCGGCCGCCCGCTATCTGGCCGCCGCCGACGACTATGCGTCGAAGGTCGAGGCCCGGATGTTCACCACCGCGGGCGAATACGGAGACGGCCGGTATTTCCTCCGCCTCAGCCGCAACGAAAATCCCAACGACGACCTGCCGCTGGGCGAGAACAACGGCCAGCCCGCCCTGCCCGAGGACCGCATCATCGACGGCGGCTTCCTCGAGCTGGTCCGCTATGGTGTGCGCGCCGCCGATGCGCCGTCGATCACGGCCAGCCTGCCGGAGTATGATGATCAGACGCGCGAGGCCCGCTTCCGCGTCCGCTACGACCTGAACGGCGCCCCCGGGTTCCGCCGCTACGGCAATGACGGCTACGGCGAGAACACCGACACGGGCGGGAACTACGGGGTCGGCGGGATGAGTCCCGGGCAGCGGGGTCGGGTCTGGCCGATCTTCACGGGCGAGCGCGGCCACTACGAACTGGCCGCTGTGCTCGCTGACACAGGCCTGAGCGAGGCTCAAAGGACCAGCCGGCTCGGCGCCATCCGCCAGAGCTATGTGCATGGCATGGAGTCCTTCGCCAACGACGGCCTGCTGCTGCCCGAACAGGTCTGGGACGGCGTCGGCAATCCGACACCCCACGGCTACGCGCCGGGCCAGGGCACCAACTCGGCCACTCCGCTTGCCTGGACCCATGCCGAATACATCAAGCTGCTGCGTTCGCTGGCCGACCGGGCGGTCTGGGACCGGTATGAACCGGTCGAACGCCGCTTTGGTCAGTCGGGTCGTTGAGTTCAGAGGCCACCGGGCCTTCGGAATGAGCTGAGAGCCAGGAAGAGCGAGGGGACCGCCATGAACCACGCAATGAACACGACCGAGCTCTTTCTCGTCGCCATGCTGATCATCTTCAGCGTGCCCTATCTGATCTGGCGCGGCTTCCGGACCGAGTACTACTCCCCGCTGGTGGTGGTGCAGATCATCGCAGGCGTCCTGCTGGGGCCGGGCGTGCTGGGGGCGGCGTTCCCCGAAGCCCACGCAGCCGTGTTCAATCCGCAGGTCATCACAGCGCTGAACGGCGTCGCCTGGTGGGCCGTGATGATCTTCGTCTTCATCGCCGGTCTGGAACTGGACCTCAGCCAGGCCTGGAAGCATCGGGTCGAGACCGGGGTGACGGCCAGCCTGGCGCTGGCGACGCCCCTGGCATTGGGTTCCGTAGCGGCCATCGGTCTGCTGCAGTTTCCCGGCTGGGCCGGTCCCGGCGCCCAGGAATGGCAGGTCGTTCTCGGCATCGGCATGGCCTGCGCGGTCACAGCCCTCCCGATCCTGATCCTGTTCATGGAAAAACTGGAGATCCTGCGTCAGCCACTGGGCCAGCGCATACTGCGGTACGCCAGCCTGGATGACATCGCGATCTGGGGTGTGCTGGCCCTGATCCTGCTGGATTGGGACCGCATCGGCCGTCAGGCGGTCTTCGTCGTCGGCTTCGGCGTCGCGGCCGTGGCCGTGCGCGCCCTGATGCGGCGCATCCCGGAGCGGGATCGCTGGTACGTCGGCCTGATCTGGCTGGCCGCCTGCGGCCTGGCGGGTGACTGGTCGGGCCTGCATTTCATGGTCGGGGCCTTTCTGGCCGGTGCGGTGCTGGAAAACACCTGGTTCGACCGCGCCAGGATGGACCTGTTTCGCAATCACATTCTGCTGGCCATCATGCCGGTCTTCTTCCTCAGCACCGGCCTGAGAACCCAGTGGGATGTCGGCGGGGCCGCAGTCTTCATGGCCGCCGGCGTGCTGCTCATCGCCTCGGTCGTCGGCAAGCTGGCCGGGGTTCACCTTGCGGGCCGCATCCTCAAATGGCCCAAGGGGGAGAGCGCGATGATCGGCTGGCTACTCCAGACCAAGGCCCTGATCATGATCATCTTCGCCAACATCCTGCTGGACCGGCAGATCATCAGCAGCGACGCATTTACGGCCCTGCTGTTGATGGCCGTCGGATCAACCATGCTCACCATTCCCGTGGTGACGCCCATGCTGAAATCCCGCCGGGGATGAACCCCGTCGCCTGACGGGCGGCCTCGCTGCGGTGCTGCCAGCTTCACCGCGCGAAGCCCCAGTGCATTCCCGATGACGCTGACCGACGAAAGCGCCACGGCGATCTCCGCCGTGTCTGCCCGGCGGGTCCTCCGGTGAACCCCTTAGGGAGAGCTCCCGAATGTCTGACACCGCCGCCAGGGCCTACGCCTTTGTCGTCACAGGGAAGATGCTGACATGCCGTCGATTGAGCCGCTCAGCCACGCGCCCCTTTCCGTCCCCTCCGCAGCGAGCGAGATCTGGGACGGATCGTTGAGGGTGACCTTCGCCCCCGGTGAGGAAATCTATGGCCAGGATGAATCCGCTGACCTGATCTACCAGCTGGTGAAGGGTTCAATCAGAACCAGCCATCTGCTGGCAGACGGGCGCCGGCAGATCGGAGACTTCTACTATGAGGGTGATGTCTTCGGCGTGGAGGGCGGCCCGGAACACAGGTTTTCGGCAGAGGCCCTGACCGCCTGTGAGGTGTTGGTGGTAAAGCGGTCCGGATCAGCCGCCTTCGCCCCCGGGCGGGTCCAGCAACTTGTGTGGGCCGCGACGGCCACCGAACTCGCCCGGGCGCAGGTACATATGCTTCTGCTGGGACGCGCCACCGCCTGCGAACGGGTGGCCCGCTTCCTCCTCGACATCGCAGATCGCTTCCGGGACGAACTCGTTACCTTGCCGATGAGCCGCCAGGACATGGCCGACTATCTGGGACTGACCATCGAGACCGTCTCCCGGATGCTCGGACGCCTGCAGGCTGACGGCGTCGTCGAGTTCGCGGGCTGCCGGCATTTCCGCATCCGGCATCTCGGGAGTTTGAAGAGACTCGCCGCCGCCTGAGCCTGGCCTGTCGGTCATCCAGCCCGAAGCCCGGCGAATTGACCCTCGTCAACGACAGCTCCCGAGCAATCCTTTCTGGTGGTCCCGGAGAAAAACCCGAATGTCTCGCGCGGGCGGTCAAGGCGTCGCTCGGGGACCCCATCATCCGACCGGAGGACTGACGCTGTGAACCGCCTCATCGACAAGGTCGCCGTGATTACGGGTGCCGCCGTGGGTCTGGGGCGTGCGACCGCCATTCGCATGGCGGAAGAAGGCGCGTCGGTTGCGCTTCTGGATGTGATGGACGCCGAGGGACGGACCCTGGTCGAGATGCTCCGGGAGCGAGGCCTGCCCGCCGCCTACTGGCATTGCGACGTGTCCAGCGAACTTGAGGTGCAAACCGCGATGCTGGAGATCGTCGGGCATTTCGGTCGGATCGATATCCTCGTCAACAACGCCGGAGTCGCCGGGGTCAACAAGCCAACCCATGAGATCACCGAGGCCGAGTGGGACTGGGTCCAGGCGATCAACGTCAAGGGCGTCTTCTTCTGCACCAAGCACGCCATCCCCCACCTGAAACAGGCGGGAGGCGGATCGATCATCAACCTGTCGTCGATCTACGGCCTTGTCGGCGGGCCGGACGTTCCGCCCTATCACGCCTCGAAGGGTGCGGTGCGGCTGATGAGCAAGACCGACGCCCTGCTCTATGCACCCGACCGGATCCGTGTGAACTCGATCCATCCGGGCTTCATCTGGACCCCGATGGTGGAAAATCATCTGTCGAGCCAGGGCGATCTGGAAGAGGGCCGCAAGGCGGTGGCCGCCCTGCATCCGCTCGGCCATATCGGGCAGCCGGACGACATCGCCTGGGGTGCTGTCTATCTTGCCTCCGATGAAGCCGGGTTCGTCACCGGGACCGAACTCGTAATCGACGGCGGCTACACCGCGCGGTGATCGCTATTCCCGGGCCGGCAATGCGGATGCGAGTCTGCGCCAGGCGTCAGCGCCGTCCTCCGCGAACTGGATCAGCTCGAGGTCGCCGGGACTGACAAAGCCGTTTGCAAGAAGGACCTCGAAACGGATCAGGTTCGTCCAGTAGGTCTCATCTACCAGAATGACCGGAGTCGGTCTCATCTTGCCGGTCTGGCGCAATGTCAGGATTTCGAACAGTTCGTCGAGGGTGCCGAAGCCGCCCGGAAAGACCACGAGCGCATTGGCGCGCATCGCCAGGTGCATCTTGCGCATGGCGAAATAGTGGAACCGGAAAGTCAGATCCGGCGTCGACCAGACGTTTGGTTCCTGTTCCCGCGGCAGGCTGATGTTGAAACCGATCGAAGGCGCCCCGACGTCGGCCGCGCCCCGGTTGGCCGCCGCCATGATCCCGGGTCCGCCGCCCGTGGCGATGACGTTCCGTCTCGGTCGCCCGTCACGGCCGAGCGCCCCCCCTTCTCGCGAAGCCAGGGCCGCGAACCGGCGTGCTTCGGCGTACCAGCGCGCATGGTCGCCGGGACCATCCTCGCTGATCCTCGCGCTGCCGAAGACGACGATCGTCGAGGTCACGCCCCAGGCGCGAAGGATTTCATCCGCCTTGGCGAACTCCAGCAGGAAGCGCACGCCCCGCATGGAGTCGCCGAGGAGGAAGGCCTGATCGGCGACGGGCAACAGGTACGAGGGGCTGGCGGCCTGGGCGGTCAGGGCCACGGCGGGATCCGTCATCGTTCAGGCTCCAGGGTTCCGCTCAGCCTCTCGATCAGCCGGGCTCGGGCCGCGTCGTCCGGCAGCGCCTGCAGCCTCTCGTTCAAAGCCACGAGGAAGGCTGCGCGATCATTGTGCCAGTCCGGCCGGGTAGCCTGTCCCGGAGCCAGCCGTGCGCCCGTCGAGGGCAGCGGCTCCGCAGACGTTCGGGTCAGGACGTAGGTTCGGTCCAGCAGGGCGGTGACCGTCCTGTATCCCCCGGCGGCCAGCCGGGTCGCCATGGCCGCCAGGCCCCCTGGTTCGCCATGGTCGAGCAGAACAGTGCCTCCGACGGGACTTCTCGCCTTCAGCCAGGCCTCCAGATCGGTTGCATCTCCATGGCCGGAGTAGCAGTCGAGATTGCGAATTCGGGCACCGACCCGGACCTCCTCGCCCTGGATGCGAACGGTGGAGCGACCCTCGACCAGCATGCGCCCCAGGGTGCCGGCGGCCATGAAGCCGGTCATCAGGACGGTCACCTCCCTGCGCCAAAGCAGGCGTTTGAGGTGACGGCGGATGCGGCCGGCGTCGCACATGCCGCTGCCGGCCAGGATGATGTGCCATCCGGTCAGCCGTTCGAGCCGATCGCTTTCCTGGGGGCGCATCAGGTGGTGCAGCCGCGTGGCGTTCCGGAGCGGTTCGAATGGATTGTCCCCGGTGTCCGGGTTCCAGCCGCGCCGCAGGAAGACCTCCGTCGCTTCTATGGCCAGCGGGGAATCGAGGAAGATGTCGGCGGCCAGACCTGGCTCGGCGTCCATCACCGCCAGCAGGTCAAGGATCAGTTCCTGGGCGCGTCCGATGGCGAAGGTCGGCAGCAGCAACGGCCCCCCCGCCGCCCTCGCCTGACGCAGTTCTTCGGCGAGCGCGCGACGTCGGGCGGCCAACTCCAGATCGATGCGCTCACGATCCCCGTAGGTACTCTCCAGAATTACATGATCGACGCCGACGGGGCCGTCCGGATGGGGCAGGAAAGGCTGTCGTCCTGAGCCGATGTCGCCCGAAAACAGCAGGTTCAGGCCCTCGGCCCCCTCCCCGACCTGCACCTGGACGGATGCGGCGCCCAGAAGGTGACCGGCCGGCCACCAGGTCGCCTGCACGCCCCCGATGATCGGTGTCGGCTCGCCGAACTTGACCCTCTCAAACAGCCGCAGGGTCTGATCGACATCGGTGGAGGTGTAGATCGGCTCCACAGGCCCCAGGCCGCGCTGGGCGTTGCGCCGGTTGAGGTGTCGCACCTCGCTTTCCTGAATGCCCGCCGAGTCTGCCAGCATGACCTCGCACAGATCGCGCGTGCCTCGCGTCGTGAAGATGGGCCCTCGATAGCCGGCCCTGACCAGCTTCGGGAGCAATCCCGAGTGGTCGATATGGGCGTGGGTCAGCAGCACCGCATCGAGCGACTCCGCTGCGAACGGAAGAGGTTCGTAGTTGAGCGCCTTGAGGGTCTTTGGCCCCTGGAACATCCCGCAATCGATCAGGATGCGGCCGCCGGCGACCTCCAGCAGCATGCACGAGCCGGTGACGCACTCGGCCGCCCCGTGAAAGGTCAGTTCAGCATTCACAATATGGTTCCCCCGGAAAGCGGGATGGACGGCATGACGACGTTCGCAGGGAAGTCGGCACCAAAGGCCATGTCAGTGCGCCAGCAGAAGACTGGGACCACCTTTCCGGCGCAGAAGGCTCCGCGTCGCGCCGCCGAAAACTGTCTCCCGGAGCCGCGAATGGCCCCACGCACCCGCTACGAGCAACCCGGCCTGCTTGCCTTCGGCCGCCGCCAGCAGGACCGCGCCCGCATCCTCGCCCTCCAGCATGGTCGCCACACTTGCACCCACGCCATGGAGCCTGAGATAGGCGTTCAGCAGGTCGATGTCCGGATCCGCAGCCTCCCGGTCGAGGCTGCTGACACACTGGAGGACATGGATACCGCTGGCCATCGCCAGTAGCGGCAGGGCGGCGCGAACCGCGCGGCCGGCTTGGGCGCTTCCATCCCAGGCGATCGCCGCCGGCCCGGACAGACGATCAGGGTCGCCCCGCGCGATCAGCACCGGGGCGCGATCACTCAGCAGCGCTTGGCCCAGAAGGTCCTCCATCGGTCCTGCCCTGAGCTCCTCCCCGGCAATCACGATGAGGTCGGCCAGGGCCGCGCTTCGGGCCAGTGCGAGCGCTGGCCGAAGCCCCCGCGTCAGAACAGACAGCCGGGGTGTGCCTTCCCCGGCCCCATAGACCACATCCGCTGCCTTCGCCGATTGCTGTGCGGCGGCTTCAACGCGGCCCTGCATCGTCCGCTCCGCCGCAGCCAGCTCCTCAAAGGCGTCCCGGGAAAGCGTGGCTCCGAGCACCACGCCCAGGTTGACCATATCAACCGCGGAATCCGGATAGACGGGGACGACCTCCGCCAGTGCGCCATGCTGACCCACCAGCCAGGCGGCGAAGGCCAGGGCGCAGGGGTCGCCGGCACCGCCGGAAGCCAGGGCAAGGATGCGTTTCAGGCTCATCGCAGTTCTCCTTTCGAAGAACCATGGGCCAGCGGCGACCCCCAGCATTTGATCAGCGTCAAGGGATCAGAAAAGCGTGAGAGGCTTTCGGCTGCGGGATCGCCAATCGCATCTGTCCGGGCGTCGCTTCGACCGTGGACGAAACAGACCGCGACGGTGATCGTGAACGGGCGGCAGGGTCGCGGCGCTCACGGCTCGGTTTTCACGGTTTCGAGGTAGGCGATCAGATCGTCGATCTCGCTGGCCCGAAAGACATAGGCCGGCATGGCGGGGTGACTGGTGACCAGGCCCTGGGCGAAGGCTTCCTCCAACTGATCAAGCGGATAGCGGTGAACAATCTGCCGGAAGGGTGTGGCCTCCGCCATCGGACTGTCACCGACAGCGCTGACCGCATGGCAGCCCGAACAGGCCAGGGTCGCGAGCTGCTGGCCGCGCACGGCTGCCTGCTCCGTTGTGTCGGCGCCGGTCAACGCCGGCGTGGAGGGTGGCTCGGGGCTTGCGCAAGCGGCGCAACTGAGCGCGAGGACGGCAGCGAGGCGAGATATCGACATGATGCATCTCCAGGGCGGCCCAGACTGGGGTGTTGATCAAGGCAGGGCGTTGATCCTGATCAAGGCGCGCGACGAGTGGGCGCGGTTCTCTTTGCCCACAGACGGAGACCGCCATGACCTATGCCAACCTTCTTGTCGCCCTCGACAGCGGCACCGAGAGCGACAGCCGTCTCGAACTGGCTTGCGATCTCGCCAATGCGTTCGATGCTCATCTGACCGGCCTTTGCACCGGTTCCATCGCGCCGCCTCTGTCTGATCCGCTCAGCGGTGTGGCCATGGTCGGCGAAATGCTGGCTCTCTATCGAGACATGGCTGAGGCCGAGGTAAAGCGCGCCGCGGTGCGGTTCGAGGAGATCACTCGCGCGAGAGACGTCGACGCTGGTTGGCGAGGCCAGATCGGGTTTCCCGGCGAGGTCTGTTCGCGGCAAGCGCGGGCGGCCGACCTGGTGATCCTCGGTGGCCGCAACTCGCGCGCACCCCACTACGCTCCGGATGTCTCGGACATTCTCATGGAGTGCGGACGGCCGGTGCTGGTGACCCCTCCGACCGGCGTGCGCAATCCTGTGGGCGAACACGCCCTGGTGGCCTGGAAAGACTCGAGGGAATCCCGCCTCGCACTCACAGCGTCCATTCCGCTGCTGCAACGGGCCAGGGGCGTGACCCTCTATACGGTTTGCTCCAGCGAAGACGACGGGGCCGTGGACGGAGAGCTGGCGGATGTCGTCCAGTTCCTCGCGCGGCACGGGATCACTGCGGAGCCGGTGATTGCGCACCACGGCGAGGAAGCGGTCGGCCGCCAGGTCCTCAAGGAAGCCCTCGCCCGAAGCGCAGGTCTGATCGTGTCCGGAGGCTACGGACACGCGAGGCTGCGGGAGTGGGCGCTCGGCGGCGTTACCCGCACCCTTCTGACCGAAAGCACGCTCTGCCTGCTCCTCGCCCACTGACGCTGGATACATGACGATGACCAGCGACCTTCACCCCATCCGGCTTGGGCTGGCGCGGGAATCCGGCAATCCGGCCGGCGACCGTCAAGGCGGCAATGGCATCGTTGCCCCGCTGGACGCCGCTGGCCGTTTCGACCCAGGGGCGGCGCGGACCATGGAGACGTCGTGCCGTATCCAGCGTTTCGCGGATGAGGCGACTGTGTTGTGCGAATACGTCTCGCTGCAGGCCCCGGGCGGAGCCACGCATGCTCTTCGGGCCGGCCAGTTTCGAGCCCTGTGAGCAGATGCGGATCGGCATCATCGATGGGCACCCGGACGGGGACCCGGCCCGCTTCTGCCACGCCGTGGCGGACGCCTACGCTGACGGCGCGCGCCAGGGCGGACACGAGGTCCAATTGCTGCGCCTCGCGGACCTGGATTTTCCGGTCCTGCTGGACCGCCTCAGCTGGGAGGCGCCGCACGCCTGCGCCGATCTCGCCACCGCCCAAACCCTCGTCGCCTGGGCCGAACACCTGATCATTGTGCATCCACTCTGGCTCGGGACACAGCCGGCGCGGCTCAAGGCACTGTTTGAGCAGATGTTTCGACCCGGATTCGCGTTCAAGGCCGACCTCGCGATGGCCGGGCGACTCACGGGGCGCTCGGCGCGCATCATCGTGACCATGGGCATGCCGGCGCTGGCCCACCGTTTCTGGTTCGGGGTGCACGGGCTCAACGCGCTGAAACGAAACATCCTCGCCTTCGTGGGCATTCGACCGATCCGCGACACCCTTATCGGCAACGTCGAGGGTCTGACGCTGGAAGGTCGCAAGGCCTGGCTTTCTTCGGTCAAGGCACTCGGCGCTCGCGGAAATTGAAATCTGTCCGCCGCCTCTGCCCCGGTCCGGCGATCAGGGAACCGCCTCGCGACTGAACGCGACCCCGCGCGCGCCTGCCGCTGAACAAATCCTTCCCGGATCCCGGTCTATCGGCCAAACCCGAGACCATCTAGCGTTAGACTGCCAGCACCGCCACGCGCCCCAGGCTTCGCGCCCGACTGTCACGGTCCGGATCGACGCCCGCCGGCGTGGCGGCAGAACAGCCGATGAACGGCGAGAATTGGGAGGCAACCCTTATGAACGACAGCGCCATAGGTGCGCCCGGGATGGATCAGCAGGACCTGGACAAGCGCTCGCGCCTTGTCATCCTCGCCTCCTCCGTCGGCACCGTGATCGAGTGGTACGACTTCTATCTCTACGGCTCGCTGGCCGCGATCATCACGGCCCAGTTCTTCTCGGGCGTGAACGAAACGACGGGCTATATCTTCGCCCTCATGGCGTTCGCGGCCGGGTTCGCGGTGCGTCCGTTCGGGGCGATCCTGTTTGGTCGGCTCGGCGACCTGTGGGGTCGCAAGAACACCTTCCTGGTCACCATGTTGCTGATGGGGATCTCGACCTTCGTTGTCGGTCTTCTGCCGTCCTACGCCGCCATCGGCATAGCGGCGCCGGTCATCCTGGTGGCGATGCGCCTCGTTCAGGGCCTGGCTCTCGGCGGCGAGTATGGCGGCGCCGCCACCTATGTTGCGGAACACGCACCGCACGGAAAGCGTGGCTTCTACACCTCCTTCATCCAGATCACGGCGACCGCGGGCCTGATGTTGAGCCTGATCGTCATCGTGGGCGTCCGCTATACGATCGGGGAGGAAGCCTTCGCGGCCTGGGGCTGGCGCATCCCGTTCCTGGTCTCGATCCTGCTCCTGGGCGTGTCCCTGTGGATACGGCTGAAACTGGCCGAAAGCCCCGCGTTCCAGAAGATGAAGGACGAAGGAAAGGGCTCCAGCACGCCGCTCAAGGACAGTTTCGGAAAGTGGCCCAACCTCAAGATCGTTCTGATCGCGCTGATCGGCCTCGCCGCCGGCCAGGCCGTGGTCTGGTACACCGGCCAGTTCTACGCGCTTTTCTTCCTCGAGAAGATCCTCAAGGTCGACGGCGGTCTGACCAATATCCTGGTCGCGATCGCCCTGCTTCTGGCCACCCCCTTCTTCGTCTTCTGGGGCTGGTTGTCGGACAAGATCGGTCGCAAGCCTATCATCCTGGGGGGCTGCCTGATCGCGGCCCTGACCTATTTCCCGCTGTTCCACGCCCTGACCAATGCCGCCAACCCGCAGCTGGCCGCCGCCACGGCCTCGTCGCCGGTGACGGTCTATGCCGATCCAGCAGACTGCAATCTGCAGTTCGACCCTGTCGGCAAGACGGTGTTCAACCAGTCCTGCGACCTGGCGAAATCCTATCTGGCAAAGGCAGGGGTGACCTATTCCAACCTCGCCGCCCCGGCCGGGACCGTCGCCGAGGTCCGTATCGGATCGGTCGTGATCCCGAGCTTCCGGGGCGACACCCTTCCGGTCGCAGACTTCAAGGCCGAGAAGAAGACCTGGGACGAGAGTCTGGCCGCAGCGCTCAAGACCGCCGGCTACCCCGCAAAGGCGGACAGCTCCCTGGTCAACAAACCGGTCGTGGTCGGCATCCTGTTCATCCTCGTCTTCTATGTGACGATGGTTTACGGGCCGATTGCAGCGGCGCTGGTCGAGATGTTCCCGACCAATATCCGCTACACCTCGATGTCATTGCCCTATCACATCGGCAACGGCTGGTTCGGCGGATTCCTGCCGACCACCGCCTTCGCGATGGTCGCGGCCACGGGCAACATCTACTACGGCCTCTGGTATCCGATCGTCATCGCCATCGCCACGGCGGTGCTGGGCTTCATCCTGGTCAAGGAAGGCAGGAACGTCGACATCCACGTCTGATGCGGTTGCCGGGCGGCGGGCCGGCACCGGGCCTGTCCGCCGAGCCGGTGCCGGATGACCTTCAGCGGCCGTCCCCGATCCCGGGCACATCGGGGTCCTCATCGTCGATCAGGATACGCTCAGCCGCGCCCTTGATGTCGTCGTACTGGCCCGCACGCAGGGTCCAGAAGAAGGCACCGACGGCCAGCAGACCCAGGGCGACGGAGAAGGGTGCCAGGAGGAAGATGATGTTCATCGCGGGTTCCTCACGCGGAGCGCATTGAGCGTCACGACCAGCGAAGAACCGGACATCGCAAGGGCGGCGACAAAGGGGTTCACCAGTCCGAGCATCGCGGCCGGCGCGGCCACAAGATTGTAGAGCGCCGCAAAGCTGAAATTCTCGAGCGCGCGACGGCGGGCGGATCGCGCCACGTCGATGGCCTCGACGACCGCCATCAAGGCGTCGCCGGTCAGCACGAGGTCGGCGGCGTTCTGGCTCGCCGCCAGGGCGGTTCCGGGCGCGATGGCCGCGTGGGCCCGCGCCAGGGCCGCCGCGTCGTTCAACCCGTCGCCGATCATCAGGACCTTGCGACCCTCGGCGGCCAGGGTGTCGATCGCCCCGGCCTTCTCCTCGGGCAACAGGCCCGCGCGCCAGTCGGAGACGCCGAGGGTTCCGGCCACGGCCCTGACCGCGCCGAGCTGATCGCCCGACAGGATGCTGACGGTCATGCCCCTCGCCCTGAGCGCGGCGATCGCTTCGCCGGCGTCGGGGCGCAGGACGTCCGAGAACCGCAGGCGCACCTTGGACTCGCCTTCAAAGCCGAACCACAATTCCGTTTCACCGGCGTCCAGGGCCGGCACGCCAACGAACACGGCCCGACCCAGCCGTGCGCGGCGCCCGTCGATCAGCCCCTCCATGCCGAGTCCGGGGTGTTCAATGACCTCGGTGGCAAGGGACCCCTCCCCGGCCGCGCGGGCGACGGCGCGCGCCATCGGATGGCTGGAAGCGCGGGCCAGCGGCGCGGCCAGGGCGATGATCGCGGGAGAAGCTCCCACCAGCGCCGGCCGCCCTTCGGTGAGAACGCCCGTCTTGTCGAAGACGACATGGTCGATCTCCGCCAGCCGTTCGAGCGCCGCGCCCGACTTGACGAGGACGCCGCGCCGGAAGAGCCGGGCCGAGGCGACGACCTGCACAGCCGGCACGGCCAGTCCAAGGGCGCAGGGACAGGTTACGATCAGCACGGCGACGGCCCGGATAAGCGCCTCGCGCGGGTCCAGCCCGAGGGCCCAGCCGCCCGCGAAGGTCGCCAGGGCGGCCGCATGCACCACAGGCACATAGAGGGCCGCTGCCCGATCGGCGAGGCGGACATAGCGCGACCGGGACTGGGTCCCGGCATCCACGAGACGGGCGATGGCCGCGAGGGTCGAGTCCTCGGACCGGGCACGCGCCCTCAGCGTCAGAAGCCCCGAGGTGTTGACCGCGCCCGCCCGGCACAGTTGTCCCGGGCCAACCCGTTCGGGTGCGCTCTCCCCGGTCAGCAGACTGTTGTCGAGCAGGGCCTCGCCGCCATCAAGGGTAGCGTCGACCGGAATCCGGTCGCCCGGCCGGACGCGCAGCACATCACCGGGCTGGACATCCCCGAGCGGGATCGACCGCTCGCGACCTGCGGCATCGATCACACAGGCCACCGGGGCCTGAAGCGCCAGAAGGTCACCCGCGGCGCTCCGCGCCTTCGCCCGCAGGACATGATCCAGCCAGCGCCCGATCAGCAGCAGGAACAAGAGCGATACGGCGGCGTCGAAATAGGCGTCGCGGCCGTTCAGGATCGTCTCTGAAAAGCTGATCGCGAGCGTCAGGATCACCCCGATCGAGATCGGCACGTCCATGTTCGCCCGCCCTGCCCTCAGCGACCGCCATGCCGACTGGAAGAAGGTCATTCCCGCGAAGATGGCGCAGGGCGCGCCGACAGCCGCTGACATCCACATCATCATCGAGCGGGTGGCGGGGCCGAGCTCCTGGTCGAACAGTCCGGCCCAGATCGGAACCGAGAACATCATGGCGTTCATCGCGCCGAAGCCTGCGACCGCCAGGGCGAGGATCAGCCGACGTCCCTCGCGATCCCGCTGCACGACGGCGGCTCCGGGGTCGTAGGGCGTGGCCGGATAGCCGAGCCGCGCCAGGGCAGCGATGATACGGCCCGGATCGACGCCGGGATTCTCAAGGCTGAGCGACAGGCGACCGGTGGACAGGTTCAAACGCGCCGAATCCACCCCCGCCAGCCCTCCCATCTCGCGCTCGATCTTCGCGATGCAGCCGGCGCACCGGGCTCCGTTCACCAGCAGGTCAAGCCGGGCATGCCCGTCCTCGGTCCTGCGCAGGAAGGCGGACATGTCGGGCTGGCTGGCCGCCTCGAAGGTCACGGCCATGTCAGCCTCCGCTCGGCGATGAAAGAGGGACCGTTGCCCACGGCCTCGACACGAGTGTCCCAGGCACCGGACAGACCGGGCCGGGCACCGAAGTACTGCCCCGGACCGGTCTCGGTCAGGGTCACGACAGTGCGCCCCTGTTCGGTCGCCGGCCGCAACAGGATGGCCTTGACCCTGAGGCCGCTCAGCGGCTTGCCGTCACGATCCTGGAGCAGCACCCCCACGCCGTCCGCCCGGGCCTCCACAGCGGCGCGCCAACCCAGCGACTCCTGCGCCCGCAGACGCTCAAGCTCGGCGTTGTAGATCAGTCCCGTCTCATAGGGGCGGGCCGCCACCTGTCCCGGGTGCGTGCGATAGGCCAGGGTCAGGAAGGAGGCGTCGACCCCTATCACCACGGTGAAAAAGGCCACCACGCCGGCGGCGACGTGCCAGCCCTTGACCGTGAAAGGTGCGCGAGCTGGAGAAGGGGGAGCGGTCATCAACGGAGTTCTCCATACTCGAAGGCCGTGCGGACGGTCTGTCGCTCGTCGCCCGAGCGGATATCGAAGGATGCGGGACGGCTGCCTTCCGCGACCTCGGCGGCGGGGGTGGTGACGAAAACCCGCACGGAGGTCACCCGGTTGGGGTCGACGCGGAGGGTCAGCGGGTCCGACGCCGGCCGTCCGGGACTTCTCAGGGCCGCGCCGGGTACGCCGTCGTACCGGACCTCCACAGTCGCCGTTTCGAAGCCGTGGTTGGCGATCTTCAGGGTGTAGCCGTTGCGGATGGCTCCATCGTGCAGCCGCACGGACGCCGGATTCCGGTCTCGCAGCGCGTGCACGTCAAGGGCCTTCCGGGTGCTGAATCCCCAGATCATCAGTCCACTGACGATCAGGAGGGCGAATCCATAGTACAGCGTGCGCGCGCGGATCAGACGGTGTTGCGACTTCTGACCACAGCTCCGTGCCGCCACCGCTGCATCGGTGTCATAGGCAATCAGCCCCCGCGGGCGGTCGACCTTGTCCATGACCTCATTGCAGGCGTCGATGCACAGTCCGCAGTTGATGCATTCCAGCTGGGCGCCGTCGCGAATGTCGATGCCCATGGGGCAGACCACGACGCACTGGTTGCAGTCGATGCAGTCGCCCCGGCCGTCCCAGGACTCCGCCTTCTTGTGCGGTCCGCGTGGCTCGCCGCGGTCGTAGCGGTAGGTCACCTGAAAGGACTGATCGTCCAGCATGGCCCCCTGGATGCGCGGCCAGGGGCACATGTAGGTGCAGACTTGCTCGCGCATGTGGCCGGCGAAGACATAGGTGGTGAAGGTCAGGATGGCGCAGGAGACATAGGCCGTCATCGGCGCTGTCCCGACCCAGAAGGTGCGGATCAGCTCCGGCGCGTCGTGGAAGTAGAAGATCCAGGCGCCGCCCGTACCGAAGGCGACGCCGATCCAGACCGCGTGCTTGCCCGCCTTGCGCCACAGCTTGTTGAACGACGTCGGCGCCGCATCGAGACGCATCCGTGCGTTCCGGTCGCCCTCGAACATCCGCTCGACGTAGATATAGAGGTCGGTCCACACCGTCTGGGGACAGGCGTAGCCGCACCAGAGCCGACCGAACAGCGACGTCACAAGGAACAGGGACAGCGCGGAAAGCACCAGCAGGCCGGTGATGAAATACACCTCCTGCGGCCACAACTGGATCATGAAGAAGTAGAAGCGGCCGCCGTCGAAGTCGACGAGAACCGCCTGGTCCGGCAGCGCACCCGGCCGATCCCAGCGGATCCACGGGGTGATGTAGTAGATCGCCAGCATGACGATCAGCAGCGCCCACTTGATCCACCGCCACTGGCCATGGACCAGTTTGGGATAGATCGGCACACGCGCCTTGTAGAGCCCCTTGGGGCGCTCCATTTCCCGCTGCCTTTCGGCGATCGAGACCGGTCCGGTCGCCTTGGAGCGATCGCGGCTGCGGTCGATGATGATGGTCATGGCGCGGCTGCGGCGGCTCCGGACGCCTCGCCGCCCCCGGCGTTGACGTGGATGTAGACGGCCAGGGCCTTGATCACGCCGGGCGAGAACCGTCCCTCCCAGGTCGGCATGACGCCGTTTCGGCCGTTGTGAATCTGCCCCCGGATGGACTCGCGGTCGGAACCATAGAGCCACTCCCGGTCCGTCAGATTGGGGGCACCGACAAGGCGATCACCCACGCCCGTCGGCGTATGACAGGCCGCACAGTTGTCGGCATAGAGCTGCTGCGCCCGACCCACCGCCGCGGCGTCCGCGGGACGGCCCGAAAGCCTCACGACGTACTCCGTCAGGTCAGACACCTGGCCGGCGGTCAGCATGCTGTCGCGACCGAAGGCCGGCATCTGCGAGGTGCGGGTCTCCGGATGGGCCGAACGGACGCCGACCCGCAGGGTGTGCTCGATCTCCTCGAGCGATCCGCCCCACAGCCAGACATCGTCCCGCAGGTTGGGATAGCCGCGATTCCCGCCGCCGCCCGCGCCATGGCAGGTGGCGCAGTTATCGCCGAAGACGGATTGCCCGACCGACAAGGCATGCGCCTGGAGGGCGGGGTCCGCCTCGATCTGCTGCAGGGAGGCCGTGGCCAGCATCGCCTCGTCGCGGCCGCGTTGAACCCGCAGCGCGCTGAGCTGTTCGGCAACATCAGCCCGGTCGGACTGTTTGAGAACTCCCGGGGTGTAGCCGTTCAGGCCCGGCCAGGCCGGCATCAGCACCCAATAGATGATGGCGAAGGCGATGCACCCGTAGAAGATCCACAGCCACCACCGGGGGAGCGGGTTGTCCAGCTCACGAATCCCGTCCCAGACATGTCCGGTCGTCTCGACGCCGGAATGTTCGTCGCGCTCGGGTTCAGACATGCTCGTCCTCGTCATTCTCGAGCGGAAGATGGGAGAGGCGCTTGAACGCCTCACGGTTTTTCGGCCACAGCGCGTAGACGATGCCGGCGATGAAGACGGCGCCGAAGTAGAGGGTGCCGCCCTGCTGGGCGAATTTCGCCACGGTTTCGTAGTCGAGGCCGCTCATCGCATGTTCTCCGGGTCTTCCGCCTGGAAGGTGCGGAAGTCGACCTGGGTGCCGAGCTGCTGCAGATAGGCGATCAGGGCGTCCATCTTGGTCAGCCGGTCGGGGTTGCCGTCGAAGTCGCCCTGGACGATCCGTGGGCCGTATCGGCTGCGAAGGTCCGAGGTCGCGCTGGCGAAGGGATCGACCTGGGCGTTCAGATCCGCCGCGGCATTCTCGATCTGGTCCGCAGTATAGGGAACGCCGACCGTCCGCATGGTCCTCAGCTTGGCCTGGATCGCGTGCTGATCGAGGTCCTGGTCCGCCAGGAAGCGGTAGGGAGGCATGTTGGACTCAGGCACCACCGAGCGCGGATCGGTGAGGTGCTCGCGGTGCCAGTCATTGGAATACTTGCCGCCGACGCGCGCCAGGTCGGGGCCCGTCCGCTTCGATCCCCACTGGAACGGGTGGTCGTACATGCTCTCGGCCGCAAGGCTGTAGTGGCCATAGCGTTCGACCTCGTCCCGCAGGGGGCGGATCATCTGCGAGTGGCAACCGTAGCAACCCTCCGCGATATAGACGTCACGCCCGGCCAGCTCGAGCGGGGTGTAGGGACGGACGCCCTCGACCTCCTCGATCGTGCTCTCCACCCAGAACAGGGGGGCAATCTCAACGATGCCGCCGATGGACACCACAAGGATGATGCCGAGGACGAGAACGAGCGAATGCCGCTCGAATCTGTGATGCTGTTTCCACATGATCTGATCCTCACTCGGCCGGCAGGAGTTGCGGCTGGATCGTCGTCGCCGGCACGGCCGCGCTGTTCGGCACGGACGGCATGCGGATCGTTCGCCACAGGTTGTAGGACATGATGAGCGTGCCGCTCAGGAACATCAGGCCGCCGACGGTGCGGATGATGTTCTCGACGTGCTTGGCGGACACGGTCTCGATGAAGCTGTTCGCGAGGAAGCCGTCGGGCGTGTACTCGCGCCACATCAGGCCTTCCATGATGCCGGAGACCCACATCGCGGTGATGTAGAGAACGATGCCGGTCGTCGCGATCCAGAAATGCCACTCGACGAGAGTGTTCGAATACAGGCGTTCCTTCTTCCACAGCCAGGGCACCAGGCAGTAGATGGCGCCGAAGCTGATGAAGCCGACCCAGCCCAGGGCCCCGGAATGGACGTGGCCGATGGTCCAGTCGGTGTAGTGCGACAGGGCGTTGACGGTCCGGATGGACATCAGCGGACCTTCGAAGGTCGACATGCCGTAGAAGGCGATGGCCACCACCATCATGCGCACAACCGGGTCGGTGCGGAGCTTGTCCCAGGCCCCCGACAGCGTCATCAGGCCGTTGATCATCCCGCCCCAGGACGGCATCCACAGCATGATCGAGAAGGTCATGCCCAGGGTCTGCGCCCACTGCGGCAGGGCCGTGTAGTGCAGGTGGTGCGGCCCCGCCCAGATGTAGATGAAGATCAGCGACCAGAAGTGAACGATCGACAGGCGGTAGGAATAGACCGGCCGTTCGACCCGCTTCGGCACGAAATAGTACATGATCGCCAGGAAGCCGGCGGTCAGGAAGAAGCCGACGGCGTTGTGGCCGTACCACCACTGGACGAGTGCATCCTGCACCCCGCCGAAGGCCGAATAGCTGCGCGCCTCCAGCAGGCCCACCGGCACCGCGGCATTGTTGACGAGGTGCAGCAGGGCGACGGTGACGATGAAGGCCAGGTAGAACCAGTTGGCCACGTAGATGTGGGGTTCCTTGCGCTTCCAGATCGTGCCGAGGAAGACCAGCAGATAGGCGACCCAGACGATGGTCAGCCAGATGTCCACGTACCACTCGGGCTCGGCGTATTCCCGCCCCTGGGTGATGCCCGCGACATAGCCGCTGGCCGCCAGGACGATGAACAGCTGGTAGCCCCAGAACACGAACCACGGCCAGATCCCGCCCGCGAGTCGCGCCTTGCAGGTCCGCTGCACCACCCAGAAGGAGGTGCAGATCAGGGCATTGCCCCCGAAGGCGAAGATCACGCCCGATGTATGCAGCGGCCGCAGTCGGCCGAAGTTCAGCCAGCCGTGCTCAGGGAAGTAGAAGATCTCGGGCCACGACAGCTGGGCGGCGATGAAGACGCCGACCGTCATGCCGATGACGCCCCAGAACATGGTGGCGATCACGCCCGCGCGAATCACCCCGTCCTGGTAGCGGTTGGGGTCACCGCGAAACTTCCCATGGGCGAAGCCGATGGTCAGGGCGCTGAGAGCCACAACCGAGGCCGCCATCAGTATGTAACCGTGAAACCGGAACGCCGGATCGTCGGTCAGGCCGGTGGCAAACAGCGCCAGGATCGCGGCCACGCCGAGAAACAGGAACAGGGCGACGACGTCTGACGGCGTGTCGGCGTCGGGCTTTGCGATAGACGGCATTCGGATCAACCCCTCGAGTAGAGAATGCCTCCGTGCCCCGCCCGCGCGGCCGGCGCCTTGCGCTGGCGCAAAGCCCGCCGCGCAATTTGCAGGTCTTGTGGGTCCAGGGAGATTCAAGATGCGACTTCAGGACATTCCGGATCAGCAAATTCTGGGCGCCGCCCTCGTCGTCCTCGGCATGTCCCTGGGAGGCGCGTCCGCGGTCGCAGGACTGCTGGCAGTCGACCACATGGCTCTGACGGCGCAGATCTGCGGGCCGACCCTGGGCCATTGCATTCGCTGCGTGGCCGCCGTGGCGCTGCTGGCCGCCGCCCTGGGGGTTTCCGGAACCGGTGCCTGGCTGATGAGGCCGCAGTCCACGCCCCGCCCTGCGACCTGAAAAGGCCTTCAGTGCTGTCGCGCCAACGCCTTGCGGACCGTCGTAAGCAGGGCGTCGGTCAGGAGCGGCTTCTCGATGATCGGCACCCCGGCCGCTGCCGCACGGTTGCGCAAGGCAGCCCGCGGATTGGTCGTGATCAGGATCGCAGGAAGGCAGACGCCGGCCGCGCGGAGGCATTCCAGCAGCGCCAGGCCGTCCATACCCGGGAGGTTTTGGTCCAGGATCAGACAGCCGGTCTCGGGCAAATCGTCCACGTCCAGCAGACTCTCGCCGTCACGGAAGCTGCGGACATCCAGCCCCTCGAGATCGAATGAGAATTGCATGGCGTGAGTCACTGCGGGATCGTCGTCCACGAGGATGACGGCCGGTCTGGCAGCGTGGATGAGCGCCGTCGCCGTCACGCGCACATGCCCTCCAGCCGGCGACGCTGAAGCAGACGCACGTGGCGGGATGAGCGGGCCTCAACCAGTCCCAGGTCCTGGAGTTGGGACAGGGTCCGGGAGACCGTATGGATGGTCAGGCCGACATGATCGGCAATGTCCTGGCGCGTCATGGGCAGGTCGATGAATTCCGGCCAACCCATGCGTTCGGCGAAATCCAGAAGGAAGGCGGCGACGCGCTCGGTCGCGCCTTGCCGTGCGAGGATCATGGCGTGGTCCTCGCTGCGGCGGAAGGCGCGGACGGTGACCTGCCACAGGGCCCGGGCCAGACTCACATCGGTCACGGCGCGACCGGCAAGCTCGGTCCGCTCCATCGCCAGGGCATCGACGCGGCTCAGCGCCTCCGTTGTGGTCGCGTGCTCCACGCCCGCTTCGAGACCCAGAAAGTCGCCCGGCAGATGGAAGCCGGTCACCTGACGACGGCCATCGCTCAGCAGCCGATAGCTGATCACAGCACCGCTCAGAATCCGATAGACCAGCCGGACCGTCTCACCCTGCCGAAACAGAAGCGCGCCCGGAGCGAAAGGCGAGCGGGGCGCCGTCGTGGCACTGACGAAGGCACCGCAGAGCGCGCAATCAGGGGTCAGGTCCATGGACGGGGCGGCCACTTGCCGGGGTTCGCAATAATTCAGGGCGGGCATGCAATCCTCCAGGCACGATCGATGCCGCACGCTAGAACCCTGTTCGGTTCGCCGGTATTCGGGTCTGCCCCCTAAGGGGTTTCCCTGATGCTGGCCGACAGAAGGGCTAGACCGCCCGGGCGTGCCGACGCTCGGCGGGAGCCAGACCGGCGTCAAAACAGGCCGCAACAACCCGCATCAGACGGAACGCTTCCTCCGGTATGGTCACGGTGCGGCCCTCGACCCGGCACAGCCCATCGACCTCAAGGGCCGAGGCTTCAGTGATGGCGGCATCAAGGGCGGTGATCTCGAATCCGCGATCACGGCACTCCGCGCCGACGTCGACGGTCAGGTCGCACATCAACCGTTCAATGACGCCCGCGCGCAGTTCATCGTCCGCGGAAACCGGGAGACTCCGCGCCACGGGCAGACGGCCGGCACCGACAGCCCGGCTCCAGACATCGGTGGCGGCGGCGTTCTGGATGAAGCCCGCGACCAGTCGACCGATCGAGGACGGGCCGACAGGAACCAGCACGGGCGCAGGATCATCCGTATAGCCCTGGAAGTTGCGGCGCAGGCTTCCCGAGGCCGCGGCCAGCGCAAGCGGATCGCCGGGAAGGGCGTAGTGATCCAGACCGACACGCAGATAACCCGCGCCCCGCAGGACCGAATCAGCCGCCTCGGCCTGGGCCCAGCGCCCGTCGCCGTCGGCGAGCTCGCTCTCGCCGATCATGACCTGATGCTTCTTCATCCAGGGCACATGGGCATAGCCGAACACCGCCACGCGATCGGGCCTCAGGGTGACCGCGGCTTCCGTCGAGGCCGCGACATTCTCCGGAGTCTGGCCCGGCAGGCCGTACATCAGATCGAAATTGACGGCGGCCACGCCGACCTTGCGCAGCCGGTCGGTGGCGGCCGCCACCTGGTCAAGGGACTGGATCCGGTTGACCCGCGCCTGCACCGCCCTGTCGAACGTCTGCACCCCGAGGCTTGCGCGGGTGACGCCCGCCTCGCCCGCGGCGTCGATAAAGGCGTCCGACAGCATGCCCGGATCCAGCTCGACCGCCACCTCGGCTCCCGGTCGCAGGGCGAACCGGTCGGCCATGTGACGGACCAGGGCCAGGAAATGTTCGGGCGAAAGGGCGTTGGGGCTGCCGCCGCCGAAATGCAGGTGTGCGGCTCCGGCGTGGGCAGGCAGGGCGTCCGCCCACAGGTCCACCTCCCGCATCACGGTTCCGAAGAAGGCCGCGACACGCTCGTAATCGTGGACGACGCTGGTGTGGCAGCCGCAATACCAGCACAGCCGACGACAGAAGGGCACATGGACATAGGCGGAGATCGTCTGATCAGCCCCGATGGCTGACAGCCAGTTGCGGGCCTCCGCGTCGCCCTCGACAGGGGCAAATGCGACGGCCGTCGGATAGCTGGTGTAGCGCGGCAGGCTGCGGTCCGCATGCGAACGCCAGGCGGACGGCAGGCTCGCCGAGGAGTTCGCGAAGCCCGGGCGGTCATGGTCATTGTGCGGCATTCGCCGACCTAGCGACTCGAGGCGTCTGGTGGAATTCGGGGGTTTCACCTACGGGGTGTTGCGGAGGCCAGGATGACGACTATCCACACGCAGGCGATCGAGGCCCGCCCCATCAGGGACTGGTTGATGGCGGCGAGACATACCCGCCTCGGCCTTGCGACCGCTGTTTTGCTCACCGCCGCCGGGTTCATGCTCCGCCCGCTCATGTCGTCGCTCCTCGAGGACCGGCTGGCCTTCCTGATCTTCATGCCGGCGGTCATCGGCGCCGCAGCGTTCGGCGGCGCTCCAGCCGGCGCACTGGCGATCCTGCTCGGCCTCGTGGGTGGCCTGTATGTCGCGGGTGCCGCCGATGGTCTGACAGCCGGCGATCTGATTGGCGGACTGATCTTCCTGCTGATCGGGTCGGCGATCACGGCCGGCGGTGAGGCTTTCCAGATCATGCGGTCCCGGGCCGAGGCCGTGAATCGTGACCTGGTCGCCCGCGAGGCTCACCTTCAGTCCATCCTCGCCACGGTACCGGACGCCATGGTGGTCATCAGCGAGCGGGGGTTGATGCAGTCCTTCAGCGTCGCAGCGGAACGCCTGTTCGGCTGGAAAGCGGACGAGGTGATCGGAAAGAACGTGAAGATGCTGATGCCCGATTCTTATCGGGAACAGCATGACGGCTATCTGAACCGCTATCTGACCACCGGCGAGCGTCACATCATCGGTGTCGGTCGGGTCGTGGTGGGAGAGCGTCGCGACGGCTCGACCTTTCCCATGGAGTTGTCCGTCGGCGAGATGATTTCCGGCGACCGGCGCTACTTCACCGGCTTCATACGCGACCTCAGCGAGCGGCAGGACACCGAGCAGCGACTTCAGGAACTGCAGTCCGAACTGGTCCACATGTCACGCCTTACGGCCATGGGCGAAATGGCTTCGGCGCTGGCGCACGAACTGAACCAGCCGCTGTCGGCGATGGCCAACTATCTGAAGGGTTCATCGCGGCTGCTGGCCGCAGAACCGGTGCCGCGCGAACGCCTGCTGGAAGCTATAGAGAAGGCCGGTGATCAGGCGCTGCGCGCCGGTGAGATCATCCGCCGGCTGCGCGACTTTGTCGCTCGTGGCGAGGCCGAGCGCCGGGTTGAAAGCCTGACCAAATTGATCGAGGAAGCCGGTGCCCTGGCCCTCGTGGGAGCCAGGGAGCACGGCGTCCGGGTCCAGTTCAGGTTCGCGCCCGGCGTCGACTTCGTCCTCGCCGACAAGGTCCAGATTCAGCAAGTGACGCTCAATCTGATACGCAACGCCATGGAGGCCATGGAGTCCGTCTCAAACAAGGTCCTCGAGGTCAGGATCGATCCCGTGGAGGACGGCCAGGCCCAGGTGACTGTCGCCGATACGGGCTCGGGGATCAGTCCGGAAATTGCGGACCAGCTGTTCCAGCCCTTTGTCACGACCAAGCGGACGGGCATGGGCGTCGGCCTCTCGATTTCACGAACCATCATCGAGGCGCATGGCGGGCGCATCTGGATGGAGCCGAATCCGGGCGGAGGCACCCGCTTCTGCTTTACACTGCGCGCCATAGGCGAGGAGGAGCTCTGCGATGGCGAATAAGCCGGTCATTCATGTGGTCGACGATGATGCCGCGATCCGGGATTCCCTCGCCTTCCTGCTGGACACGGCGGACTTCGTCTCGAAGACCTATGACTCCGCCGCGACCCTGCTGGCTTGCGCCGACACGCTGGAGCCGGGCTGCATCGTCACAGATGTGCGCATGCCGGGCATGAGTGGCCTGGAAATGGTGCGACGGCTGACCGAGCTGGGGGTGCGCCACCCCGTCATCGTCATGACCGGCCATGCCGACGTGCCTCTGGCCATCGAGGCGGTGCGCGCCGGCGTGAAGGACTTTATCGAAAAGCCGTTCGACGATGACGCCCTGCTGGCCTCTATCCGGCTTGCGGTGGCCGAACAGACCCAGGCCATGGAAACCTCCGGACAGGGTGCCGAAATTTGCAGCCGGCTCGCCACCCTGTCGGCGCGCGAGCGTCAGGTGCTTGAAGGGCTGGTCGCCGGCCATGCCAACAAGGTCATCGCCTACGATCTCGAGATCAGTCCCCGGACGGTCGAGGTCTACCGCGCCAATGTCATGACCAAGATGCAGGCCCGCAGCCTGTCGGAACTCGTCCGTATGGCCATTCTCGCCCAGCAAACCTGAGCCGGTGCCTTCAGGGGTTTCCCGGAGGTGACCCGATCGCCTGCAGGTGAGAGTGATCTCGCTCTTCGCGAGGTCCAGCCCATGTTCGACTACCAGGCCGCATTCCAGACCGCTGTTGAGCAGGTCAAGGGCGAGGGGCGCTATCGCGTCTTCGCCGACCTGAAGCGCGTCCGCGGCCAGTTCCCCAGGGCCATCCGCCGTCGCGAGGACGGGACCGAGCAGGACGTCATCGTCTGGTGCTCCAATGACTACCTCGGCATGGGCCAGCATCCGGTGGTGCTGGAGGCCATGCAGGCCGAGATCGACACGGTCGGCGCCGGGGCCGGCGGCACGCGCAACATTTCGGGCACGACGCGCTCGGCGGTTGATCTGGAGGCCGAGCTGGCCAGCTGGCACCAGAAGGAAGCGTCTCTTCTGTTCACCTCGGGCTATGTGGCCAATGAGGCGACCCTGACGACGCTGCA
>CALRXX020000028.1:0-26853 GCA_943372245.1 bacterium
GGACCGAAGGTCCGCCGAAAGCAGGGGTTTCTTTAAGCGGAATATTTCTTGATCACTTCGTCGGCGACGTGTTGCGGCACCGGCTCGTAGTGGTCGTACTGCATGGTGAAGGCGGCGCGACCCTGCGACATCCCGCGAAGGGTGTTCACATAGCCGAACATGTTGGCCAGCGGCACGAAGGCGTTCACGACGGTGGCGTTGCCGCGCATGTCCTGACCCTGGATCATGCCGCGACGGCCGTTCAGGTCTCCGATGACCGAACCGAGGTAGTCCTCGGGGGTCACGACCTCGACCGCCATGATCGGCTCGAGCAGCTTCGGCGCGCCCTTGTCCTTCAGTTCGCGGAAGGCGGCGCGGGCCGCGATTTCGAACGCCAGCACGCTGGAGTCGACGTCGTGGAACTTGCCGTCCGTCAGCGTCGCCTTGAAGTCGATCAGCGGGAAGCCGGCCAGCAGGCCGCCGTCCTTGATGGACTCGAGGCCCTTCTGGACGCCCGGGATGTATTCCTTCGGCACGGCGCCGCCGACAATCGAGTTCTCGAACACGAAGCCCGAGCCGGGCTCGCCGGGCTCGAAGGTGATCATGACGCGGGCGAACTGGCCCGTACCACCGGTCTGCTTCTTGTGCGTGTAGTCGATGTCGACCTTGCGGCCGAGCGATTCACGGTAGGCCACCTGCGGCTGACCGATGGTAGCGTCGACCTTGTAGGTGCGGCGCAGGATGTCGATCTTGATGTCGAGGTGCAGCTCGCCCATCCCCTTGAGGATGGTCTGGCCCGACTCGTGGTCGGTCGAGACGGTGAACGAGGGATCTTCCGAGGCCAGCTTGGCCAGGGCGACGCCCAGCTTCTCCTGGTCGGCCTTGGTCTTGGGCTCGACCGAGATCTCGATCACCGGCGCGGGGAATTCCATCTTCTCGAGGATGACCGGCGACTTCAGGGGATCGCACAGGGTGTCGCCGGTGCGGGTGTCCTTCAGGCCGGCCAGGGCGACGATGTCGCCGGCGTAGGCTTCCTTGATGTCCTGACGGTCGTTGGAGTGCATCAGCAGCATGCGGCCGACGCGCTCTTTACGATCGCGGCTCGAGTTCAGCAGGCCCATGCCGGTTTCCATCTTGCCGGAATAGATGCGGCAGAAGGTCAGCGAGCCGACGAAGGGGTCGTCCATGATCTTGAACGCCAGAACCGAAAGGGGCTCGTCGTCCGAAGCGCGGCGCACGATCGGCTCTTCCGTCTTGAAGTCGATGCCCGGGGTCGGCGGGATGTCCACCGGCGCCGGCAGATAGTCGACGACGGCGTCCAGCAGCGTCTGGACACCCTTGTTCTTGAAGGCCGAGCCGCACAGGATCGGATAGAAGGCACCGGTCAGCACGGCCTTGCGGATGCATTTCTTCAGCACTTCCAGCGAGGGCTCGGTGCCGTCCAGATAGGCTTCCATCGCCTCGTCATCGAGTTCGACGGCGTTGTCGATCAGGTACTGGCGAGCGGCGACGGCCTTCTCCATCAGGTCGTCCGGGATCGGGCCGACGGTGAAGTTGGCGCCCAGGGCGTCGTTGTCCCAGACCACCGAATTCATGGCGACCACGTCAACCAGGCCCGACAGCGAGGATTCCGAACCGATCGGGAACTGGATCGGCACGGCCTTGGCGCCCAGACGGTCGCGGATCGACTGCACCGAGGCGTCGAAGTCAGCGCCGATCTTGTCCATCTTGTTGACGAACACGATCCGCGGCACGCGATATTTGTCGGCCTGGCGCCAGACGGTTTCGGTCTGCGGCTCGACGCCGGCGTTGCCGTCCAGCACCGTCACGGCACCGTCGAGGACGCGCAGCGAACGCTCGACTTCAATGGTGAAGTCCACGTGGCCGGGGGTGTCGATGATGTTGAGGCGCTTGCCCTTCCAGTAGGCGGTCGTCGCGGCGGACGTGATCGTGATGCCGCGCTCCTGCTCCTGGTCCATCCAGTCCATGGTCGCGGCGCCGTCGTGGACTTCGCCGATCTTATGGTTCTTGCCGGTGTAGTAGAGGATCCGCTCGGTCGTCGTCGTCTTGCCCGCGTCAATGTGGGCCATGATGCCGAAGTTGCGGTAGTCCTCGATCTTGTTTTCGCGGGCCATGGGGAGCGTGCCTTGGAGTGAGTTCAGGACGCGTCAGGCGCCCTCGGGGGAGATCGTCGATGTCCGGATAAGCGGGCGCGGGCGATTTAGCTCAAACCGCCCGTCCCGGATACCCTTTGGATAGTCACCGCCAGTGGCGGTTTGAAGGCGTTACCAGCGGTAGTGGCTGAAGGCGCGGTTGGCCTCGGCCATCTTGTGGGTGTCTTCGCGCTTCTTGACCGCGGTGCCGCGGTTGTTCGAGGCGTCCAGAAGTTCAGCCGCCAGCTTTTCCGTCATGGTGTTCTCACCACGCTTGCGCGCGGCGTTCACCAGCCAGCGGATGGCCAGGGCGCGGCGGCGATCGGGGCGAACCTCGACCGGCACCTGGTAGGTGGCGCCGCCGACGCGACGCGAGCGGACTTCAACCGACGGCTGGACGTTTTCCAGAGCGGTGTGGAAGGTCTGGACCGGCTCGAAGTCCTTCTTCTTGTCGGCCAGGATTTCGAAGGCGCCGTAGACGATGTTCTCGGCGACGGCCTTCTTGCCCTCGTACATGACGTAATTCATGAACTTGGTGACGGTCAGATCCTTGTATTTGGGATCCGGCAGAACTTCGCGCTTCTGGGCGCGGTGACGACGGGACATGGGCTTGGCCTTCTAAATCGGTGTCGGACGGCCGACGTGAGTCGGCGAATGGAATGGGCGGGTCGCTTACTTCGGACGCTTGGCGCCGTAGTGCGAACGGCGCTGCTTGCGGTCCTTGACGCCTTGCGTGTCGAGCACGCCGCGCAGGATGTGGTAGCGAACGCCGGGCAAGTCCTTGACGCGGCCGCCGCGGATCAGGACCACCGAGTGCTCCTGCAGATTGTGGCCCTCGCCGGGGATGTAGCACACGGCTTCGATGCCGGTGGTCAGACGCACCTTGGCGACCTTGCGAAGCGCCGAGTTCGGCTTCTTCGGGGTCGTCGTATAGACGCGGGTGCAGACGCCGCGGCGCTGCGGGCAGCCCTTCAGGGCCGGGACCTTGTTACGGACCGGCTTGGGTTGGCGCGGCTTGCGGATCAGCTGGTTGATAGTCGGCATTCGAAACTCGTCTCTTTCAATCGATGGAGGCGTGTGCCTTTCGGCCGGAGCGCCTCATGAGCCTTCTTTTCGGACGACGCCGATGCGCCGCCCCGGGTTTGATCTCGAGCCGGCAGCGCGACGTCCAAACGAAAAAACCGGAACGCGCGCTTCGGGCGTTCCGGCGGGCACAGCCCGTCCGCTCAATTGTCACGATCCCGGAACCCGGCGAACCGGGAACCTCGAAAGTGGGCGGCTTCTACGCGCGGGGGGGCTGAAGGTCAAGGGCGGCGGCACCGCTGCCGGTTCGTCGGCCGCCCGGTCGCCACAGGCCCCATTACCGCCACGCTCGCCCCATCCTGTGCGCGTATGGCGGGTGGACAGCGATTCAGGGGGCCGGCGTGGGTATGGCCCCGACGCGCAGAGCGGTGGCGCAAGCCGGTGATCGTCGCCGTGTCCGTGCTGGGCCATGTCGCGATCTTCTCCTACCTCGGCCTGCGCTCGATGGGGCTGACCATCCCCGTCCTGCTCCAGAGCGACCCGGTCCTCTATGTCCAGCTGGAACCCCGCCCGCTCCTGCCCGGCGAGGTGGCGCGCGTCCGGCCGCCACCGGAGCGACCGCTGGAAGTCGCCGCCCCCGCCCTGCCCGGCTCGCCCACAGCCGAGCGCGACCCGCTGTTCCGCGATCCGACCAAGGATGACGAGCGCCCGGCCCCGCCGGTTCCGCGCATCGGCACCCCGGCACCCGGCGCACCCGCACCGCCTTCCGGCGTCTCAGGCTGGACGGTGCGGCCCGAGACCATGGGCGACCGCGTCGGCCGCGGCCTGCGCACCCGCGGCCCCGGCTGCGCCAGCCCGGCCCTGCTGAGCGCTGCCGAACGCGCCATCTGTGACGACCGCTTCGGCCAGCGCGCCGCCGCCGCCGCGCCCATCGACGACACCGCCGGCAGCCCCTTCGCCGCCGAGGGGGCCCGCCGCCTGGCCGAATACGAGGCCCGCCGCCGCCCCCTCGCGGGTGGCAGCGGCAATGTCGGCCCGCAGGACGGCCCCGGCTCCAATTTCGGCATGGGCGTCGCCGGGGCGCACCTCGACCCTTCGTTCCGCCCGGATTCGACGCAGAACATCCGCACCGATCGCCGTGACGGGCCTCGTTAGGCGGTTTGGAGGGTCAGGGAGTCGAGGAAGAATAGTATTGGGCACAGTTGTAGGCGGTCCACTGCGCCCGCTCACTGGCGAAGATCTTTCCGTCAGCCGCTATCGCCTGGCAAGCCGGCGGGACCTGGGTGCCGTAGGGGACAGACGGGCTTTGCGAGACCGGTGCCCAGGCCATGACCGCCGGGCCGTTTGGCGTACGCACGGACATCCCGGATGAACCGGCTGACCCGGACGGGCCGAAGGCACCGGACAGGGGGTCAGAACCAAAGTATTGGACACGATACTCATTTCTGGGGCCGGTCGGCACCGGCGGCGGCGGGCTATTGGCACCGCCCAGGCAAGACTGGCAATCCTGGCCCGCAGCCGACCCCGCCAGCACAAGAAAAGCGGCTGCAGAAATGAGAACCGGAACTCCACGCGACATCGCAAATCTCCCCTACAACGATCCGTCAGCGCCCCCGCTCACTCCCCAGATAACGGCAAATTCCCGCGAGGTGCCACCCCAGAGACAGAAAAAGGGCGGCCCCGTCGCCGGAGCCGCCCTTCTTGCCGTTCAAACGTCATCCCGGGCTCGACCCGGGGTCAGCCTTCGCTGCTCTCCAGCTCCAGCGCCAGGTCGGCGGGAAGCGGCTCGATGGCGGCTTCACGCGTCGAGGTCAGTTCGGCGTCACGCTCGTTGGCGATCTTCTGCAGGGCGCGGAGATAGGCGCCCGTGCCCGCCGGTATCAGACGGCCGACGATGACGTTCTCCTTCAGGCCTTCCAGCGTATCGACCTTGCCGTTGACCGAGGCGTCGGTGAGGACGCGGGTGGTCTCCTGGAAGGACGCCGCCGAGATGAAGCTGCGGGTCTGCAGCGACGCCTTGGTGATGCCCAGCAGGACCGGCTGGGTGGTGGCGATCCGGCCACCACGCTTCTCGACCTTGGCGTTCTCGAGCGCGGCTTCCGCCACCTCGACCGTGTCGCCACGGATCAAGGTGGTTTCGCCCGAGTCGAGGATCTCGACCTTCTGCAGCATCTGGCGAACGATCACCTCGATGTGCTTGTCGTTGATCGGCACGCCCTGCAGTCGATAGACCTCCTGCACTTCGTTCACGAGATATTCGGCCAGGGCCTCGACGCCCTGGATGCGCAGCAGGTCATGCGGATCCGGGTTGCCGTCGATGATGTAGTCGCCCTTGTTGATCAGATCGCCGTCGTGGACGGAGATGTGCTTGCCCTTGGGGATCAGGAATTCGACCGCATCGGCCTGGTTGCCGTCGGCGTCCAGTTCCGGCGTGATCTTGATGCGACGCTTGTTCTTGTAGTCGCGTCCGAATTCCACGCGGCCGTCCATCTCGGCGATGACCGCGCAGTCCTTGGGTCGACGGGCTTCGAACAGCTCGGCCACCCGCGGCAGACCGCCAGTGATGTCGCGCGTCTTGGCGCCCTCGGTCGGGACGCGGGCGATGATCTCGCCCGGCTTGACCACATCGCCGTTGTTCACGGACAGAACCGCGCCCACCGGCAGCAGGTAACGGGCGTCGGAGCCCGAAGCCAGCTTGGCGTAGGAGTCGCCGGAGGTGACGCCCATGGCCGGACGCAGGTCGGCCCCACGGGGGCTGGCGCGCCAGTCGCTGACGACGCGCTGGGCGATGCCCGTCGCTTCGTCGGTTTCCTCGCGGACCGACAGGCCCTCGACCAGGTCCTCGAACCGGATCGCGCCGCCGACTTCCGTCAGGATCGGCGAGGTGTAGGGGTCCCACTCGGCCAGGCGCTGGCTGCGCTTGACGTCCGAACCCTCGACCACCCGCAGACGGGCACCGTAGGGGATCTTGTGGCTCTCGCGATCCTTGCCGTCGACCACGATGGTGACGACGACGTTGCGGCTCATGGCCACCAGATCGCCGTGCGCCGCCTTGACGGTGGGGCCGGTGATGCGGGCGATGCCGGGGTTGGTCGCCTCGTAGAACGAGGTTTCCGCCACCTGCGCCGTACCGCCGATGTGGAAGGTCCGCATCGTCAGCTGGGTGCCGGGTTCGCCGATCGACTGGGCGGCGATAACGCCCACCGCTTCGCCGATGTTGACGTTGGTGCCGCGCGCCAGGTCACGCCCGTAGCAATAGGCGCAGATGCCGGCTTCGGCCTCGCAGGTCAGGGCCGAGCGGACCTTGACCGACTGGACGCCGGCCTGGTCGATGACCTCGACTTCTTCTTCCTGCAGGTAGGTGTCGGCCTTGAACAGGACCTTGTCGCCGCCCGGCTCCTTGATGTCCTCGGCCGCATAGCGACCCAGGACCCGCTGGCCCAGCGAGACCAGGACGTCGCCGCCTTCGACCACGGCGCGCAGGGTGATGCCCCGCGTCGAGCCGCAATCGTCCTCGGTGACGATCGAGTCCTGCGCCACGTCGACCAGACGACGCGTCAGATAGCCGGAGTTGGCGGTCTTCAGCGCGGTGTCGGCCAGACCCTTGCGGGCGCCGTGGGTGGAGTTGAAATACTCAAGGACGGTCAGACCTTCCTTGAAGTTCGAGATAATCGGCGTCTCGATGATCTCGCCCGACGGCTTGGCCATCAGGCCCCGCATGCCGCCCAGCTGCTTCATCTGCGCCTGAGAACCACGGGCGCCGGAGTTGGCCATCATGAACACCGAGTTGATGTCCGGCGCCTGACCCTTGGCCAGGACGCGCGGCTGGGCGATCTCGCCCATCATCGCATCGGCGATCTTGTCCGTGGCCTTGGCCCAGGCGTCGACGACCTTGTTGTATTTCTCGCCCTTTGTGATCAGGCCGTCGGCGTACTGTTGCTCGTACTCCTCGACCTGGGTCCGGGTGTCGGCGACCAGGGTGGCCTTGGCGGCCGGGATGACGATGTCGTCCTTGCCGAAGGAGATGCCGGCCTTGGCGGCTTCACGGAAGCCCAGCTGCATCATCTGGTCGGCGAAGATGACCGTCGCCTTCTGACCGCAGTGGCGATAGACCTGATCGATCAGGTTGCCGATTTCCTTCTTGGTCAGGTTCTTCTCAAGCAGGCGGTAGCCGATGTTCGCATTGTGCGGCAGCAGCGCGCCCAGCTTCATCCGGCCCGGGGTCGTGTCGATGACCTTGGTGATGACTTCGCCGGCGGCGTTCATCTCGGTCCAGCGAGCCTTGATCTTGGTGTGCAGGGACACCACGCCGGCGTCGAGCGCGGCGTCGATCTCGCCCATGTTGGCGAACAGCTTGCCCTCGCCCTTCTCGCCTTCCTTGATCAGCGACAGGTAGTACAGGCCCAGGACGATGTCCTGCGACGGCACGATGATCGGCTTGCCGTTGGCGGGCGACAGGATGTTGTTCGTCGACATCATCAGGACGCGCGCTTCCAGCTGGGCCTCGAGGCTCAGCGGGACGTGGACGGCCATCTGGTCGCCGTCGAAGTCGGCGTTGAACGCCGTACAGACGAGCGGGTGCAGGCGGATGGCCTTGCCCTCGATCAGTTTCGGCTCGAACGCCTGGATGCCCAGACGGTGCAGCGTCGGCGCGCGGTTCAGCAGGACCGGGTGCTCGCGGATGACCTCATCGAGGATATCCCACACCTGCGGCTGCTCGCGCTCGACCATGCGCTTGGACTGTTTGACGGTGCCCGACAGGCCCTTGGCGTCAAGGCGCGCATAGATGAACGGCTTGAACAGCTCGAGCGCCATCTTCTTGGGCAGGCCGCACTCGTGCAGCTTCAGCTCGGGACCCACGGTGATGACCGAACGGCCCGAATAGTCGACGCGCTTGCCCAGAAGGTTCTGGCGGAAGCGGCCCTGCTTGCCCTTCAGCATGTCGGCGAGCGACTTCAGCGGACGCTTGTTGGCGCCCGTGATCACGCGGCCGCGACGGCCGTTGTCGAACAGGGCGTCGACCGATTCCTGCAGCATCCGCTTTTCGTTGCGGATGATGATGTCGGGCGCGCGCAGCTCGATCAGGCGCTTCAGGCGGTTGTTGCGGTTGATGACCCGACGATACAGGTCATTCAGGTCGGACGTGGCGAAACGGCCGCCGTCCAGCGGCACCAGCGGACGCAGTTCCGGCGGGATGACCGGCACGACCGTCAGGATCATCCACTCGGGCTTGTTGCCGCTCTCGAGGAAGGCCTCGATCAGCTTCAGACGCTTGGAGGCCTTCTTGGCCTTCATTTCCGAGGGGCTGTCGGCCAGCTCGCCGCGGTGCTTTTCAGCCTCGGCGTGCAGGTCGATGCCGATCAGCAGGTTGCGCACGGCCTCGGCGCCGATCTCGGCGGTGAAGCCGTCATCGCCGAACTCGTCCTGGTAACGGTAGAATTCGTCTTCCGTCAGCAGCTGGTTCTGCTTCAGCGGGGTCAGGCCCGGCTCGGTGACGATGTAGTTTTCGAAATAGAGGACCCGCTCCACGTCCTTCAGCGCCATGTCCAGCATCAGCGAGATGCGCGACGGCAGCGACTTCAGGAACCAGATGTGGGCGACCGGGGACGCCAGTTCGATGTGGCCCATCCGCTCGCGGCGAACGCGGGCCAGGGTAACCTCAACGCCGCATTTCTCGCAGATAATGCCCTTGTATTTCATGCGCTTGTACTTGCCGCACAGGCATTCGTAGTCCTTGGTCGGGCCAAAGATACGGGCGCAGAACAGGCCGTCACGCTCGGGCTTGAACGTGCGGTAGTTGATGGTCTCGGGCTTCTTGATCTCGCCGAACGACCACGACCGGATCTTCTCCGGGCTGGCGAGGGCGATCTTGATCTGGTCGAAGGTCGGAGTGACCGGGACCGCGTTGAAGATGTTCAGGACTTCCTGGTTCATCTTGTTTTCCTTCTGCGGCGGTGAGCCGCTTGAAAAGTAGTGACTGGTGGCTGGTGACTGGTGGCCGGCTCGGTGACGGGGCTTTCCAGCCACCAATCACCAATCACCAGCCACCCTGAGGCGCGCTGCGCGCGCCTCAGCTGTTCTCCAGCTCCACGTTCAGACCCAGAGAGCGCATTTCCTTGACGAGCACGTTGAAGCTCTCGGGAATGCCCGCCTCGAAGCTGTCGTCGCCGCGGACGATGGCCTCGTAGACCTTGGTCCGGCCGGCCACGTCGTCGGACTTCACCGTCAGCATTTCCTGCAGGGTGTAGGCCGCGCCGTAGGCTTCCAGCGCCCAGACCTCCATCTCGCCGAAACGCTGTCCGCCGAACTGCGCCTTGCCGCCCAGCGGTTGCTGGGTGACGAGCGAGTACGGACCGATCGAACGGGCGTGGATCTTGTCGTCGACCAGGTGGTGCAGCTTCAGCATGTAGATGTAGCCGACCGTGACCGGACGCTTGAACTGCTCGCCGGTCTGGCCGTCATAGACGATCGACTGGCCGGTGCGGTCGAGACCCGCCTTCTCCAGCAGTTCCTCGATGTCGTCGATGTGCGCGCCGTCGAACACCGGGGTGGCGAACGGAACGCCCTTGGACAGGTTGCGGGCCAGCTCGACCAGGTCCTCTTCCGATTCCGGAAGCGGCGTGTCGGGGCCGTAGATGCTGGTCAGGTGATCGACCAGCGCCTTCTTCTGTCCGCCCTGTTGCCAGGCTTCCAGAAGGCCCTGGATCTGCTTGCCGAGACCGGCGGCGGCCCAGCCCAGGTGGGTTTCGAAGATCTGGCCGATGTTCATGCGCGAGGGCACGCCCAGCGGGTTCAGAACGATATCCACGGCGGTCCCGTCCTCAAGGTGCGGCATGTCCTCGATCGGCAGGATCTTGGAGATGACGCCCTTGTTGCCGTGACGGCCGGCCATCTTGTCGCCGGGCTGAAGCTTGCGCTTCACGGCCACGAAGACCTTGACCATCTTCATCACGCCGGGGGGCAGTTCGTCGCCGCGTTGCAGCTTCTCGACCTTGTCCTCGAAGCGGCGGTCGAGCGCCTTGCGGGCGTCCTCGAACTGCTTCTTCATGGCTTCCAGCTCGCCCATCGCCTTCTCGTCGTCGAGGGCGATCTGCCACCACAGGCCGCGCGACAGTTCGCCCAGCTTGGCTTCGGTGATTTCGCCACGACCCAGGCCCTTCGGACCCGAGGTGGCGTTCTTGCCGAGGATCAGCGGCTTCAGACGGCCATAGACGTTGCGCTCGAGGATCTTGAGCTCGTCGTCGCGGTCCTTGCCCAGACGTTCGATTTCCGAACGCTCGATGGCGATGGCCCGTTCGTCCTTGTCGACGCCGTGACGGTTGAACACGCGCACGTCGACGATGGTGCCGGCGACGCCGGGCGGCAGACGCAGGCTGGTGTCGCGGACGTCCGAAGCCTTCTCGCCGAAGATCGCGCGCAGCAGCTTCTCTTCCGGCGTCATCGGGCTCTCACCCTTCGGCGTGACCTTGCCGCACAGGATGTCGCCCGGCTGGACCTCGGCGCCGATCGCCACGATGCCGGCCTCGTCGAGGTTGCGCAGGGCTTCCTCGCCGACGTTCGGGATGTCGCGGGTGATCTCTTCCGGCCCCAGCTTGGTGTCGCGGGCCATGACCTCGAATTCGTCGATATGGATAGAGGTGAAGACGTCGTCGCGGACGATGCGCTCCGAGATCAGGATCGAGTCCTCGAAATTGTAGCCGTTCCACGGCATGAAGGCGACGAGGGCGTTGCGGCCGAGGGCCAGTTCGCCCAGGTCCGTCGACGGGCCGTCGGCGATCACGTCACCCACCTTGACCTCATCGCCCACGCGCACGATCGGGCGCTGGTTGATGCAGGTCGACTGGTTGGAACGCTGGAATTTGGACAGACGATAGATGTCGACGCCCGAACGGCCGGCATCCAGTTCGTTGGTGGCGCGGACCACGATGCGGGTGCCGTCGATCTGCTCGACGACCCCGTCACGACGGGCCACGACCACGGCACCGGAGTCGACGGCGACCACCGATTCCATGCCGGTGCCGACCAGCGGCGCGTCCGACTGAACCAGCGGCACGGCCTGACGCATCATGTTCGCGCCCATCAGGGCCCGGTTGGCGTCGTCGTTTTCAAGGAACGGGATCAGGGCGGCGGCGACCGAAACGACCTGTTTCGGCGACACGTCCATCATGTCCACGTCGGAGCGGATCAGCAGCTGCGAGTCGCCGTTGATGCGGCCCGGGACCAGCTCCTCGACGATCGCGCCGTCCTTCAGCTCGATGTTGGCCTGGGCGATCGTGTATTTCGCCTCTTCCATGGCCGAGATGTAGACGACGTCGTCCGTGGCCTTGCCGTCCTTCACGCGCCGGTACGGGCTCTCGATGAAGCCGTATTTGTTGATCCGCGCGTGCGTCGCCAGCGAGTTGATCAGGCCGATGTTCGGGCCTTCCGGCGTCTCGATCGGGCAGATGCGGCCGTAATGGGTCGGGTGCACGTCGCGGACTTCGAAGCCGGCGCGCTCGCGCGTCAGGCCGCCCGGGCCAAGCGCCGAAAGGCGACGCTTGTGGGTGATCTCGGACAGCGGGTTCGTCTGGTCCATGAACTGCGACAGCTGCGACGAACCGAAGAACTCGCGCACGGCCGCGGCGGCCGGCTTGGCGTTGATCAGGTCGTGCGGCATCACGGTGTCGATATCGACCGAGGACATGCGCTCCTTGATGGCGCGCTCCATCCGCAGCAGGCCGACGCGGTACTGGTTCTCCAGCAGCTCTCCGACCGAACGGACCCGGCGGTTGCCCAGGTTGTCGATGTCGTCGATCTCGCCAACGCCGTCCTTCAGGCCGACGAGGATCTGCAGCACGCGCAGGACGTCGTCCTTGCGCAGCACGCGGATTTCATCCGACACGTCCGGGGTTTCCAGACGCATGTTCATCTTCACGCGGCCGACCGCCGACAGGTCGTAGCGCTCGCTGTCGAAGAACAGCGAGTTGAACATGGCTTCGGCAGCCTCCGGGGTCGGCGGCTCGCCGGGGCGCATCACGCGATAGACGTCGAACAGCGCGTCCTCGCGGCCGGTGTTCTTGTCGATGCGCAGGGTGTTGCGCATGTAGGCGCCGACCGTGACATGGTCGATGTCCAGCACGTCGATGGTGGTGAAGCCGAAGCTTTCCAGCAGTTCGATCGTCGGCGCGTCCAGCTCGTCGCCGGCCTCGGCGTAGATTTCGCCGGTCTCGTAGTTCACGGCGTCGGCGGCCAGGTATTTGGTCAGCAGGGCGTCGGCGGCCAGCGACAGCGACGTGGTCGTGTCGCCCAGCTTCTTGGCCTGACGGGCGCTGATCTTGGTGCCGGCGGCGGCGATGATCTCACCGGTGTCGGCGTCGACCAGGTCGAACTCGGGCTTCACGCCCTTCCAGCGTTCGGCCTTGTACGGGGTGACCCAGCCTTCGCCGCGCTTCTCGTAGGGCACGGTCTCGTAGAAGGTCTTGAGGATCTCCTCGCCGTCCATGCCCAGACCCATCAGGAAGGTCGAGGCCGGCAGCTTCCGGCGACGGTCGATACGGACGTAGACGATGTCCTTGGCGTCGAACTCGAAGTCGAGCCACGAACCGCGGTACGGGATCACGCGGGCGGCGAACAGCAGCTTGCCCGAGCTGTGCGTCTTGCCCTTGTCGTGGTCGAAGAAGACGCCCGGCGAACGGTGCATCTGCGAGACGATCACCCGCTCGGTGCCGTTGACGACGAAGGTGCCCTTGTCGGTCATGAGCGGGATGTCGCCCATGTAGACGTCCTGCTCCTTGATGTCCTTGACCGAGCGCGCGCCGGTCTCTTCATCCGCCTCGAACACGATCAGGCGCAGCTTGACCTTCAGCGGCGCGGCATAGGTCATGTCGCGCTGGATGCATTCCTCGACGTCGTATTTCGGGTCCTCGAATTCGTAGGACACGTATTCCAGGATGGCGCGTTCGTTGAAATCCTTGATCGGGAAGACCGACTTGAACACGGCCTCGATACCCTGATCCCTGCGCGGTCCGCTGCGCACTTCGCGCTGCAGGAACTGCTCATACGAGGCGCGCTGCACCTCGATCAGGTTCGGCATCTGCACCGCTTCCGGAATCCGGCCGAACGAGTGGCGGATGCGCTTCTTGCCGGTGAAGGTCGTGGCGTGTGCGAACTGGCCGTTGACGACGGCGACTTCGGCTTTGGACTTGGCCATTCTGTATTCCCAATACGCGGCCCGGGCAGGCCACGATCAATGCAGCAGCCACGGCTCCGCCTCTCGGGCGACCCGTGACCATCGGTTTCGACGTCCACCCTCGGGCCTTGCGGCACCAGGACGTCTGAAATTGCAGGGCTCCCTGGGAAGGAGCGCGCCTTCGCACCGGTCGGAGGGCGACAAACCGGGCCTCGGCGCTTTCGCGCGTGTCTCATACTGAGTTAGCGGAACCGGGTCATATACTCGCTTTTCCGACGAAATAAAGGCCCTTTCCCCCTTTCGTTTACGAATGGCGCGACGGCTTCACGATGGCGGCCGGATGCTGCTAGCGTCGGCCCATGACCCGCACCCTCCTCATCGCCGCCGCCGCCCTCTCCCTCGCCGCCTGCGCCACCGCCCAGGAGCCCGCGCCCGCCGCCACACCCGGCGTCGGCACGCTGGAAGGCTGGACCGCCGGCAATGCGCAATACCTGGTCGTCAACGGCGCCCGCCGCGGCTGGACCACCACCGAATCGGGCCTGCAGTACCGCCGCGTGGGCCGCGCCCATCCGAACGGCCGCCAGCCTGTCGCCGCCGATACGGTCAAGGTCCACTACCGCGGGACCTTCGTCGACGGCCGCGAGTTCGACAGCTCGTACAGCCGCAATGAACCGGCCGAATTCCCGCTGAACCGGGTCATCAAGGGCTGGACCGAGGGCGTCGCCCTGATGCGCGAGGGCGAGACCTTCGAGTTCGTCATCCCGGCATCGCTGGGTTACGGCGAACGCTGGGTCGGCGGCGGCGAGCTCCCGCCCAACTCCACCCTGCTGTTCACAGTGGAACTGCTGGAAGTGAAACCGGCGTCCTGACCACGCCCCTTCCGTCATCCTTCGGCAAGCCGCGCAGCGGCGCAGACCGGGGGATGACGGAAGCAGGACGGGTACCTTGGCGGATCCCCGAACATGACAGCGTTTTAATGCTGCACATTCCTGTCCAGCTTGACCCCTGACTGCGCGCGGCGTGATCTGCGCCCGCCCCCCGACCGAGAGTCTCCCGACATGATGCGTCCCGCCGTCCGCCTGTTTGTCACGTCCTGCGTCGCCGGCCTGCTGTTCGGCACCGCGCCCTCCCTCGCACAGGTCGGAACGCCCGCGCTCGACCGGGCCCTCATCCCCGTCCCCGCCGCGCGCGATGTCGCCTACCCCGGCGTCATCACCCTGGACATGGACGCCACTGACATCGACCGGCGTATCGTCTCCGTGCGCCAGACCATCCCCGTCGCCGGCCCCGGCCCGCTGGTCCTGCTCTATCCGCAGTGGATCCCGGGCAATCACGGCCCGGTCGGTCCGGTCGACGACATCGCCGACCTGCACATCACGGCCGGCGGGCAGGAACTGCGCTGGGTCCGCAATACCGCCATCACCAACGCCTTCCAGGTCGAGGTCCCCGCCAGTGCGACCTCGATCGAGGTCGCCTTCAAATGGCTGACTCCGATCGATGGCCCGCAGGGGCGGGTGGTCATCACCGACGAGATGCTCAACATCCAGTGGGAGAAGGCCATCCTCTATCCGGCCGGCTTCTACTCGCGTCAGATCACCGTCCAGCCGACCCTGCGCCTGCCGGCCGGCTGGCAGTACGGCGCAGCGCTGGACACCGTCTCCTTCCAGAACGGCGTCGCGGTCTTTGCGCCGATCACCCTGGAGCACCTGGCCGACAGCCCCGTCTTCGCCGGGGCCCACTATCGCCAGATCGACCTCGATCCGGGCGGCCGTTCGCCCGTGCGGCTGAACATCGTCGCCGACGACGCCGACATGCTGGCCGCGACCGACGCGCACATCGAACAGCACCGGGAACTGGTCCGGCAGGCCGACCGCCTCTACGGCGCGCGGCACTACAATCACTATGACTTCCTGCTGGCGGTCTCCAACCGCCTGGGCGGCATCGGCCTGGAGCACCACCGCTCGTCCGAGAACAGCGTCGGCACGACCTATTTCACCAACCCGGCCTCGGCCCTCGGCGACCGAGACCTGCTGGGCCACGAATACACCCACTCCTGGAACGGCAAATGGCGCCGTCCCGCCGACCAGCTGACCCCGAACCTCAACGAGCCGCTGCAGAACTCCCTGCTCTGGGTCTATGAGGGCCAGACCCAGTACTGGGGCCTGGTGCTGACCACCCGCGCCGGCCTGCTGACCAAACAGCAGGCGCTGGACATCTTCGCCAACACGGCCGCGACCTATGCCGAGGACAATCCCGGCCGGTCCTGGCGGGCCCTGCAGGACACCACCAACGATCCGATCATCGCCCAGCGCCGGCCGCAGCCCTGGGGCAGTTTCCAGCGCAGCGAGGACTACTATCGCGAAGGGGCCATGATCTGGCTCGACGCAGACACACTGATCCGCGAGCAGTCCAACGGCCGCCGGTCGCTGGACGACTTCGCCCGGGCCTTCTTCGGCGTGCAGGACGGCAACTGGGACCCCGCTCCCTACACCTTCGGCGATGTGACCTCGACGCTGAACGGGGTGCAGGCCAACGACTGGGCCGCCTTCCTGCGCACCCGGCTCGACGCCGTCGGCCCCGGCGCCGCCGGGCCGCTCGCGGGCATTGAGCGCGGCGGGTACCGCCTCGTCTGGAGCACCACGCCCAATGCCTACAGCCGCGCACTCAACACCGAATTGGAGCGGGTCGATTTCGCGTATTCGCTGGGCCTCAGCCTGAACAACGCCAACCGGGTCACCGCCGTCCGCTGGGGCTCCCCCGCTTTCGAAGCCGGTCTCACATCCGGCTGGGAAGTTGTGGCCGTCAACGGTCGCGCCGCCAGCGCCACGACCATCGCCGAGGCCATCACCGCCTCCGCCGGCAACACCACCCCGATCGAGATGATGCTGAAGCGGGGCGACCGCTTCCGTACCATCCGCTTCGACTACCACGGCGGCCTGCGCTACCCGCGTCTCGAACGCATTGAGGGCACCCCCGACCGTCTCGGCGACATCCTCGCCCCCCGCCGCCGTTGATCGTGAGGGACACGAAGATGATCCGCACCGCCGCCCTCGCCCTGCTCCTCACCTCGGCCGCCCTGCCGGCGTTGGCGCAGGTTCCGGCCTCGCAGGCCGCGACGCCCCTGCCGGCCCCGACCAGCCTGCCGCACGCCCTGCCGCCGATCCCGGCACCGCAGGACCGCGACTATCCCGGCGTCATCGGCATCCGCGTCGACCTGACCGACCTCGACCACAAGGTCATCCGCACCCGCCAGACCATTCCGGTCAGCGCCGGCCATCTGGTCCTCCAGTATCCGAAATTCATCCCCGGCAACCACGCCGACACCGGCCCGATCCAGCTGGTCTCCGGCGTCACGGTCACCGGCAACGGTCAGCGGATCGAATGGGTGCGCGACACCGTCGATCCGTACGCCTTCCACCTCGACATCCCGGCGGGCGTGACCGAAATCGAGGTCGCCTTCGAATGGCTGACCCAGCCCGACAACGCCGTCTGGCGCGTGGTCATGACGCCCGAGATGGTCAACCTCCAGTGGGAGAAGGCCCTGCTCTATCCGGCAGGCTACAACCACAGCCGCATCACCTTCGCCCCTTCGGTCGTCCTGCCGACCGGCTGGAACTACGGCGTGGCGCTCGATACCGTCTCCCGCGAGGGCGCCGTCGCGACCTTCGCCCCCATCTCGCTCGAGCATCTGGCCGACAGCCCGATGTTCGCCGGCAAACACTACCGCCGCGTCGACATCGATCCGGGCGGCCGCTCGCCCGTGCATCTGAACCTGGTCGGCGACACCGCCGCCTCGGTGAACATCACACCCGAGTGGGTCGCCCGCTATGAAGCCCTCGTCGACCAGGCCGACCGGCTGTTCGGCGCGCGCCACTATGACCGCTATGAGTTCCTGCTCGGCCTGACCTCGAAGATGGGTGGCATCGGCCTCGAGCATCACCGCTCGTCCGAGAACACCGCGGCTCCCAACTACTTCTCCACCGCCGATCCCGCCTATGGCGCGCGCGGCCTGCTGCCGCATGAGTACACCCACAGCTGGAACGGAAAATTCCGCCGTCCTTCAGACGAATACGTCCAGAACTTCAACGTCCCGACGCAGAACAGCCTGATGTGGGTCTATGAGGGCCAGACCGAATACTGGGGCGATGTCCTGACCCCTCGCTCCGGCCTCGGCACCGTCGAGGAGGCCATCGTCAACCTCGCCGAGGTGGCCGGCTTCTACGACAACCAGCCCGGTCGTCAGTGGCGCGCCTTGCAGGACACCACCAACCACAACCTGCTCGGCTACCGCACCACCAATCCCTGGGGCTCGTGGATGCGCGGCACCGGCGACTACTATCGCGAGGCCCTGCTGATCTGGCTCGACGCCGACACCCTGATCCGCGAGGCCACCAACGAGCGCAAGTCGCTCGATGACTTCGCCAGGGCCTTCTACGGCGTCGAGGACGGCGTCTGGGAGGCCCGGCCCTATACGTTCGACGACGTGGTTTCGCACCTGAACGCCGTCCACCCCCATGACTGGGCGACCTTCCTGCGCACCCGTCTCGACGCCGTCGGCCCCGATGCCGTCGCCCCGCTGGACGGCCTCGCCCGCGCCGGCTGGCGGCTGACCTATGTCGATGAACTGACCCCGCTTGAAAAGCGGATGAACGGCGGCTGGGCGACGGACTTCCAGTATTCGCTCGGTTTCACCCTGGGCACCGGCAATCGCATCGGCAGCGTGCGCTGGGGTAGCCCGGCCTTCCAGCAGGGTCTGGGCGCCGGTTGGGAACTGGTCGCCGTCGGCGACCGCGTCGCCTCGGCTGAAGCCCTGCGAGACGCCGTCACGGCGGCCAGGGGTGGGACCGAGCCCATCGTGCTCGTGGTCAGGCGCGGCGACGAGTTCCGCACCCTGTCGTTCGCCTGGCACGACGGCCTGCGCTACCCGCGTCTGGTCCGCATCGAGGGCACCCGCGACCGCCTCGCCGACATCTTCGCCCCGCGGCGGCGCTAGGGGCAAAAGAAAACGGGCCGGGGATTGCTCCCCGGCCCGTCCAGAACTGTCCCGGGGGACGGTCCGTTCTTACTTGACCTGCACCTTGGCGCCGGCTTCCGTCAGCTTCTTGGCGACTTCGTCGGCGGCTTGCTTGGAGACGTTCTCGACGACGTTCTGCGGAGCGCCTTCGACGAGGTCCTTGGCTTCCTTCAGGCCCAGGTCGGCACGGACGCCGCGGACTTCCTTGATGACGTTGATCTTCTTGTCGCCACCGTCCAGCAGGACGACGGTGAACTCGGTCTGCTCTTCAGCAGCTTCGGCCGGAGCGGCGCCGCCGCCGGCGGGCATGGCCATGGCGACCGGAGCAGCGGCGCTGACGCCCCACTTCTCTTCCAGCAGCTTGGACAGTTCGGCGGCTTCCAGAACGGTCAGTTTCGACAGGTCTTCAACGATTTTGGCGAGATCGGCCATGGTGTGTTTCCTTCGGAGGATTGGGTTTCAGTAGAGAGTTTGCAGAGATGAAAGAGGCGGGTCCGCTTACGCGGCGTCCTTCGAGGCATAGGCGCTGAACACGCGGGCCAGTTGGGACGCCGGGGCTTGCACGACGCCGGCAACCTTGGTCGCGGGAGCGTTGAGCAGGCCGAGCAGCGAGGCGCGGATCTGGTCCAGCGAAGGCAGTTTGGACAGAACGCCCACGCCCGCTGCATCCAGGATCTTCTCACCCATGAAGCCGCCCAGAACGACGAACTTGTCGTTGGCCTTGGCGTATTCAGCGGTGATCTTGGCGGCCGTCACCGCGTCGTCGGCGTAGGCGATGCCCACGGGACCCTTGAACAGGCCGTGGTATTCGCTGCCTTCAGCGGCGTCGAGCGCCTTGAGCGCCAGGCGGTTCTTGACCACCTTGAACGTGCCGCCGGCAGTACGCAGGCGTCCACGCAGGTCTTCCATATCCGCAACGGTCAGACCCAGGTTGTGGGTCACGACCACGGCGCCCGCGTCGGCGAAAACGCCCTTCAGCGTTTCGATCGACTCGGCTTTTTGTGCGCGGTCCATTGCGGTCTCCAGTCTGTATTCGCCGCCGGGCTTATTCCCGACGACGGATTGGCCAGTGCGCCGCGCATCGCTGCGAGGCGTTCAGGCCGGTCGTATTGTCCGAAGGAAGCTCGAACCCCGACGCCCGGATACCGGAACGTCTGGCGTCGTCTGCATCCCCATCTCCCCACGGCACCAGAGGGCTCTCTGGCATTTACGGTCTGGGTGACCCCCGGACCCCGAAGTTCTCGGACAGGACCGCCGCGGCCTAAGCTGCGACGGAAGAGGCGCGCTCTATACACGCAACCGCGCAGAACTCAAGCGGGCACTATGCAGGCGGGTCGAAACGGAGTCACATCCGCGCATCGAGGGACAGCGATCATGACCGAGACCACCGAAGCGAACGGCCGCGACAGTCTCGGCGGCACCGCCTCGCCCCTGCTGGGCCCGATCCGGATCGGCATCGGCCTGTTGCAGGGCCTTGGCCTGTTCTGGCTGCAACGGAGCGCCGACAATGACCTGAAGGTCTGGCCCGCGACCGAGCCCCTGCTGTTTGGCCCCCTGCTGCTGATCGTCGCCTTCCTGCCTCTGGCGCTTCTGGGCGGGGTCGGCCGCCTGCGCCCCGTCACCCTGGCGATCTGGACCCTTGTCGCGGGCGTCGCCATGGCCCTGCTGGGCCTGCACGACATCGCCCGACAGAGCGCCGACACCCTGCGCAACATGCCCTTCCTGTCCGCGCCCGTCGTCCTGTTCTCGGCCGCCGCCCTGTTCATCAGCCACCATCTGGTGGCAGCCGCTGATCTCGAGCAACGCCGCATCCCCAACTTTCCGACGTTGTTCGACGTCACCTCGAAGGCGGTCGTGCAACTGGCCCTGTCCATCGGCTTCACCGGTGCCTTCTGGATTTTGCTCACGCTCGGTGCGGCCCTGTTCAAGGTCATCGGCCTCACCTTCCTGGAGGACCTGCTCCGCAAGGACTGGTTCGCCATCCCCATCACCTTCCTCGTCTTCGCCACGGCCGTGCATCTGACAGACGTTCGCGACGGCCTGATCCGGGGTGTCCGCACGGTCGGCCTCATGCTCCTGTCCTGGCTGCTGCTGGTCATGACCGTACTGGCCGCCGGCTTCGTCGCGGCCCTGCCCTTCACCGGCCTCGACGGTCTGTGGGAGACCGGCAGCGCAACCTCCCTCGTCCTCGCCGCCGCAGCGGCCCTGATCATCCTCATCATCGCCACCTATCAGGACGGCCGCCCCGACAACCGCCCACCCGCCGTGTTGCGGGTCGCCGTGGGCCTCGCCGCCGTCCTGATCACACCGCTCGTCTTCATTGCCGTCTGGGGCCTGGCGCTGCGCATCGGCCAGCATGGTCTGACGCCGGACCGCATCATCGCCGCAGCCTGCGCCCTCGTCGGTGCCGCCTTCGCCGCAGGCTACGGCTGGGCCGCCCTCAGCCCCTTCTGGCGCAAGGACGACTGGATGCGTCCGCTGGAGCCCACCACCATCTGGACGGCGGCCCTCGCCGTGGCCGTCATCCTCCTGCTGTTCAGCCCGCTGGTCGACCCCGCCCGCCTCTCGGTCATGGACCAGGTCGCCCGCCTGGAGCGCGGCGCGGTCACGGCCGACCAGTTCGACTACCGCTTCCTGCGTTTCGAAAGCGGCAAGGCCGGACAGGCGGCACTGGAACGGCTGGCACGCTCGTCCGATGCCGAAGTCGCACGAAGAGCTCGCGACGCGCAGTCGGACCTCGACAGACAGGACTACGGGCCGCCCCCACCCGTCCCGGTCGAAAAGCCGACGATAGCCAGCTGGCCCTCCGGGTCCACTCTGCCCGACACATTCCTGCCGCTGGGCGCGCGGTTCGACGACGAGCGTGGGCAATGTCTCCCGGAATCCGATTGTGTGGCGACGTCCTCGGACCTGAACGGCGACGGCCGGGCAGAAATCCTTCTCGGGACCCCGCATTCGCTCGAGGTTTTCGTGGCTCAGGCAAACGGGACCTGGCAGGCGGTTGGCTACTACGATGCTTCAAACTGCAAGAACGGAGCGAAGCTCATCCGGGAAGGTGGGCTTCAAATCCGTCATAGCCCTTGGCCCGACATAACGATCGGTGGGCTGAATCTGGATTTTCAGCCCTGGACGGACTCCTGCCCCAAGGCGACTCCGTCGACCGGACCGGGAACGCCCATCGCCGTCGGACCCGAACAGCATGGTCGCATCACCCACTTCTGATGCAGTACTGTCTTCCGGCGCTTCTCTTCAACGACCTGCTGGCCGCTAGCCCCTTGACCCGGTGCGGCAGGGCGTCACTACACTGAGTTCATAAACGGGATCGGGGGACCCCACGTGAACCAGTCGGGCGGAAGCGCTCAGGACGATCTGCTGCGCCGGGCCGCCGAGGCCCTGTCGCGCCACGACCCGCAGGCCGCCCTCGGCCTGATCGACCAGTCCGACCGGATGGGGCCGACCCACCACGGCTTCCTGAACCGGGCCCTGGCCCTGCGCATGGTCGGCGATCTGCACGGCGCGCTGGCGGCCCTGGACGAGGCCCTGGCCATCGAGCCCTATGACTTCACCGCCCTGCTCGGCAAGGCGGCCATGCTCGAGCAGATCAGCCAGGGCCGGTACGCCGCCGACGTCTATCGCAACGCCCTCAGGATCGCCCCGCCGCGCGACCGTCTGCCCCCGGCCCTGCAGGCCCAGCTCGACCACGCCGCCGCCGTCGTCCGCCGCCACGCCGAGGCCCTGCGCGACCACATGCGCAGCCATGTCGCCGCCCTGCGAGGCGCGGTCGACGCCGCCACGCTCGACCGCTTCGACGAGGGGCTGGAGATCTACGCCGGGCTCAAGACCGCGCCGAAGCAGGAGCCGCTCCTGCTCGACTACCCCCGTCTGCCGGCCATCCCCTTCTACGACCGCGCGCAGTTCCCCTGGCTGGAGACGCTGGAGGCCGCCACCCCGGTCATCACGGCCGAGCTTGAGGCCCTGCTGGCCGGCGGCATGGAGGATTTCGCCCCCTATATCGCCTACCCCAAGGGCGCGCCGGTCAACCAGTGGGGCGAACTGAACCACTCCCGCAAATGGAGCTCCCTCTGGCTGTGGAAGGACGGCGCGCGTCAGGACGCCGTCTGCGAGCGTTGCCCGCAGACCGCCGCCCTGCTCGAATCCCTGCCCATGTGCCGACAGGACGGGATGGCCCCCACCGCCGTCTTCTCGGCGCTGCAGCCCCGCACTCACATCCCGGCCCATACCGGCTCGTCGAACGTCCGCCTGCTGACCCACCTGCCCCTGATCCTGCCCGGCCCGGCCCGGTTCCGCGTCGGCAACACGGTGCGCGACTGGAAGATGGGCGAGGCCTGGGTCTTCGACGACACCATCGACCACGAGGCCTGGAACGACGCCGACGCGATGCGGGTGATCCTGATCTTCGACATCTGGAACCCCTATCTGACCGAAGCCGAACAGGGCCTGATCACCGCGATGATGCAGGCGCACCGGAATTTCGCGGGCGGGTAGGACGCCACGGACGAGGGATTAGGGATTAGGGATTGGGGATTAGGTCCGGGATCAGATTTTCATCGTCCGGCTGGATCGCGACCCCGATCGCTGGCCGCGCTGCCCCCTAATCCCTGATCCCTAATCCCCAATCCCTCCCCCGCCCCCCGTTAACCCCCCACTCACCCTGCCCCCCAACCCGATCTTCACCTTGTGACGGTTAAAACGTCCCGGAATGAGCCAGTCCCGCTTCAACGAGGACCGGCCGTAACCGTGATGTTGAAGGGGCCGCACCCATGTCAAAGACCGTTCTCGTGGTCGACGACGATCCCACCCAGCGCCGCCTCGCGCAGGCCGTGCTGGAGCGTGAGGGCTATGCCGTCGTGCACGCCGAATCCGGCGGCGAGGCCATCGACCGCCTGACCAGGGGCGGCGGCGCAGACGTCGTGCTCCTCGACATGGTCATGCCGGGCATGACCGGCATGGAGGCCCTGGCCGAGATCCGCACCGCCGGCGTCACCACGCCGGTCATCGTCCTGACCGCCTCGGGCGGCGTGGACGCGGTGGTCAAGGCCATGCAGGCCGGGGCCCAGGACTTCTTCGTCAAGCCGGTCTCCGCCGAACGCCTGCTGGTCGGGGTCTCCAACGCCCTGCAGCTGACCCGGCTGACCGCCGAAGTGGGCCGTCTCAAGAAGCACGTCTCCGGCCGCACCTCCTTCGACGATCTGGTGGGAACCAGCCCGCCGATGCGGATGGTCAAGTCGCTGGGCGCCCGCGCCGCCAAATCCTCCATCCCGGTCCTGATCACCGGCGAGAGCGGCGTCGGCAAGGAAGTCATCGCCCGCGCCCTGCACGGTGCCTCGGATCGCGCCGGCAAGCCGTTCGTGGCCGTCAACTGCGGTGCCCTGCCCGCCAACCTGATCGAGTCGATCCTGTTCGGGCACGAGAAGGGCGCCTTCACCGGCGCCCACGACAAACACCTGGGCAAATTCCAGGAGGCCAACGGCGGCACCCTGTTCCTCGACGAGATCGGCGAACTGCCGCTGGACATGCAGGTCAAACTGCTGCGCGCCCTGCAGGAGGGAGAGGTCGACCCCGTCGGCGCCAAACGCTCGGTCAAGGTCGACGTGCGCATCGTCTCGGCGACCAATCGCGACCCGGCCCAGCAGGTCCGCGCCGGTGCCTTCCGCGAAGACCTGTTCTATCGCCTCAACGTCTTCCCGATTGAGGCCCCGTCCCTGCGCGAGCGCCGCGAGGACATCCCGGCCCTGATCGACCACTTCATCGCCCGCTTCAATGTCGAGGAAGGCAAGCGCGTGGCCGGCTGTTCGGGCGAGACCCTGGCCCTGCTGACCGCCTTCGACTGGCCCGGCAATGTCCGCCAGCTGGAGAACACGGTCTATCGCGCCATCGTCCTCGCTGACGCGCCCTTCCTCCAGCCGCACGACTTCCCGGCCATCTCGGGCTTCTCGTCTCCCCCCATGGGGGAGGTGGATCGCGGCGGGAGCCGCGAGACGGAGGGGTGGAGGGGTGACGCATCGCGTCCCGACGACCCGGCAGAAAGCTCGACTATCGACCTGCCGCCCCTGCCCGACACCCCGATCCGCATCCTCGACGAGCGTGGCCATCTGCGCACCCTCGAGGAGATCGAGCGCGACCTTATCCAGCACGCGATCGAGGTCTATGCCGGCCATATGTCCGAGATCGCCCGCCGCCTCGGCATCGGTCGCTCGACCCTCTACCGCAAGGTTCGCGAACAGGGTCTGGAAGGCATACTGAAGGAAGTCGGCTGAGACATTCCGGCAACGCCGCGGCAAAGCCCTCCGTCCGACCAAAAATTCATTGGCCAGCGACCGGTTTGCCCCCGAAGACGGGAGGACACCCGCCACCTGCTCAACCTTCGGTTTCCGTGCTGTAATGCGACGGAAATACTGGCCGGGCGCGTTGCAGGGCTAGATTCTCCCCGGGACCCGTCCGCATGCTTCTCGTCACCACTGCCCTTTCCGGCCTCATGGCCGGCCTGATCCAGACTGCGCCGACGCCCCCGCAGCAGCAGCAGCAGCCGCAACAGCCGGCGACTCCGGCCCCGACCGCCGCCCCGTCCACGGGTGCTTATGAACTCGACACCGTGGTCACGACCGGCGCGCGTCTGCGGGGCAGCGCCAACTCCGACATCCCGCCCGACGTCACCCTGAGCGCGGAACAGATCGCCGCCTACGGCGCCTCCAACATCGCCGAACTGCTGACCTATCTCGAGCCGCTGACCCGCAGCTCGCGCGGCCGCGGCGACGGCCAGCCGGTGTTCCTGGTCAACGGCCGCCGCATCTCGGGCTTCCGCGAGATCCAGGGCGTGCCACCCGAGGCCATCGAGCGGGTCGATATCCTGCCCGAGGAGGTCGCGCTCGAATATGGCTATTCCGCCGACCAGCGCGTGGTGAATTTCGTCCTCAAGGCCGATTTCCGCTCGCTCACCGGCGAGCTCACCGGCCGTACGCCGACCGAGGGCGGCCGCACCACAGGCGAGGTCAAGGGCAATGCCCTCAACATCTCGGGACCGATCCGCTGGTCGGTGGATGCCGAGTACGAAGGCTCCAGCCCCCTGTACGAATCCGAGCGCGACATCCGGCGCGATCCGGGCGCGACCGCCTTTGATGACGTCAACGCCTACCGCACCCTGCTTGGCGAGTCCGAGCGGTCCACCGTGCGCGGCACCTACAAGCGCGACCTCAACAACACCACCCAGGCCACCCTCAGCGGCAGCCTCGAGGATCGCTCAAGCCTCAGCTTCAACGGCCTGCCGGGCGTCATCCTGACGGTGCCGGCCGGCAACCCGTTCTCGCTTTCGCCCATGGTTGCGACGCGGGTCAGCCGCGTTCTGGACGCCCTGCCCCTGAACCGCGAGACCGACAGCCTGACCGGCGGCCTCGGCCTGGTCGTCGACGGCTTCCTCGGCGAGGACTGGCGCTGGACCCTCACCGGCAACTACGACCGCGTCGAAACCGACACCCTCAGCGGCCGGGGTTTCGATACCACCGGTCCTTTCCAGACGCGCCTGACCGCCAATGACCCGACGGCCAACCCCTACGGCATGCTTTCGGCGTCCGGCTTCGTGCGCCTGTCCGACGACACCGCCAACTCCGTCTCCCAGGTCCTGTCGACCGAACTGGTGCTCACCGGCGACGTCTTCGATCTGCCCGCGGGCGGCATCTCCTCCACCTTCAAGGTCGGCGCAGACACCCGGTCGCTGGACTCCACCAGCGTCCGCTCGGGCCTGACCACCGAACGCTCCCAGTCCCGCGACCGCCTCAACGGCCAGGCCAGCTTCAGCATCCCGATCGCCAGCCGCCGCCGCGAAGTCCTGCCGGCGCTCGGCGACCTGTCGGCCAATTTCAACGTCGGCTATGAGGATCTCTCGGACTTCGGCGGCCTTACAACCCTCGGCGCCGGCATCAACTGGTCGCCGGTCGAGCCCCTGTCGCTCCAGCTTAGCTACACCAACGAGCATGGTGCCCCGTCGATCTCGCAGCTGAACGACCCGATCATCTCCACCCCCAATACGCCGGTGTTCGACTTCGCCACCAACCAGACGGTGCTGGTCACCCGCATCGACGGCGGCAATGCCAACCTGAACTCGGACAACCGCCAGGTCTGGAAGGCCGGCTTCAACCTCAAGCCCTGGTCCGAGACCGACTTCCGGGTCAGCTCGACCTGGACGTACAGCCTGACCGAAGACGCCATCGCGGCCTTCCCGACCCTGACACCCGATCTCGAGGCCGCCCTGCCCGGCCGCTTCACCCGCGTCGGCGGCACGCTCGTCTCCTTCGATGCCCGGCCGCTGAATTTCGAGCGGTTCGAGCGCCAGGACATCCGCACCGGGTTCAACTACTCGCGGGCGTTCGGTACCCCCAATCCCGCGGCCGCGGCCCTGCCCGGCACCCCCGGCAGCGCCCGCCCGCCGATGAGCTTCGGTGGTCCGCCGCCCGGCGTCATCATGGCCGCCGGCGGTGGTGGTGGTGGTGGTGGGGGCGGTC
>CALRXX020000029.1:0-24152 GCA_943372245.1 bacterium
GAAGGCACGGGCGAGGGCGTAGTTCAGCGTGGCGCGGTGCGCCGGCGCGAACTCCTCGACCCAGGCGTCCGCAGCCCAGCCGAAGCGTCCGCCACGCACCGCCAGCGCCGCGAACAGGGCGTCGTCCTCGCCGCCGGCCTGGTCCGTGCCCGCGTCGAACGGTGCCGGGCCGGGCAGGGCGGTGGCCCGCACCATCAGCGAATTGCCGCAACCGAAGGGGTGGTCGATCACCCCGGTGCGGGGGGGTCCCTCGCGGCCGAAGAACCGTTCCAGCCAGGGCTTCAACCATTTGGCGGCGTCGGGTGCCCGGCCCGTGATGGGGCCGAAGACGGCATCGGCGCCGATCTCGGCCCGGGCCTTCAGCAGGGCCGCCAGCCAGCCGGGCGAGGCGGCTTCGTCGTCGTCGAGAAAGGCGATCAGCGGGGCTTCGGTCGCCGCCAGTCCGGCATTTCGCGCGGTGGCGACGCCGGGCCGGGGCGCGTGCACATAGGTCAGGGGCCAGGGCGAACTGGACCGGAGGGCGTCGACGGTCGCCGCCGCCGATCCGACCGGATCATTGTCGACCACGACGATGGCGGTCACCCGGTCGGCGACCCCGGTCTGGGCGAACAGCGAGCGCAGGGCCCGCTCAAGGCTTTCGGCCCGCCTCAGGGTCGGAACGATGATCGCGACGTCCGCCATCAGACGGCGTCCGCATAGAGGGCGGCGCGGTAGAGACGCAGGGAGAAGGCGCGGGCCCCTACCGGCAGCCAGGTCGTGTCCGCCCCGCGGCGCATGATCTTCCGCAGCCCCGGCAGGCCCGGCAGGCGCTTCAGCAGCCGGGCTGCCTTGTAGCTGGGATAGGCGGCGACGATCGCCGGATGGCGCTCGGCCATGCGGGCGAAATTGGGTGCCGACTGCTCATATTTGCCGGCCAGGGCCGCGACCGTGTCGAGCCCCATATGGGTCGCCGCATTGTCGAGGTGGACGACGCGGAAGCGCCGCGACACCCGCATGGCCCACTCCACATCCTCCCAGCCCCAGCCGGTGAAGCCGGGGTCGAAGGCCTCGGACTCGAACACGTCGCGGCGGACCAGGAGGTTGGAGGTGTAGACGTATTTCTCGGGCTGTCTGGCCCGCTCGGTCCAGGGCACGCACTCTGACTTTGCGGCCATGGCGCGGTGGACGGCGAAGCGGGCGTCGGTCGGGGCCTGCAACAGGGAGAAGCCGCCGAAGGCCACCGCCGGATCCTCACGCGCGGCCAGATCGGCCCAGTCGCGCAGGAACCGCCGGTGGTCGGGCCGCATGTCGCTGTCGAGAAACAACAGGCTGCCGCCGCGCGCCGCCGAGGCCAGGCGGTTGCGGCCGATCGAGCGGCCCTCATTGGCGGGCAGGGTGATGAGGCGGACGGGCAGGGCCATCGCCCTGATCTGGCCCGTCAACCGGGCGGTCAGGACCGCATCCCGGGTGCCGTCGTCCAGCAGGACGATCTCGACCGCGCCGCCCACCGAGGCGGCTTCCTCGTCGAGCAGGCCCAGCAACTCGGCCGGGTCGTCGCGAAGGAAGGGGATCAGCACCGAGACGGCGGGTTTCGCCGCCTTCCAGGCCGGGCTGTCGGTCATTTTCGCCCGCGCGCTCATGCCATCGCCCCCTGATACCCGCGCTTGGCCAGAAGGCCGAGCGCCACCGTCCGGACCCCGGCCGCATTCAGGGTCAGGGCTGCCGCCGCATAGACGATCACCCCGACGCCCGCATCGAGCACCAGTTCGCCGAAGCCGCCGAACGCCGGCAGTTGCGCGACGGCCAGCGCCATGATCCCCGTTGCCACGCCGCACCGTGCCAGGCTTTCCCAGGGGATCGGCAGGGCCACCACGCGCCGCCCGATCAGCATGGTCGCGACCATGCCGAAGCCGAAGCTGGCGGCCGTGGCCCAGGCCGCGCCCATCACGCCGAAGCGCGGCACCAGGATCAGGTTCAGGATGACGTTCATGCCCGCCGGAATGGCCATGGCGATGAGCAGCCACTTCGTCTTCTTGCCGAGGGTGAAGGCCTGGCCGAAATAGTAGGCGGTGAGGCCGAACAGCAGGGCCGACAGGGCGATCCACGGCGTGACGCTGGCCGCGACTGTGCGAAGTTCCTCGCCGATCAGCACTTCCGAAAGCGGGCGCGCCACCAGCGCCACGCCGGCCGCCGCGGGCAGACCGACCAGCAGGAAGGTCGAAAGCTGTTCGCGCGCAGCGACCTTCAGCCGGTCCATTCCGCCGCGTTCCAGCGCCATGACCAGCGCCGGCTGGCCGGCCGTGCCGAGCCACAGGAACAGGACGTCCAGGGTGCGATTGGCGATCGAATAGCTGGCGTGATAGGCACCCACCGCCGCTTCGCCGAGATAGGCATCCAGTACGAAGCGGTCTGTCGAGGAGAGTACGACGGTGAGGGCCAGGGAGGCCGCAATCGGATAGCCGTACATGGCATAGTCCCGCACCCGTCCGGCTTCGAAGGCACCGCCGCGCGCCTGTTTCAACTCGCCCGGCAGGACGAAGGGCAGGGCGGCCAGGGGGGCGAGGCCGAGACCCAGCAGGGGGGCCGTCGCTCCGGCGCCCGCGAGGGCGAAGCCGACGCCGACCGCCAGACCGCCCGCGGTCACGGCCATGTCCAGCCGCGCGGACTTCGCCACCTCGCCTTCGGCGCGGAAACGCTCCTGGGCCAGCTTGATCATGTTGCGCGCCGGGGCACCGGCCAGACCAACGGTCAGGGCCAGCCTGAACAGGGGATCGATGGGAAGCAGCCAGACCGCCAGACCGGCCACGACGAGGAAGCCGGCGCCGAGGACAAAGGCGGTGCGATACAGGCTGGCGAAATGCCCCTGGGCCGCGCCGGGCGTCTGGGCCGCCCAGAAGCGGGCCATGGCCGCCTCCAGCCAGCTGAACACGGCCACATGGGCCAGGGTCATGACCGAAAACGCCAGCGCATAGCGCCCGAAATCCTCGGGGCTGAGCAGCCGGGTGAACAGGATGATGGCCAGGAAGCCGACCACGCCCTGGACGATATTCGCCGGCAGATAGCCCCAGACGCCGCGCCAGAACATCAGCGTGTCCCTGTCATCGTACGGCGCTGCGGTCGCCCAGCAGCACCGGCACGGTGATGGCCATGATCCACAGATCCATCCACAGGGACTGGCGCTCGACATAGTCGATGTCGAGCTGCACCCGGCGGCGCACGTCCTGGGCGGTGTGCAGGGGGCCGCGCGAGCCGTTGACGGCGGCCCAGCCGGTCATGCCGGGCTTGATGCGATGGCGGTGGGCGTAGTCGGCGACGAGGCGGGCGCTCTCGACGTGGCCGGTCTTCATGCCGATGGCATGCGGGCGGGGCCCGACCAACGACATCTCCCCGGCAATGACATTCAGCAGCTGCGGCAGTTCGTCGAGGCTGGTCTTGCGGATGAAACGGCCGACGCGGGTGACGCGGTCGTCGTCATGGGTGACCTGCCGGCTGGCCGTGGCATCGGCGGCCTCCTGCTTCATCGAGCGGAATTTCCACACCACGATTTCCTCGTGGTTGAAGCCATGGCGGCGCTGGCGGAAGAAGATCGGCCCCGGGCTGTCCAGCCGGATCGCGAGCGCGATCAGCGCCATGACCGGCGCCAGCAGGGCCAGGGCAACGAGGCCGAGGATCATGTCCTGGAGCCGTTTGTTGAAGGCGCGACGATCGTCGTCGGCCGGCCCCTGAACGTCCGCCAGCGGTGCCGCCGCCAGCCGGTCCAGCGCCGACCGGGTTTCCGCTGCGCCATCGGGTTCGACCAGCAGGGTGACCTCGTGCGGCAGGGTGCGCAGGGTGGCGTTCAGTTCGCGCACCCGCGCCTCGGCGCGCGGATCGATGGCCAGGACGATGCGATCGACATAGGGCGTCATCTTGTGGGTCAGCAGGTCGGCCGCCGTGCCCAGCACCGGCACGCCCTCGATGGTCCTCGGGCTGCGCGCCATCCGGTCGTCGAAAATGCCCAGCACATTGAGATCGCGCCGCTTGAGGGCCTCGCGGATCAGGCTTTCGGCGTGCCGGGTCGCCCCGACCAGCACGATATTGGGCGTCAGGGCCCCGGAGACGCGCCAGCGCCCGACCAGGTCGCTCCAGCCGATATGCAGGGCGTTGAGCGTGATCAGCACCAGACCGGCCCAGACCAGATAGGCCGACTCCTGCGCCGCCGCCCCGCGCAGGATCCAGCCGGAGATCAGGGCGACGACCGCGCCGGCCGCGACCATCGCGGCGACCACGGCCAGATGCCGTGCCGTGCTCTGACCGCGCGCGAACCGGTAGCGTCCCAGCGACCGCATCATCCCGAGCACGGCGGCCGCGCCGAGGGCGAAGGGCAGGACCCGCGACACCTCGGTATGGACCAGGGCCCCCGGTGCCGTCGCCCAGGCGCACAGAAGGCTGACGGCGACGACGGCAAGGGTGTCGAAGGCGCGGAAATAATGGGCCGCGAGCCGCGAGGCGTGCCGCTGACGCGCGTTCAGCCAGACTTCGGGGCGGAACGGACCCCGGCGCGCGGCGCCGTCGGCGACGGCCTCCGGCGGCGCGGAGACGGCCGCGGCGGCCAGGGCCTGAAGCCCTGATGCGTCCATGACGCCTGCTCCCGACAGGGCGGCGTCGAACGAATGGCGGCGGACGGCTTCGGTCATGGGGCTCGCGGCGGGGGCTTCCCGCGCACCATGCACGTCCGCCCTCACTGTCCCGTTAACGCGTGACCATTCGTGAGCGCCGTGCGTGTTGACCGTTGCGCCGGTCCGTTTGCTCGGCTAATCACCCCGCCTGCCGGAGACGTGGCCGAGTGGCTGAAGGCAACGGTTTGCTAAATCGTCGTACCCTGTAAGGGGTACCCAGGGTTCGAATCCCTGCGTCTCCGCCAGAACCCCTTTCATCGCTATTCGCCAAGGCCCGCCGAAAGCCCCGGTATCAGGCGGTTTGACGGCCCGTTGACGGTCGCGCCCTGCGTCGCCGCAACCTGACCTTCACTGATATGGAATGTGCTGAAGACGGTGCTCGATCCGTCCTTGGCGCTTCGCCGGTGCCGGACGGCCTAGGCTGGCAAGATGAGGTAGTTGACGCTCCACGGATAGCGCTGGTGCGTCAGTTCGGTGCGGTAGCCGATCTCATCCCGGAAGGCTTCGAATGCCTCGGTATTCACGACGTCGATCTCGATGAAAATCGCGGGGCGGTGGCGGGCAATGGTTTCACGCAGCCCGGCGAGAACCTTCATCTCCATCTTCTCGACATCGATCTTCATAAAGCTGACAGGCTGATCGGCGAAGAGCGTGTCACCCGCAACGATCGGAATATCCCCGCCAGGCTCAAGCCACGAACCGCCGAGGTTGCGGTATGGCGCGCGGGAATGCGCTGTGCCGGGGCTATCAGAGAGGCCGACGCGATGAACCTCGGCCCGGTCCGTGAGGCCGTTCAACCGGATATTCAGATCGAGAATCCGGTAGGCGGGAGGGTTCGGTTCAACCGCGATAACCTTCTCGGCGGCTGCTTGAGTAAGGAAATAAAGGGTGTGGTTGCCGACGTTCGCGCCGATGTCTGCGACCACGCCGCGCACATGGGGGGCAATCAACGCCAATTCCTCGGCTTCGTAGAACTCGCCCCGAAGGTGGTAACGTTGGAGGAGGTCGCCTTCGTCACCGACAAAGAAGCGGACGCCATGGCCAGCCTCAATCACCGCACCGCGTCTGATCTCTGGCTGGTCCCGCCTGAATTGCACGCGGAAGCCAGCGAACCCGCGCCTCGTTTCGATCGGGCTTATGTCGATGCCCGCCGCACGAAGAATCTTTCCCGCGCGCTGAAACGCGCTGTTTCGCAGACTTGTGAGGCTCATTTGGCGGGAGGTTATCGAAAAAGGGTTCGGCGCGGAAGGGCCGCCATGCGCCGCTCCGCGATCACATTGCAGGAGGCCGGCACCCCGCCACCCGCAACAGGTGGCAGAATGACCCCCGATCCCCGCATCCTGACCGGACCGACGCCCCCGGAACAGCCGGGGCCGGAAGGCCCGCAAGGGGCCTCAGCGGGCAATCCGCACGATCGCGCCCTCGGCCGGATCCGAGGCCCCGGCGGCGAGACTTCGGACCACGCCCGCCGCGGCTTCCAGACCCTGATGCGCGACGATGCGGATCCACGGCGAGGCCGGGTCGACGACGCGTTCAAAGAACCGGCTCTGGTCCGCCAGGAAGCGATCGTAAAAGGCGTTCAGCGTCCCCTGCGCACGGTGGTTGTCGAGGCAGGTGGCGGCGAAGAAGAACACCGGCCGCGGGCCTGCCAGGTCCGGATCGTCAGCGGTGAAACTGTCGCTCTGCGTCGAACCGACGAGACAGTCGTACGCAAGGGCCGGGCCGAGCCGGGCGTGTATGCGGCGCCGCAGGGCCGGATCGCCCGCGAGGTCGAGGTAGAGGGTGGGCACCGACGCCTCCAGCGCCTCCACCGCCTCATAGTCATGCACGGCGTCATAGATGCCCAGGCCCTCGACGAAGGCGTGGTTTCGGGCACCGGTCAGGGCGACGACCGAAACGTCATCGTCCTTCAGGCACCAGGCGGCACCATAGGCGGTCTTGCTGGAGGCGCTCGACACCACGATCCGGCGCGCCCCGAAGAAGCGGTTCTCCCGCAGGAAATCCACGGCGGTGTAGGAGGTGATGAAGAGCGGCCGGAACAGGGCCTCGCTGTTCTCCAGCGCCGCTGAATAGTGGCGGTCGCCGGCGCACAGGACATAGCGGTTGTAGATGTCGGGCACCGTCTGCCGCCAGGGCGAGGCGTCGGCGAAACCGCCCCGCCCGATCTTTTCGGCCTGGACGAGCAGCGTATCCGCCATCGGGAAATAGCCGAACACCCGCGCCCCGACCTCGACGCCCGGCGCCCGGGACGCCGTCACATCGGCGAACCCCCAGACCGGCATCAGGCCGAAGCCGTCGTCGCCGGTCGGGAACAGGGTCCAGTACCGCAGCGCGTCGCCATAGGCGGCGTAGGTGATGTTGTTGGTGGTGAGGGAGAAGCGGTCGAGGGACAGGACGACCTCGCCCTCCCGGAGCGCGTCATGGGCCGGGATGTCCGCGATGCGCGTATCGCCGATGTCGGCCTTTCGCGTCATCAGCCGGTGCCGGATATCGGACATGGGGGGCTCCTCGGAACTCGGGGTCGCCAGCCCGGCGGAATTGCCGGTTGACGCAGGAGAAGGATCTTACCCGCCGCTAGGCCTGGAGTCCCACAGGCCCCAGCATCCAGGTCAGCCAGATTCCGACGGCCAGACAGGGCCCGAACGGCAGCCGATCCGCCGCCGTCACCCTCTTGCCCAGCAGCAGCCGCGCCATCACCAGGCTCAGGCCGGCGGCCGACGCCCAGAGCAACACGCTCGGCAGGCCTATCCAGCCGACCCAGGCACCGCCGGCGGCCAGCAGGAAGGGGTCGCCGTCGCCCAGGCCTTCGCGGCCGCGCAGACGGCGATAGACGAACGCCAGCAGCCACAGGGCGCCGAAGCCGGCGGCCGCGCCGATCACGGCGTCGAGCGGAGCAGTGTGGCCCGGCACGAGCGCTGCGAGCCCGCCGGTGACGAGAAGGGGCAGGGTCAACTGATCCGGAAGGCAGAAATGTTCGGCGTCGACCAGGGCGATCAACAGCAGTTGCCAGCCGAGCAGGGCGGTCAGGACAGCGGCGAACAGCGTGGGCTGGGCCAGGGCGGCCCAGATGCCGAGCCCGCCGGCCGCGAGCGCCATCAGCGCATACCGGCGTCGACCGGGGGGAGCGTCGGCGACCTCCGGTGAAAGGCGCAGGCCCAGCCGGACCAGGCCGGTGCCGACGATCAGGCCCGTTCCGCCGAGCAGCAGTGCAAGGATCGCTGGCGTCACCGTCCGGCCTCCCGAGGAAGGTACCGCGCCACCGCGTCCCTTCGTCCGCGCCCGTGTAACCCGGACCGGGCGATCGGGCTACGGCCGGGTCCCGGGGGGGGGGCATGGACCGGACGGAGTCTGACGGGTTCGGCAGGGAACTTGTGGAACAGGGATACATGACGCCCGTTCCGGAGTATGGTGTACGGGAACCCCGATAGCTGCCGGATTGGGTCATGATTTCATTGCTGCTCGTGATCGGCCTGGGACAGGTTCCTGACGCGCCCCAGGCGTCGCAGGAGGCGCGGGCGACGCTGCAGTCCTGTCAGATGACGGCCGACGGCTGGGTCTGCAATTATCAGATGCCTGCGGTGATCCTCCGGGGCGCGCCGCCCGGATCGGTGGTCATGACAGACCCGCCGGCGATTTCCGTTCCCGTCCCGCCCACTGTGCCCACCCTGGCACCGGCGGCCGAGGTCCGTTCGGCCGAGGCGGACCGACAGGCGCGGCTGATCGCGCGTTGCGCCGACGCGTCATGGCTGTCCCTGTGCCTGCCGGACGACCGCCGCGAGGCCCGGGCCCTGCGTGACGCGGCCAATGTCCGCGCGGCGCTGCGGGTCGAGGTCACCCGGCTGCTGAGCGAGGGGAAATGTGACGAGGCGGTCCGGACTGCCCTCGCCGGCGCTGACATGGCCCTGGCGTGGGAGGTGCGGAACATGAATTTCTGTGCGGCCGGTCCGGCCACGGCAGAGGTCGCCACCGACGCCAACTGACGTCCCGTCCGGAACGCCCGGCAAGACAAGGGTCCGGCAAGACAAAGGCCCGACGCCTTGCGGCGCGGGCCTTTGCTTTTGATGAAGGACGGACCGGCCGGACGATGTCCGGTCGGTCCTGATCCTGTCTCTAGCCGCGCTCGCCGTCGCCGGAACGGCCCGGAGCGTAGTCGCGGCCCACGGGCTCGCACTCGTGAAGGTCTTCGCAGCCGGTGAAGTGGACTTCCGGCGGCTCGACGGTGATGTCGGACGGGCGGACATGCACTTCCGGCGCGTGCAGATAGATCTGCGGGGCCTGGATGCGGATCGGGGGCGCGTCGACATAGATGGGCGGGCCCTGGATATCGATCCGGCCCGAAGCCACGGTGATCGGACGGCCGCGGATGCGGACACCCGGCCCGCCGGCACGGACCACCGTCCAGGGGGTGGTGGGACGGTAGAAGTCGACCTCGTAGTCGCACACGCAGACTCCGTCGGCGTCGCGAGGGCCTCCGTCGCGGCACGGGGGCGGCGGCACACAGCAGGGCGGCGGTGGCGGCGGGCCGTAGCCCCGATCCTGGGCGACTGATGTTCCGGCGCTGCCGGCCGAGGCCAGCAGAGCGCCGACGGCGGCGATGACTATGTGTTTCACTTTAGCTCCCCAAATCCAGTCGAAACGTGGCCCTGAACAACCCCACAGCCAGGGACCGATGTATCATCGTTATGGTAAGGTTAACAGCTTGGCAAGGCGACCGTTCCGCAACGGCGGCTGGATTATCGCGACGGCCACGCCTCTTGCCCCGGTTGGGCGATTTCTTCGCCTTTCAGGAGAAAAACTCGCGCCCTCGCCGCGTTATTTCGCCGCGAGATACCCCTGCATTCACAGATTGTCTCATCAACTTGACCCCGCGTGACCTTGGCAGCCGCCCGGTCGCAGTCTAGGTCGATGGCTCAATCCGATCCCCGGCCGACCGGGGATCGCGCAATACGGAGAAGCGCTCATGACCGACCTGGCTCAAGTCACCGAACACATCCGCGGCGCCGTCGGCGACAGCTCCGGTCTGGGCAAGACCGTGAAGATCGATCTGGGCGATGTCGGCAAGATCTTCATCGACGGCGCCTCGGTCCCGAACTCGGTGACCAATGAAGACAAGCCCGCCGACGCCACCGTTTCGATCAACTGGGACGACTTCATGGCCCTGTCGGCCGGCACGCTGGATCCGATGATGGCCTTCATGCAGGGCAAGCTGAAGATCGCCGGCGACATGATGATCGCCCAGAAGCTGGCCCCGCTGCTGAAGCGCTGATCGTGATCTGAAGCAAGGTATCCCGCGGCGCGGTCCCCCGGAGGGATCGCGCCGTTTTCTTTTCCGGAGCAAGACCATGGAATTCCGCCATAGCGACAGGGCCCTGCACTGGCAGGAGCGGGTGAAGCGCTTCCTCGACGATCACGTCCTGCCGCGTGAGGAGGAATACCGCGCCCAGGTTCGCGAGAACCCCCGGCGCCAGCCGCCGGCCATGGAAGAAATGAAGGCGAAGGCCCGCGAGGCCGGCCTGTGGAACATGTTCCTGCCGGGCGATCACGGCGCCGGCCTGACCAACCTCGAATACGCGCCGCTGGCCGAGCTCATGGGCCGCCACCTGTGGTCGGCCGAGGTGTTCAACTGCAACGCCCCCGACACCGGCAATATGGAAGTGCTCCATATGTACGGAAACGAGGCCCAGCAGGCGAAATGGCTCAAGCCGCTGATGGCCGGCGAAATCCGTTCGGCCTTCCTGATGACCGAGCCCGAGGTCGCCTCCTCGGACGCCACCAACATCCAGACCCGGATCGAGCGCGACGGCGACCACTATGTGATCAACGGCCGCAAATGGTGGTCGACCAACATGGCTCACCCGAACGTCGCGGTGACCATCGTCATGGGCAAGACCGACCCTGACGCCTCGGTGCACACCCAGCAGTCCCAGATCATCGTCCCGACGGACACCCCGGGCTTCCGTGTCGCGCGGATGCTGTCGGTGTTCGGCTATGACGAGCTGCCGATCGGCCATGCGGAGGTGGTTCTGGAGAATGTCCGCGTCCCGGTCGAGAACCTGATCGCCGGCGAGGGCCGCGGCTTCGAGATCGCGCAAGGCCGGCTTGGACCCGGTCGTATCCATCACTGCATGCGCGTCATCGGCATCGCCGAACGGGCGCTTGAACTGATGGTGCAGCGCCTGCTGTCGCGCACGGCCTTCCGCAAGTCGCTGGCCGAGCATTCGGTCTGGGAGCAGCGCATCGGCGAGGCGCGCACCAATATCGAAATGTGCCGCCTGCTGGTGCTCAAGGCCGCCTGGATGATGGACGAGGCCGGGGCCAAGAACGCCAAGTCCGAGATCGCCCAGATCAAGGTCGCGGCACCGCGCATGGCGCTCCAGATCATCGACGACGCCATCCAGGCGTTCGGAGGCGCAGGGGTCTCGGCCGACACGCCCCTCGCCGAGATGTACGCCATGGTTCGCACCCTGCGGATCGCCGATGGCCCCGACGAGGTCCACAACAGGACCGTGGCGCGCCTGGAGTATGCGAAACACGGCGGTCGGGGCGGGTAAGGTCCTCTGCTCCCTGTTCGCGCAGTGAACGGGGAGCAGGCACGTTGAGTTGCCCCGCCAGTCTGGCCATGCCAGCTTCGCCGCCGCTTCGGGAGAACCACCATGTTGCATCGTCTGGCCGCCGCCGCCGCCGTCGCACTCGCGCTTGCGACGCCGGCCTTCGCCGACACCCTCGTCGTCACCGCCGCCCGCATGGTCGATGTCGAGCGTGGCCGCTATGTCGACAATCCCGTGGTCGTGGTGACCGACGGGCGGATCACATCGGTCGGGACGGCCGCGCCTGCCGACCTGCCGACTGACGCGCGTCGGCTGGACCTGCCGGGCCTGACCCTGTTGCCCGGCCTGATCGACATGCACGTCCACCTGGCCTCGACCCCCTATGTGTCGGGCTGGAACGAGCTGGACTATGCCGACGACTTCGGAGCCGTGATTCAGGTGCCCAATGCGCTGGCGACCCTGAACGCAGGTTTCACCACGGTCCGGAATGTCGGCGGTCCGGACTTCGCCGATGTCGCCCTCCGCCAGGCGATTGACGGTGGCTTTGTGCCTGGACCGCGTGTCATTCCCTCCGGAACCTCGTTCGGGGCCACCGGCGGGCACTGCGACACGACCGGCCTGCCGTATTCCTTCGCCCAGTCCAATCCGTTCAACACCGACGGCGTCGAGAACGCCCGCCATGCCGTGCGCGAGGTGCGCAAATACGGGGCCCAGGTGATCAAGGTCTGCGCCACCGGTGGCGTCTTCTCGCGCAACACCGAGCCGGGCCAGCAGCAGATGACCCTGGCCGAGCTGACCGCCGTGGCGGACGAGGCCCATATGTGGGGCCTTCGGGTCGCCGCCCACGCCCATGGCGCGGCGGGCATCCGCGACGCCATCCGGGCCGGTATCGACACGATCGAACACGCCTCGCTGATCGACGCCGAAGGCATCCGCCTGGCGGTCCAGCACGGGACCTGGCTGTCCATGGACATCTACAACACCGACTTCACCCAGGCGACGGGCACCCAGTTCGGTGTGACCGAGGACAATCTCCGCAAGGACCGGGAGATCGGCCAGCTGCAGCGCGACAATTTCCGCGCCGCCCATGCAGCCGGAGCCCGGATGGTCTACGGCACCGACGCCGCCATCTATCCGCACGGCCAGAATGCGCGGCAGTTCGCCATCATGGTCGAATACGGGATGACTCCTGCCGAGGCGATCCGCTCGGCCACATGGAACGCCGCCCAGGCGCTCGGGCGGGAAGCCGACGTGGGGGCCATCGTGACCGGCCGCTACGGCGATCTGATCGCCGTATCGGGTGATCCGCTCGCCGATGTGCGGATGCTTGAGACGGTGCCCGTGGTGATCAAGGGCGGGGCCGTGGTGCGGGACGCGCGCTGAGGCCTCTCAGCCGACGTAGATCCGCGGCACCCGCGCATTGATCGCGCTGATCAGCTCATAGCCGATCGTGCCGGCCGCGGTGCCCGCGTCGTCCAGCATCCGGTTGCGGCCGAACAACTCGACCCGGTCGCCGACGGCGACGTCCAGCCCGGTCACATCGACGGCGCAGGCGTCCATCGACACCCGTCCGACGATCGGACGCAGTTCGCCCGCCACGAAGACCTGGCCGCGCGGGCTGTAGCTGCGCATGACCCCGTCGGCGTATCCGGCGGCGCAGGTGGCGATCCGGGTCGGGCGTGCCGCGGCGAAGCCGCGCGAATAGCCGACCGTCTCGCCGGCGGGCACCTGGTGCAGCTGCAGCACCTCGGCCTCGAGGGTCGCGACGGGCCGGATGCGGGCGTCAGGGCGACCTTCGGGCCCGCCGCCGTAAAGGCAGATGCCGGGCCGGGTCGCATCGAACGCATAGTCGGCGCCGAGGAAGACGCCGCCGGAGTTGGCGAACGACCGCAGCGCGCCCGGATACCGGGCCGAGACCGCCGCGAAGGCGTCCCGCTGGCGGGCGTTCATCGGCTCGGCCGGATCGTCGGCACAGGCGAGGTGGCTGAGCACCAGTTCGAGGCCGTCGAACGGCTCCGGCGCGGCCCCGGCGCGGAAGCCGAGGCGGTTCATGCCCGTGTCGATCTGCACGCCGCAGGCCCCGCCGCCCGCGGCCCGCCATTCCGCCAACTGGGCGTCGGCATTCAGCACCGGGCGCAGGTTCGCGGCCCTGAGCCGTGGCGCGCGCCCGGGCAGGCATCCGTCCAGCACATAGATGAAGGGCTCCGGGCCGAGCGCCGCGCGCAGGCGCTCGCCCTCGCCGGTCCGTGCCACGAAGAAGGTGCGCGCGCCCTCGGTCATCAGCCTCTGCGCGCAGGCGGCTGCCCCGAGGCCATAGCTGTCGGCCTTGACCACCGGATGCACCGGAACGCCGCCCACCGCCTCGAGCGTGCGGAAATTCGCAGCGAGGGCGTTCAGGTCGACGGTGAGCGTGGCCGGGGCGGGCATCCGGTCATCTAGAAGCGTTGCGTTGTGCGATGCAACAACCACGTCATCCTCGGGCTTGACCCGAGGACCAGATCATCCGGTGCACAGTGGTCGGCTGGTGTATCAGGCCGGCGTTCAGCACCACGATCCGGTCAGCGCGGTCCCTTGGCCTTGTACGGTGGCTTGGCACCGGCGGGCTTGCCGCGCGCGTCCTTGGCCGCCCACGGACGGTCGCCGCCCTTGGGCTTGCCCTTCCAGGGTCGGTCGCCGGCGGCGGCAGGGGCGGTCTCGGCGTCGGAGCGCGGGGCCCAGGGCGTCTTGCCCTCGGCGGCGGGCTTTTTCACCCACGGCTTCTTGCCTTCCGGAGTCGGATCGTTCGGGGTGCGCTTGACCCACGGCTTCTTGCCTTCGGCAGCCGGGGCAGGGGCTTCGTCCCGCTTCACCCAGGGCTTCTTGTCGGCCTGCGGGCGGTCCTCGCGGGCCTTCCAGGCGGGCTTGTCGCCAGACTCCTCGCGCTTGATCCAGGGCTTCTTGCCCTCGGCCGCGGGAGCGGCGTCCTCGCGCTTGACCCAGGGCTTCTTCGCGCCTTCGGGCCGGTCCTCGCGCGGCTTCCAGGCCGGCTTGTCGCCGCCTTCCTCGCGGGCCTTCCATGGCTTCTTGTCGGGACGGTCGCCGCCGGCGGGCTTCTTGTCCCAGCGGCTGACGGGCTTCTCGGAGGGACCCGGCTTGACGGCCGGATCGATCTTGACGCCGTCCTCAAGCCCGAGCGCGATGGCGGCCTCGAACCTGGCCTGCATGTCCTGGGTGATCTCGAACTTGGTCTCGCGTTCGAAGATCTTGATCGCGCCGATGTCGCGCTTGGTGACATGGCCAAGGCGGCAGAGGGTCGGCATCAGCCATTTGGGGTCGGCGTTCTTGTCGCGGCCGATGTTGATCCGGTACCAGACCATGTCGCCGCCGCGGGCGAAGTCCGTATAGGGGACGTCCGCCTGGCCCTTGTCGTTCTTGCCGGTCTCCTGCTGGCGCTTCATCCGGTCGTCGTCATAGACGTCTTCCGGGGCGGGCAGTTTCTGCTGATAGAGGCGGATCAGGGCGGCCGCGATCTGTTCCGGCGAGCTCTTCTCGAGAAGCTGTTTGCCGAGGGCCAGGACGGCTTCGTCCTCGACCGGCGCGATCAGCACCGGATCGGCCAGCATGCGGGCCTGGTCATTGGCCAGGATCATCTCGGCCGAGGGCGGGCCGCTCCACTCGGCCTTGATCGAGGCCGACTGCAGCATCAGCTCGACCTTGCGGCGGCGGGTGTAGCTGACCAGCAGGACCGAGACGCCCTTCTTGCCGGCGCGGCCTGTACGGCCCGAGCGGTGCAGCAGGCCGGCCTTGTTGACTGGGATCTCGGCGTGGATGACCAGACCCAGATCGGGCAGGTCGAGGCCGCGGGCGGCGACGTCGGTGGCGACGCAGACGCGGGCATGGCCGTCGCGCAGGGCCTGCAGGGCCTCGGAGCGCTGGCTCTGGGTCAGTTCACCGGACAGACCGACGACGGAGAAGCCGCGCTCGCGCAGGCTGGAGGTCAGGTGCTTCACCCGCTCGCGCGTGTTGGCGAACACCAGCGCACCGGGGGCCTCGAAATAGCGAAGGACGTTGACGACCGCGAGTTCGACCTCGTTCGGGGCGACGCGGATGGCCTTGTATTCGATGTCTGCGTGCGAGGCGTTGCCGGCGACCGTGTCGATGCGGATGGCGTCACGCTGGTACGTTTTGGCCAGTTGCACGATGTCCCGCGCCAGGGTGGCCGAGAACATCAGCGTGCGCCGCTCGGCCGGCGCGGCATTGAGGATGAAGGTCAGGTCTTCCTGGAAGCCCATGTCCAGCATCTCGTCGGCTTCATCCAGCACAACGGCCTTCAAGGTCGACAGATCAAGCGAGCCGCGCTCGAGGTGGTCGCGCAGACGGCCGGGCGTGCCGACGACGATATGGCAGCCGCGGTTCAGCGCCTGGCGCTCGACCTTGGGGTCCATGCCGCCGACGCAGGAGACAATCCGGGCACCGGTCTGGGCATAGAGCCACTGCAGCTCATTCGAGACCTGCAGGGCCAGTTCGCGCGTCGGGGCGATGACCAGGGCCACCGGCGCGCCGAACTCGGCGAATTTCTCGGCCTCGCCCAGCAGGGTGGGGGCGAGCGCCAGGCCGAAGGCGACCGTCTTGCCCGAGCCGGTCTGGGCGGAAACCAGCAGGTCGCGGCCCGGTTCGGCCTCCAGCACGGCGGATTGCACCGGTGTGGGCTCGGCATAGCCGCGTTCGGAAAGGGCGCGATCAAGCGCGGAATGACTGGCGGGGAAGGGCATGGGGCGGTCCAATAGCACGATTCAGCGCGCGAACGGTCGGCGCAGAAGGCGGCGGACGGCGGCGTATGGGGGGAAATAACGGCGGAATGGTGAAAGCCGCCGAATTGAGGCTGCGGCCCTTACAGGAGGTTCGGCGGCTTTGCCAATTGGAGAGCCTGCCGAGCGGCCGCCGCCACCCGGCGATCGCCGGAAATGGTCGATGCGACGGGCACGGGGCGTTCAGTGCCCGCAACGGCCCCGGACGGCCGCGTCGTCGAATTTCTGGTCGGGAAGTCTCACCATTATCAGTCTGGAAACATCCCGCTTGCAGGAAGGGTCCGTGTGGCGGGCCTGAAAGGCTTCTATGTCGGATCGTGCTGTTCGCAGCCTTGAATTTCTGGAGAAATCGGCCTCGACAGCCCGGGTCCTGAATCTGTTCCAGATCTCCAAGTTTCATGGCCATACCACGGCATGGCGCGAGGAGCCGCTGTTCCAGAGCCCGGGGCTGAACCGGGCGCTCCTGATCAAGCACCGGCTGCGTCGCAACGAGACGGACCTGTTCCGGGGCCAGCGTCGTGTCGCGACCAAGATTGTTGTGCCGATCGACGGACGCGAACTGAAGGCCGGCGGCCGCTACGTCTTTATCGGCCAGACCGACTACGCCCCCATTCTCAAGGAGGTGTTCGGGGTCACCCTGGACAACCCCGACTTCCGGACACTCCAGCTCATCGATCAACTGCCTTCGCTGGACCCGTTTCTCTTGCGGGAGCAACTGAGCCGGGCCGGCATCGTGCCGGCACCCTGCTATTTCGCCATCAGCGAGGCTGACATGCAGAAGATGCTGAGCTTCGTCCAGGGCGAGATCGAACCCCTGGTGCAGCTCAGCCTCGGCGGGACAAAGGCCTCAACCGGTGCCGTGGCCCGTATGGCGTCCAAAATTCTCTCCAATGCCCCGGGCGACCGTATGGTCGGTCTCGGCGAGGTTCTGAGGCTCAGTCCGGAGCAGTATGAGGAGGGCATCTTCTGCTGGAAGGGCTTTCTCTACTTCAAATGGACCCTCGGCAGCATGTCGGAGGATGTCGCCGGCGTGATGTCCAGGGTCGCCAGCATCAAGCCGGTCGGACCGATGGATAACGACGCCCGGGCCTATCTCGCACGCGGCCGCGAGGTGGTCCGCGAACAGATCAAGCGGGCCCGTGCAGAAACCCGTCAGACGATGAAGGTCTATGATGAGGCCTATGCGGGCCTGACGCAGAACGGCGATCCGCTGATCTTCCGGGACTTCCTGCTCAAGGCTCCGGCGCTTTTCGCCCGTCTGGGCGAACAGCTGGGCGCTATCCAGCACGTCGTCAGCTTCTGGAATTTCCGCTTCCGCCCGAAGTCCGCAGCACCGACCCCATCGGAGCTGATCGACATCTTCATGGATTTCGAGACGAGCCTCAAAGGCCGGTCTGACTCTACCTGATCACTGGCGGGAGAACCGGCGGTGTCCGGGCAAGTCGGAAATGGTGGATGCGACAGGGATTGAACCTGTGACCCCCTCGGTGTGAACGAGGTGCTCTCCCGCTGAGCTACGCATCCGGCCGATTCAGGAGGCGGGGACATAGCCCGGTCGTCCGGGACTGGCAAGCCGTCAGATGGCGGCGGCGGGCTCCGTCCGCCCAGCCGCCCGCTGCAAGCCCTCGACCGCGGCGATCAGCTCGGCGAAGGCGTCGATCGTCACATCGCCGCCCAGCACCTCGGGCGGGGCGTCATTGTAGCCGAAGCGGCAGACAACGCAGGGCACGCCGGCCGCCCGGGCGCTGCCCGTGTCGGTGGTGGCGTCGCCCACCATCACGGCCCGCGCGGGATCGCCGCCCGCCAGAAGCACCGCCTCGCGCACATGGGCGCCGTCGGGCTTGCGGGCGCTGACCCTGTCCGGGCCGGCGACCACGACGAAATGCCGGGAAAGATCGAGGGCTCCGATGAGGGCCTCGGCGAGGTCGGTGCGCTTGTTGGTGGCCACGCACAGCAGGGCACCGCGCGCCGCCAGATGGTCCAGCGTCTCGACCACGCCTTCGAAGGCGCGGCTGTCGTCGGCGATGTGGGCGACATAGTCGTCGATGAAATGGTCGAACAGCCCGGGCTCGGCGACCTCGTCCCAGACAGCGCCGGCCTCTGCGAAGCCGTGGCGCAGCAGGGCACGCGCGCCGTGGCCGACCAGATGGCGGGCGGAGGAAAGGGGCACCGCCGGATAGCCGCGCGGGGCCAGCATGCGGTTCAGCGTCCCGATCAGGTCCGGCGCGGAGTCCACCAGGGTCCCGTCCAGATCGAAGGCGATGGTCCAGCCCTCGAGGTCGCGCGCGGTCATCGGCATCTCCCGTCGGTCGCCGGGATGGGCTAGACCGCTGGCGACGACTAGCCGCCGGACCGATTCATGACCAGTGCCCGCCCACCTCGCGCCGCCATCATTCTCGCCGCCGGACAGGGCACGCGGATGAAGTCGCCCCTGCCCAAGGTGCTGCACCCGGTCGGCGGCCGCGCCATGCTGGACCACGCCATTGACGCGGCCGAGGCGCTGGGCTGCGAACGGATCGTGGTGGTGGTGGGCGATCACTCGCCCGAAGTCCGCGCCCATGTGCTGAAGCGGCTGGGAGAGGCCGCGATCGCCGTGCAGGATCCGCCGATCGGCACCGGCCACGCGGTGCGCTGCGCCGAGGCGGCGCTGAAGGGATTCACGGGCCAGGTGGTCGTCACCTATGGCGACGTGCCGCTGCTGAAGGCCGCCGATATCGAGCCGGTGTTCGCCTCGACGGACGGTGTGACCGTGATCGGTTTCGAGGCACGCGATCCGGGCGCCTATGGCCGGCTGGTCATGGACGGCGACACCCTGGCCGCCATCACCGAGGCCAAGGAGGCCTCTCCCGAGGTTCTGGCGATCACGGCCTGCAACTCCGGCGTCATGGCGGCCCCATCGGCCCTGCTGTTCGAGCTCCTCGCCGAGGTGAGGAACGACAACGCCAAGGGCGAATACTATCTGACCGATGTCGTCGAACTGGCTCGCAAGCGCGGCGAACCGACCCGCGCCGTCTTCGCCGGCGAGGACGCGGTCATGGGGGTCAACGCCCAGTCCGAACTGGCCGTGGCCGAGGCCCTGTTCCAGACCGTCCAGCGCGAGACCTTCCTCGCCGCGGGGGTGACCATGCCGGCCCCCGAGACGGTGCATTTCTCGTTCGACACCGAGGTCGGCGGTGGCACGACGATCGAGCCCTATGTCGTGTTCGGACCCGGCGCGAAGATCGCGAGCGGGGCCCGCATCCGCAGCTTCAGCCATGTCGAGGGGGCGACGGTCGCCGCCGGGGCCGAGGTCGGACCCTACGCCCGGTTGCGCCCCGGCGCGGATCTCGGCGAGGGGGCCAAGGTCGGAAACTTCGTCGAGGTCAAGAACGTCCGCATGGGACCGGGCGCCAAGGCCAATCACCTCGCCTATCTGGGCGACGGCGAGGTGGGGGCGAAGGCCAACATCGGTGCCGGGACGATCTTCTGTAACTACGACGGCTTCTTCAAACACCGCACCACGGTGGGCGAGGGGGCCTTTGTCGGGTCGAACAGTTCGCTGGTGGCACCGGTGACCATCGGCGCGGGTGCCATGGTCGGGTCCGGGTCGGTGATCACCGCCGATGTGGCACCGGGGGATCTGGCCCTGGCGCGCGGCAAGCAGGAGACGCTGCCGGGCTGGGCCAGACGGTTCATGGAGACGATGCGGGCGCGGAAGGCGGCGAAGGCGAAATGAGCGCGGACATTCAGAAGCGCCACGCCGGCGAAGCCGCCGCCCTCCGCGTCGAGGCCGGCATGGTGGTCGGTCTTGGCACCGGCTCGACCGCGGCCTGGTTCGTCAGGGCGCTGGCGGCGCGCGGACTGGACGGCCTGCGCTGCGTCCCGACATCGGAGGCCACAGCCGAGCTGGCGCGTGAGCTCGGTCTGACGCTGTCTACGCTGGAAGATACACCGCGCATCGACCTGACCGTCGATGGGGCCGACGAGGTCGGGCCGGGGCTGGCGCTGATCAAGGGGGGCGGCGCGGCCCTGCTGCGCGAGAAACTGGTGTGGGAGGCCTCGGCGCGGTGCATCGTCATCGCCGACAAGGCCAAGGTGGTGCCGGTGCTGGGCGCCTTCGCCCTGCCGATCGAGGTCGTCGCCTTCGGCCACAAGACCACGGCCAACCGCATCGCCGACGTCCTCGCCGACCATGACATCGCCATGCCCGCCCGGCTGAGAACCGCCTCGCCTCAAGCCGCGAGCGACCGCGTCGCGAGCATAGGTGCCCAGCAAGTGCGAACCGACGGCGGGAACCTGATCTACGACGCCAGATGCGCCGCCATCCACGACCCGGTAAGGCTGGCCGATGACCTGAAGCTGATTACCGGCGTGGTCGAGCACGGCCTGTTCCTCGACCTGGCGGACGAGGCGATCATCGGCACGGACGACGGGGTCGAGGTGCTGACGCCCTGAGGGCGGCCTACCGTTGCGGGGCGGGTTCCGCGGCCTCTTCATCCCGCAGCCGCTCGTGGGACCGGCGGATCGAATTGGCGATCTCATTGCGATCCGCCTGGGTCGCCAGGTGGTTGCGTTCGGCCGCGTAAAGGCCGTCGAGATAGGCCAGGTCCCAGTCCGTCAGGCTGTCGCTGACCTCAGGAGCCTCGAAGACATTGAGAATGGTGGCGTAGCTGCTGGTATCGGCCTTCGGGTCGATCTGGGCCAGCGACACCATGGCGATGTAGTCGGCCAGTTGAAGCACCGAGACGTCCGAGACCTGGTCGACGTCGACGATGACGATCGCGCGGGTCAGGTTGTCGACGATCTGGGTCGTCAGGCGAGAGGCCGAGGCGACGGCGATCTGGGGGGCGTAGTCGGCGGCGCCGGTACAGGCACCCGTACAGACGCCGGGAATACGGACCGCGATGTCGCCGGTTTCTGAATCCACCGGAATGGCCATCTGCCACCAGCGCACGGGCCGGTCCGTCTCGACGAAGTCGCGCAGGGCCGCCCCGCCGCGGTCCATGCCGGCACCGCCCATGCGGAAGGCGCGGCGGCGTTCCTCGGTGAGCTTGCGGGCAAGGTCTCCGGCGTCGGCGGTGGCGATGACCATGATGTTGGGCGTGCAGCCCGGTCCACCCACGTCGAGACCCAGGTCTATGGCCACGGTCGAAATCCGGTCGGACAGATAGCGGGCGATCTCTCCGTCAAGATTCGCCACACCGACACAGACCTGATCATTCCAGCGGGCCAGGCCGCGGTTGCGGTTGGGCTCGGCGACCTCGCCGACGAAATCGCGGATCAGACTCTCGAGGGTCCGTCCTGAGACGACCACGTCCTCCAGCTGAACCGGGTCCTGGCTCGCGGGGGGAGGGGGGGTCTGGGGCGGGGACAGCAGCAGGGCGCCGGCGAGGAACAGTTCGATCATCATGCACGCCCTGATTTGAAACTCTCGCGCCACTAAGGGGACCGGGACGGACACGGTCAACGCGAAATGGCGGAGATCGGCGTCTCAGCGACGGATTGAGGTTCGGGCGACACGCCCGGACGACACCTTGAACGCGACCCTCCGGCTATTCCGGCGCGGGGCGACTTGCCGGTCGGGCAGCGGATGGCTACCTGCCACAGCGAACCGTCCGGGAAATGCGCTGTGGCTGAGACCTACGACTACGATCTGTTCGTCATCGGTGCCGGCTCGGGCGGCGTGAGGGCGGCGCGTTTGACGGCCCTCGGCGGCAAGCGCGTGGCCATTGCGGAGGAGCACCGGGTCGGCGGCACCTGCGTGATCCGGGGCTGCGTGCCCAAGAAATTCATGGTCATGGCCAGCGACTTCGCCCACCAGTTTCATACCGCCGAAGGCTATGGCTGGACCGTAGAGGCGAGCTTCGACTGGCCGAAATTCATCCAGGCCAAGGATGTCGAGATCGCCCGACTGTCCGGCATCTATGCCGCCAACCTGGGCAAGGCGGGCGTCGATCTTATCCACGGTCGGGCGGTGCTGAAGGACGCCCATACCGTCGAAATCGTCGGCAAGGACCAGACCATCACGGCCGAGCGGATCCTCGTCGCCACCGGCGGTCGGCCCTGGGTTCCGGAGGGCCTTCCCGGCATTGAGCACGCCATCACCTCGGAAGAGGCCTTCCATCTGCCGGAACTGCCGAAACGCATCCTGATCGCCGGCGGCGGCTATATCGCCGTGGAGTTCGCCGGGATTTTCGCCGGTCTGGGCGTCGAGACCACCCTGATCTATCGCGGTCCCAACATCCTGCGCGGCTTTGACGACGACGTGCGCGCCCATCTGGCGGGAGAGATCGAGAAGCGGGGCATCAAGGTCATCCTCGGCTGCCGGCACGAGGCCATCGAGAAGACGGAGACCGGCCTGCTCAGCGTGCTCGGGAACGGCATGAAGATCGAGGCGGACGTGGTCATGTTCGCCACCGGCCGCGTGCCGCACGTCAAGGCACTGGGGCTGGAGACCGCCGGGGTTGAACTGAACGACGACGGGGCCATCAAGGTCGACCTCCATTCGAAGACGACGGCCGAGAACATCTGGGCCATCGGCGATGTCACCGACCGCATGAACCTGACCCCGGTGGCGATCCGCGAGGCGGTGGCGTTCCACGAAACCGTCTACCGCGACAATCCGCAGGCCTTTGACTACGAAGCCGTCGCCAGCGCCGTGTTCAGCCAGCCGCCCGTCGGCACCGTCGGCCTGACCGAGAGCGAGGCGCGGCACTGCTGCCCGGGCGAGGTCGATGTCTATCTGACCCGGTTCCGTCCGATGAAATACGCCTTCACGGGCTCTGACGAGCGGGTCCTGATGAAGCTGGTCGTCGACGGGCAGAGCCAGAAGGTCGTCGGGGTCCACATCGTCGGACCCGAGGCACCGGAAATGATCCAGCTGGCCGCCATCGCTGTGAAGGCCGGTCTGACCAAGGCCCAGTGGGACGCGACCTGCGCGGTCCACCCGACCATGGCCGAGGAACTGGTGACGCTGAAAGAGAAGCAGCAGCCCGGGAATATGTCGGCGGGATAGTGCGGCCGCCGGCGTCGCGAGACTGTGAGTACCGCCGCCGCGGTCTTCTGGTGCCACCATTCCCACCGCACGGCAGACCTTCTGAAGGGCGGCTATGGGTGGAAAGCGGACCTGACCCCTCGGTCATCCTATAGTCGCAGCCAGAGGTGTCGCACACGAAGACGCCTGCCTCGGTTAACCGAGACGGCGGCGGAGACTTCTGTGGATCGGTTGGGCTGACAACACCCGGCAGATCACACGGTGAAAGTGCCGTGCTCAGGACGGCCCGACGCCCGTGTTTCCCTCTAAAGGATAGGGGACGAACTTCCCATCTGCCATTGAGCCGGACAGGTCATGCAATTGCGGAGGGGTATATGGCTTCTTCGGCGCGAGCGGGAGGTCGATCGTTTCGTCGTCCATGATACTCTCACGTCAATCAGGGCTTATGGAGAATTGTGCCTTGGCCTCTCAGACAATCAGGCACGGCTTGGTACGGTCAAGCTTGCTATAGATAACTGCTGAAATTCCCGAAAGCTGAAAAAGCGGCTCCAGCGAGGGCATAACAGCCAATGTCCGCTTTGGGTCGAAAGCAGCCAGTCGCTGTCCACCGGAGAGGGACCCGTCTCCCCCTTGAGGGAGAAGGGCTCTGAGCGCTGACCATCCGCCGATTGTCAGCACATTCCGGGCTGCCAACACCCTGACTTCACGCGCTTTTCAAGTTTTACAGCGTCACGAACCATCCGCGCCGGGACGCGTGCCAGACTCCTCCCCATCCCGTCGGTGGGGAGGGCGTCGGATCCAGCGCCCCGATGTCGGCGGGCTGTGGTCGAGCGATGAAGCCCGGGGGATGGATACCTCGGGGGTCCTCATGGAGGCCGATGGATGGCCTCCGTTTGCTCGCCGCGCGCTTCTTGTGCGGGCTGCTGACGGCAAGACCGTCATGTCCGCCGCACGTCGCGGTCAGCAATGTCTGCGACGGAGATCCGGTCAGGCCCGAACTCAGGGCCACTACCCGGATGGCGCGTGGAAAACGATCGCGCGGGGCAGGTCTGCTTCGTCGAAACGGTAAAACAATCAAAGCACCGGGCGAGGCCCGGCCGCCCCGCGCCCTCCCCGACCGCCCTGTTCGCGCAGGCGGCGAGGAGTCGTGGGTGATGGGTGGTTGGTGATTGGTGGTTGGTGATTGGTGATTGCCGCACTGCTGCCG
>CALRXX020000030.1:0-20600 GCA_943372245.1 bacterium
ATTCGGGTGCCGGGAGGGTTGGTCGCCACGGTTGGTCGGACGCACTGGGTTCGGTCGTTGGGAACCGGCTATCGCGATGAGGCTGTTCGTCGAGCCAGGATGGCTGCCGCCGATTTCGAACGCATGCTGCTGGAGGCCGAGGGTCGGTCAAGATCAGAATCATTCTCAATAACACTTGCCCCTCTAGTGGCTTGAGGGTTTAGGCGGGGGCAACGTTTGAGGACCCTCCATGCCACTGCTCCCTGCCCGCAGAGCACACCGCCCGTTCGACATCATCTTCGTCATCGCCGCCGCCGCCGCCGCCGCCGTGGTTGTGCTTTCGATGGCAGGCGTTGCACGGGCCGCCACCACCCCTGCCGAGACCATCTGGCGGCTCTTGGATTATGTCGCCGTCGATTATCCCGGCGCCGTTCAGGGCGGTCGGGTCATCAGTGCCGCCGAGTATGCGGAGATGGTCGAGTTCTCCGGGACGGTCAGCAAGCAGATCGGGAGCCTACCTGCCAGCAAGGCGAAGCCGCGCCTTCAGCAGCAGGCCGATGCGCTCAGGCGAGCTATCGCCGCCAAAACGGCGCCCGCCGAGGTTGCTCGTCTGGCCAAAGCCCTCGCCGCCGATCTTCTCGCGACCTATCCGGTTCCGCTCGCGCCCTCGACCGCGCCTGATCTGACGCGCGGGGCCGCGCTCTACAGCGAGAACTGCGCCTCCTGCCACGGCGCCGCCGGGGATGGGAAAGGACCGGCTGCCGTGGGTCTCGATCCGCCGCCCATCGCTTTCACGGATCAGGGCCGGGCGCGAAACAGGAGCCTGTTTGGCCTCTATCAGGTCATCGAACAGGGCCTGGACGGCACCGCGATGCCCAGCTTTGCCCAACTGTCATCGAATGATCGCTGGGCTCTCGCCTTCTATGTCGGCGGGCTGTCCCAGAACGAATCCGCCAGAGACCGAGGCGAGGCCCTGTGGAAGGGCGACGCGAACTTTCGCGGACTGGTCCCAAATCTCGAAACCCTGACCAAGACCACCCCCGCCGAACTGGGACAGGCGGTCGGAAGTCGGAAGGCCGACGATTTGATGGCCTATCTTCGCCGCTCGCCGGGCGTTCTCGCGGAACAGCGGGATGCGTCCCTGTCGTTTGCCAAGAGTAAGCTGAAGGCGACCGTCGCTGCCTATGCCGCCGGGAACACGCGTGAGGCTGGCGCCCTGGCCTTGTCCACCTATCTCGACGGCATCGAGCCGTTCGAGCCCGCCATCGCGGCCCGCGCGCCCAAGCTCCTGGCCAGGATCGAGGCCGCGATGGGCGAGTTCCGGTCGCGTGTCGGACGCGGCGACCCCGTCGAGAGTATCCGCCAGCAGGCTGTGGTCATCGAAGACCTGCTCGCCGAAGCCGAAGCAGTCCTCGCCCCGGCCCAGGCCGACGCAACGGCGGCGTTCGTCGGCGCTCTCACCATCCTTCTTCGAGAAGGGCTGGAGGCCCTGCTCATCGTCGTGGCCATGATCGCCTTCCTGCGAAAGGCCGACCGGCAAGATGTTCTTCCGTTTGTGCATGGCGGGTGGGTCGCCGCGCTTGGTGCGGGGGTGCTGACATGGGCGGCAGCGACCTACTTCATCACCATCAGCGGCGCGCAGCGGGAGTTGACCGAAGGCTTCGGCGGCCTGTTCGCCGCCGCCGTTCTGCTGAGCGTCGGGATATGGATGCACGGGAAGAGCAACGCCGACGCATGGCAGCGTTATATCAAGGAACGTCTGTCCAAGGCCCTGTCGCGAGAATCGGCTTGGTTCCTGTTCCTGCTGGCGTTCGTGGTGGTCTACCGCGAGGTTTTCGAGACCATCCTCTTCTTCGCCGCCCTGTGGAGCCCGCAGACCGCCGGGGCAGTCCTGGGCGGCGCGGCGGTCGCGCTGGTCGCTCTGGCGGCCATAGCCTGGGCCATGCTTCGCTACAGCAGTCGTTTGCCGATCTCGAAGTTCTTCGCGGTCAGCGCGGCCCTGGTCGCCATCCTGGCCTTCGTTCTGGCAGGAAAGGGTCTCGCGGCCCTTCAAGAGGCCGGGATCGTGTCAGCTACGCGGATAGCGGGACTGCCGAAGCTCGATCTGCTGGGCTTCTATCCGACATGGCAGACGGTCCTCTTGCAGCTTGCCGTCATCGTCATCCTAGTCGGGGGCTATGTCTACAATCGCCGCCAGCAGAAGTCGCAGGAGGCTTAGACCGGCGGTCAGTGCCGGTCTTCCTGGCAAAGCCGATGGTCACTGAGCACCTCGATCACCTTGCAGTCGGCGGCGATGCCCAAACCACAGTTGGTGGTCATCCGCACCAGTTCAGCGCGTAGCCGGGTAAGCTGGTCGATCTTCTGATCGACAGCTTCGAGATGGTCCTGGGCGATACGGTCCGCCTCGGCGCACGGGAGATTGGGACGGTCGGCCAAGCCCAACAGCGCTTCGATATCCTTGATCTCAAAGCCAAGCTGACGGGCATGCCGAATGAACCGGAGACGCTGGATCGCCGCCGGACCATAGACGCGCTGATCGCTCTGGGTCCGGGCGGGCGTCGGCATCAGGCCGATCTGCTCGTAAAAACGGATTGTCGGGACCTTGACCTCGGCCTCCTTGGCGAGGCGTCCAATGGACAGATCGGTCATGGTCGAACTCCTGATCGCATCACCACAAGATAGGGCTTGATCCTCTAGTGGCTAGAGCTTGTAGGACCAAGTCATGGCCCATGACGCTCCCATCGCCAAACCCGCCGTGTCCGGCTGCTGCGGTCAGACCGCCCCCTTCGACGGCGCAACGCCGGAATATCGCCGGGTGCTTTTCTGGGTGATCGCGATCAACTTCGTCGGCTTCGTTGTGGTCGCGGCGGGCGGGCTGCTGGCCGGATCGGCCTCCCTGGCGGCCAACGCCCTCGACTTCCTGGCCGACGCGGCGACCTACGGCCTCAGCCTCTGGGTCATTGGCAAGAGCGTCTCTATCCGTAGCGGCGCGGCCCTCGTGAAAGGCGCCAGCCTCTGTCTGCTGGCTGTATCGGTCCTGGGCTTCGCGATCTGGCGGGCCATCAACGGTGTCCCGCCGGAAGGCTTGGCCATCTCGGGCCTGGGCCTGTTCGGCGCGGCGGCCAATCTGGTCGCGGCGATCCTGCTGTCGAAGTATCGCGACGGCGACGCTAACGTCAGGTCGGTCTGGCTCTGCACCCGCAACGACCTGATCCAGTGCCTCGCTGTGGTCGTCGTCGGCGCCGTGGTCTGGCTGACCCATTCCCGTTGGCCCGATCTGATCGCGGGCGGCGTCCTGGCGGCAGTCTTCCTGCAATCGGCATGGTCGATCACTGTTCAGGCTTTGGACGAGCGTCGCGATGCTCTCGCGGCAGCGCATTGATCCCGAAGGCCGACGCAGCTAGTTCAGCACAGACATGATCATCGCCGCGCATCTCTCGCGATTCCTGGAACGGCTGGCCAAGCCGTTGCTGGTGATCTGCGTGCTGATGTTGGCGGTCGGGCCGATTGCTGATGGTCTGGTGTGTGGTTCCGACTCTGCGTCAGCCGAAGTCGAGATGCTGAAATCCGATCTCGGCGGCGACGACGACATCGCCACCGGCATTGATCATGCGGTTTGCGCCCACGGCCACTGCCATGATGCTCCGCCGCTGGCCAACGGCGGCGAGGCCCACGTCACCAGTATTCGATACGTTGAAGCCGAAGCCATCTTCTCGGTCGCCGTCCAGCCACCCTCCGCAACCCAGCCAACCCTGAAACGTCCGCCCCGAGTCTGACCGCGACCCGCGCATCCGTGCGCGTCCGCCCTTGTCAGAACCGAAGCAGGACCTTCCATGCCTTCTCCATACCTGTCGCGCTGCGCCGCTTTCGGCGCCGCGATGCTGTTGGCGAGTTTCGCCAGCAGCGCATTCGCCGAACCCATCACCCTCACCCAGTCGCTCGACCGCGCCCAGGCCGGGTCGCCCCTCATTACCGCCGCAGAGGCCAACGTCCGCGCTGCCGAAGGACGTGCTCGGCAAGCGGGTCTGCCACCCAATCCCCAGATCAGCGTCGAAGCCGAAAACTTCTCCGGCTCCGGCCCCTATGACGGGTTCGGCTCCGCCGAGACTACTTTCGCCCTTGAGCAACGCCTTGAACTGGGCGGCAAGCGGGGGTCGCGCCTTGCGGTCGCCCGAGCAGAGATCGAGGCGGCCCGTCTCCGGCTTGCCGTGGCTCGCGCCGACCTATCCAAGGATGTCCGCTCTGCTTTCGCGGAAGCTGCTGCCGCCGAGGACCGCGTCATCCTGGCGCGAGAGGCTCTCCAACGGGCAGAGGACCTTGCCCGCGTGGTCGGCATTCTCGTTGATGCTGGCCGCGAACCGCCACTGCGCGCCCTTCGCGCCCGATCCGCCGTCGAGGAAGCGCGGGCCAGGGCGCAGGCTGCGGAGGCGGAGGCAGCCTCGGCCCGTCGTGCTCTGGCAACCTTGATCGGCGCCGATGGCGACAGCCTCACGGTCACTGCCGAACCGCCGGTGCTCTTCGCGCTGACGGGTCCGCTCGATCCGACCACATCGCTGGATGTGCGGTTGGCCGATCTGGAGTTCGCTGTCGCCAACGCCACTATTACTCGGGAACGGTCGGCAGCCGCTCCAGACGTGACGCTCCAGGCCGGTATCCGCAGGTTTGAAGACACAGGCGATCAGGCGGTGATCATCGGCTTCTCGGCGCCGATCCCGGTCATCGACCGTAACCAGGGGAATGTCGCCGCCGCACGCGCCGATGCCGACGCCGCTGACGCTCGCCGTCGTCTGGCCTTGGCCGAGGCCATCCGACGTAATCGCGATGCCGAGGCGGCCTTGAAAACCGCCGAGGCTCGTGTCGCCGTCCTGGAAACTCGAACCGTGCCGCAGGCCGAGGAAGCCCTGCACCTGACCCGCCTTGGCTACGAGGCGGGAAAGTTTCCGCTGCTCGAAGTCCTCGACGCCCAGGACGCCCTCGCCATCGCCAAGGAAGACCTCATCGCCGCGCGGCTCGACCGCGCCAGGGCCATAGCCGCGCAGATGCGCGCCGCCGCCCGCTGAAAGGACAGACAGACATGATCGACTTCAATTCCAGACGAACCCTGCTGATCTCCGCTGCCGCCATCGTCGTGGTGGCGGGTGGAGGCGGCGTCCTGATCGGACGTGGCGTGATGGCTCCAAAGGCCGACGCACCCGCCGAGGCGGAACACGCAGAAGAGGAAGGCCACGCCGAGGGTGACCAGATCGAGATGGAGGCGGCCCGGATCAAGGCCGCTGGCATCCAGCTTTCCCAGGTAACCGCCGGAGGGCTGGGAGCCGAGATCACCGTCCAGGCCACGGTCACCGGCTCGCCCGATGGGCAAGCCGTTTTGGCGGCAAGAGCCGATGGCGCCGTGGTCCGCATTCTCAAGCGGCTCGGTGATCCGGTGTCAGCGGGAGAGACCATCGCGCTCCTGGAGAGCCGCGACGCCGCCGCCATAGCGTCTGACCGGGCCACCGCGTCTGCCAAGGCCATCGCCGCCCGGCAGGCTTACCAGCGGGAGAAGCGTCTCTTCGACGCCGGGATCAGTGCACGGCAGGACCTGGAAGCCGCACAGTCCGAACTGTCTGTCGCCGAGGCGGAACAACGACGAGCCTCGTCGACGGGCACGGCGGCGGGTGTGACCGCCAATGGTCGCTACATCACCGTCACCAGTCCGATTTCAGGACGTATCACCGGGGCGCCAGCCGTCCTCGGTTCCTTCGTCCCTGCGGGAACGGAACTCTTCCGCGTCGCCAATCCGGCGCGCATCGAGGTCCACGCTGCCCTTCCCAGCACGGACGTAAAACGCGTCTCGCCGGGCGATCTCGCCGTCGTCGAAACCCCCAGCGGGGAAACCCTGACGGCAGTGGTCCGGTCGGTGACGCCGGGGCTGGACGCGGAGAGCCGCTCGGCGACCGTGGTCCTGACCCTGACCGGCGGCCTCGACAGCTTGGCCCCCGGCCAATCGGTCCGCGCGAGGATCACACCCCGAGCCGCCGCCGCCAGCGGCGAGATCGCCGTTCCCGACGAGGCGGTCCAGACGGTCGAAGGCCGCGAGGTGGTCTTTGTCCGGACGGCGAAAGGCTTCCAGGCGCGCCCCGTCTCCACGGGGGCCAGAAGCAGCGGGCGGATTGTCATCCTGGCGGGCCTCAAGCCCGGCGAGATGATCGCGACCAAAGGCGCCTTCATGCTCAAGGCCGAGATCGGCAAGGGCTCGGCTGAACATGGCCACTGACAGCAACCAGATCGGGAGATAGAGCCATGATCGCTCGCCTTCTCGCGCTGTCGGTCAAGCACCGCATCGCGATCATTTTCTTCACCGTCATCGTCATGGCGGTCGGAGCCTTCAACCTCATCCGGCTGCCCATCGACGCGGTGCCGGACATCACCAACAAGCAGGTGCAGATCAACACGGTCGCACCGGCCTTCAACCCGCTGGAGATCGAAAAGCGGGTCACCTTCCCCATTGAGACGGCCTTGGCGGGCATCCCCGGCCTGGAGTCGACGCGCTCGATCTCCCGCAACGGCTTCAGTCAGGTCACCGCTGTCTTCACCGAGGGGACGGACCTTTATTTCGCCCGCCAGCAGGTGGCCGAACGGCTCGGCTCCGCAAAGGAGAGCCTACCCGCCGATGTCGAACCCCAGATGGGGCCGGTGTCCACGGGCCTGGGCGAAGTCGTCATGTGGTCGATCCGTTTCAGCCCGAAGACCCAGGCGGTCGTGGACGGCAAGCCGGGCTGGCAGCGGAACGGTTCGTTCCTGACTGCCGAAGGAGAACTGCTGACTGACGCCGTATCGCAGGGCGCCTATCTGCGCACCATCGAGGACTGGATCGTCCGACCGCAGATCAGGACCGTGCAAGGCGTCGCAGGCGTGGACGGGATCGGTGGCTACGAAAAACAATATGTCGTCGAGCCGGACACGGCCAAGCTGGCGGCTTACGGCGTGTCGTTCACCGAACTGGCCGAGGCCCTGGAGCACGCCAACCTGTCGGTCGGCGCGGGCTTCGTGGAGCGGGGCGGGGAAGCCTTCCTGGTTCGCGCCGATGCCCGTATCCGTAGCCTCGACGAAATCGAGCGCGCGGTGGTCGCCACCCGCGAGGGCGTGGCGGTCACGGTTCGCGACGTTGCATCGGTGAAGCTGGGCGGGGCGTTGAGAACCGGGGCTGCCAGCGAGAACGGCCAGGAAGCCGTCGTCGGCACAGCCCTGATGCTCACCGGCGAGAACAGCCGCACGGTGGCCAAGGCCGTCGCGGAGAAGCTGGAAGCGGTCATCAAGTCCATGCCGCCGGGCGTGCGCCTGGAGATCGTCTACGACCGCTCCAAGCTGGTGAACGCGACCATTTCCACGGTTGAGAAAAACCTCACCGAGGGTGCGCTGCTGGTCATCATCTCGCTGTTCCTCCTGCTGGGGAACATCCGGGCCGCGATTATTACCGCTCTCGTCATCCCGATCTCCATGCTGTTCACGGCCATCGGCATGAACGCGCTGGGGGTGTCGGGAAACCTGATGAGCCTGGGCGCCCTCGACTTCGGCCTAATCGTCGATGGCACGGTGATCATCATCGAGAACTGTCTACGACGATTGGCAGAGCGGCAGCATCACGAGGGCAGGGTGCTGACCCTGGCCGAGCGGCTGGACGAGGTGGTGGCCTCGTCGAGAGAGATGGTCCGGCCCACCCTCTACGGGCAGGCGATCATCCTGCTGGTCTTTGCGCCCCTGCTGACCTTCCAAGGCGTCGAGGGGAAGATGTTCACCCCCATGGCGATCACCGTCATGCTCGCCCTGGCCGGTGCCTTTGTCGCGTCCCTGACCTTCGTCCCCGCCGCCGTCGCCCTGTTGATCCGAGGCAAGGTGGCCGAGAAGGAGGTCGCGATCATCGCGATCCCGAAACGGCGATACGAGCCCTGGCTGCGCAAGGCCGTAGCCCGCCCGATGCCGGTGATCGCCGGAGGCGCGGCGATCTTCGCCGTCGCCATGCTGACCTTCACCTTCCTGGGCCGGGAGTTCATCCCGCAACTCGACGAGAAGGACCTCGCTGTTCAGGCTCTCCGCATCCCCTCGACGGCTCTCGACCAGTCGGCGGGCATGCAGCGGCAGGTCGAGCAGGTGATCGCCTCGTTCCCGCAGGTGAAGTTCGTCTACAGCAAGACGGGCACCGCCGAGGTCGCCTCCGACCCGATGCCGCCCAACGCCTCGGACACCTTCATCATCCTCAAACCCGAGAAGGAGTGGCCCAAACCCAGGATCACGAAGGCCGAACTGGTCGATCAGATGGAGGACAAGCTCAACACCCTGGTCGGCAACAACTACGAGTTCAGCCAGCCGATCCAGATGCGGTTCAACGAACTGATCGCCGGGGTGCGGGGCGATGTGGCGATCAAGGTCTATGGAGACGATCTCGACACCATGACCGCGACGGCCACCGAGATCGCCACGATCCTCCAGTCCATCAAGGGCGCGGCGGACGTGAAGGTCGAACAGACCGGCGGCTTCCCGACCCTGGACGTGACCTTTGACCGTGAGGTCATCGCCCGGTTCGGCCTGACCATTCAGGAGGTGACCGACAGCATGGCCGCCGCCATGGGCGGGCGTGAGGCCGGTCTGGTGTTCGAGGGCGACCGGCGGTTCGATGTGGTGGTCCGGCTGCCCCAAGCCGCGCGCAACGACCTGGACGCCCTGGGCGCCCTTCCCATCATGCTTCCGGCGGGCGAGGGAAGACCACGCGCCTCTGTGCCGCTCCGCGAACTGGCGCGGTTCAGCTTCTCGGAGGGCCTCAATCAGGTCAGCCGGGAGTCGGGCAAGCGCAGGGTGGTCGTCCAGGCCAACGTGCGCGGCAGCGACTTGGGCTCCTTCGTCACCGAGGCCCAGGCCCGCGTGGATCGGGAGGTAAAACTGCCGCCGGGAAGCTGGATCGTCTGGAGCGGCCAGTTCGAGAACCTCAAGGCCGCTTCTCAACGGATCGGCCTAGTGGTTCCAGCGGCGGGGCTGGCGATCTTCCTGCTGCTGTTCATGGCCTTGGGGCAACTGCGCGCCGCCGTCGCGGTGTTCTCCGCAGTGCCGCTGGCCCTGGCCGGGGGCGTCTTCGCCCTGGCTCTGACCGGGCAGACCTTCTCCATCTCGGCGGCGGTCGGCTTCATCGCCCTGTCCGGCGTCGCGGTGCTGAACGGGCTGGTGATGATGAGCAGTATCCAGAAGCGACTCGGCGACGGGCTCGGGCTGGATGACGCCATCATCGACGGTGCAATGGAGCGATTCCGGTCAGTGCTGATGACCGCCATCGTCCCGTCCCTGGGCTTTGTGCCGATGGCATTGGCTCATGGCACCGGGGCCGAGGTTCAGAAGCCGCTGGCCATCGTGGTGATCGGCGGTCTGATCACCGCCACGGCCCTGACCCTGTTCGTGTTGCCCGCCATCTGCCGGGTGATGCTGCGGGAACCGAAACGGATCGTTCCAGGCCACCTGACGTTGGAAGGGGCGCCCTGATGCGGGACGGGAGGTCGGGTTCGCCCGGTCTCCCGATACCTCTTGCTCCTCTAGTCACTAGAGGAAGCACAAGCCGCTCACACGTTCTGCTTCATGGATCGCCGAGACCCGAAAATGTCTGATGAGAACCAACAGACCGCGACGCCTGCCGTCGCACAGAATGACCACAAAGGTCACGATCACGCGGAAGGCGGCGGCCACGGCCATGATCATGGTGGCATCTTCGGCGAACGAACAGAACTGATCTTCGCGGGCCTGTCCGGCGCGATGCTCCTCGGCGGCTGGCTTGTCGGCCAGCGCGTGGAGGGCGTCGTCCCACTGGTCCTCTACATCGCGGCCTACGGCTTCGGCGGCTACTTCACGCTCAAGGAAGCGGTCGGCAACATCATCAAGCGTCGGTTCGAGATCGACACCTTGATGCTGGTCGCCGCCGCTGGCGCCGCCGCCCTGGGTCAGTGGGCGGAAGGCGCCCTGCTGCTGTTCCTGTTCAGCACTGGCCATGCGCTGGAACACTACGCCATGGGTCGGGCGCGCCGGGCCATCGAAGCCCTCGCCAAACTCGCCCCTGAAACGGCGACGGTCCGGCGGGGCGAGACGACAGCGGAAGTCCCGGTCCAGGAGCTTGTGGTCGGTGACATCGTGGTGGTCCGGCCCAACGAGCGCATGCCGTCAGATGGCGTCGTGGTGCTGGGCGAGAGCAGCGTCGATCAGGCGCCGATCACCGGCGAAAGCGTGCCCGTCGATAAACGGGCCGCGCCCGACCCCGCTCTGGATTTCGACAAAGCGAGCCCCGAGCATCGCGTCTTCGCCGGGACGATTAACGGCCCCGGCGCCCTGGACGTGCGCGTCGCCAGGAAGGCGTCAGAGACCACGCTCGCCCGCGTCGTGAAGATGGTCGCCGAGGCTGAGGCCCAGCAGTCGCCGACCCAGCAGTTCACCAATCGCTTCGAGCGCATCTTCGTGCCGTCCGTGCTGGCGGGCGTCGGCCTCCTGATGCTGGCCTGGGTGGTCATCGACGAACCCTTCAGCGTGAGCTTCTATCGCGCCATGGCGGTCCTGGTGGCCGCAAGCCCGTGCGCCCTGGCGATCTCGGTGCCCAGCGCGGTCCTCAGCGCAGTGGCGCGGGCGGCCAGGGGCGGCGTCCTGGTGAAGGGCGGAGGTCCGCTGGAAAATCTCGGCACGCTGACCGCCATCGCCTTCGACAAGACCGGAACCCTCACCGAGGGCAAGCCGAGGATCACCGACGTGGCGACTGCCGAAGGCGTCGATGAGCGCGAACTCCTCGCCGTCGCTGTCGCGGTGGAACGTTTGAGCGATCACCCGTTGGCGGCGGCTGTCGTCCGTGATGGCGGCGAGCGGCTGAAGGACCACCCCGTTCCGGTGGCCGACGACGTTCAGAGCCTGACCGGCCAGGGCGTGCAGGCCAAGGTGGCGGGCCAGACAGTGGTGATCGGCAAGCCCAAACTGTTCGAGGGCGGTCCGGAAGCACGGCCCTCTGACGCACTATGGAGTGAAATCCAGCGACTTGAGACGAGCGGACGGACCGTGATGGTCGTCAAGTCGGGCGACCGATATCTCGGGGCCATCGGCGTGATGGATACCGCGCGGCCCGCCGCCGAGGAGGTCGTCGCCCGGCTCCGCGCCATGGGGATCACCCGTATCGTCATGCTGTCGGGCGACAACCAGTCCGTCGCCGACGCCATCGCCGCCAAGCTCGGCCTGGATGAGGCGATGGGCGGACTGATGCCCGAGGACAAGGTGCGGATCATCAAGGAGATGAAGGCCAGCGAGGGAAGGGTCGCCATGATCGGCGATGGCGTGAACGACGCGCCCGCCCTGGCCAACGCCACGGTCGGGATCGCTATGGGCGCGGCGGGCTCCGACGTGGCCCTTGAAACCGCCGATGTCGCCCTGATGGCCGATGACCTCAATCACCTGCCGTTCGCGGTCGGCCTGAGCCGCAAGACCAGCAACATCATCAAGCAGAACCTGTGGGTCAGCCTCGGGATGGTCGCGGTTCTGATACCGGCGACCTTGTTCGGTCTGAAGATCGGCGCGGCGGTGATCTTCCACGAGGGATCGACCCTGCTGGTCGTCGCGAATGCGCTGAGATTGCTGGCCTACAGGGACACCGCGATCCGGAAAATAGGCCGAGCAGCAGCCTAAGCGGCTACGTGACAAAAGGAGACCCCTGATGGGTCGAGGAATGTTGGTCCGTCTAATCCTGGTCTCCGGTCTCACGGTCTTGGCTGGGGGCTGCGCCAGCCAGAGAGGGCTTCCACGGAGCGATGTCAGAATCGAAGTCGTGGGTTCTGCGCAGGTCGATCTGCGCCGCCCAGAGGCCGTGATCACCCCCAACGGCCTGCGAGTTCACGGCTGGGCCTGTCGGCGCTCGCGCGCCATGGTCGGCGGCCTGGGGCTTCGCATTGAACGCCTCGATGCCGATGGCCGCGTCGTCGCCACGGTGGACGTTCCGCTCAGCACCACTCGCCTTTCGGATCATCCTGTCGGATGCGTGGCCTATGATGGTGAGACCGGGTGGCGCTTGAACGAAGGCGAGACACTGCGAGTCCTGGTCAGGCATCGATAGGATCGAGAACCGCAGAGGCATTTCGGCGGCGCGCGAAACTCTTGGGCGGCGCGAGGACTTGCGGCGAAAAACGCCACGCTGGGTCCTGGATCGATAGGACGGAGAATATCCAATGTTTGATCGTCGAACGGTTCTCGCGGCCTTTGTAAGTCTCCTCTCGGCGTCACGCGCCGAAGCAGCGCCCACACGCGACCTAGTGGTCTACAAGACCGCTTCTTGTCCCTGCTGCGGCGGATGGGTCACCGCCATGTCAAAAGCGGGCTTTCGCCCGAAGGTCGTCAACGTGGAGGACATCAGTCCCCTCTGGCGCTCGCGGGGCGTCCCCGACGAACTGTCATCCTGTCATGTGGCGACCATCGGCGACTATTTCACGGTCGGCCATGTCCCGCCCGCCGATGTCGAACGCCTGCTGAAAGAGGCGCCAAACGCCATCGGCCTGTCCGTCCCCGGCATGCCGTTCGGCTCGCCGGGTATGGAAGGACCGGGCGGTCTGAAGGAGTCCTTCCAGACCCTGCTGCTGCTCAAGGGCGGCAAGTCGCGGGTCTATGCGCGGCATAGCTGATGACCCCCGCTTCCATGATTTGGCGATAAAGACCGATGTTTTCCCCGCTCCGAAATCCCGCCTACCGCCACCTGTTCCTGGCCCAGGTTTTCGCCCTGCTGGGCACGGGTCTGGCGACGGTCGCCCTTGGCCTACTGGCCCACGACATCGCCGGGGCCAGCGCAGGCGAGGTTTTGGGCGCCGCCCTTGCGATCAAGATGGTCGCCTATGTGGTGGTGGCGCCGTTCGCCAGCGCACTGGTCGCCCGTCTTCCCAGGAAGTTGCTGCTCGTGGGCCTCGATCTGATCAGGGCTGGAGTCGCGGCCTGCCTGCCGTTCGTTGACAGCGCATGGCAGGTCTACGCCCTGATGACCGTGCTCTACGCCGCCTCGGCGGCCTTCACCCCCGCCTTCCAGGCGATGATCCCCGACCTGCTCCCCGACGAGGCGGACTATACCAAGGCCCTCTCGCTTTCCCGGCTGGCCGCCGATTTGGAAAGCATCGCCAGTCCGACCCTCGCCGCGCTGCTACTGTTGGTCTTCCCGTTCAGCGATCTGTTCGGCGGCACGACCATCGGTTTCCTAATGTCGGCGGTCCTGGTCATCACCGCGACTCTTCCGGCTCTCTCGGTCGCAACGCCCAAGCCGTTCATCCAACGGCTGACCGCCGGGGTGAGGCTCTTTGCCCTGACACCTCGCCTCAGGGGCCTTCTGGCGATCTCGCTGGCGACGGCAGCGGGCGGCGCCATGGTGTTCGTCAACACCGTCGTGCTGGTGCGATCCAGCTACGGCTTGGGCGACCGCGAGACCGCCTGGGCCTTGGGCGCCTTTGGTCTGGGGTCCATCAGCGCGGCTGTCCTGCTGAGCCGAATGGCCGCCAGCCTGGGTGACCGAACCGCTATGTTGACCGGCTCCGTCGTCATGGGCGCGGCTTTGCTCGCGGGTCCGCTTCTGGCGACCAGCTATCCGGCCCTGCTCGGCCTGTGGGTGGTGATCGGGTTCGGCTACTCGCTGACCATCACGCCGTCAGGCCGGACGCTCCGCCGCTCCGCCCGCGCCGAGGATCGGCCCGCCCTGTTCGCCGCGCAGTTCGCCCTGAGCCATGCTTGTTGGCTGCTGGCCTATCCTCTGGCCGGTTTCATCGGGTCAAAGGCAGGTCTCTCCGCCGCGTTTCTGGTCATGGCCGGGCTCTGCCTCACGGGCGCGATCCTCGCCGTGCTGATCTGGCCTGCGCGAGACCCCGCTGAGCTTGCTCACAGCCATCCCGACCTCGCGCCGGACGACCCCCACTGGGCGGACACGCAGGGCGGTGTCCACGTCCACACCTACGTCATCGACAACCGCCATCGGAGATGGCCGCAACTGCCTCCAAGGGATCGCAGCTTGGACGGTGCGGATTGAAGCCAGTTTTGACCGATCAGGGCCACAGGATCATCTGGATGGCCATCGCAACCAGCAGGCTACCGACAACGCGTTCGAATGCGGCCCTTGGGACCCTTTCAACGAACCGATTTGCAGTCCATGTGCCAGCGAACATGGCTGCGCCCATGGCGAGGGCCAAGGGCCAGAACGTCAGACCCATACTGAGTTTCTGCTGGTAGACCGCCAATTTCGTCAGGTGAATCCCGACCGCCGTTACAGCTTCCGTCGCGATGTAGGCGACCGGCGACAGACCAAGAGACAAGAAAATTGCCGCCCCCATCGGACCCGCACTCCCCACGAGCCCCGAAAGAAAACCTACTGATGCGCCGCCAATCAGCAGTAGTCCCGCGCTTCGCTTGAGAACCAGCAGGCCGGAGAAGCGCAGCCCGGTGAACACCAGAATGGCCACTCCGACCAATCTCGCGACGAGGTGGGGCGGCAGTTCGGAGAAGGTGACCGCCCCCATGCCAGCGGCAGGCATAGCGGCCACGAGGAAGAGGCCCGCCGCCTTCCACTCGACGCGCCGCCACCCCAAACCAATTCGCGACAGGTTGCCGACCAGTTGCGCCACCGTAAGCATCGGGACCGCCTGTTCGACGCCGACTGTCCGTGTGAGCAAGGGCAAGAGGAGGAGCGCACCGCCGAACCCGGCAAAGCCAGAGATCGATGCGGCTACGAACGCGCCTACCAGAAGGATGGTGGTCGTTAGCATCAGCGACTGTTGGCACAATCCTGAGGGTCACAACGGCGTGTCCCCATTTCACCGAGGATGACACAGTCAGGTCCCGGCCCGCCCACACAGGCTTTGTCGCAATCATCGACAAAACCGGCGATGCTCTTCTCCAGGGCGCGAAGCTCGGCCAGCTTCGACCTCACGGCTCGAAGGTGAGAGACCGCCAGATCGCGGGCCTCTGTGCAGGATCGTTCGCGGTCCTGGACCAAACCAACGAGGGTTCGCACCTGCTCGACTGCGAATCCGAAATCCCGACACCGGCGGATGAAGGTCAGGCGGCTTACGTCCGCATCGTCGTAGGTTCGCTGCCCACCGGCCTGACGGTCGGCGCACCGCATAAGGCCGATGGACTCGTAGTAGCGGATCGTCGGCGTAGTCGTGAACGTCTGCCGGGCCAGTTCACCGATCCGCATGGCGACAATTTTCCTTGGGTCGAAATAGGGCTTGAACTTCAAGTGACTTGAAGGGCTACGGCAATCCCTCAGACGGATCAACCCGAAGGGATTAGGCCATGAAACGAATTGTCGGAATCGCTGCTCTTGCCATAGCGGCGTGCGCTGCCTGCTGCGCCCCACTACTGGCGCCGCTCTTCATACTCGGCGGCGCGGCCTCGTTGGGGGGCGTAGCGCTGGGGTGGTGGGCCGCCGCACTGATCCTCTTCGCGGGTAGTGGCGCCATCTGGTTCATGAGGCGGCGGCGACTGATTCAGGCCCGTTGCGCCTGCGGAGACGCGAAATGCACTGGACCGGCCTGATGACCGCGCCAATCGCCTGCACCCTGGCCGGAAACGACTATCGTCAGCGGCTCGCCTGGATCGCCGACCTGAACAAGGTCGCGCTGCGCTCTCATCAGCGAGATGGTCTAGTCCTGACCCTCTTCTACGATGGGGAAGCAGAAGCACGGGTCCGGGATTTGATGGCGAGGGAGCAAATCTGCTGCGCCTTCCTCGGGTTCGACCTTGGCCTGGAGGACGATCTGGTCAGGCTCACCGTAGTCGCCCCCGAGGACGCCCGGCTCGCCGCCGACACGATTTTCGACCAGTTCGTCCCCGGTGAAACTGTTCCGGTGGTAGGCTGCGGATGCTTCTGAAATCCAACACGCCGAGGCCCGATGAAGACCGCGCTGATCTACTTTTCAGCCGCCGCAGCGGAGATCGCAGGCTGCTTCGCCTTCTGGGCGTGGCTCCGCCAGGGGCACTCCGCCGTGTGGCTGCTCCCCGGCGCAGCGTCTCTCGCGCTGTTCGCCTACCTGCTGACTTTGACGGATTCCGCTGCCGCTGGACGGGCCTACGCGGCCTATGGCGGCGTCTATATCGTTGCGTCGCTGGTCTGGCTTTGGACCGTCGAGGGGATTCGCCCGGATCGCTGGGACACCATCGGCGCCCTGGTCGCGCTGTCGGGCGCGGCCATCATTCTCTTCGGACCGCGCGCCTAGCCGCCGTCACCAAAGAAAGTCTCTGATCATGTTCAATCTTGGGTCTGGGTGATCCGCCTTGTCCGGTCCATCGGCGCGAGGCACAGTAGTTTCGACTGGAGTTTGCCTATTGATGTCCTTTCGGATGCCCTTCTTGCGCTTGGTCCTGGCCGCGATCCTGCCGTTTCTGATGGTCGTGAACGTTATGGCCATGCCGGTAACGCCTGCGGCGGCTGAACAGGGTGTCTCGATGCCACTGATGGACATGTCAGGCTGCGAAGACGGCGGCGATCCCCGCCTCGCGGCAAAATGCTCCATCGATTGCCCGCTGATCTGCGGCGCGATTGCGCCAAACGGGCCGGTCACCAACGAACCCATATCGCGCCCGGCCCCGCCTGCCTCACCACCGCTTAGTGACGCTCGATCAGGCATTTCCATCAGCCCGGACTATCCGCCCCCTCGTTGATCGATCCCAGCAATTCGAACCTCATTTCAATTCTGGAGATCAATCATGAAACGCATCTTTCCGCTCGCGACCCTGATGGTGTTCGCCTCCGCTACCGCAGCCTTCGCGGCCTCTCCCGAGGCGGTGAAGGCCGTTGCGTCCTGCTGCGCGGCTCTGGCCGCCTGCTGCGGCGTTGGTTCGCCCTGCTGCCCGTAAGGGATCAGTAGTCTGGCCAAAGGGTGCCCGCGTCGAAAGGCGCGGGCATTTCCATGTCCGGGTGCGCGTCCGTGACGGCCCCGTCTATGCCCAGCAATCAGAGGCCAGGGCCGAGGCGCGACATTTTCCTCGACGCGACATGTATAGGGTTCGGCCAGTTTCTATGCACGTCCGGGCACCGTGTCGGGAAAGCTCCCGTTTTTATGCAGGTCTAAAATCGCTTCCAAATAGCACTGGTCTCCAAGCGACCTGGGCAAGCGGGGGGCGGAGGCCGCGAACCTCAAGCGCGCGAAATCGTGCCGTTCAGCGCGGTCGCGGCGGCCACCGTGTTGTAGATCGTGCCGAACTTGCGGACATTGGTGTGCAGCAGTTCAAGCCGTTGGTCAGTCTCATCGGTGTCCACGATCAGGTCGTAGTTCACTGAAACGATCATCGGCGGGCTGTCCTGCCGAACACCACGCAACTTCACTTCAACACCGCGCAACTCGAACTGAAGAATCGGTGTGACGCGCTCGATGCCCTTGATCATGCAGGCGGCAATGGCCGCCAGGAAGAGTTCGGCAGGATTGAACGCATCCGGCCTTCCTTTCACGTCAGTGTCGAGAATGATTGACGCGTCTTTGGTTCGGGCCTCACTGCCATGCGCGTCTGTCCGCCGGGCGGAGACCGAATATTCGAGCATGATCACTTCCTTCTTTGGCCGGGATCATCCCCTGAGCCGGGACCCGGTTGTGCAACGCTGAGCAGGGACCAGTTCAGCCGTCCGATATGGATGCCAAGCTTGCCGAGGCATCCGGAACGCGTCCCTCAGCTTTTCGTTCGCTGTAGCGGTCCACGAGGTAGTCGGCTCGATCACGGGTCAGCAGAGTGAACTTGTAGAGTTCCTCCATCACATCGACGAGCCGGTCATAGTAGGCCGATGGCTTCATCCGCCCGGCCTCGTCGAACTCGTCATAAGCCTTGGCCACGGATGACTGGTTCGGGATGGTGATCATTCGCATCCAACGCCCCAGGATGCGCAGACTGTTGACGGCGTTGAAGGACTGGGAGCCAGCGTTGACCTGACAGACAGCCAAGGTGCGGCCCTGAGTTGGGCGCACGCCGCCGCTTTCAAGCGGCAGCCAGTCGATCTGGGATTTGAAAATGCCGGTGATTGTCCCGTGCCGCTCGGGGCTGCACCAGACGTGGCCTTCCGACCAGAGCGAAAGGTCGTTCAGTTCCTTGACCTTTGGATGATCGGGGCTGGCATCATCGGGTTGGGGAAGGCCGCGAGGATCATAGATACGGGTCTCTGCCCCAAAGCTGCGCAACAGCCGGTCGGCCTCCTCAATGAGTAGGCGGCTGAAGGATCGTTCGCGCAACGATCCATAGAGCAGGAGGAATCGCGGCGGGTGCGTCGAGACGGAGACCGGGCTCAGCTTGTCGAGGGTGGGTGGATCGACGAACGCGGGATCAAGGGCGGGCAAAACTGTCATGAACGCCGTCTATCAAGGGTTCGATTGTTTTAGTAGCATCGAAATATGGAAACCAAGATCGCAGCCGACGTTCTCTCCGCGCTCGCCCTCGAAGGACGGCTGGCCATCTTCCGGCTGTTGGTTCGCGCTGGGCCGCGAGGTTTGAAGGCAGGGGAAATCGCCGACGCAGTGGCCGCTCATGCCAGCACCCTGTCGGCCAACCTCACCGTGCTGAGCCACGCCGGGCTCGTTGAGGGCCGCCGCGAAGGGCGGGCTATCTACTACTCCGCCCGATACGACCGAATGCGCGACCTGCTCACCTTCCTGTTGGACGACTGCTGCAACGGGTCTCCCGAAATCTGCATGCCACTGATGGACATCGCCACCCGCGCGCTCTGCTGCGCGGACGATCAGGCGGAATACGAGGACTCGAAGACATGACGACGACAGCCAACCGGAAGTTCAACATCCTGTTCCTCTGCACGGGAAACTCGGCCCGTTCGATCCTCGCCGAGGCCATCATGAACCGTGTCGGCGCGGCGAAGTTTGTCGCCTATTCCGCCGGTTCGATGCCGAAGGGCGAGGTCCACCCCCAAGCCCTCGAATTGCTTTCGCGGTTAGGTTTTCCCACCGCCGGTTTCCGATCCAAGTCGTGGGAAGAGTTCGCGGTCCATGGCGCACCTGAACTCGATTTCGTCATCACCGTCTGTGACAACGCTGCTGGTGAAGTCTGCCCGATCTGGCCGGGACAGCCGATGACGGCGCACTGGGGCATTCCTGACCCAGCAGCCGCCGAGGGGTCACCCGCAGAAATAGCCCTGGCATTTGGCGAGGCGTTCCGCGTGCTGAACACCCGCCTGACTCTTCTGACAAACCTGCCATTCGCGAGCCTCGACCGAATGTCGTTGAAACAACAAATCGACGACATCGCCGCAAAGAACGGACCGCGCGAGGGGGCGTAAGCGCACTCTAATCGAGTTCCATCTCACCGCCCTGTAGATGACCGAGATCGAGACCCCGATACTCAATCCGCTTCATCGCCTCGGCCAATGTCGCCAGCCGATATCCCCGGCCATAGGAGGCGGCGGTCTCCGCGCCCTCCTTGCCGCCTGCCGAGGTCCAGCCACCCAGGGCGAGCCCGATGTCGTGCTCGATACGGGCCTCGCGTAGCGCGTCCCTGTAGCAATGCCTAAACGAGTGGAAGCAGGTCTTGGGTCTGGCGGCTCCGGCCCGCTCCAGGAACCGCCTAAACCACTTCGAGAACGGGTCGCTGTAGTAGCCCGTCGATGACACGCCCAACTCCGGAAACAGCTTCCGACCGCCGGTCAGACGGCGTTCCGCAACGAACTCCAGGAAGCCGATCTGCCGGAGTGTCGGGTGGATCGGGATGTATCGCTCGCTACTCGTGGTCTTCAGCCGCTTGTCGTTCTCCGGTGTCGCCGGTCCCGCACTCACGAAGATACAGTCCACACCCTCGACGACCTGGATGTCAGCGGTATCGAGTTGGGCGGCTTCGTTCAGACGCAGCCCGGCGAACAGACCGATCAACGGCACCCAAAAGCGTCCCCGGCGTGGATGGTTCGGTCCAGGAACGGCGTAGCCGAACCAGTCATCGACACAGCCCGTGTAAAGCGGTGTGTTAAAGATCAGGCGAAGCTGCTCGGTGCTGAAGGGGAGCCTCTTGTCCCGGCTCCGGACAGGGTCGACCACGCCGAGACCCTTGGCCGGATTCCGCTCCAGGAGTTCCTCGCGGACGGCGAAGTTCAGCATCGCGCGCAGCTTGTTCAGATAGCCATTCACGGAGGCCGGGCTCAGAGTTGAGGTCAGACCCTTGGCTTTGGCCATCCTGGCGGCCTGGACCGCCGTCAGCTTCGGGAACCGCTTGGTGGGGTTCGAGGGCAGCCAACGCAGCAGGTCGAGGAGGTCGCGACAGGCTTCTCTGTCGATGGCGCGTAGCGGCCTGTCTGCGCCCCACAGACCCGATGCCATGTCGAACAGCGTCGCGTAGACCATATCGGTCTTCCGGACGCGGGTCCGAGATGGGTCGGCCATGAAGAGATCGAAGAGGTCTCTGAACGTCTTCTCGGGACGAACTGGCAGGGCTGGACCGGGCCGCTTGGTCGGAGTCACTCGACGATGGTCAGTCGGCTCGGACCGACCCTCGGCCTCCAGCAGCATGCGTTCGAAATCGGCGGCAGCCATCCTGGCTCGACGAACAGCCTCATCGCGATAGCCGGTTCCCAACGACCGAACCCAGTGCGTCCGACCAACCGTGGCGACCAACCCTCCCGGCACCCGAAT
>CALRXX020000031.1:0-18030 GCA_943372245.1 bacterium
AGTCGATCGCCGCGCCGGACCGGGCGGTATGGTCGTAGAGCAGGCCGGTCCCGTAGACCTCCCAGACCTGGCCGGTTCCGATGTCGGCGCGCCCTTCGAGGACGAGCGAGACCTCGCTGGACACCCCTTCCTCCGGCGGCGGGGCGCCGATCAGTTCGAAGACCGTGAAATAGGCACCCGCCGCGTCATCCTCATAGGCGACGCCGGCGCTGAGGCTGCCCGAGAACGACTGTGTCGCCAGCCCCCCCTCGATCCGGCGCGAATAGCTCTCGGCCTCTGCGCGCTGCAGCGGGGTGAGTTGCACGGCTTCGAGCCGGCGCAACTCGTCCTTTGCGCCCTGCAGATCACCCAGCCGGTACAGCACCACGGCATGGAACAGCCGCGCCGAATGCCGGTTCGGCTCAAGGATCAGAATACGCTCGAGCGCCGAGGCGGCGAGGGCCAGATTGCCGAGCGCCGCCTGCTCCCGCGCATAGGCCAAATTCAGGGCCTCGTCGTCGGGCGCGGCGAGGATGGCATCGAAATCCTGGGCGGCGGCTGTCGTGACCTGGGCCCCGAGGGCGACGGCAAGGGTCAGAACCAGCGTCGCCGCCCGGACTGTTCGCTGACGGTTACCGGACCTTGCAGCCATCGAACAGCATCCCCAAACCCTGCCGGGACGGTAGGTCGGGCTCAGGGCACGGTCAAGCTGGCCGCCCGACTGGACTTCCACCGCGCGACAATGTTCATCTGCGACCGCAAGGACGCGGCCGCCCGGCGGCGCGAGACGTCCGAAGATGTCCCTGGGATGACACACCATGAAGCGCGTTTTTCTGACCACGGTCGCCCTGCTGGCACTCGCCTGTCCCGCTGCCGGCCAGACGCCCGGGCCCGTGTCGCCGCTGGCCGCGCCGCCGGTGCCCGGCCCCGTTGACCCCCAGGCGGTGCCCGCCCCGGTCGTCGCGCCCGCCGCCGCCCCGGCCGAGACGCCCAAATGGGATGTGCAGAATCCGCCCGGACCATCGCACGACATCTCCATCGACGTGACCCGCGGCACCTGGATGTCGCTGGACGTCAGCCCGGACGGCCAGACCATCGTCTTCGACATGCTGGGCGACATCTATGTCATGCCCGTCAGCGGCGGCGAGGCCCGGGCCATCGCCAGCGGCGTCGCCTGGGACATGCAGCCGAAATGGTCACCCGACGGCCGCTCCATCGCCTTCACCTCCGACCGCGGCGGCGGCGACAACATCTGGATCATGGACGCCGACGGCTCCAATCCGACCCAGGTGTCGAAGGAGTCCTTCCGCCTGCTGAACCAGCCCGAATGGTCGCCGGACGGCCAGTTCATCGTGGCGCGGAAACATTTCACCTCGTCCCGCTCGCTCGGGGCCGGCGAGCTGTGGATGTACCATCGCTCGGGCGGCAACGGCGTGCAGATGACCGAGCGCCGGACCCAGCAGAAGGACACGGGCGAGCCCGCCTTCTCGCCCGACGGCCGCTACATCTACTTCAGCGATGACGCCACGCCGGGCGCGACCTTCGAATACTCGAAGGACGTCAATGACCAGATCTACATCATCCGCCGCCTCGACCGGGAGACGGGCGAGATCGATCCCTACATCACCGGCCCCGGCGGCTCGATCCGCCCGACGCCCTCGCCCGACGGCAAGTCAATCGCCTTCATCCGCCGCGTTCGGTACCAGTCCGTCCTCTATGTGATGGACATCGAGTCCGGGCGTGAAACCCCGGTCTTCTCTGCCCTCGACCGCGACCTGCAGGAGACCTGGGCCATCCACGGCGTCTATCCGGCGATCAGCTGGACGCCCGACAACCGCTCCATCGTCTTCTGGGCCGACGGCCGCATCCAGCGCGTCGATGTCGCCAGCCAGGCCGTCGCCGACATTCCCTTCCACGTCGCCGACACCCGCCGGGTGCAGGACGCGGTGCGCTTCCCGGTCGAGGTCGCGCCGGACACCTTCAACGTCCGCATGATCCGCTGGGCCCGCCCTTCGCCGGACGGGACCAAGGTGGTGTTCGAGGCTCTCGGCAATCTCTGGATCCGCGACCTGCCCACCGGAACCGCACGCCGGCTGACCCGCCAGAACGACCATTTCGAACTCTATCCCAACTGGTCCCGCGACGGCCGGTCGATCGTCTATACGACCTGGGACGATCAGGAATTCGGCTCGATCCGGGTCGTGCCCGTCTCGGGCGGCACCGGTCGGGTCGTGACCACCAACCCCGGCCACTACATCGAGCCGACCTTCTCGCCGGACGGCCGGACCATCGTCTATCGCACCGTCAGCGACGGCTTCCTGACCAGCGCCCTGTGGAGCCGCGACCCCGGCATCTATCGGATTCCCGCGGCGGGCGGCGCGCCGGTCTTCATGACCGACGACGGTACCACGCCCCAGTTCGGCGCCGCCAATGACCGGGTCTTCCTGTCGGGCCGCGACGGCGACAAACAGACCCTGATCTCGGTCAACCTCGACGGCGAGGACGAGCGCACCCACCTGACCTCGGAATGGGCCAGCGAGTTCGCCGTCTCGCCGGACGGCAACTGGATCGGCTGGACCGAGCGGTTCAATGCCTATGTCGCTCCGTTCGTCATGTCGGGCCGGCCCGTCGCCATCAGCGCCGAGGGCAAATCCCTGCCCCAGGCCCGCGTCACCCGCGACGCCGGCGAATGGCTGAGCTGGTCGGGAGACTCCCGCCGTCTGCAATGGTCGCTGGGGCCCGAACTGTTCACCCGCGATCTGAACCAGGCCTTCACCTTCGTGGATGGTGCGCCTGACGCACTGCCCAAGCCGGACGAGCACGGCATCAACCTGGGCTTCACCGCCCAGGCGGACGTGCCTGAAGGACGCATGGCCCTGACCGGGGCCCGGCTGATCACCATGAACGGTACCCAGGTGATCGAGAACGGCGTGGTCATCCTGAACGGCAACCGGATCGAGGCCATCGGTTCGGCCGCCAACACTCCGGTGCCCGCCGGCGTGCCGGTCATGGATATGAGTGGCAAGACCATCATGCCCGGCCTGGTCGACACCCACTGGCACGGTGCCATGGCGTCGGACGAGATCATTCCCGAACAGAGCTGGGTCGATTACGCCTCGCTGGCTTTCGGGGTGACGACGATCCACAACCCCTCGGCCGACACCAGCGAGATCTTCGCCCACAGCGAACTGGCCCGAACCGGCCGCATCATTGCACCGCGGATCTTCTCGACCGGCACCATCCTGTACGGTGCCAGCACGGCCTTCACGGCCCAGATCGACGACCTCGACGACGCCCTCTCGACCCTGCGCAGGATGCAGGCGGCGGGTGCCTGGAGCGTCAAGAGCTACAACCAGCCCCGCCGCGACCAGCGCCAGCAGATCATCGAGGCGGCGCGCCAGCTGCACATGATGGTGGTGCCGGAGGGCGGTTCCCTGTTCCAGCACAACATGTCGATGATCGTCGACGGCCACACCACGATCGAGCATTCGATCCCGCTGGCCCATCTGTACGACGACGTTCACCAGCTCTGGCGACAGACCAGTGTCGCCTACAACCCGACCCTGGTGGTGGCCTATGGCGGCAGCTATGGCGAAAACTACTGGTACCAGGAGAGCGAGGTCTGGAACGACCCGATCCTGACCCAGTATGTGCCGAGGCGCATCCTCGACGCCCGTGCGCGCCGGCCTGTGACCGCGCCTGACAATGAGTGGAACCACATCTCGGTCGCCCGGGAGGCCACGCGTCTGGCGGCCGAGGGGGTCAACGTCCAGATCGGGGCCCATGGCCAGCGCGAGGGTCTGGCGGCCCACTGGGAGTTGTGGAGCCTGGCCCAGGGCGGGATGGCACCGATCGACGTGATCCGCGCCGGCACACTGAACGGCGCTCGCGCGCTGGGCATGGACGGCGATATCGGATCGCTGGAGGTCGGCAAGCTCGCCGATATGGTGGTGCTGGAGCGGAACCCGCTGGACAACATCCGCAACACCACCTCGATCGCCTTCACGGTCGCCAATGGCCGGGTCTACGATTCCGGCATGAACGAGGTGGCGCCGCGTCAACGCGCGCGCGCGCCCTTCTGGTTCGCGCAAACCGGCGGCGAGGGCTGGGCCGCGGGTGCCACGGAAGCCGATTCCGAGGGCGATCACGGCCACTGAGGCGGGGGTCAGGCGTCAGGCGGGACCGCTTGCGGTTCCGCCGACGCCGCTCAGCCTTCGACGGCCGCCGGCCGGTTGCGCTTCATCCACGGCGGCTCTGGCATCGAGCGGCGCGCGGCCGCCTGGGCCTGGGTCCAGCGCAGGTGCAGGTCGGCGAAATAGGAGTCGTCCTCTTCGATCCGCCTCTGGTCGCCGCTGAAATAGTCGCGCCGCAGGGTCAGGACATCGAACGGCGCGCCCACGCCGACGTTCGACCGCATGGTGGTCGAGAACGAAATCAGCCCCAGCTTGACCGCCTCGGCGAGCGAACTGTCATGCGCCAGTCCGCTCTCCAGAATCGGCTTGCCGTACTTCAGTTCGCCGATCTGGAGATAGGGGGTGTCAGGGCCGCATTCGATGAAATTGCCCTGGCTGTAGATCAGGAACAGCCCCATCTGCCCGCCGTTGATCTGACCGCCCAGCAGCATCGAGGCCGAGGTGTTCAGGGTGTCGGCTTCCAGCGCCGGCGCGATCGACAGGCGGACGCTGCGCAGGGCATGGCCCAGAATCTGGGCGCACCGGAACAGGGTCGGCGCTGTCTCCAGCGTCTCGGCCGGCTCGCCGACATTCAGGTGGACGCCCTCGCGCGCCATGGCGAGGGCCGTCTGGGTGACGGACAGATTGCCGGCCGTGCAGACGCCCAGCACCCTTTCGCCCGGCCGGTCGACGACGTGCAGTTTGCGATAGGTCGAAATGCTGTCGACGCCCGCATTGGTGCGGGTGTCGGCGATCATCGCCAACCCCTCTTCAACCAGCATGCCCACGCAATAGGTCATGCGGCGCGCAATCCCCGCTGCCCGTCCGTCATGGCGTTCACGGTAACAGATTCCCCCGTCCGATAATCCACAGCCTAAGCCTGTTGCTGTCCCTGTTGCATGTCGGCATCACGCACGTTCAGCCGCACGGCCAGTCGCTCGCCCCCGCCGCCGTAGCTGGCCCCGCGCACCGGAGCCGCGCCGCGATAGTCGAGCCCGGCCGCGACCCGCACATAGCGGTCCGTCGAGCAGATGCCGTTGGCCGGATCGAAACCGACCCAGCCCAGATCGGGGATCCAGGCCTCGGCCCAGGCGTGCGCCGCCTCCTGGTCGTCCTTGCCGTCACGGCGCAGCAGATGCCCCGAAACATAGCGGGCCGGCACGCCCATCTGGCGCGCACAGGCGATGAAGACATGGGCGTGGTCCTGACAGACGCCGCGCCCCAGGGCGAGCACTTCGGCCGCCGTATGGGTGGGGGTCGTCACGCCGACTTCAAAGGCCACCGAGCCATGGATACCCGCCATCAGCCGGTGCAGCCGCTCCAGCGGCGGATGGGCCGAGAACTCCGAGGCGAAGACCGAGATCAGCTTGTCGCGGCGCGTCAGGGCGGTGTCGCGCAGGAAGACCAGCGGCGAGAGCGTCTCCTGTCCCGCCGGCACGACACCGGCCGTGTCGGTGGTCACCACCTCGCCCGACACCCGGACCGTCAGGCTCTGGGTCGGCTGTTCGGTGTAGAGGGTATGGACGATGTTGCCGAAGGCGTCCTCGGACTTGCGCAGGCGCGCGTCGACATCGGTCTCGACCCGCCAGTTGCGGACCTGCTGCGCCTCGGACGAACGGGGCGTCAGCCGCAGGGTCTGGATGATGAAACGCGCCGCCCGGTCGTAGGCATAGGTGGTCGCATGGTCGATACGGATGCGCACGCGTCAGCTCAGATACTGGTCATGGATGGCCTGACCCAGCCGGCCGTTCTCGCCGAGGAAGGCCTGGATGTATTCGTGCAGGCCCGACTGGAAGATGTCTTCCATGCGCGAGTTGTCAAAGGCGCGCATGCGGTCCGCCGCCAGCCGCTGGGCCGGGCCGCGCCGGCCGTAGTCACTGGCCAGCCGCTCCAGATAGCGCACGATCGAGGCCTGGCAGCTGGCCAGCGACCGCGGCATCTGCCGGTTCAGCACCAGCAGGTCCGCCACCAGCCACGGCTTGACCGAGTCCCGATAAACCCAGCGATAGGCGGTCAGGGCCGAGACCTCGCGCAGCAGGGTCGTCCACTGGAAATAGTCCAGCTGACCGCCGACGCGTTCGCCCTCGGGCAGCAGCAGATGGTATTTCACGTCCAGCAGCCGGGCCGTGTTGTCGGCCCGCTCGATGGCCGCGCCCAGCCGCAGGAAATAGTAGCCGTCGTTGCGCAGCATCGTCCGCGAGGTCGCGCCCTCGACCGACAGGGTGACCGTCTTCACCCATTCGAGGAAGCGGGCGAACTCGTCGCGACGGGTCGGCTGGCCCTGCTCCTCCAGCCCGTTCCAGGCGCCGTTGATGGCCTCCCAGAGCTCGACCGTCAGGGCCGTGCGGACGGAGCGGGCATTGGTGCGGGCGCGGGTGATGCAGGCGGTGATCGACGAGGCGTTGTTCGGGGCGAAGGCCAGATATTCCCGCACCGACTTCTCCGTGGGCGACCGGCCCAGGGCCTTGGGAGCCCCCGCCGAGGCCAGGGCGCTGGCCCAGACCGTCTCCGCGTCGCCGTCGCCGCGCGTCGGGATGGCGGCGAGTCGCAACGTGGCCTCGAGGATGCGGGCGAGGAAGTCCGCCCGCTCGATATAGCGACCGGTCCAGTAGAGGCTGTCTGCGGTGCGGCTCAGCATTCAAACATCCAGCACCCAGGTATCCTTGGTCCCGCCGCCCTGGCTGGAGTTGACCACCAGCGAGCCGGGCTTCAGCGCCACCCGCGTCAGTCCGCCCGGTGCCACCTTCACGCCTTCGGGGCTCGACAGCACGAACGGCCGCAGGTCGACGTGACGGCCGTGCAGCTCGCCCTTGTCCAGCGTCGGCGCGGTCGACAGGTCCAGCGTCGGCTGGGCGATGAAGTCGTCGGGATCGTTGATCAGCTTCTTCCGGAAGGCCTCGATCTCGGCCTTGGTGGACGCGGGACCGACCAGCATGCCGTAGCCACCCGAGCCGCCGACCTCCTTGACCACCAGCTGGTCCAGCTTCGACAGCACCTCCTTCAGCGCCTCCGGCTCGCGGCAGCGCCAGGTCGGGACGTTCTTCAGGATCGGCTCCTCGCCGGTGAAGAAGCGGATGATCTCGGGCATGTAGGTATAGACGGCCTTGTCGTCGGCCACGCCCGTACCGACCGCATTGGCCAGGGTCACCGTCCCCGCCTGATAGGCCGTCATCAGACCCGGAACGCCCAGGCTGGAATCCGGCCGGAAGGTCAGGGGATCGAGGAAGTCGTCGTCGATCCGGCGATAGACCACATCGACCTGCTGGCGGCCCTGGGTCGTGCGCATGAAGACCTTGCCGTCGTCGACGAACAGGTCGCGCCCCTCGACCAGATCGACACCCAGTTTGTCGGCCAGGAAGGAGTGTTCGTAATAGGCCGAGTTGAACGGCCCCGGCGTCAGCACGACGATGGTCGGGTCAGGCCCGGCCGCCTCGGGGGCCGAGCCGCGCAGCGAGGCCAGCAACATGTCGGCATAGGTCTCGACCGGCCGCACCGGATAGTCGGCGAACAGGTCGGGGAACAACCGCATCATCATCTCGCGGTTCTCCAGCATGTAGGAGACCCCGGACGGCGTGCGGCAGTTGTCCTCCAGCACGTAGAAGCCGTCCTCGCCCGTGCGCACCAGATCGACGCCGGCGATATGGACCCAGACCCCGCGCGGCGGGCGCCGGCCCTGCATCTCGGGCACATAGTGGGGGTTGGTCAGGATCAGTTCGGCCGGGACGATCCCGGCCTTCAGACATTCCTGCGGACCGTAGACGTCGGCCAGGAACAGGTTGATCGCCCGCACCCGCTGGGTCAGCCCGGCCTCAAGCCCGGCCCATTCGGCGGCACCGATGATGCGCGGCACGACGTCGAACGGGATCAGGCGTTCGCTGGACTCGGCGTCGCCATAGACGGCGAAGGTGATGCCCATGCGGCGGAAGAACAGCTCCGCCTGACGCGACCGCGCCTGCAGCAGACCCTCCGGGGCGTCCGCCAGCCAGCGCGCGAGTCCGCGATAGCTGTCGCGGACTCCTCCGCCGTCACCTGACATTTCGTCGAAGGCCATGCTGCTCCCGCTGCAATGATCTTGCAGCGTGGCCCGACAAGCGGCGCTGGCGCAACAGGAATGTTGCGCCGCCGCAAAGGTTCAGCGACCGCGCCCTACCGCGACTGGAGCGTGGTGGTCCGTCCGGGGACGACCGTCACCTTCGCATAGCCCTCGGTCCAAGTGTTCTGGCTCAGGATCTCGCCGGCCCCGACATCCCAGCACCCGGCGGAAAGGGTGAAGGTGTAGCTGCCGCCCGGCGGGATGCTGTAGCCCGACGGAAGACGGTTCAGCCCGTAGGTGGAAGCGCTGCAGTCCGAGACAAGGACCACGCCGATGGAGTTGGTCCGCGAGACGTTGCGAATCTGCAGTCCGCCCGTGGGTTCGCCCGGCCGGATCAGTTCGCCGCCGGTGATCAACGAGGCGCAGCCGCCGAGGCCGCCGGTCAGGCCGATGATGCTTGCCGCAACGGCGGCGCGAAGAAGCGTTTTCATGGAATGTCCCTCCAGTCCCGCGCGCAGGTCAGCACGCGCGGGACGGGTCCGGGACTTTCGATTCCTGACGAACCGCGATCAGGGAGCGGCGGTCGTCGGGACCCGCGGCCCTGCGTTCTTCACATACTGGTCCAGCCAGCGGGTCATTTCCCACAGCGTATGCCCCACCGACTCCCGCGCCCGGTAGCCGTGGGCTTCCAGCGGCAGGACGACGTAGCGGACATTGGCGCCGTTGCCCTTGAGGGCCGCGTAAAAGCGCTCTGACTGGATCGGGAAGGTGCCGGAGTTGTCGTCGGCCTCGCCGTGGATCAGCAGGATCGGCTCATTGACCCGGTTGGCGAAGGTGAAGGGCGACATCTGGTCGTAGGTGTCGCCGGCCTCCCAGTAGGTGCGCTGCTCGGCCTGGAAGCCGAACGGGGTCAGGGTCCGGTTGTAGGCGCCCGAGCGGGCGATGCCGGTGCGGAACAGGTCGGTGTGGGCCAGCAGGTTTGCGGTCATGAAGGCGCCGTAGCTGTGTCCGCCGACGGCGATCCGGTCGCGATCCGCGACGCCCATACCGACAACCGCCTCGACCGCCGCCTCGGCGCTGGCCGTCAGCTGCTGGATGTAGGTGTCATTGGGCTCGGCCCCGTTGACGCCGATGATCGGCATGGAGGGATCGTCCAGCACGGCATAGCCCTGGGTCAGCAGGAACAGATGGCTGATGCCGCCCGGCCGGGTGAAGCGGTTGGAGGTATCGACCACCTGCCCCGCAACGGCGGCGTCGGTGAACTCGGCCGGATAGGCCCACATCACCAGCGGCAGGGGGCCGTCGCGGTCCTTGTCGTAGCCGGCGGGCAGATACAGCGTCCCCGACAGCTGAACCCCGTCGGCCCGGGTGTAGCTGATCAACTGCTTGGTCACCCCAGCCATCTGAGGTGCCGGGTCCGGGAAGCTGGTCAGCGCCGTCGCCCGGGCATCCAGATCGCGCACGAACAGGTTGGGCGGATCATCGCGGGTCTCGCGTCGCGTCACCAGTCGCCGGCCATTCTCGTCGAGGATGCCCAGCACGGTCTCATAGGCGCCGTCTTCCGAGGTCCAGAGCCGCTCGGTCGCGCCCGTGATCAGGTCCATGGTCGACAGGAAGGGGTACTCCCCTGCTCGCGTCGCCCCGGCACCGGTCATCAGCACGCGCGATCCGTCGGCGGTGAACTGCATGACCGGGAAACCGTTGGCATTGGCCTCGGTGACCGGGAAGCCCGGGTCGTTGTAACGGTCCTGATAATTCCGCTCCAGCAGGACGCGGCCCTCGCCGGGGCTGGACGGATCGACCAGATAGCGGGTCTCGCGCCGGTTGTTGAACTGCCGGCTCAGGACCAGCGCCGTATCGGCGTCGCCCCAGATCACGCCGCTGTAGCGGTCCTTCAGATCGATCAGCGACGAGGGCGCGTCATCGAACGGCGCGGCGAGGGTGTAGACCCGGTCGCGCACCTCGGCGGGCGTCCGCGGATCGCCGCCGTCCTGGGCCTCGACCCAGACCAGGGTCGAGGGCGCATCCGCCCGCCACTGGGCCGAACGCGGTCCCGGCGCGACGGCATCGAACGGGGTCGGAATGTTGTCGCGCAGCGGCAGATCGGCGACCCGGTGCACGACCACGCCCTCCAGATCCGTCACCAGCACCTCGGCCGGAAACAGCCCGGCTGGCACGACATAGCTGTAGGGTCGCTTCACCCGGGTCTGCAGGACGTAGCGCCCGTCCGGCGAAACACCCGATCCCAGAAAGACCGCGGGCGCTCCGAGCGTCTGCGCGCGGCCCTCCAGCGGGACCAGCGTCAGCTGCGAGGTGAAATAGTATTCGAACAGGGCCTCGTCGCCGGCGTTGGACAGCAGGTCCTGATAGGTCCGCGCGGGGGCCGTCCGGCCCATGCTCTCCTCGACAATGGGCCCCTCGGGCGGACGGCTCATGTCCGGTGCCGGGCCGCGGCCCGCCGGGGTCATCCGCACCAGCAGGCCCGAGCTGTCGGGCAGCCAGTCGAAGGCGCTACCCCCCGCGGCGTTGACCCGGGCGTCGGTCAGCTTGCGCGCCAGACCGCTGGCCACATCCACGGTCCACAGCTCCAGCCCCGTCGGCGCATCCATCAGCAGGGCCACCGAGCGGCCGTCCGGCGACCAGCCGGGGGAGACGAAGCGGGCGTTCTCCGGCAGGCTGACGGCCCGCGCGGGTCCGCCGGTGACGGGCTGGAAGCTGAGGCCGGTCAGCCAGGTCACGCGGCTGTTGGCCTGGCCGTTGTTGCGCGGATTGATCCGGTATCCGGCCAGCCGCAGCATCGGCTCGGCCAGTTCGGCGATCGGCGGCAGATTGGCGCGATCAAACAGGGCCAGGGTCGTCCGGTCCGGCGACAGGCTGGGTGTGGGGGTCGGTTTGGTGTCGAGAATATCCGCGATCGGTGCCGGCGGCTGCTGATAGGTCCGACCTTCCTGCGCCAGGGCGGGTCCGGCCAGCACGGCCAGCAGGACAACGGCGGGCAGGGCCCGGCCAAGCAAACGATGACGCATCTTCATTTCCCCAAACACCCGCCCTGAAGGGCGACGGCACGCTAGACCATTTTTGCTTCGGGTCGAATCGACCCGGATCCAAAAAATGGTCCAGCAATAATCTGGGGCGAAATCTGAGCCGAGCTGGACTGCGGCAAACTCAACCGATTTCGCTCCAGGGGTCGCATGCGCAGCCGGTCAAGGCGCGGGCGGCACCGGGTCCTGCCCCACAAACCGCGCATCCCGCGCCGCCATCCAGGCCTCGCGCGTGCCCTGCCGGGGCATGTCCACGCCGAACGCCGCCAGCTGGCCCACCCAGACCTCGGACATCTGCTGGACCGTGCCCTGCAGCCAGGACGGTGCCTGCTGCCGCGACCAGTTCAGGGGCGAAACGGCATTGAACACCAGCAGGAAGGCCGCGCTGACGACGATCGTCCGGCTGGCCCAGCGCCGGTCGCGGGCGGCGAGACCCTCATCGTCCAGCGGCGGTGCAGGCGGAAAGGCGAACCGGCCCAGCGCCGCCAGCCGGTTCTCGCGCGTCGGCAGGTCGTGGGCGTCGGCGTTCTGGTTCCAGTCGCTCGGCGGATCGCCCGGCCCCGGCGGCAGGCTTTCGTAGAGCGGCGGGAACGGGGATTCCAGCCGATGTACCGGAAACGGCTCCAGCGGGATTTCGGGAGGATCGCGGTGGTCGTTCATCGCCGTCTCAACGCCTCAGAACTGAAAATAGATGAAGGGGGCCACGCCGTCCGGACGTACCGCCTCGATGAGCAGGAAGGCCGCCCCGATCAGCAGGCCCAGGGTGATCGACGGCGCGGTCCTGAGCCGCTCGGCAAGGCCCTCGATGGCGCGTGGCGGCAGCCAGTGCATGGCCAGACCGCCGACGATCAGCGTCAGCAGCAGTGGCGTCAGGGCCGTCACCGGTCCGACCCGGCCCAGCCCCTGCAGCATGGCCACGGCCAGGTCGAAATTCTCGGCCCTGAACAGAATCCAGCCCAGGCAGACGATGTGGAAGGTGACCAGCACCCCGATCACCGTCGGCACCACCTTGCGGTCGCCAAGGGCCGCGCGGCCGAGACGCTCGATCACCTGTACCCCGCCGTGCAAGGCACCCCAGGCCAGGAAGGTCCAGGCCGCCCCGTGCCACAGCCCGCCGAGCACCATGGTGATGAAGACATTGATGCAGGACGAGACCAGCCCCTTTCGCCCGCCCCCCAGCGGCACATAAAGGTAGTCCCGCAGCCAGCTGGACAGGCTGATATGCCAGCGCCGCCAGAAGCTCTGCATCGACGACGCCCGGTACGGCTGGTCGAAATTGCGCGGGAAGGAATAGCCCAGCAGGGCCGCGATCCCGATGGCCATGTCCGAATAGGCCGAGAAGTCGCAATAGATCTGGACCGCATAGCCATAGACCGCCGCGGCGATGTCGATGGCCCCATAGGCCGAGGGATCGAAGAACACCGGATCGACGAGGTTCACCGACAGTTCCGAGGCGATCACGGTCTTCTTGAACAGGCCCCAGACGATCAGCAGCAGGCCGTGGGTCGCCATCGCCCGCGTCAGCCGCGGTGCCCTGTCGAACTGCGGCAGCAGGTCCGAGGCCCGCACGATCGGCCCGGCCACCAGATGCGGGAAGAAGCTCATCAGCAGCATGACGTCGAGCAGGCTCTTTGCCGGCGGAGTCTTGCCGCGATGGACGTCGACGACGTAGCTGATGCCCTGGAAGGTGAAGAAGCTGATCCCCACCGGCAGCACGATCTGCAGCAGCGGCAGGTCCCGCTCCCAGCCGAACCGCATCAAGAGATCGCCGGCCTGTTCGATGAAGAAGCCGTAGTATTTGAAGAAGCCAAGGATCAGCAGATTTGCGGCGACCCCGAGCCCGACCATCCAGGCTGTCTTGCCGTCCTGTTCCCGCGTCCGGGCGATCAGCGCCCCGATGGCCCAGTTCAGTACGGCCGAAGCGATCAGCAGGGCGACGAACCGCCAGTCCCACTGGGCGTAGAAGAACCAGCTGGCCAGAAGCAGGAACAACTTGCGCCGCCCGTTCTCGCGGTCCAGCGACCAGGCGGTGAAATAGACGAACAGGAAGAAGACGCCGAAGGCGAGCGTGGGGAACAACATCTAGTGTGCTCCCTCGCGCCGGGCCGACCATCCCTCATAGGCCGTCATCAGGTCGGCGTTCAGCGCCCCGCCGATCCAGTCGGCTCCGGCGGAACTGAAATGCACACGGTCGCGCAACATGAAGGGCTCGCCCCTCGTCGCCAGCCGATCCGCCGAACAGTCTCCGCCCATCCGCCCGTGCCAGTCCCAGAACGCCACACCCATGTCGGCGGCGACCCGGCGTTGCACGTCCCGCACCACCGCGAGGGACGGCGGAGGGCCGCGCCGGCCGTCGGCGCTGCAGCCGTTTTCGACGCCATTGCGCAGGGCGTCCGGCGCGCCGAGGATCATCAGCGAAACCGCCGGCACCAGTCTTCGCAGGCGCACGATCTGGCCGCGCAACAGCGCCTCATAGGCGCGCGGGTCGAGACTGTCGTCGAACCCCTCATTGGTGCCGAAGGCCAGAACGATCAGCGCCGGCCGCCAGGCCGCGAGCTCGCGCGCCACCACCCGCTGGTCCCGCGCCGCCAGATCCCGGATCGTCGCCCCGACCACACCGAGATTGGACAGTTCCACCCCCGGGCTGAGGTTGGTCAGTCGGACGTCGTGCAGGGTCATCACCGCATCCAGCGCGCGGAGCTCGACCTGCCGCGGACTCCCGTCGCTGTAGAGGATCGCGCAGCGTTCCTCGCCGAACGCCACCGTCCAGCGCTCGTCATCTGCCGTCACCTCCAGCCGTCCCGGCCCCTCCCCGCACAGGCCGATCTGAACGAAGGCGGGCGAGACCGTCTCGCGACGGAAGGTCAGGGCGCTTCCCGGCCGCACCGTGACAGCCTGCACCCCGGTCAGACCGACCCCGGCCCGGACATAGCCCGCATTGTTCGCGAGGGGGGCAAGCGTGGTCGTCCATCCATCCGCCGTCACCTCGACCTGCATCGGGGCGTAGCCGGCGTAGGGCACGCCGGGCGGCAGGACGCCGCGTCCGCCGTCGCCGAACCGCGCCTGCAAGGCCGCCCTCAGCTTGCCGGTGATCCGGTCGCCCGCCGTATGGCTGTCGCCGATCTGGAGGATGTGCACCGGGGCTGTGTCTGCTCCGGCCTCCGCCCGCGCGAGTGCCTCGAACACGCCGTTCAGCGCCTCGGGCTGGCACAGGCCGTCCGGGCAGACAGACGCGCCGGGCGCGGGCGTATCGGACGGTCCATAGGGGACCTGCGCGGCCGCCGCGGACGCCAGAACAGCCGCGACAAGGGCCCCGGCGAACGCCTTCATGTTCAGGCGGCGGGCGTTGTGGCGGGAGCGGCAGGCGGGACTGCCGTCGGCGGGCGATCCAGCCCGGCGTCGCGCCTCAGCCGGGCGGCGACAGGCGCGCTCATGCGCAGATAGCCGGCCATCGACATATGGATCCCGTCGCCGGCGCGCATCAGCACCCGGCGCCCGCCGGCGGTCGGCAGATAGGCTTCATAGCCGCCCTCGCCGTTCGAGGTCAGGCCTACGGTCTCGATATAGGGCACGCCCAGCGCCCGCATCCGGGCCTCGACCACGCCGTTGATCAGCATCATGCGGGCGTCGAAGGTGTCGCGCTTCATGCGCGGCAGGCCGACCCAGTAGACCGCCACATTGCGGCTGCGCAGCAGGGCGACCAGATCATCGATCCGCTTGCCGTAGGCGGCCTTCCAGCCGTCTGTGCCGAACATGTGCACCACGCTGCCCGTGTCTATGCCCTGGGCGTCATTGGTGCCGAACAGCATGACGGCGACATCGACCGGGTGCTCGTCGAGCTGGGCCTGGGTTTTCGCCTGGATGTTCACATAGTCGTAGCGGCTCAGCCCGGTCGAAACCTGCGAGAATTTGGTCACCGAGACGTTCGGCTGGTCCTGCAGGTCGCGGTACAGGCCCGCATACAGGCCGTCGGCCATGGAATCCCCGAACACGCCGATCCTGAGCGGGCCCTGCGCCAGGCGGGCGTTCAGCGGCGTCACGCGGACCATGGCAGCGACCGGAGCGGCTGCGGGCGCCGCCACGGGTGCCGGGGCGACCGGCGCGGCCGCCGGCGGCGCCGAGGCCGCGGCCTTGTCGCCCAGCATGAGGGTCGGATTACGCAGCCATGCCCGTCCGTCCGGCGTCAACGCCAGTCCGGCCAGGACGCCGACCACGAAGATCGCCGTCAGAGCATTGACGCCAGCACGCAAAGCCATTTTCCCCGACTGAACATCGTCCAGTCGCACCTTTTACCCTATCGCTGCCGTCTGGCCACCTCGCGCCCGTGCCGCGGGAAGAAAAAGGTTAAGCCCGAGAGGTTTAGCCGAACCGGCGTTCGGCCCACCGCGCGCTGAAATAGCCGCCCAGCGCCGAAATGGTCGTCAGGGTCGTGCCCCAGGCCAGGTCGATCAGCGTGAGATGAAGCGACCAGACATTCAGCGTCGCCTGGTTCGTCAGGTCGTAGGTCGCATAGGCCACGAACCCAAGCACCGCGCCATTGATCGCCGCCCGCTGCCACGCCCCCTGGCGCAGCGCGGGTGCGATGGCCAGGAAAACGGTCCCGAAGATGGAGATCAGATAGAAGGCAACCGCCGCCTGCATGTCCGGCTTTTCGGCAAGGATCGGCCCCAGGACCGGCCTGTAGAGCCGGTCGGTCATATTGGTCAGCCAGACCGCGTCGATGGCCGCAAAGCTGACGCCCGCGCCGAGATAGGCGACGATATATTTGAACATGTCTTCAGGTCCTCAAGCCGGCTTCAGCAGATAGTGGGTGACCGCCCAGGTTTTCCCGCCATCATTGCCGAACAGGCCCGCCGTGGCCAGATAGAACCGCCGCCAGCGCCGCCGCCACAGGGCCGCATCGGCGCCGTAGGTCTCGCGCATCAGTTCCATCACCCGGTCGCCGTTGGCGTCCATGTTGGCCAGCCAGTGGTCCGCGGTGCGCTGGTAGTTGACGCCGTTCCAGGTCCATTCGCGCTCGACCCGGAACAGGTCCGGGAACTGCCGCATCAGGCCGCGGCTGGGCATGACGCCGCCGGTGAAGAAATGCTGGGCGATGAAATCGCCGCTGTCGGTGTGATCGAACCGGTAGGGCGCGTCGCGGTGGGTGAAGATGTGGATGAACATCCGCCCGTCCGGCTTCAGCCAGCCATGGGCTCGCGCAAGCAGGGCGCGCCAGTTGGCCATATGCTCGAACATCTCGACCGAGACGATCCGGTCGAACGCGCCCTCCGCCGCCGGCTTGAAGTCGTTCATGTCACAGGTGATGACGGTCAGGTTGGTCAGCCCGCGCGCCTTTGCCTGGGCCTCGATATGCCCCCGCTGGCCATGGCTGTTGGATACGGCGGTGATGGTCGAGTTGGGGTAGCGCTCGGCCATCCACAGGCTCAGCGAGCCCCACCCGCAGCCGAGTTCCAGCACCGTCTGGCCGTCGCCCAGGCCGGCATGGGCGCAGGTCTCCGCCAGGGCAGCCTCCTCGGCCTGGTCCAGCGTCGTGTCGTCGGCCGGATAGAGGCAGCAGGAATACTTCAGACGCTTGCCGAGGCAGATCTGGAAGAACTCGGGCGGCAGTTCATAGTGCTGGGTGTTGGCCGCCGCGGTGTGTTCGGCGATGGCGCGCTGCGCCATGTCGCGGGCGAAGGCGGCCTCGTCGTGCGGGCCCTCCCGGTCCAGCCGCCGGCGCGCCTCACTGACCAGACTGTCGATCGCCGGGCGGGCGATGAAGTCCGGGAATGGGGCATCCTGCAGCCGGCGTATGGCGACGTTTGCGAGTGACATATGTGTTCCTGACAGGCCTGACTATCCCGTAGCTACGCCTCAGCGTAGCATGTGGATGAAGGGCATCCGCCGTGCTGTTTGTGCCGTACCTCTATCGAATCAGGTTTGGAGTCGGCATGCCCCCTCATCTCGTCGCAGAGACGCCCGCCTCGCCAGCCGGACGGCGCATCGCCGTGGTCGGCTCCGGCATATCCGGTCTGTCCTGCGCCTGGCTGTTGTCGCAACACCATGAGGTCACCCTGTTCGAGGCCGATGACCGGCTGGGCGGGCATTCCAGCACCGTCGATGCGCCCTCCCCGCAAGGGCCTGTCGCCGTCGACACCGGCTTCATCGTCTATAATGAGGCCAACTATCCCAATCTGACCGCCCTGTTCGCGCACCTGAATGTGCCGACCAAGCCGGCCATGATGTCCTTCGCCGTGTCCATCGACGACGGGGCCTTCGAATACTGCAGCCAGGGTCTCGGCGCCCTGTTCGCCCAGAAGCGCAACTACGCCAGCCCCCGGTTCTGGCGCATGATCAGCGACCTGCTGCGGTTCCAGAAGCAGGCACCGCGCGACCTGCCCGAGCTTGAACGGACCGGAGAGACGCTGGAGGCCTATCTGGTCCGCGGCGGCTACGGCCCCCTGTTCCGCGACGCTCACCTCCTGCCGCAGGCCGCGGCGATCTGGTCCTCCACCATGGGCCAGATGTCGGACTATCCCGCCGCCTCGTTCGTCCGGTTCTACATGAACCACAACCTGCTCAAGCTGGACCTCCGGCCGACCTGGCGGACAGTCGACGGCGGAAGCCGGTCCTATGTAACCCGGCTGGCCGACGCCTTCCGCGGCAAGGTCGTCACCAGGGCCGGTATCACGGGCGTACTCCGCGGCCTGGACGGCGCCGCCCTGAGGTTCGAGGACGGTCGGATCGAACGGTTCGACGCCGTGGTTCTGGCGACCCATTCCGATCAGGCCCTGGAACTGCTGGAAGCGCCTTCCGCGGATGA
>CALRXX020000032.1:0-10464 GCA_943372245.1 bacterium
CGTCTGGCGGGCCGGTTCGACGCCTGGGACCGGAGCAATGTCGCGCCGATGTTCACCAGTCGGCGTCAGGTGCAGACGGAGATCGGCGGCCGGGGCGTCCAGCTGTTCAACTAGAGTCGGCTAGCCGTCGCAGGCGCGTTGCGCCGGCGTCGGCGGTCGCAGCCTGAGAAACAGCCGATAGAGGCGTTCGAGGACGGCCAGGATCGCCGGATGGCGGGCGATCAGGCCGAACGGTCTGAGCAGCGGCAGAACGCGCCACATGGCGGCGAACGCGGCGGCGCCGGACAGCATCGGGCCGTGGTCTTCGCGGGCATGGAACCGGTTCAGCAGGTCGGACCGGTCGATCGGGCAGGCCCCGTCGCCGGTTCCCACGTCGATGAAGTCGACGGCCGCGTCGCGGTCCAGCCGCCGCAACAGCGCCACCTCGCGCCGACAGAGCGGGCAGGATCCATCGAACCAGACGGTGACCTTTGTCATCCCGCGGGACCTAGGGCGTGCGGCGTCGATCTCAAGCCGGCGTCACGCCGTCGCGTTCGCCACCCGCGGCGCGTCCACCCGCGCGCCCGGGAAGATGCGCAGGAAGTTCTCGGCGTAGAACTTCTCCCGCACCGTCTCGCTGCGGTCGCCCAGCGACGCCTCGAACCGGCCGATCGGATTTCGCCCGCCTTCGATGTGTGGATAGTCACTGGAGAACAGGTAGAGGTCCGGGTTCGACTGGTCGATAAAGTTGCCGACCTCCTCGAAAACGAAGGGGGTGAAGGCCAGTTGCTGGGTGATCTGCTCCGACGGGATGCGGCTCAGGCCCTGCAGATTGGCGTCGTTGCGGCTCCAGTGCTTCACCACCCAGTCCAGCCGGCGCAACAGTTCGGGAACCCAGCCGGCGCCCAGTTCGACGCTGGCGCCGCGCAGGCCAGGGTGCCGCTCCAGCACGCCGTCCAGCACCATCATGGTCAGGAAGGCCTCAGGCCCCTCATGCAGCAGGGCGACGTCCTTGGTGCGCAGGTTCTCGCCGCCGCCCAGCCAGTCCTTGGTCGGCGGCCGGCCGTTGTTCATCCAGGCCTTGGCCAGCTGCAGTGGCGCGCCGCCCACATGCAGCAGGAAGGGCAGGCCGCTTTCGGCAAGGGTCGCCCAGAAGGGGTCGAGGTCGACGTGCCCGGGTGACCGGTCGCCGCTCGGCCGGTGCGGAATCCAGACGGCCTCGAGGCCGCTGGTCAGCACCTGCTTCAACTCGGCCATGGCCAGGTCCGGATCGTCGAGCGGAATGATGGCCACGCCCATCAACCGGTCATCGGCGCCGCAGAAGTCGGCCATGTGCCGGTTGTGCGCCCGGGCGCCGCCGTAGCGCAGGCGGGGATCGATCTTCGAACTGGGTGAGAAGGGCATCGCCACGCTGTGAGTGGCGAACACCAGCTGTTTGCGGAAACCCAGCAGGTCCATGGCCTTGCTGCGGTCGGCGCTGTTGAACGCCCCCAGCGCCTGGATTTCCTTCGACGCCTCGATCAGCCGGTCGCCCAGGGCGATCTGGGCGGCGACGTGGTCGTCGCTGTGCCGCCCGCCCTGGTTCATGATCACGGCCACCTCTTCGTCGGTGACGATCGAGGCGGAATAGCTGACCTCGGGGATCTCCTCCCGCAGCGCCGGATCGGCGTACCGCTTCAGGAAATCCGGCAGCTCCATGATGTGGCTGTCGGCGTCGTAGAAGGCCCGTGTGGCGGGGGCGTAGGTCATGTTTCTCTCCCGAACGTCCGCCCCGGTCCTGCGCCGGTGAAGGCGGGCGGGGCGTCACGTCCGGGGAGTATTCAACGCCTCGGGCGTGGAGTCACCCGTTCCCGGTCAGGCGGCGTCCTCGACCTTCAGGCTCTGACGCAGGTCCTTCTTGAGGAACTTGCCGCTCGCGTTGCGGGGCAGGGACTCCTTGAGCAGCCAGACGTAGCGGGGCGCCTTGTGCTTCGCGACCAGGCTGACGCAATGCTCGCGGATCTGGTCGGCCGTGAGGGTCTCGCCCGGCCTGAGCACGATGGCGGCGCCGACCTCCTCGCCCAGCCGCGCATCGGGCACGCCGAACACGCAGCATTCGGCGATCGCGTGATGCTGGTGCAGCGTGGCTTCGACCTCGGCGCAGTAGATGTTCTCACCGCCGCGCAGGACCATGTCCTTCTTGCGGTCGACGAGGAAGATGAAGCCTTCCTCGTCGAGCCGGGCGACATCGCCCGTGTGCAGCCAGCCGTCGGTGATCGACTCGGCGGTGGCGTCGGGGCGGTTGATGTAGCCCTTGATCACCGAGGAGCCGCGCACCCAGAGCTCGCCGGGCTGGCCCGGGGGCAGGGGATTGCCGGCGTCGTCGACGACCCGCGTTTCGAAGCTCGGCATGGCGCGGCCGCAGCTGGCGGGCTTGTCGACAAAGAAGTCGCCGCTGATCGAGGTGATGATCCCGCAGGTCTCGGTCATGCCGTAGCCGGTGTTGGGCCGGGCGGTGGCCACGGTGTTCTCGATCTTCTCGACGAGGTCCGGCTGGATCTGCGCGCCGCCGCCGCCGACGGTCATCAGGCTGGAGGTGTCGTACTTGCCGAAGTCCGGGTGTGTGACCAGTTCGCGCGCCATGACCGGCACGCCGCTGACGCTGCTGATCTTTTCGCGCTCGATCAGCTTCAGGGCCTCGCCGGCGTCCCAGCGGTACATCAGCACCATCTTGCCGCCCGCCGCCGTGGTCGCGTAGGCGCCGCAGTTGTTGGCGGTGACGTGGAACAGCGGCGTGGTCACCAGGGTGGCCGGGACCGGAACCGGCGCGTCGGGGTCGGGCATGACGCCTGTCCCGTGCGCGGTCGCGAGGGCCGTGACCTGACCGGCGAACATCATGTTGAACAGGTTGCTGACGCAGCCCCGGTGGGTCAGCTGCGCGCCCTTCGGGAAGCCTGTCGTGCCGGAGGTGTAGAAGATGCAGGCGTCGGCGTCGGGATCGATCTGGACGTCCGGCAGGTCGCCGCCCGTGGCGACGATCGCTGCCCAGGGCGTGGCCCCGACAGGCGCATCGGCGCGCACCGCCACCAGGGTCGCGTCCCCCAGCATGGCCGGGTCCTCGTTGATCCGGGCGATTCGCTCCTCGTCGGCGAACACCACATTCGGTGCGGAATCCTTCAGGCCATAGGCCATCTCCGGCGCGGTCCACCAGGCGTTCATCCCGACCACGGCCACGCCGATGCAGCAGGCGGCCCAGTAGATCAGCATCCATTCGGGATAGTTGCGCATGGCGATGGCGACCCGGTCGCCGGGCTTCACGCCGTGGGCCAGCAGCCAGTTGGCGATCGACGCGACCTGGGCATGGGCCTCGCCATAGGTGATCCGCTCGCCCTCGTAGACGAGGTAGTCGCGCTCGGCGAAGGGCAGGGTGGACAGCCAGACCTCACGCACGCTCGGCGGCGCGTTCCGGAACGCCCGTATCGTCGACCCGCGGACCTCGATCTGGGTGATTTCAAAGGGGGCGCCGGGCGCGGTCAGTTCCGCCCAGGCGTCGTTCAGTTCCGCGTAGTGCATCCTGTTCCATCCCTGTCTTGAACAGCGCCGACTTCTGATGGCCGGCTGCTTTGTGTCGTCATGGCGCCGGACCGGTTGGTCGCGGCGAAAATCATTGTCAGGTCGGCGCGGAGGCGGCGCGGCTGGCGCTCTCGACCTTGGCGCGGTCAACCATCTGCAGGGTCGAGCTGGCCTTGGCCAGCACCTTGCCGGCCGGATCGAGCAGCCGACCTTCGAAAAAGCAGGTCGTGCGACCGCGTTTCTCGACCCAGGCCTCGGCGATCACCCGGCCGGGGCGGGCAGGCGCGAAGAAGCTGACCTTGAGCTCGAGGGACATCGGGACCGTGCCGGTTCCAAGCATGGCGATCGCCGCATGGGCCATGGCCGCGTCGATCCAGCCAGTGACAAAGCCGCCCTGCACCACGCCGCCCGAATGGCACATGTGCAGACCGGCTTCGTATTCGAGCACGGCCCGGCCTTCGGGGTTCATCTCGATCCGCCGCACCAGCCCGAGCGTGCGGTTCAGGTCTTCAACGCCGGACGGCTGGAGGTCGGACATGGTGGCTCCTGGCGACTGTACCGGCGATGTCTAACCGGTTGCCGCAACGGCGCCTCAACGGGTTTTGCCGGCCAGCAGGTCGGCGACCGCGCATGTCGCTCGAAATTCGAAGCCGCGCAGCCTCGGGGAACGCCGTTTGACGAAGGCCTACGTAGTTATCCTTAAGCGCAGACCCCGAATTTCAAGCCCTCGAGGCGCGGCCTAATCCTCCAGCATCAATCCTGGGGAATTGGTCATGATCGCCTCCACCACAGCATCGCATCGCTCCGCCGCGGCTCCGTACGAAGGTGCGCCCGAAGCCGCGCTCGACGCGCTCGCGCGGCTGGGTGTTCGCGACACCTATGGCAAGGATGAAGAGATCTATGGCCAGGCGGAACCGGTCGAGCGGATCTACTGCGTTGTCAGCGGCGCTGTCCGCACCACCCGCCTGATGTCGGACGGCCGTCGCCAGGTCGGCGAGTTCTACTTCCCGGGCGACGTCTTCGGGCTTGAGACGGGCCCCGACCATCGGTTCTCCGCCGAGGCGCTGTGCGATTCCGTTGTCCTTTCGGCGCGGCGCACGATGCTCCGCGAGACCGATGCCGCCGAGACCTTCGACCTGATGATCCGTGACGCCACCGTCCGGGAGCTGGACCGTTCCCAGGATCACGTCCTCATGCTCGGTCGCAAGACCGCGTCGGAGCGTGTCGCCAGCTTCCTGCGGGGGGTCATCGCCAGGACCGGCGGCGCCGGCGACCTGCCGATGACGCGCCAGGATATTGCCGACTATCTGGGCCTGACCATCGAGACCGTGTCGCGCATGCTGAGCCAGCTGCAGTCGACCGCCGTCGTCGAGTTCGACGCCCTGCGTCACTTCCGCGTCCGCAATCCCCAGGCGCTCGAGCGACTCGCCGCCTGAGCGAATTTGACACGCCTCGACCGCGATGCCCGGAACGGTATAGTCGGTCGGGCGACCATGACCGACATCCGAAAATCCTATGATCCGGCAGTGGGACCCGAAGAAGCGCTTGAAGCGCTTCGGGAGCGGGAAGCCCACCTGCGGTCGATCCTGGACACCGTTCCGGATGCGATGGTGGTCATTGACGTTCGCGGCATCATCCAGTCCTTCAGCGCGACCGCCGAGCGGCTGTTCGGCTGGTCCGCCGAGGAGGTGATCGGGCGGAACGTCAGCATGCTGATGCCGCAGCCGTACCACGACGCGCATGATGGCTACCTGGAGCGCTATCTCTCCACCGGAGAGCGCCGGATTATCGGGATCGGCCGTGTTGTCGTCGGTGAACGTCGGGACGGGTCGACCTTCCCGATGGAGCTTTCCGTCGGCGAGATGGTGTCCTCCGAGCGCCGCCACTTCACCGGCTTCGTCCGAGACCTGACCGAGCGCCAGGAGACCGAGCGGCGCCTGCAGGATCTGCAGTCCGAGCTGGTCCACGTCTCGCGCCTCACGGCCATGGGCGAGATGGCCTCGGCCCTGGCGCACGAACTCAATCAGCCGCTCTCGGCCGCCGCCAACTATCTCAAGGGATCGCGGCGCCTCATCGAATCCGACACGCCCGATCTGCCGCGCCTCCGCGACGCTCTGGAAAAGGCCGCCGACCAGACCCTTCGGGCCGGGCAGATCATCCGGCGGCTCAGGGACTTCGTGGCCCGCGGCGAGTCTGAACCCCGGATCGAAAGCCTGCCCAAGGCAATCGAGGAAGCCGGCGTGCTGGCCCTGATCGGAGCCATTGAACGGGGCGTCCGCGTTCAGTACCGCCTCGACCGTCGGGTCGACCTCGTCCTTGCCGACAAGGTCCAGATCCAGCAGGTCCTGGTGAACCTGATGCGAAACGCCATCGAGGCGATGCAGGTGTCCGATCGCCGCGAGCTGACGGTCTCCGCAGTACCCTTCAAGGGCGGAATGGTTGAAGTGTCGATCGCCGATACCGGGCCCGGCATCAGTCCGGACATCGCCGAGCGGCTATTCCAGCCCTTCTTCACGACCAAGTCGCAGGGTATGGGTGTTGGGTTGTCGATCTCGCGCACCATCGTCGAGGCTCACGGGGGCCAGATCCGCGTCGAGACCAACGACAAGGGCGGCGCGACCTTCAGGTTCACCTTGAGGGCGGTCCGTCCCGAAGATCTGGGTGACGATGACTGATTTGCTCGTTCACATCATCGACGACGACGCGGCGATGCGGGACTCGCTGCTGTTCCTCCTGGACACGGCGGGCCTCAGCGCCGTGGGAAGCGCTTCGGCGGCCGAGTTCCTGGCGACCATTCCCGATGCGACCCTCGGCTGTATCGTCACCGATATCCGCATGCCCGACATGACCGGCCTGGAATTGATCAAGGCGCTCCGCGCGGCGGGGCACGACTATCCGGTGGTGGTGATCACTGGTCACGGCGACGTTCCGTTGGCGGTGGAGGCGATGAAGGCGGGTGTTGTCGACTTCATCGAAAAGCCGTTCGACGACGAGACCCTCCTGGATGCGATCCGGATCGCCTTCCGGGACCGTTCGGCGCCCTCGGGGGTCAATCCGGAGCGGCAGGCGATCAAGGCGCGCTTGGACGAGCTCTCGCCGAGGGAACGCGACGTGCTGGGGGGCGTGGTCAGCGGAAAGCCTAACAAGATCATCGCGCATGACCTCGGCATCAGCCCCCGGACCGTCGAGGTCTATCGCGCGAACCTGATGACCAAGATGGGGGCCGGCAGTCTGTCGGAACTTGTCCGGATGGCGCTCGTCGCCGGCTACTGACGCATTTTGAGGCAGATCAAAGTCCGGCCCGGACGAACGGGTCAGACTGCATGCCATGCGCCCTGAAAGCGGAACATCGGCCACCGGCCAGCCGACCGCGATCATTGTCGACGACGATGAGCATCTGCTGGCGGCTCTGCGCTTCTCGCTTGAGCTCGACGGACTGCTGGTCGAGACGCACCGATCCACCGACACCGTCGATATGGCAGGACTGCCTGCGGCCAACGCCTGCCTGGTTGTCGACTACCGTCTGCCGACCGCCAACGGGCTGGATTTGCTGACGGGGCTGCGCGCGGGCGGAGTCACCTTGCCGGCCATCCTGATCACCAGCCATGCCAGTCCGCTCGTTCGGGACGCCGCGCGCGCCGTCGGGGCGACCCTGATCGAGAAGCCCCTGCTCGGGGACACGCTCGTCCGTGCGATCCGCGCGGCGCTCTCCGCGAGGAATGATCCAGGTCAATGATCGCCTGCTTTCGGGCGAGGCCTACTGGCCTCCGAACCGAAAGGAGACACGCGATGCTCGAAACCCTGTCCGCCCTGCCGCCCGCGCACCAGGCCTATCTGATCATGGTCATTGTCGGCTTCTGCACGTTCGGCGTGACGCTCGGGACCGTGTCCACCTGGGTTAACCTGACGAAATAGAAGCCCGGACGCCGGCAGGGCTGCCCCGCCGGCGTCTTTCACAATCAAAAAATGACGCCCCCGTCATCTTTGTGGGGCCAGAAATCGGGAGACGGAAATGCTCAAAGTCACGCTGGTCGACGGCCCTCCGCAGGACGTCCGGGAGTTCGACGACGAACTGACCCACAAGCTGACGTCCGAAGATGTGGAGGTCATCCGCGAGATTTTCCGGACGCCCCTGACCGGGTCCTACAACTGGGACTACCAGGACGCCAACGCGCGCATCCGCAAGCTCTACGAGCTCGGCAAGCGGTTCAACTGGGACGCCCAGATGGACGTCGACTGGGACGTTCCGTTCTCGCGCGGCGAGACCCCCAATGATCCGACGATGAACGCCTTCGCCGGTCACCCGAAGTACGAAGCGCTGACGCCGCAACAGAAGCTGGACTTCGCCTGGCGCAGCCATGCCCAGACGCTGTCGCAGTTTCTCCACGGCGAGCAGGGCGCCATGCTGGTCGCCAGCCAGCTGGTCAGCTGCGCCCCGACCTATGACGCCAAGCTTTATGCGTCCTCCCAGACCTTCGATGAGGCGCGCCACGTCGAGGTGTTCCACCGTTACCTGACCGAGCGCTGCAAGATCGTCTACCCGATCAACCCGAACCTGAAGCTGCTGCTCGACAAGGTGCTCACCGACGAGCGCTGGGATCTCAAGTTCATCGGTATGCAGGTGCTGATCGAAGGGCTGGCGCTCGCCGCCTTCCAGTCGATGACCCAGAGCACCCGCGACCCGCTGCTCAGGCAGATCCTTGAACTCGTGCAACGCGACGAGGGTCGCCACGTGGCCTTCGGGGTCAACTACCTCGAGGACTGGATCCGCGCGCTGCCGCAGCACGAGATCGAGGAACGCGCCCAGTTCGCCTACGAGGCCTGCGTGATCATGCGCGAGCGCCTGTTCAGCGTGGAGGTGCCGCAGGAGTACGGCTTCACCCTGGAAGAAGCCCGCGAGATCAACCACAAGGCCATGGCCGGCGGCGCATTCCGCGACTTCCTGTTCGCCCGGATGATCCCGAACCTGAAGCGGATCGGCCTGCTGACCGAGACCGTGCGTCCGAAGTTCGAGGCGCTGGGCGTTCTGCGGTTCGAGGATGAAGTCCACGACGGCCTGATCGACTGGGCGACCCTTGAGAAGCCTCTTCCGGTCACGCCTCGCCAGATGGCGGCTGAGTAACGGCAGACCTCGACACACATCCTCTTTCGTCCGACTTCAGGCCCCCGGCTCCTCCGGCGCGGGGGCCTTCTTTTGTGCGCGGCAGGTTCACGTCCGGGTCCGCCGCAAGTCCTTCCAAATGTCTTCGTCTCAGTTGATCCAGGTCAGCGCCCGGATTGCAGGGCCGGTTATTTACCAACCGTCCGGAGCAACAGATGCCCCGGCCCAAAATCAAGGGGATATCAAGATGAAAACCATGATCGCCACTGCGGTGGTTGCCGCTGCCCTGGCGGCCGCGGGCGCTGCTTCGGCCGAAGACTTTCAGCCCAAGACCGCCGGAACATGGCTGGTGGACGTGCGCGCCACGTCGGTGGCCCCTGACGAATCCGGCGCGATCTTCACGGCGGGCGGTGTCGACACCGGCCTGGACGTCAAGATCAACAACGACACGATCCCGTCGCTGGGGATTTCCTACTTCCTGACCGACAAGGTCGCCGTCGAACTGATCCTCGGCACCTCGAAGCACACCATTTCGGCCACGACCGCGCCGACCGACACGCCCGTCCATGACACCTGGGTCCTGCCGCCGGTTCTCTCGGTGCAGTATCACCCGCTGCCCGCGGCGCGCTTCAGCCCCTATGTCGGCGCCGGCATCAACTACATGATCTTCTACAAGGGCAAGGACCGGAACGGCTTCAAGGTCGATGTGGACAACGGGTTCGGCTACTCGCTGCAGGCCGGCGCCGACATCGCGCTCCAGGGCCCCTGGTCGCTGAACGTGGACGTGAAGAAGGTCTTCTTCGACACCACGGCCAGCATCAACAACGGCACGCTGCGGTCGGACGTGACCATCGACCCGATGGTCGTGTCGGTCGGTCTGGGACGCAAGTTCTAGGCGTCGTCGCCGGAATCGAGACCGGCCAGCTCGGCGAGCTCGGCCGGTCGCTCGATACTCAGACTATGCAATGACAGGAGCCGGATCACCCCGCGGGTCTTCAGCCGCGATGTGACCCGGCTGACTGTTTCGGTGGTCAGACCCAGATAGTCGGCGATCTCGGCCCGGGTCATGGGCAGCTGAATGATTCGCCCGCCACCACCCGCGCGCCGGTCGCGCGCGGCCAGATCGGCGAGAAACGACGCCAGGCGCTCGACCGCCGTCTTGCGCCCCAGCAACAGCATCTGATTGTGCGCGGCTTGAAGCTCGTGCGAGGCGCGGTCCAGCAGGGCCGCTTCAAGATCGGGCTGCTCGACCAGCATCTTGCGATAGGTCTTCTTCTGGAACCGGCAGGCCGATCCGGCGGTCAGCGCCTCGGCCGAGAACGCGTAGCGATCCCCCGTGGCCAGGCCGAGGAAGTCCCCCGAAAACAGAAAGCCGACAATCTGCCGCCGGCCGTCCGGCAGCAACTTGTAGACCCGCACAGAGCCGGCCGTGATGTTGAACAGGTTGGTCGCCGGGTCGCCCTCGCGCACGAGGATATCCCCGGGCGTGAAGGTATGATGATCGGATATGCCGGACAGCTGGCGCAGGCCGTCTTCGGCCAGCACGTTGCAGACGCTCAGATGGCGCGCGGCGCAGACGCTGCACGGATCGACCCGACCGGTTCCGGCGCAGGCCGCGGCTTCGATGGTTCCGGTCATGGCGTTGGATTCCCCCAGATTCTATAGGCTTGACGCAGATCAACGATCCGGACGGGCGAGGCTGCGAGCCTTGCACCCACGATGGACAAGCGTCTGAACACTGTTGTTGTCACCCGGCTCTCGACCGATGAGATCGACGAGGCGTTTGGCTTGGCGAGGCTGACTTTTCCGGGGCTGACGCCCGGACGCTGGCG
>CALRXX020000033.1:0-10307 GCA_943372245.1 bacterium
TGGACCAGCAGGCCGGTCAGGGGCGCCGCGATCCACAGGATGGCGAGGTTGTCGACCTGGGCACCGAGGGTCTGGAAGATGCGGCTGGCGTTGCCGTTCTGCAGGGCAAAGCCGATCTGGATGCCGAAGAAGCCGACGCACATGTTCCAGATGGCAAGCTGGCTCAGGCGGGGGCGGGTGCGGCCGACGAAGGTGGCGTCCGGTGTGATGGTGGTCATGCGCGGCGTCCTCTGCCGATCGGAACGAAGCGGATGGCCTGGCCTCCGCCGGGGGCGAGACGCAGGTCAAGGGTGTCGGCGGCCGTAACTTCGCGGGCCTCGATGACGATGGCCTCGCGATTGGTCTTCCAGTGGGCGTCCGGTGCGTCGCGATAGATTTCGGCGCGGTACCGGCGGTCGGGATCAAGGAACGACAGCGAGGCCTGCAGCCGGCGCGGGTGCTCATCGGTCATAGAGCCGAGGAACCACTGGTCAGAGTGACGGTCCTTGCGCGCGATGGTGACGAAATCGCCGACCTCGCCGTTCAGCACGCGTGTGTCGGACCAGTCGGTCACCACGTCCTTGATGAACTGGAACGGGCCGGGATTGGCCTCGTAGTTTTCCAGCAGATCGGCGGCCATCACGATGGGGCTGTAGATGGTGACGTACAACGCCAGCTGTTTGGCCCAGGTGGTGGCGACGCCGTCAGGGCTGCGGGTCTGCATGCCGAAAATGCCGGGAGTAAAGTCCATCGGCCCCGCCAGCAGGCGGGTGAAGACCAGATTGACCTCATGCTCGGGCGGATTGCCGGGCTGGCCCCAGGCATTGAATTCCATGCCTCGCGCGCCTTCACGGGAGATCATGTTTGGATATGTCCGGCGCAGGCCGGTGTCCTTGAAAGGCTCATGGGCATTGACCGCGACTTGGTGGCGGGCGGCCGCCTGAACCACGCGCAGGTGATGCTGGGCCATGGGCTGGCTCTCGTGCCACGCCAGTTGCGGCTGGCCGTCGGGACCGCGCACCCGGGCCCCACCGGCGTCGGCGACATAGCCGGTCTTGACCGAATGCCATCCCAGCCGCTGGTACAGGGCGAAGCCCGCATCCATCTGCTGTTCGTAGTGGAAGGCGTTGCCGCCGGTTTCGTGGTGGCCGATGATCTGGACGCCCTTCGAGCGGGCATAGGCGGCGATCCGCTCAAGGTCGAAATCGGGATAGGGTTCGGTGAAACTGTAGTCCCAGCCGGTGCCAAACCAGTCGCCGTCCCAGCCCTTGTTCCAGCCCTCGACCAGCACACCGCCGAAGCCATGGGCGGCGGCGAAGTCGATGTGTCTGATGACGTTTTCGGTCGTTGCGCCATGCTTCGGGCCCGAGGCCCAGGTCTTTTTGTCGAGGTGCATTTCCCACCAGACGCCGACGTATTTCATCGGCTTGAACCAGCTGACGTCACCCAGCGCATTGGGCTCGTTGAGGTTCAGGATCAGGCTGGAGGTCACCAGATCGGCGGCGGTGTCGGCGATCTGGATGGTGCGCCAGGGGGTGACGAAGGGCGCGGTCATCTGGACCGCCGCACTGGTCAGGCCCGGCGTCAGCGCCGCCTTGAACCGCCCGCCCTCAACCCGGCGCAGGTTCATTCCGGAATAGTCGGTCAGGGCCGCCTCATGGATCGAGACATGCAAGCCGTCGTCGGTGCGAACCGTAAGCGGCGTCTGGGCCACGCCGACCGCGTCGATCCGGGTCCGGCTGTACAGATATTCCTCGCGGTTCCACTCGAAGGCCGGAATCCACCAGGCCGTGCCCGCATCGGCGACGGCGAATTCGGTCAGCTCGGCGGCGATGTTGACGGTGGTCACGCCCGGCTGCTCCGGCACCTCGTAGCGGAAGCCGAGGCCGTCGTCGTAGAGCCGGAAGACGACGTCCAGCCGCCGGTTCGGAGCGTTGCGCTCGGTCAGGTGAACGCACAGCCGGGTATAGCGATTGCGGATGAAGCGTCGCTCGCCCCAGGGCTGCTCCCAGGTATCGTCATGCTGTGTGGGTGCGTCGGCCGTGACACTGAAGTTTCGCTCCAGCTTGGGGGCGTCCGTCAGCAGAAAGCCCAGGCGCGAGGGGGCGATTACGGTGCGCCCCAAACGGGTGACGCTGTAGTCGGCTCGGCCTTCGCCGTTGACCGTCACCTCGACCGAGAGGACGCCCTCGGGCGATGAGGCGCGCGCGGCACCCGCCCCCGGAGCGACGTCCTGCGCCGCCGCAGCGGCTGGCAGGGCGGCCATCAGGGCCGTGGTCGAGATCAGGAACCGGCGTGTCAGCATGGGGCGAATCTCCATGGGGCGGCCCTTGCCAAGCGCGGTCGGTACGGCGCAGAACAAGCAATGTTTGCAGCAAATTTTGCAGACCTGAATACTGCCGGAGCCCGCGCTTGAGCCGTCGCAACACACGTCTGGAAGACCTGGCCAAACTGGCGGGCGTATCGATTTCGACGGCTTCGCGCGCGCTGAACGACAGTCCGGCGGTCAATTCGCGGACAAAACAGCTGATCTGGAAACTGGCGCGGGAACACGACTATCCGTTCCGCCGGTACATGCCGGCAGGTCCGATCGGAGCCGACGGGGTGATCGCACTTGTGACGCCGCGGCCGCAGGGGCGCGAGGGCCGGCTGAGCGATCCCTTCTTTCTGGAGCTTCTGGCCGGTGTCGGCGAGGCGGCGCGCGAGCGCGGCTGCGACGTGATCATGAGCCACTTTTCGCCGACCAGTTACGATGATCTGTCGGCGGCGATGAACACCAGTCGCGCCGACGGGGTGATCTTCCTCGGTCAGAGCACCCTCCATCAGGGCCTGAACCGGCTGGCCGAGACCGAGGGCCGGTTCGTGGTCTGGGGTGCCCAGATGCCGGATCAGGCCTATTGCTCCGTCGGATCGGACAACCTGGCCGGCGGACGGCGGGCGACCCTGCATCTGGCCCGACTGGGGCGGAAGCGGATCGTTTTTCTGGGCGACCTTGAACCGCCCGAGGCCATGCAGCGCCATCGCGGCTATCTGGAAGCCCTGACCAGGTCGGGCATCGACGTTGATCCCGACCTGATCATGGAGGCCCATTTCGAGGTCGAGTCTGCCGAGGCTTCTGTCGACAGCCTGATCCGGCGCGGCGTGAAGTTCGACGGCGTCGTCTGCGCCTCGGACCAGATCGCCCTGGGTGCTGTGCGGGCCCTGCTGCACGCCGGCCTGCGGGTACCCGAGGACGTGTCCGTCATCGGTTTCGACAATGTGCCTTTCAGCCGCTACTTCCGCCCTGCGCTGTCGACCATCGCCCAGGATACGATGAAGGCGGGCCGGCTGCTGGTGTCCAAATTGATCGACAATCCCGGCGACTCGGTGGGTCGGTCGGAGCGTATTCCGACCGACCTGATCGTGCGCGAGAGCTGCGGCGGCTGAGTTCATCCCGGCGCACCCGTCAGCACCAGTCCCGCCATGGGGGGCAACACACCCCGGAACGTCTCCTTGAGATTGACGGCCTCGATGACCCGAAGGCCTTGCGGCATGGTCCAGGCGGTTGGAGCGTGACCGAGGTTGAACACGCAAAGCAGCCGCTCTCCGCAATAAACCCTTTCAAAGCAGAGGAGGTCGGCACCGGCCTCCAGGAGGTTCATCTCGCCGAGCAACAGGCAGGGGTGCGCCTTCCGGAAGGCGACGAGGCGGCGCGTGGTCTGCAGCATGGAGGTGGGGTCTTGCTCCTGGCGGTCCACCGAAAGGGCAAGATGCCTCGGATCGACCGGCAGCCAGGGTTCGACCGCGGAGAAGCCGGCCTGCGGCTGGTCGGCGTTCCAGGGCAACGGCGTCCGGGCGCCATCGCGGCCGAGGGTCTGCGGCCAATTGGCGATGGCCTCAGGGTCGACCAGCCGATCAAAGGGGACAGCGGCCTGGGGCAGGGCCAGTTCCTCACCCTGATAGATGAAGACGTTCCCGCGCATGGTCATGAGCAGGAGCATGGCCATTTCGGCGAAAGCCTTGAGGTCGCGACCCTCGGCCCAGCGGGAAATGGCGCGTGGCGCGTCGTGGTTCGAGAAGCTCCATGAAGGCCAGCCCTGGCCATCCCGGCCGTGCCATGCCTCGGTGCCCTCGCGCACCAGCGCCGGAGCAAGCGTTGGCGCGTAGAGGTAGAGAAATCCGTAGGCGCTGTTCAGATGACGCTCGCCGGCCGTAAAGATCTGCATCTCGCGGTCGGCGTGGTCCCCGCCAACCTCAGCCACGCTGAACTGCCCGCTGCGGCTGTCCGTCAGTGCCCGGATCCGCCTCAGGAAGTCGATGATTCCGGGATGAGACTGATTGAACAGCTTGTCCTGGAAGTCGAACGGACGTGTGCGCTTGCCGCCTGGAGGCAGCGGTGGGTTGTCGCGCAGCAGGGGGTCGTGCATCGCGAAATTGATCGCGTCGAAGCGGAAGCCATCGACGCCGCGATCGAGCCAGAAACGGGCCACATCCAGCAGCGCGTCCTGCACCGCGACGTTATGCAGGTTCAGCTGCGGCTGCTCCGGCAGGAAATTGTGCATGTAGTACTGGCCGCGCCGGGCGTCCCAGGTCCAGGCTGGTCCGGCGAAGACCGACTGCCAGTTGTTCGGCGGGGAGCCGTCGGGCTTTGCATCGGCCCAGACGTACCAGTCGGCTCCGGGGCCTGTCCTGGACTGCCGGCTGTCGCGGAACCAGGCGTGCTGATCCGAGGTATGGGCGAAAACCAGATCGGTGATGACCTTTACGCCGAGCCGGTGTGCCTTCTCTATCAGAAGGTCGATGTCGGCCAGGGTCCCGAAAACGGGATCGACGTCGCAATAGTCAGCGACATCATAGCCGAAGTCCTTCATCGGCGAGGTGAAGAAGGGGCTGAGCCAGACGGCGTCGACGCCGAGGGATGCGATGTATTCCAGATTCCGGGTTACGCCGGGCAGGTCTCCGATGCCGTCGCCGTTCGTGTCGGCGAAACTGCGCGGATAGACCTGATAGATCACGGCCCCCCGCCACCATTCGGCGGCGCTGACCTTGGACCTTGGGAGTTCGAGAATCTGGGCGGTCACGCTGGGCTTTCGGATACGCATACGAGGTAGCCCAAGGCGGGCAGGGACAGGGTCAGGACACCCGGAGCGGCGCTGCGGGCGGGGCAGGCGCCGATGAGAGATCGCCAGGTGCCGGAGCCGGCCTCAACGACGACATTGACCGTGCGCGCCTCTGTCGAGGTGTTGAAGGCCACCAGTGTCTCTCCTTCGCCATCGAGCCGGGAGATCGCCAGTGTGCCGGGTGTCTGGTCCGCGGATCGAACGACGACGCGCCCGCGCCGCAGTCTCACGTCCGCCGCGCGGGCAGAGGTCATAGCGGCGATTCGCAGGTAAAGGTCGGCCCGCTGATCGAAGGGTTCGGAAGCGGCGCCGATGCGTCGGTCGTCGGCGTAGGCCGGTGTTCGGGTCTGGAACATGTCCTGCCTTGAGCGACGGTCATCCCCGTCGCCGGTAAAGCCCTGTTCGTCGCCGTAGTAGATCACCGGCACGCCGCGTCCCAGGACGATGAGGGCGTGGGCGAGGGTGGCACGGTCCAGCAGTTCGGCGTCACTGATGTCTGGTCGGTCCCTGAGGATCAGGTAACCGATCCGGCCCATGTCATGATTGCCGACAAAGGTCGGCAGTCGAAGGGCGGCCTCCGCTCCACCGGCATAGACCGGATCCGCGGCAAGGATGCGGGCGATGCGGTCGGGACCCTGCGCTCCTGCGACGGCTTCCTGGACAGCGCGCTGCCAGGCGAAGTCCAGCACGCTGGGCAGGCGGTCGACCTGCGTATGGCGCGCGAGCTCACCAGGTTCGAAGCCGTAGACCTCGCCGAAAATGTGGAAATTCGGGATCCCGGCCGCCCGGGCGCGTTCCAGGATGGCTGGGACGAACGCCTGCCAGAACTCGGGATTTACATGTTTGGCGGTGTCGATCCGGAAGCCGTCGATTCCATAGGTCTCGATCCAGGATCCGTAGAGTTCGATGAAGCCCTGGACGACGCGCGGGTGCTCGGTCATCAGGTCGTCGAGGCCCGAGAAGTCTCCGTCCAACGCGCTTTCACCGTACCACTCGCTGTTGCCGCGGTTGTGATACAGGCCGACCTCATTCAGCCATGCCGGTGCCTTGACGTGTTCCTCACCCGCGGGAACGTAGGGGCTGTAGGCATAGTCGGGCCGCGTCAGGCGCGCGAAATCCCCGGCCGATCCGTTTCCGGCGAAACCGGCGTTTATCGCGTCGCCTGACAGGCCGCCCCGTCGCTGGACCGGGTAGTCGCGGGCCCAGCGGTAGCTGCAGTCGCTTTGCGGGCATTCACTGTACCGGATCACGTCGGCGGTGTGGTTGATGACGATGTCCAGATAGACCTTCATGCCGCGGGCATGCGCGGCATCAACCAGCGCCCGGAAATCCTGGTCCGTGCCAAGGTGCGAATCAATCCGGGTGAAGTCCGTGATCCAGTAGCCGTGGTAGGCGGCACTCTCCTGCCCGGGAGGGCCCTGGACAGGCTTGTTCTGAAAGACCGGCGCGAGCCAGAGGGCGGTTGCGCCGAGGCCGCGAATGTAGTCGAGCCGCGCCGTCAGGCCGGCCAGATCGCCTCCGTGGTAAAAGCCCGGGTCGGTCGGGTCATAACCGGTGACCAGACGGTCCCCCGCCATCCCGCCACGGTCGTTTGAGGCATCCCCGTTCGCGAACCGGTCAGGCAGCAAGAAGTAGATCACTTCGTCCTCAGGGGCGCGCTCACGAAGAGCGCTCAGCCCATCGGGTGCCTCCTGGGCGGACGCAGATCCGACGATTCCGGCCCAGACGACCGCAATCAGGCAGCCGAGGGCGACAGCGCCTGCTCCCTTTCTGCAGCGGTACACTCTGCTCATCTTTCGGGTTTCCTCGGGGCGTCCGGAAGCTGCGTGGCCGCCAGATCGGTTTGCAAGATTTTGCAGTGGAGTTCTCGACTGTCAATCCGAATGTTGCAGGCGTCGAAAATGCGGCGGTGCAAGGGGAATACGCCTTGTGCGCTGCAGCACGGCCCTCATGGTCCGTCACATTTTCGCCACGGAGGCGTCCGGCCCGATCATTACGCGCTTGCAAGGTTCACGGAAGTTTGCATAACTTTGCGATGAAACCGGACGCTTTCGGGAGAAAAGCGGCGGCACCAGGGAGAATGAAAATGAGCTACAAGGTCACCCGGCGCGCGCGCCTCCTTGCCGGAGCCGCTTTCGGCGCAATCGGTCTTCTGACCGGTGTCGGCGCCGCCGCCGCCCAGGATGCGCCGCAGTCCACCACCGAAGCGCAGGAGATCGATGAGGTCATCGTGACCGGCATCCGGGCCTCCATCCAGAGCTCGATCGCGGCCAAGAAGAACAACACCTCCATCGTTGAGGTCGTAACGGCGGAAGACATCGGCAAGCTGCCGGATGTCTCGATCGCTGAGTCGCTCGCACGTCTGCCGGGCCTTACCGCTCAGCGTCTCGACGGCCGCAGCCAGGTGATCTCGATCCGGGGTCTCGGGCCCGACTTCACCACGGCTCTTCTGAACGGTCGCGAGCAGGTTACGACCGGCGACAACCGCGGCGTGGAGTTCGACCAGTATCCGTCGGAACTGCTGTCGGGTGTGACGATCTACAAGACGCCCGACGCGGCGTTGATCGGCCAGGGCCTGGCCGGCACAGCTGACCTGCAGACCGTCCGCCCCCTGGCCTACGGTCGTCGAGCCTTCGCCGCCAACGTGCGTTACGAGCTGAACGACATCGGCGCCCTCAACGCGGGGACGACCGACAACGGCGTTCGTTACAGTGTGTCCTACATCGACCAGTTTGCAGACGATACCGTCGGGATCGCCCTGGGCTATGCCCACATGGGCTCGCCCTACCAGTCCGAGCGCTTCAACGCCTGGGGCTATCCGGGTATCGCGCCCGGTGTCGCGGTCATCGGCGGCACGAAGCCGTATGTGATGTCGTCCGAGCTCGAGCGTGACGGCTTCATGGGGGTCGTCGAGTTCCGGCCCAATGACCAATGGCACACGACGATCGACGCCTTCTATTCGAAGTTTGACAACACCCAGATCCTGCGCGGCATCGAGTTTCCGCTGCAGTGGTCGTCGGCTTCGCTCCAGCCGGGATATACCGTCACCGACGGCCTGGTCACGCAGGGCACGTTCAACAACGTCCGCGGCGTCGTACGGAATGACGTGAACACCCGCGACAGCGAGGTCAAGGCGCTGGGCTTCAACACGGAGTACACCCCGAACGATCGCTGGACCCTCGTCGCGGACGTCAGCTACTCCAGCGTCGACCGCACCGACCAGATCATCGAAAGCTACTCCGGCACGGGCGACAACGGATCGGGCGCTGCGGATTCGCTGACCTTCCGGATTGACGGCAACGGCATTCCGCAGTTCGACAACAACCTGAACTACGCCGACTTCAACCTCATCCGCCCGAGCAGCCCCCAGGGCTGGGGCGGGGGTGTGATCCCCGGCGGGCAGGACGGCTATCTGAACAGCCCGACCATCACCGACGAACTGTTCGCGACCCGCCTGCAGGCTACGGCGCACCTGACGGATGGCCCGGTCACTTCGGTGGACTTCGGCTTCAACTACAACACGCGGGAGAAGGAGCTCATCGCCGATGAATTCTTCCTCGGCGTTGCCGGCGGCGGGTTCAATGTCGTGCCGACCCAGTTCCGTCTCGCCCCGACGTCGCTGGCCTTCATCGGCATCCCCGGGATGATCAGCTACGATACCCTGGGTCTGCTCAACAGCGGCTTCTTCACGCTCGTCCGCAACCCCAACTCCGACGTGGTGTCCAAGAATTGGTCGGTTGAGGAAACGATCGTCACGCCGTTCATCCGGGCCAACCTGGACACGACCTTTGCCGGCATGCCGCTGACCGGAAATGTCGGCTTCCAGATCGCCCTGGTTGACCAGAGCTCGAGCGGCTTCGCTGCCACCGGCGGCGGCTCGGGTACCCTTTCCGTGCCCGTGACGGGTGGCGACACCTATTCCGAGTTCCTGCCCAGCGCCAACCTGATCTTCGAGATCGGCGACCAGCGCTTCCTGCGCCTGGCGGCGGCCCGGACCCAGGCCCGGCCCCGGATGGACGAGATGAGGGCATCCCGGACCTTTGGTTTCAACAGTGCGCGCAACGTGCCCGGTGCAACCGTGAACAGCTCTCCCTGGAGCGGCGGCGGCGGCAATCCCGAGCTGAAACCCTGGATCGCCAATGTGTTCGACATCTCGATCGAGCAGTATTTCGGCCGCTCCGCCTATGTCTCGCTCGCGGGCTTCTACAAGGACCTGGACACCTACATCTACAACCAGAACCTGGTCTTTGACTTCACCGGCTTCCCGACGGGAGCAGGCGCTGCCGTGATCAACGAGGGCCTGCTTTCGGCCCCCGCCAACGGCAACGGCGGAGCCATCTACGGCGTCGAGTTCGCGGTTTCCACGCCGTTCGACTTCATCTCGCCCGCGCTTGAAGGGTTTGGCGGTCAGTTCTCGATTTCGTCCACCCAGAGCGAAATCCAGCCGGATCCCGGCAATCCGGCGACGCCGATCCCGGGGCTGTCGGAAACTGTCGCCAACGTCACGCTCTACTATGAGCGGGACGGCGTGCAGGCCCGGATCAGCAACCGCTACCGCTCGGAGTTCCTGGGTGAGGTCGCCGGCTTCGGCAACGGCCGCACCCTCCGGCAGGTCGGGGCGGAATCCATCGTCGACGCCCAGATCGGCTATCAGTTCGAATCGGGACCGCTGGAAGGCCTCTCGGCCCAGTTCCAGGTCAACAACCTGACCGACGAGCCGTTCTTCACCTACGAGAACGGAGACGAGCGCCGGATCATCGACCATCAGGTTTACGGCCGGACGTTCCTGTTCGGAGTGAACTACCGCTACTGACCGTCCCAACCGGTCGGGGAGGGGCCGCTTCGGGAGACCGGGGCGGCCCTTCTGCTTCGATGACCGGTCTTGTGGACCCCCGACGTCGTGCGCTGGCACGGGTCGGATCGATTGATGCATGATCGCAGAGCTGATTTGCGGATCGCCCAGGGCGAGGAGACTGCCATGACAGAGCACCAAGCGGACAAACCCAAGGGCACCGGCCTTGCGTTTGCCTATGTGACGACCCTGTTTTTCGCCTGGGGCTTCGTGACCTCGTTGATCGGACCGCTGATCGCAGCGGTCCGGCGGGTGTTTGAACTCAGCTACACCGAGGCGACCCTGACCACCTTCGCCTGGTTCATCGCCTACGGCATCGCCTCGATTCCGGCCGCTGCCATTCTCGGCCGGCTGGGGTACAGCCGGGCGATTATCGT
>CALRXX020000034.1:0-7281 GCA_943372245.1 bacterium
TGGGTGGCGTCGCTGTCCTTCCGGAAGGTCCGGCCCGGCGCAATGATCCGGATCGGCGGCTTCTGGGTCATCATGGTCCGCACCTGCACCGGGCTGGTGTGGGTGCGCAGGACCTTGCGCTCGCCCGTCTCCGGGTCGGGGCGCAGGAAGAAGGTGTCGTGCATCTCCCGCGCCGGGTGTTTCGGCGGGAAATTCAGGGCGGTGAAATTGTGGAAATCGTCCTCGATGTCCGGGCCTTCGGCGACGGCGAAGCCCATGTCGGCGAAGACGGCGATCATCTCGTCCATCACCTGCATGGTCGGATGCACCGAACCCGCGCGGCGCGGGCGGGGGGGCAGTGTCAGGTCGACGTGCTCCGCCTTCAGGCGGGCGTCGAGTTCTGCACCCTCCAGCTCCGCCTTGCGGGCGGCCAGGGCGGATGACACCCGATCGCGCAGGCCGTTGATCATCGGCCCCTGTTCGCGCCGCTCATCGGGGCTCAGCGCGCCCATCCCCTTGAGCAGGCCTGAGATCGAACCGGACTTGCCGAGGGCCGAGACGCGCAGGTCCTCGACCGCCGCAGCGGTCCCGGCACCGCTGATGGCGTTGATAAGGTCGAGTTCGAGTTGGGCGAGGTCGGTCATTGTGCAGTCGTCTAGCCGCTGACAGCGAGGGACGGAAGGTCTGACAGCCGGTGGGCTGGAGAGGTGGCTGGTGATTGGTGGCTGGTGATTGGGTGCGCGGGTGTCTGGCGAGGATTCAAACCAGCCGCTGGAACGGTCCCGGTACGTCACCAATCACCAGCCACCAATCACCAGCCACCCAGAAAAGCAGAAAGCCCCCCGGCGCGGGCCGGAGGGCTTTTGCGTCTTCCGTTGCCGGAAAATCAGGCCTTCAGGGCGTCGCGGACCTTGTCGGCCACGGCCTTGAAGGCGACTTCGTCAGCGGCCATCGCGGCCAGGACCTTGCGGTCCAGCTCGATGCCGGCTTCGCCGAGGCCGTGCATGAACTGCGAATAGGTGAAGCCTTCCAGACGCGCGGCGGCGTTGATGCGCTGGATCCACAGGGCGCGGAACGAGCGCTTCTTGTTGCGGCGGTCGCGGTAGGCGTACTGCCCGGCGCGATCGACCGCGGCCTTGGCGGTGCGGATCGTATTCTTGCGGCGGCCGTAGAAACCCTTGGCCTGCTTGAGAACCTTCTTGTGTCTGGCGTGTGAAACTACGCCGCGTTTGACGCGAGCCATGTCGCTATCCTTTCAAATTCAATGTGGAGATCAGGTCTGCGCGCGCCGATCAGGCGTACGGCATGTAGGACTTGATCTTCTTGGCGTCGGCGTCGGCCATGACCGAGGTGCCGCGGTTCTGGCGGATGTATTTGCTGTTGTGGCTGATCAAGCGGTGCCGCTTGCCTGCCACGCCGGCCTTGACCTTGCCAGTCGCCGTGAATTTGAAGCGCTTCTTGGCGCCAGACTTTGTCTTCAGTTTGGGCATTTTCACTCTCTTTTTGAGCGGGTTGCCGGTTCTTCAGGCCTTTGGAGCCGTCCGATTGGAAACCCTGATGAGAACCGCCCAGGCATGCCTTTTAGCCCGGCGGTTCGGTACGCGAAGGCGCGGCTTCTAGGCCAGCCAGCGCGGGAAAGCAAGGCCGCCAGGCCCTGTGTCAGTCCGGCGGGTTGTGCGCTTCGAGAAAGCGAAGGCTTTCGGTCAGCATCCGCTGACGTGTGTCGGCGCGGGATAGCCAGTGATCCTCGCCCTCAAGTTCGATCATCTCGTAGGGCTTGCCGGCCGCTCTGAGGGCGGCGACCATGATGCGGCTCTGTTCCATGGGCACCACTGTGTCGTCCCGCCCGTGGAGCAGCATGATCGGCATCCCGACCCCGTCCGCCAATCTCGCGGGAGAAAGCCCTTCCAGCGAGGGATCGCTGGATCGATCCACCCCCATGAACCGGTTCCAGTAGCGCACGGTCTGATTGTCACGGCGGGGACCCTGCTGTGCCTCCCATTCCAGCATTCGGCGCAGGTCCGAAACGCCGGCCACCGACACGGCACAGCGGTATGGGGACTGGTCGATGGTCGCGCCCGCCAGTGCAGCATACCCGCCATAGGACGCGCCGACGATGCAGACCCGGGCCGGGTCGGCGATGCCCTGTCCGGCCAGCCAGCGGACGCCGTCCGACAGGTCGGTCTGCATCTTGCGGCCCCATTCGCCATAGCCGGCCTCGAGGAACGCCGCGCCATAGCCGGACGAGCCGCGGAAATTGGCCTGGAGCACTGCATAGCCGCGCGAAGCCATCGCCTGGGCCCACCAGTCGAAGCCCATGACGTCCCGCGACGCCGGTCCGCCGTGCGCCAGCACAATCAGCGGCAGGTTCTTCGCGTCGGTCACGCCGGGCGGCAGCGTCAGATAGCCGTGGATCTCCAACCCGTCCCCGGCCGTGTACTGGATCGCACGCACCGTTCCGACCCGGTCGGCGGTCAGGGTTGGGTAGGTCTCGCCGACGATGTGCGATGCCCGGCTGTCGAGGTCGATCAGGTGGTAGCCGCCGGAATCGCCAGACCCTCCGCTCATGACTATCACGGTGCGAAGATCGTCGCTCCAGGAGACGAGTTCCGGTGCCCGGCCTGCGAACGCGCGGGCAATCGTTGACCAGATGCGCCCGGCAGCCGGGTCGATGAAGGCGTATTCGGTCCCTTCATCCCCGACCCGGCCGCTGCCGATCAGCAGTCGCGAGCGGGGATGGTGGATCAGGAAGCTGGGAGGGGCGTCGAAATCCAGACGCGTCCAGGCCCCGGTCGCCACATCGACCTCGAACAGATCATCAAGGGCCTCCTCGGGCGTATCGGCGTCCGCGCCTTCGCCCGCCGTTTCGCCGGCCAGATCGGGTCGCCGTGCATTGACCAGCACCGTCCCGTCCGTCCGGCCGAGGCCGAGGAGTTCGGGCGAGTCCAGTGGCGCATGGGTCGTCCATCCCAGACGCAACCGCTCACCGGCGGCGGCGATGTAGAGGGTCCACTGCTTGCGCCGTTCGTCGTATTCGGACCGGGCGATCAGAACGCCGTCAGAACTGAGCACATCCGTTTCGACGTCGAAGTCGGACCGGACCAGCATGCGAGCATTGCCGGTTGCCGGATTGATTCCGAACAGGCTGACTTCGCCGGCGGTGAAGTTGAAGCCCGCCACGAACAGACGAGCGCCGTCCGGCGTCTGACGGACCATCGGCTGGCCCACCATGATCGGCCACATACCGGTCTGGTCGCTGAAGACCTGACGCATCCGGCGCCCATTCAGGTCGTGCACCTGCCCCATGAAAAACTCGGTCTTGGAGACGCCGAACAGCGGAATCGACTGGGTCGTCGAGGTAGTCGAGAGCACCGCATCCTCACCCACCCACTCGACGTCGCGAACTTTCGCGTCTCCGACCCGGGCCCCGGTCAGGAGCTGGCCGTCCGCGACCTGCGTCACCACGAGCGCGCGTTGATTTCCGGCGACCGTGACGTAGGCGAGGCGATCACCGGACGGCGAGACCTCTACGAACTCGATCGCCGGCAAGGCCCCATAGGCTTCCAGCGGCGCGGCCTCCTGCGCCTGCGCGGCCGAAGACACCAGGCCGAGCGCCAGCGCTATCCGTGCCGAAGCACGGGCCCATTTGAGACTGACTTGCACTGAAACTCCCCCGGCGCACACGAGCGCCCGGACATTGCTAACCCTGAACCTGTGCTGGCGGCAAGGGACCCGGCGAAGTTGCAGCCGTTTGCCGCTTTCGGAAGGCTCGGCCGGCGTTGATCGCCATCACGGCCGCCGGAATGGTCAGGGCTGCGCCGATCAGGAAGGGCCAGTCGTGGCCGATCTGGGAAAAGATGGCTCCGGCGATCATCGGCCCGAAGATGCGCGCGATCGAGCTGGAGGCCATGTTCAGCCCCAGCATCGCGCCCTGACGGTCCGGAGCGACCGAGCGCGAGATCAGGGCCGAGATATTGGGCATGGTCATCGCCATCCCGAACGCCCCCGCCGCCATGATCACCGGCACCAGCCAGTCCGCATGAGGCAGCAGGCGGCTGGCGACCACCTGACCGACCAGGCCCGTGCCGAAGACGAGGCAGCCGACCGCCAGAACCCGCGCCTCGCCGAACCGGCGCGCCAGCCGACCGGCCAGAAAGCCCTGACAGATGACCGAGACAATCCCGACCGCCATGAAACACAGCCCGACCTCGCGTGCGGTCCAGCCGTAACGGGCCTCGGTCCAGAAGCCGAAGGTCGACTCCATGCCCGAGAAGCCGGCCATATAGATCAGGGTGACCAGCAGCACCCGCGACACCACCGGATTGGCGACGGCGTCCTTGACCCCGCCGAGGAAGGGAGGGCGCGGCGCCGCGGCGTCGGCCTTGACCCGGCTTTCCTTGAGCAGGAAGGCCACGCCGAGGGCGGCCAGCAGGCACAGGCCGGAAGCGGTGAAGATCGGCAGCTGGTAGCCCAGGGGCCCAAGTTCCGGTCGGGTCAGCAGGCCGCCGATCGCCGGGCCGAAGATGAAGCCGAGCCCGAAGGCGGCACCGATCAGGCCCATCCGGCCGGCGCGAAGTTCCGGCGGGGTCACGTCGGCGACATAGCCCTGGGCGGTCGAGACATTGCCCGCGCCCAGACCGGTGATCAGTCGCACCCCGATGGCCAGCCAGATGTTGGGTACGAAGGCCAGCGCCAGATAGCCGGCGGCATTGGCCATGATGGTGATCATCAGCACCGGCTTGCGTCCGATACGATCCGACAGCCGCCCCCAGAACGGTTCGGCGACGAACTGGCCGAGCGAATAGGCCGAGAACATCAGCGCCACCTGCCACGGCGGCGCGTCCAGAGTCTGTCCGTAGAAGGGCAGCAGCGGAATGACGATGCCGAACCCGACCAGGTTGATGAACACCACCCCGAACAGGACGAACAGCGCCGATCGCGACGGAGGCTTGGGCAGGGCGGCTGACGTCACAGGGCGTTACTCGGGCGGGAGGCACCCCCTGTGTGAGTCAGATCGCGCGGACGCGCAAGGCGAAGCTGAAAAACGGCAAAGCCCCGGCCGTTTCCGGTCGGGGCTTTTCGAGGTCGGAGGTGCGCGACGGCTATTTCGGCGCGAGGATCATGATCATCTGGCGGCCTTCCATACGCGGGGCGTATTCGACCTTGGCGATTTCCTCGAAATCGGCCTGGACCTTGTTGAGCAGCTTCATGCCCAGTTCCGGGTGGGCCATTTCGCGACCGCGGAAGCGCAGCGTCACCTTGACCTTGTCGCCCTCGTCGAAGAAGCGGTGCATGGCCTTGGCCTTCACCTCATAGTCGTGGGTGTCGATGTTGGGGCGGAGCTTGATCTCTTTCAGCTCGACGACCTTCTGACGCTTGCGCGCCTCGGCCTTCTTCTTCTGCTCCTGGAAGCGGAATTTGCCGTAGTCGAGAATCTTGCAGACCGGCGGCTCGGACGTGGAGACGATCTGAACCAGATCCATGCCGGCCTCTTCGGCGGCTTCCAGCGCGGCTGACGTCGGCATGACGCCCTGTTTCTCGCCGTTCTGATCGATGAGCAGAACGCGCGGCGCGCGGATATCTTGGTTCATGGGCGGCCCGTCCTTGACGGGCGGCTGGTTCATCGGACGGCGAATGAGCGTCGGTTCCTTGTGTGGATGAGGAGGCGGAGTTCTGACGAGGATGAGCGCGCGACGGATCGCGGCGTTCCCCTTACCGGGCCTATATGACCGCGAAAGCCCCCGTCTTCAAGGTTCGGGCGCTTCGCGACCTTCGATGTACGCATCGTGCAGGTCCAGCACGGCCTCAAAGACACGGTCGACCGTCAGCGCCTCGATCGGAGCGAACTCGCCACGCGTCTCGTTGGAGGCGGCCGTGCGGGTCCGCGGGCCCCAGGGGCCGTACAGCCACCACTCGGTCGGACCGAACAAGCCCAGCGTCGGCCGGCCCAGGGCGGCGGCGACGTGCATCAGGCCGGAATCATTGCCCACGAACAGGTCGGCGACATCGATCGCCGCGGCCGAGGCAAGGATGTCGCCCTTGCCGATGAAGTCGATCCCGCGCGGCCCGGCGGCCTCGAGCGCCGGGGTGGCGGGGGGCCGGTCGCCCGGTCCGCCCACCGCCATGAAGCGCCAGCCGTCGAACCGGGGTTCGGCCTTCAGCTTCTCGACCAGCTGGCCCCAACGCTCGGCGGGCCAGCTCTTGCCGGGCTGGTGGGCGATCGGGGCCAGGGCGATGATCGGGCCGGGACCGCTTCCGCCGGCCAACTGAGGATCCAGTACCGCCTGACGGTCGGCGACGGCCCGGGCGTCGAGGAAGATTTCGGGATCCAGCGGTGCCGGCGCGCCCATCATCCGCGAGACCATCTCGACCTTGCGAAGACCCGTCTCCCAGCCACGGTGATAGACCACGCGCCGTTTCGCCGGGATCAGGTAACCCAGCGCGGAACCACGGATATCGATGACCAGGTCCCAGCGCGTGCCGACCACCTGACGCCAAAGGTCGACCCAGTGTCCGGCCAGCTTCTTCTTGTCGAGAATGATCACCCGCTCCACATCCGGCGCGGAGCGGAAGAACGGGGCCGGCGGCCGGCCGCAGGCGACGGTGATCCGGGCGCCCGGCACCTGCCGCGCGATCTCGCGGATCACGCCGGAGGATATGACGCAGTCGCCGATGCGGTTAGAAGTGACGAACAGGACCTTCCTGGCAGTCTTGGTATCGGTCACGCGTTTCTGGCCTTCGCTTCGCTTTCCCCGGTTCGCTATCAGTCCAAGAGGACTTTCGCGAGAGGAGCCGCGATTGGACGACATTCAGCACCTGACCTGCCGGGGGGGCGAGACCCTGGCTTTCCGCCGCGTCGACGGCGAAGGCCCCACCGTGGTCTGGATCGGCGGTTTCCGCTCAGACATGGAGGGCACCAAGGCCATGGCGCTGGACGCCGCGGCCCGCGAACGCGGCTGGGACTATGTCCGCTACGACCATTTCGCCCACGGCAAGTCCTCGGGCGACTGGCGCAAGGCCACGATCGGGCGCTGGCGCGAGGACGCCATCTGCATGATCGACAGCCTGAAGGGGCCGGTGGTTCTGGTCGGTTCGTCCATGGGCGGCTGGGTCGCGCTGCTGGCAGCCCTGGCGCGGCCCGGGCGGATGGCCGGACTGGTGCTGATCAACCCGGCCCAGGACTTCACCGAGCGGCTGATGTGGCCGGGCCTCGCCGACCACGAGCGCCAGACCATCCTGCGCGACGGCGAGATCGTGATCGTCGAGGAAGGGTTCGGCGAATACGTTCTCACCCTGACCATG
>CALRXX020000035.1:0-3958 GCA_943372245.1 bacterium
AGGTCGACCGGCTGGCCAAGATGGTGCCGGCCAACCCCGCCAATCCGGTGACCCTCGCCCAGGCCATCGAGATCGAGCCGCGGCTGAAGGAGGCCCGCGATTCCGAGGCGGCTGTGCGCACCCTGCTGGATACGGCGCTGGAGCTTGAGGGGCTTTATCGCAACGCCTCGACCCACGCCGCCGGGATCGTCATCGGCGACCGGCCGCTGACCGAGCTGGTGCCCCTGTATCAGGACCCGCGTTCGACCATCCCGGCCAGCCAGTTCAACATGAAATGGGTCGAGGCCGCCGGACTGGTGAAGTTCGACTTCCTCGGCCTGAAGACCCTGACCGTTCTGGACCGCGCGCGGATCTATCTGGAGCGGCGCGGGGCGGCGGTCGACTGGAACGGCCTGCCGCTGGACGACCCCAAGACCTATGAGCTGATGGCCTCGGGTCAGACGGTCGGGGTGTTCCAGCTGGAATCCCAGGGCATGCGCGACACCCTGCGCAAGATGCGATGTGGCTCGATCGAGGAAATCACCGCCCTGATCTCTCTCTACCGGCCGGGGCCGATGGAGATGATCGACACCTATATCGACCGGAAGTTCGGCCGGCAGGAAGTGGACTGCCTGCACCCGTCGCTGGTCGATGTCCTGACCGAAACCTATGGCGTCATCATCTACCAGGAGCAGGTGATGAAGATCGCCCAGGTCCTGGCCGGCTATTCGCTCGGTGAGGCCGACCTTCTGCGCCGGGCGATGGGCAAGAAGAAGAAGGAGGAGATGGATTTCCAGCGCGCGCGCTTCGTGGCTGGCGCTTCGGAGAAGGGCGTCTCGGAGGAACAGTCCGGCTTCATCTTCGATCTGGTGGCCAAGTTCGCGGGCTACGGCTTCAACAAGTCACACGCCGCCGCCTATGCGCTGATCAGCTTCCAGACGGGCTGGCTGAAGGCCAATCATCCCGTCGAATTCATGGCCGCGTCCATGTCACTGGACCTGAGCAATACCGACAAACTGGCTGTCTTCTATCAGGATTGTCGTCGCTTCGAGGTGCCGATCAAGGGGCCCGACGTGAACCGGTCCTCGGCGGATTTCGACGTGGCCTGGGACGATGGGGTCGGGGCGGTCCTGTATGCGCTGGGGGCTATCCGCAACGTCGGGCTGGAGGCGATGAAGCATCTGGTCGAGGTCCGCGAGACCGGCGGCCGGTTCACCGACATCTTCGATTTCCTGGAACGCGTCGATCCGCGCAGCGTCAACAAGCGGGCGCTGGAGAACCTCGCCCGGGCCGGAGCCTTCGACAGTTTCCACTCCAACCGACGCCAACTGGTCGAGCAGGCGGACACCCTGATGGCCTATTGCCAGAGCGTGGCCGCGGAACGCGCCTCGTCGCAGGTGTCGCTGTTCGGCGGCGACCAGGCCGGAGCGGCGCGACCACGGTTGAAGCCGGTCGAGCCCTGGGTCGGGCCGGAAAAGCTGGACCAGGAACTGGCGGCCGTCGGCTTCTACCTGTCCGGCCACCCGCTGGAAGACATGGCACCGGCCCTGAAGCGCAAGCGCGTCACCTTCGTCGCCGAGGCCACCGCCCTGGCCGAGAGCGGCCACGAAGCCTTCCTGATGGCCGGCGTCGTGCGCCGCCGCCAGGAACGGGCCAGTGCCAAGTCCGGCGAGAAATTCGCCTTTGTCACCTTCTCGGATCCGACCGGCGAGTTTGAATGCCTGTTCCCGCCGGAACAGCTGCGCAAATGCCGCGAGGTGCTGGAAGTCGGGGCCTCGATCATGGTGCGGGTGCGAGCCAAGTCGGCGGACGGCGAAGTGCGCTTCTTCGGCGACGACGCGTCACGGCTCGACACCCTGATCGACGACGGGGCCATGGGACTGCGCATCCACGTCTCGGCCCGGGGGGTTGATGCGGAAGCGTTGAGGTCGCGGCTCGAACGGGCGCGGTCGCAGGGCAAGGGCGGGGAGGTCTCCCTGATCGCCTCACTCGACGGCCGGCGTGAGGTCGAACTGAAGCTGCCGGGCCGCTACCGGCTGGACGGTGCCCTGCGCGGGGCGCTGAAGTCGGCTCCGGGCGTGGTGCTGCTGGAGGATGCCTGAAGCCCGAGCGGGTGGGCGGGCTCAGAGTCCGTCGCTCATTCCGATCGCGGCCGGAACGTTTCGCGCGGTGTTCCGTCGACGGCATAGAGCCGCTCGGTCGGCAGTTTGATCACCATCCCCGAGTTCTCCAGCCGGTGATCGTAGACCGCGCCCGGCAGTCCGGCCATCGGGTCGCCGACGACATCTGCGCCCAGCGCATCCAGACCGACCGCCAGCCCCTCGCCCATGCTGCCGGTCCAGCGACCGACGCGGACGGTGACGGAGCCGTGGTGGCGTTTGCCCGGGCGGGGCAGGACCTGTTCGATCCACTGGCGCGGCACACCGGTTTCCCGCGCCTCGGCCGGCAGGTTGTGGATCTGGTAGGCGGTCGGCGCATCCACGAACCAGCCCATGATAGCCCGGGCTATCACGGTGTTGCCGCCGCTGGCCGTGTCGGTGAGGTCAAGCACGATGGGCTGGCCCGGACGTGCGGCGGCCATGGCGGCGTCAAAGGCGGCGACCGTGGCGGTGTCGCCGAGCGAGTCGTTGAACCGGATGACAAGGGCGCCGTCGGCCTCCTGCGCCGCGACCGGCGGACGGTCGCCCGATCCTGTTTCGTAGAGGTTGGGCAGGGTCAGGCGGCGTTCGATCCCCGAGGCGTCGCGGATGGTCAGGTCGCGCGGGCGGTCGCGGTGCCCGGCGGCGAGAACGCGGGCGGCGTAGCCGGCGCGGTCTCCGGCCGGCTCAAGACCCAGTCCGGACCAGAAGGTGGCGACGGCCGCCGCAGTCGGAATCTCGCCGATGGCCACAAGCCTGTCGCCGGGGCGAACACCAGCCCCGGCCGCCGGGGATCCTTCCCGCACGGCGGTGATCCGCCAGGCTTCGCCGTCCGGCTCGATCCAGAGGTCGGAATAGCTGGGTACAAGGCCCCAGCTGTCATTGAAGGAGCCTCCGGTGATGGCGTGATGGTCGGCCAGGGCTGCCACGGCATGTTCGGCGTATCGCAGCAGCGAGCGACGGTCGCCCACGGCCTCGGCCTCGGCACGCAGGGCGGGGCTCATGGGCATGGCTTCCCCGGGGAAACGGTCCAGATAGGCGTACTGGCTGTTGATCAGGCCTTCGATGGAAAGGGCGTCAGCACGCCAGGCTTCGGCGGGCAGTTCGGCCGGTTGAGACTGCGCCTGGGCAGGCAGACTGCTGCCCAGGACGATCAGCAAGGTCAGGAAGGCGCGCATGGAAAGCCCCGGACGTGATCGGCCGAGGCTGGCGCGTCCGGCCGGGACCGGCAAGTGAATCCGCCGTCATCCGGTGACGTGGCTCAGGCCTTGTCGGTCACAGCATAGACCATGATCCCCGTCGCCACGGCCAGGTTCAGGCTGTCGGCGCGACCCCGCATGGGGATCTTGACGTTGACGTCGCAGGCCGCGGCGAGCGCGTCCGTGAGGCCGGCCTGTTCGTTGCCCATGAGGATCAGGGCCGGATACTCGATGGCGGCGTCGTGATGGCCGACGGTGGCGTCCAGCCGGGTGCCGATGACGCTGCCGGGCCACATCTGGCGCCAGGCGATGAACTCGGCGGGGGTGGCGCGGGCGATGGCGACGGCAAAAACCGACCCCATGGTCGCCCGCACAGCTTCAACCGAGAACGGATCGACGCAGTCGCCGATCAGGATGACCCCGCCGCAGCCCGCCGCGTCGGCGGTGCGGATGATGGTGCCCAGATTACCGGGATCGCGCACCTGCTCCAGCGCCACCCAGGCCGGGGAGGTCGCGGGCTGGATGGCGGACAGGGGGGTGTAGACCTGATCGAACACGCCCAGCACCGTTTGCGGATTATCACGACGGCTGATCTTCTCGAGAATGGCGTGGGTGACGACCACGACCTCGCCGCCGGCGGCG